>NZ_CBCSFH010000008.1:0-210389 GCF_965138835.1 Mesobacillus thioparans | reverse complement strand
GCCTTTATAATCTTAATTTTATCTTGGAGTGGAAAGGCCCTTTTTGACATAATAAAAACTCCCCATTAAGTAAACAGATTTTATTTTTAATCTGTCTACCTAAAGGGGAGCATATCACTATATCCTTTGCTTTTTTTTATATGCAAGTAAGCATGCAGGGAAATGGCTAATGTTAGATTAAAGACGGGCAACTAATATCCCCCGATTAAAATAAATACCAAATTCAATATTTATTTTAATAACTATTGAAAGGGCTTGCATAACATGCTATTATCTTTACGTAAACGTTTTCGTTTTTTTTATTAATCTTTGGTTCAAAGCAGGTGGGATATGTCTTATACGATTAAAGACGTTGCCAAGAAGGCCAATGTCTCGATAGCAACAGTTTCAAGGATTCTGAATGGCCAGGCTGGTTACTCGGAAAAGACCAAACTAAAAGTATTGAAGGTCATTGAAGAGCTTGGATACTCGCCCAATGCTGTAGCCAGAGGATTAATCAATAAAAGAACCCATACGATCGGCGTCCTTTTTCCAAAGCTGTCCAGCTCGCTGGTGACAGACTTGCTGGATGGAATCGAGAAGGCGGCGAATGAAAACGGCTCCAGTGTCATTGTTTGCCATACTGAATCAAATGGCGAAAAAACAATGAACTATCTTCAGCTGTTGATCGAAAAAAGGGTTGATGGAATCATTTTTGCGAGTGAAATACTGAAGGATGAATATTATCAGTATGTCATGAAATCAAAAATGCCCATCGTTCTCCTATCGACAGAATCTTATGCATTCCCGGTTCCTTATGTTAAGGTCAATGACTTTCATGCTGCCTATGCAGCTGCGAAGTATTTAATTGATAAAGGACATACTGATATCGGTATGATCAGCGGGAATAAAGAAGATATCGTTGCCGGGAAACCGAGGATCGATGGTTTTCAAAAGGCTTTGGCAGACCATGGGATTGCTTGCGGTGAGAGAAATATCGTCAATAGCAAGGGCTTTGGCTTCCATGATGGGCTTGAAGGTTTAAGGAAAATGAAAGAACAATTTCCTGAGGTCACAGCGATTTTTGCGGCCAGTGATGAAATTGCCATTGGTGTTTTATCTGCGGCATACCAGCTGGGAATAAAAGTCCCGGAAGAACTGTCCGTGATAGGTTTCGATAATCTGAACCTTGCTGAAATGACGATCCCGCCGCTTACAACAATCGGCCAGCCGCTGGTTAAAATGGGAGAAGCATCAGCACAAATGTTATTCAAAATATTAGAATCAGGTGAAATTCCGGAAAGTCGGATTATGCCTCATAAAGTAGTTGAAAGATTAAGTGTAAAAGAGAGAGCTTAATGACTCTCTTTTTCTCAGGAGATTTAAGTAAACGTTTACGTTAATAGCGTGAAAACTTAGGAGGAATAGACATGTTCAAGAAAATGACAGCAGGTATAATGGCAGTAGCAATGGGAGCTTCCTTATTGGCAGGCTGCTCTTCAGACAAAGCAGATGATGGAAAAGTAACATTAGAACTGTTTTCCAATAAATCCGAAAGCATTCAGACTTATAAGGGATTAATTAAAGAATTCGAAAAGCAAAATCCGGATATCAAGATCAAACTGGATGCTCCGCCTGAAGCGGAAACAGTCCTGAAGACACGCCTTACTAAAAATGATCTTCCGGATATTATGTCCATCGCAGGGAATGCAACTTACGGTGAATTAGGGCGTGCGGGAGTATTGGAAGATTTCTCTGGTTCAGAACTGGAAAAGTCAGTCCAGCCATCTTATATTGATATGATTAACCGTCTTGTCGGCCCAGAAGAAAAAGGCACATTAGGTCTGCCATATGCAACGAACGCAAATGCTGTTATATATAACAAGGCGAAGTTTGAAGAACATGGACTAACAGTTCCGACTACCTGGGACGAGTTCATCGCAAGCCTTGATAAAGTGAAGGCGGCGGGAGACACACCGATTTACTTTACATTGAAGGACGCATGGACTGGCATGATTGCCTGGAACTCACTTGGTGCTAATGTCGCAGGCGAAGATTTCGCTGAAAAGAAGAATGCAGGAGAAACTTCATTTGTAAAAAGCTATGATGAAGTCGCTGATAAGATGGCAACATTGGTGAAATACGGACACAAGGATAATATGGGTGTAGCCTACGGTGATGGTAACAATGCTTTTGCCAACGGAAAGTCTGTATTCTATCTTCAAGGTAACTGGGCAATTCCAGAAATCCTTAAAGCAAATCCTGACATGGAATTGGGCGTATTCCCAATGCCTGTCACAAACGACCCGGCAAAAAATAAATTGGTATCAGGTGTGGACGTACTCCTTACTGTTAGCAAAGATACAAAGCATAAAGGAGAAGCAATGAAATTTGTAGAATTCATGATGAATCAGGAAACGGCTAAAAAGTATATTGACGAGCAAAAGGCCTTCTCTGCAATCGAAGGTGTTTACCAGGAAAACCCTGTATTTGAAGGAATCAAAGGCAACTTTGAAACTGGTGCGATCACTAGCTTCCCGGATCACTATTATCCAGCAGGAATGGGAGCTGAAAACCTGGTACAAGAATTCTTGATCAAGAAAGACAAGGAGAAATTCTTGAAAAAAATGGACAGCGAGTGGGAAAAAGTTCAAAATCGCTAATCCGCAAACAAGCCAGGGTGTCCTTTGATCCCTGGCTTTCCTAAAAAGGAGTTGTCATCATGAAAAAGAAAAATAATGTTTTCCTGGTCATTGCCATACCTGCCTTCATCCTTTTTTTCATTTTTCATAGCTATCCTGCATTGCAGGGGATTTTTTACAGCTTCACAGATTGGAAGGGTTATGGGGACTGGAACTTTGTAGGATTAAAAAATTACTTGAATGTATTCAAGGACGGACGTGCTGGTGATGCATACCTGTTCACATTTAAATTCGCGATTGTTTCTACCATTCTGGTAAATATCATAAGCCTTGCCGTTGCGATTGGGCTTAACTCGAAAATTAAATTCCATAAAACACTTCGGGCAATCTACTTCTTGCCTTATATTCTTAGCATATTGATTGTTGGTTTTATTTTTAACTTCATTTTTGCCCATGTTCTGCCTAGAGTCGGCGATGCCATGGGCTGGGAATTCCTTAGCATGAATATCCTTGGTAACCCTGATCTTGCCTGGATTGGGATTGTCATTGTCGCGGTATGGCAGGCTGTATCCTTTAATACGATTCTTTACCTTGCTGGACTGGTGACGATTTCCGAGGATTTATATGAAGCTGCGAGCATTGACGGAGCTGGTGTTTGGACGAAGTTCTGGAGGATCACTTTCCCGCTAATCGCGCCGTTCTTTACGATTAATATGGTTCTATCTCTTAAGAACTTCTTGATGGTGTTCGACCAGATCGTTGCATTGACAGGCGGCGGACCAGGTAAATCAACGGAATCGATTTCCTTGCTGATATACCGCGGAGGTTTTGAAGGCGGGCAGTTTGCCTATCAATCTGCCAATGCCGTCATTTACTTTATCGTCATCATCATCTTCTCTGTTGTTCAATTAAAATTCTTAAATAAAAGAGAGGTGGAAAACTGATGAATCGCAAAAAGCATAGCTGGCTCATTACCACTCTCTTGATTTTAGGTTCATTATTGATTCTATTTCCACTATATTTAACGGTTACGATCGCCTTTAAAACTCCGCCTGAAATGGCCGGCAATTTATTGGCGCTGCCGAAAACATGGTCTTTTGATAACTTTGCCAATGCGATTGAAATGACAAATTTCTTTAGCGCCTTTAAAAACAGTGCGTTTGTGACGGTTTTTGTGGTCATCTTTACGGTAATGACCAATTCACTTGTTTCTTACGCGATTGCAAGGAACATGCATAAGAAGTTTTATAAGTTTTTATACTTCTATTTTTTAAGTGCGATGTTCATACCTTTTCCGATTATCATGCTGCCGCTCGTAAAACAGACAAGCGCATGGGGAATGGATAATCTGGTAGGTCTGATCATCCTGTATATCGTGTTCAATCTATCTTTCAACGTATTCATTTACATTGGATATATCAAGTCCATCCCTGTGGAACTGGAAGAGGCGGCGATCATGGATGGAGCAAGTACCTGGGGTGTTTTCTGGAAGGTCATCTTCCCGCTGCTTGCGCCAATGAACGCTACAGTCGCAATCATCACGAGTCTTGGAGCATGGAATGACTTCATGCTGCCGCTCGTCTTGCTGAGTGACAGGGATATGGCGACATTGCCACTTGTTCAGTATATTTTCCAGTCGCAATTCAGCACGGATTATAATCTGGCATTTGCCTCATATTTGATGGCTCTAGCACCGATGATTATCGTGTACATTTTTGCCCAGAAATGGATCATTAGCGGTGTAATGAAAGGTTCGATAAAATAGCTTTAGCAATAAAATAGATTTTTAAATGGATCGGAGTGTATTGATGTGAACAAGACCTGGTGGAAAGAAAGTGTTATTTATCAAATTTATCCGAGGAGCTTTAATGATTCAAATGGAGACGGAGTAGGTGACATCAACGGAATTACGGAAAAGATTCCTTATTTGAGCGAGCTTGGCGTTGATGTTATCTGGCTATCTCCAGTTTATCAATCACCCAATGATGATAATGGCTATGATATTTCCGATTATCGGAATATCATGGACGAGTTTGGCACCATGCAGGACTTTGATAATATGCTGGCAGAAGCTCACCGTCATGGAATCAAAATCATGATGGACCTGGTGGTCAACCATTCAAGCGATGAGCACGCATGGTTCCAGGAATCCCGGAAGTCAAAAGACAATCCTTACAGAGACTATTATATCTGGAAAAAGCCGGAGAATGGCGAGCCGCCGACGAATTGGGGCGCTGCTTTTGGCGGGAGTGTCTGGGAATACGATGAAGAGACAGGCGAGTACTATCTCCACCTTTTCAGCAAAAAGCAGCCGGACCTTAACTGGGAAAATCCTGTCTTGAGGAATGAAGTATATGAGATGATGCGTTTTTGGCTGGATAAAGGCATTGACGGATTCAGGATGGATGTCATCAACTTCATCTCAAAAGATACAAGCTATCCTCAGGGAGAAGTCCGGGAAGGGCATAAATATGGGCATGGAAGCAAGTATTATATGAATGGCCCGAAAATCCATGATTTTCTCCAGGAAATGAACAAAGAAGCACTAAGTAGCTATGACACGATAACAGTTGGTGAGATGCCAGGTGTTACGGTTGAGGAAGGCAAGCTATACACAGGTACCGATCGCAAGGAATTGAATATGGTGTTCCATTTTGAACATGTTGGCCTTGGCGATGGCCAATTCGGCAAATGGGATCCGCGTGAATGGAAGCTGACACAGCTGAAGGAAATCTTCACTAAATGGCAGAAGGGACTGGAAAAGGACGGCTGGAACAGTCTTTACTGGAGCAACCATGACCAGCCGCGGGCTATTTCACGCTGGGGCAATGATTCTGATAAATACAGGGTTTTATCTGGCAAGATGATTGCCACCTGCCTCCATATGATGCAAGGTACGCCATATATTTATCAGGGCGAAGAGATCGGCATGACGAATGTGAAATTCGATGATATCAATGATTACCGGGATATCGAAACATTGAATGCTTATCGTGATTTAACTCCGGATTCATTGACACATGAAGAAATTTTCAAGGGAATCCATGAGCGCGGCCGTGATAATGCAAGGACTCCTGTTCAGTGGGACAGCAGCGCCAATGCCGGCTTTACAACTGGGACACCATGGATCAATGTGAATCCTAATTACGAGACGATCAATGCCCAAGCAGTTTTAAAAGATGAGGAATCTATTTTCTATTACTATAAGAAGCTCATCGAACTAAGAAAGCAAAACGAAGTAGTCGTATACGGCACATATGATGCAGTAATGGAAGAGGATGAGCAGATATTTGCTTATACCCGGACACTTGGGGATGATCAATTATTGGTGATCTGTAATTTCAGCGACCAGAATCCTGTCTTCACGCTTCCTGAAAGTGTACGTTACTCATCAAAGGAATTGCTGATCTCAAATCTTGAAGTTGACGAAAATGATTCCATCGATGAATTGACGCTTCAGCCTTATGAAGCAAGGGTGTATCGATTAACAAAATAATGAAGGGACCTATTATGGGCCCTTTTTCATGGAACTGAGGTGCTGGCATGAAGAAAAGATGGTGGAAAGAGGCTGTTGTTTACCAGGTTTACTGGCGGAGCTTTTATGATTCCGATGGTGACGGATATGGTGATTTGAAGGGAGTAATCGAAAAGCTCGATTACATTAAAAGCCTTGGGATCGACGTGATCTGGCTGAATCCTTTCTATGAATCTCCAGACCGTGATAATGGCTACGATATCTCTGATTATTATCGTGTAATGGAGAAGGCTGGAGACATGGCTGTTTTTCAGGAATTGGTCCGGGAAATCCATAACGTGGGCATGAAGGTGATCATGGATTTAGTCGTAAACCATACATCTGATCAGCATCCATGGTTTCTTGAATCCCGCTCCTCTAAAGATAACCCGAAGAGGGACTGGTATATTTGGGAGGATCCAAAGGAAGGCAAGGAGCCGAATAACTGGCGTTCCTATTTTGCACCCTCATGCTGGGAGCTTGATCCTGCAACAGGGCAATATTATTATCACTCTTTCGCGGTGGAGCAGCCGGACCTTAACTGGAAAAATCCTGACCTCCGGAACGAAATCTACAAAATGATGAGGTTCTGGCTCGATAGAGGAATTGATGGTTTCCGTATGGATGTGATCAATCTTCTTGCTAAAAGAGAGGATTTTTCAGACGCCGAAAATCCATATGATATCAGTTACCTTGCCAACAACCCAGGAATTCATGATTACCTGCAGGAAATGAATCGCGAGGTACTCCAACATTATGATGCCATGACAGTAGGCGAAATTCCTTTTGTTACGCCAGCAGAGGGGCT
This sequence comes from Mesobacillus thioparans, assembly GCF_965138835.1. NCBI lineage: Bacteria > Bacillati > Bacillota > Bacilli > Caryophanales > Bacillaceae > Mesobacillus > Mesobacillus thioparans. The sequence goes on along the minus strand of NZ_CBCSFH010000008.1, from coordinate 203,446 downwards.
TCTCTATGTCGATGAAGACCGAAACGAGCTGAATACCTTATTCCATTTTCAGGTGGCCGACGAAATGCCAACATGGGATATGAGCCGTTTTAAGAGAATCCAATCAAGCTGGTACGATGGCTTAAAGGGAAAAGGCTGGAACTCTCAATTCCTGAACAATCATGACCATACAAGGCAAGTGACTCGTTATGGAAATGACGGGCAATACCGTGAGCAGTCTGCCAAGCTGCTGGCGACAATGGTTCATACACTGCCTGGAACTCCTTATATTTATCAGGGCGAAGAAATCGGGATGACCGGAGCCAGGTTTGACTCGATCGAGGAATATAACGATATTGCCATGAGAAACAAATATCATGAAGAAGTAGCAAAAGGACGTGATCCTAAGGAGGTTTTTGAAAGCCTGCTGCTACTGAGCCGGGATAATTCCAGAACACCGATGCATTGGAATGATGCTCCACAGGCTGGCTTTACAAACGGCGAGCCATGGATCAAAGTCAATCCGAACTATAAACACATCAATGTGGAGGCCGCATTAAAAGACCAGGACTCCGTCTATTATTACTACAAAAAGTTGATCAGCCTGAGAAAAGAAAATGAGGTTGTGGTATACGGAGATTATCAGGATCTATTGCCTGATGATCAAAATCTGTACGTTTACACACGTTCATACAACGGAACAACATGGCTAATTGTCCTGAACCATTCAGATGAACAGCAAACCTTTACTTTCCCTGGAGAACTGCAGCAAAAGGGAAAACAGCTGATTATCAGCAATTACAAACCAGGGACAGGTAATGGGGAAAACCTGCTTGATCCGCATGAGGCGAGGGTTTATCAGATAGAGGATTAGGGATTTCTTTTTGTTTTTTATCAACCAAGTAAACTAGTAGGTAAAAGGAGAGTACACGACACACTCTCCTTTTTGCTATCTTGGAACTCCAAGACATCATTCCATATTTAATCCCCCTTTAGAAAATTTAGCAAAAATGAGCTGGAATTAAATGTTATAAACGCACAATCACTTCTCCAACTTAGAGTAAAATAAACTTAGTTTATCTTATAGACAAACTAAGATTCCGTTGTTAAAATGAAATTAATTAAACAATTAAAAAATAAGAGGGGGAAATGGTTCATGAAAAAATGTAAGGGTTTTCTATCGGGTCTACTTGTCTTTCTTTTAGTGCTTGTTGTTTCTGGCTGCGGACAGGATGCTGGCGGCAAAGTGGCCAGCAGTGACGCCAAAGATGAGGGGAATGGCAAGTTGAGAATCGGTCTATCGGTTTCTGACTTAACCTTGGAGCGCTGGCAGCATGACAGGGATTTCTTTGTTGATAAAGCAGAGGAATTAGGTGCAGATGTATTGGTTCAATCGGCAAATGGTGATGAGGCGAAACAAGTTTCACAGATTCAGAACATGATTTCTCAAGACATCGATGCACTGGTCATTATCGCAATCAACTCTGATGCTCTTACAACGGTAGTGGACCAGGCGAAGGCTGAAGGGATACCAGTACTTGCTTATGACCGCTTGGTAAATGGTACTGATATTGATGCTTATGTTTCCTTTGATAATGTAAGAGTTGGAGAAATGCAGGCTGAATATTTAGTAGAAAAAGTGCCAACAGGAAAGTACTTCTTGATGGGCGGTTCCCCGACTGACAATAACGCAAAAATGTTCAGAGAGGGCCAAATGAATATCATTCAGCCGCTTGTTGATAAAGGCGATATTGAAGTTGTTGGTGATCAGTGGGCAAAAGGCTGGGACGCTAACGAAGCGCTTAAGATCATGGAGAATGCTTTGACTGCCAATAAAAATGATATTGATGTAGTGGTTGCCTCGAATGATAGTACGGCTGGCGGAGCAATCCAGGCACTAGAGGCTCAGGGCCTTGCAGGTAAGGTTGCCATTTCGGGCCAGGATGCTGACTTGGCAGGTGTTCAGCGTATTGCTGAAGGGCTTCAAACTATGACAGTCTATAAACCTATTAAAGTGATTGCCGAGAAAAGTGCTGAGGTTGCCGTACAACTGGCTAAGGGGGAAAAACCTGAAGCTGATTCAACAGTGAATAATGGAAAACTGGATGTGCCTTTCATCAAGCTTGATCCAATCAAGGTAGGAAAAGAAAACATTGTTGATACAGTCATCAAGGATGGATTCCACTCTTATGATGATGTTTATAAAAATGTTCCTGAAGGTGAGCGTCCAGCACGCCCTTAATAAAAGGAATCAAGATTAATTAACGCTCCTGGCAAATCAAATGATAGGCAGTCAGTCTGGCTTTAAATTTGTATGCCAGGAGTTTTTCTTTTGGAAGTATATCAAATAAGACATTTAAGCTTAAGGTGGTGAATCAGGAATGAAACCGTATGCACTCGAAATGAAGGGGATTACGAAGGAGTTTCCTGGTGTTAAAGCTTTGGACAATGTTACTTTTTCAGTCCGTAAAGGTGAAATACATGCACTTTGTGGAGAAAACGGGGCTGGCAAGTCAACCTTGATGAAAGTTTTAAGTGGGGTCTACCCATATGGTACATATGAGGGACAGATTTTAATAAATGGCCAGGAAGTTCAGTTTAAATCGATCAAAGAATCACAGGATGCCGGTGTAGCAATCATCTATCAAGAGCTGGCACTAGTTGAGGAAATGTCTGTGGCCGAGAATTTATTTTTAAGTCACGACTATATGAGAGCGAAAATCATCAATTGGAACAGGATTTATTCGGAAGCGCAAAAGTGGCTGGACCAAATTGGTTTGGATATTGATCCGCAGACCAGAGTGGGAGATTTGACAGTCGGAAAGCAGCAGTTGATTGAAATAGCAAAGGCTCTAACGAAAAAGACCGATATATTGATTCTTGATGAGCCGACTGCAGCATTGACTGAAAGTGATGTAGAAATCTTGATGAAGCTGCTCAATGATCTTCGGGCTAAAGGCGTTACTTGTATCTATATATCCCACAAGCTGGGCGAAGTAATGGCACTGGCGGATTCAGTCACGATTTTAAGAGATGGTCAGACAGTCAGCACTGATCCAATTCATGAGCTATCAGAGGATAAAATCGTAACAAAGATGGTGGGCCGTGAGTTGAAGGAGCTGTTTCCATATGAAGCGCACCCTATCAGCAGTGAAAAGATCCTTGATGTTCAAAATTACTCAGCGTTCGATGAAAGCGGAAAAGCGGTTATTGATAATGTGTCTTTTTCCGTGAAGAAAGGCGAAATATTAGGGATTGCGGGGTTAATGGGCGCAGGAAGATCGGAATTATTCATCAGTCTTTTTGGCGGCCTGAAAGGAAAGAAGCAGGGCACTGTTTCTATTGATAATAAGGTAATGAATATAAAAAAGCCTGCAGATGCCATAAAAGCAGGACTTGCCTACGTATCTGAGGACCGAAAGCGATATGGCCTCGTGCTTGGAATGGACATAGCCAAGAATACAACATTGACTGCTTTAAACAAGGTCATGAAACTGAAGGTGATTGACCAGGCTCTTGAAGTGAAAAGTGCTTCTGAAATCAACAATAGGATGAAGCTGAAAGCTCCAAACCTGGAAACGAAGGTGGGGCAATTAAGTGGAGGGAACCAGCAGAAAGTCGTTTTAAGTAAATGGATCCTGAATGAACCTAAGGTATTGATCCTGGATGAGCCGACGAGAGGGATTGACGTTGGGGCGAAGTATGAAATTTACAAGATCATCAATGAGCTTGTCCAGCAAGGAGTAGGGATTGTCATGATTTCTTCCGAGCTGCCGGAAGTCCTGGGGATGTCAGACAGGATTCTGGTCATGTCAGAAGGGACCATTACAGGAGAACTCTCAAGAGACGAAGCGACACAGGAAAAAATCATGACATTCGCAACAGGAGGGAAGAAACGTGAATCAATTGCAAACAGTTGAGAATTCAGCAAAGGTGAATAGGGGACTCAGCTTTAAGTTTGACATGCAGGCATACACTCTTATCATTGCATTGGTTTTGATAGCGATTATTTTTGGCTTTTTTACAGGCGGAGAGTTCTTATCTTCGCGCAATATATCAAACTTATTTACGCAAATGTCCGTGATTGCGGTTCTTGCAATTGGGATGACTTTAATTATTGTCGCCGGCCATATTGATTTATCTGTCGGTTCATTAGTCGGTTTGACAGGCGGCATCGCTGCAATTTTGCAGGTATGGTATGACTGGAACACTTTGATGGCCGTGCTTGCTGCAGTCGTAGTCGGAGCCGTCTTTGGATTATGGCAGGGATGGTGGGTCGCTTACCGGGCCGTACCAGCCTTCATCGTTACCCTTGGCGGAATGTTGATCTTCCGCGGGATTTTGATTGGCCTCAGCAAAGGGCAGACTGTTGCCCCGATGAATGCCAGCTTTAAAGAAATCGGGAATAGCTATTTCCCTTACATTCCGGGGTACATTCTTGCAGTCATCAGCATTGTCTTGTTATTCTTTTGGACTGCCAGAAACCGAAAAAAGAGAGAAAGCATGGGTCTGATTCTGCCGTCTGCTAAACTGGATTATGGCAAAATTTCCGCCTATTCATTCTTCATCCTATTGATTACTTATATGTTAAACCGCTATCTGGGAATCCCGCTTCCTATTTTGATTGTAGTTGTATTGGCCGGAATCTTTATTTTTCTCTCCAATAAAACAGCATTTGGAAGATATGTATATGCGATTGGCGGCAATCAGGAAGCTGCTGCGCTTTCCGGCATTAATATTAAAAAGAATACACTGTGGGTTTTCATCTCCATGGGGGCCCTTGCCGGGGTTTCAGGTGTTTTATTGACAAGCAGATTGAACGCCGCAACCGTAAGCGCAGGTAATATGTATGAGCTCGATGCGATTGCAGCCTGTGTCATCGGCGGAACAAGCTTGATTGGCGGCAAAGGAAAAATTGTTGGTGCGCTGATCGGTGCATTGATCATGGCAAGTATTGATAATGGAATGAGCATGATGAACATCGAGACCTTCTGGCAGTATATTGTGAAAGGCTTGATATTGATTGTCGCGGTTTGGATTGATATTTCAAGCAAGAAATAGTCAGTCCATTCTTAAGGACGTATAATTAAGGAGGAATGTTTCATGCGGAAAATTAAATGGGGAATCCTCAGTACCGCTAACATAGCGCAGACGCAAGTCATTCCTGCCATTCAAAGATCTGCAATTGCAGAGGTTGAAGCGATTGCCAGTTCGAATGGCAAAGCTGAAGCGGCAGCTGCGGAACTGAATATTCCAAGAGCATATGAAACGTATGAAGAACTGCTGCAAGACCCGAATATTGATGCTGTCTATATTCCGCTGCCTAACAGCCTTCACCGGAAATGGGTTCTCGAGGCGGCCAGGTATGGTAAGCATGTTCTTTGTGAAAAGCCGGCAGCTCTAACTGCAGAGGAAATAATCGAGATGGACAGGTATTGCAAGGAACAGAATGTATTATTCATGGAAGCCTTTATGTATCAATTCCATCCTCAGCATGAGCGTGTGAAGGAAATCATCGCCTCTGGAGAGATTGGGGAAGTAAAGCTGATGCGAAGCAGTTTCTCCTTTTACATGGAGGACCGTGAGACAAACATCCGCATGGATCGAAGTCTGGGCGGGGGCAGTATTTATGATGTTGGCTGTTATTGCATCCATGCGATGCGGACGATTTTAGAGGCTGAGCCTGCGAATATCCATGTACATGGTAAGCTTGACTCCAATACTGGCGTAAATGTTTCAGCTGTTGTCTACTTGGAATTCGATCAAGGTATTCAAGGTGTTTTTGATTGCAGCTTCGAAGCATCATTCAGAAATGAATATGAGGTAGTCGGAACTAAGGGAAGAGTCCTGGTACCTAATGCTTTCCGACCGGATGTCAGTAACGGTGTTGGTTCGATAAGGGTTGAATCTGATCGCCAGCAAAGAACCGAGCAGGTTGAAGGCGACATTTATTTAGCTGAAGTAGATCATTTTTCAGAAGCGATTCTTGAAAACAAACCTTTGATTTATCCAGCAGAAAAGACGATCGCAAATATGCGTGTCATTGATGCCTGCTATTCCTCTTTTGAGAAGAATGAAGAGGTTACAGTATAAAAATACGATAATAACTAGGGGCATGTGTGTCCCATCAATATGAACATGGAGGTTATCAGTGTGAAAAATTCCAAGCAGAATGAACCTTTAGTTACGCATATTTTTACGGCAGATCCTTCCGCACATGTTTTTGAAGGGAAGCTTTATATTTATCCTTCGCATGATCTTGATCATGATGAGCCTTCAAATGATAATGGTGATCAGTATAAGATGGAGGATTATCATGTCCTTTCCATGGAAGATGCCGATGCTCCATGTATTGACCATGGGGAAGCGCTTCATTTGAGGGACATCCCGTGGGCAAGCAAGCAACTGTGGGCTCCTGATGCTGCTTATAAAAACAATACATATTATTTATTTTTCCCGGCGCGAGATCAAGAGGGAATCTTCAGGATCGGCGTGGCGACAAGCCAGAATCCTGCGGGGCCTTTCAAGCCTGAGCCGAATTATATTCCTGGCAGCTTCAGCATTGACCCAGCAGTATTAGTGGATGAAGATGATAAAGCGTATGTCTATTTTGGCGGCCTCTGGGGAGGTCAGCTTGAGAAATGGCAGACAGGTACGTTCATTCCTGATGCTGAAGGCCCAGCACCGACGGCACCTGCTTTAGGTCCAATCGTTGCTGAATTAACCGATGATATGCTGAACTTCAAAGGGGAACCAAAGGAGATCTCCATTGTCGATGAAGATGGCAACCCGATTCTAGCAGGTGATGAGGACCGCAGATATTTTGAAGGTCCATGGGTCCATAAGTACAATGGACTTTACTACCTTTCTTATTCTACAGGCACCACTCATAAAATTGTTTATGCTGTCAGCGAGAATCCACAGGGGCCATTTGTGTTCAAAGGCACGATTCTTACACCTGTCAGCGGCTGGACAACCCACCATTCGATTGTTGAGTTCAAGGATAAATGGTATTTATTCTACCATGATTGCTCAATGTCCGGCGGCGTGAACCATAAACGTTCGGTGAAGTTCACGGAACTAAAATATAACGAAGATGGCACGATCCAAACGATTAATCCTTATGGTGATCGTTAAAATTCAACAGAGAAAAACCCGATTCAGTGGCTGAATCGGGTTTTGTTTATGATTTATGCTTCTTCTGTCTTAATAAAATTGTCTACGACAAAAGCGGATACTCCCAGAGCAGTTGAATATTTTCCAAGCTTTGAAAACTCCAGGTGCGTCTCTTTTTGGTGGAACGCAAGTGTATGGTTCTCGATCGTTGTAAGGATAGGCTGCTCAATCCATTCCCTCACCATGGCTAAACGGTTCCCGATGATCACCTGGTCAGGATTGAAGGTATTAATGATGTTATTGATTCCGAAGCCTAAGTATTGGCCAATCTTTTCAAAAAGGTCGATTGCTGATTTCTCGCCGTTTTGAGCAAGCTCAATCAAGGATTCCAGTGAATCAATATTTTCTCCGGCCATTTCCAGCAGGGCGTTTTCAGAGGCATAAGCTTCCCAGCATCCTCTGCTGCCACAGTTACAGTGTTTCCCGTTCAATTCAATAATCATGTGGCCCATTTCACCTGAAAATCCACTTTTCCCCTGGTAGAGCTCATTGTTTAAAATAATACCGACACCGATTCCAATTCCTGCACTGACATAAAGGATATTTTCATAATCCTGACCTGCGCCAAACTGCTGCTCGCCAACAGCTCCGGCATTTGCTTCATTTTCAATGATGATTGGGACATTGAACATCTTTTCCAGGTCCTCTTTCAGTTGAATGTTCGTCCACCCTAAATTGGGAGCAAGCAGGACGGATCCTTCTTTATTAACGATTCCCGGGACACCCACACCAATACCGACAATCCCGTATCTGCTTTCAGGCATATTTTCCATAAGGGATTGAATCATCGTTTGAACGTTATTCATAATGGCAGAATAAGAAGTCCGAGTTAAGTTCTGGCTTTTTTCAACGATGATCTGTCCTTTTAAATCAGTTAAAACCGCTAAGATATAATTGACGCCAATGTCGATGCCAATCGCATATCCAGCCTTTTTATTGAAATGGAGGATGACTGGCCTCCTGCCGCCGCTTGATACCCCAGGGCCAGATTCATAAATAAGATCTTCTTCTAATAATTCATTGACTAAAGAAGAAACAGTCGTCTTATTCAATCCTGTTACACCGGCGATATCTGCCCGGGAAATCGTCTCTTTTTCAATGATCAAACTCAGGACAAGTGCTTTATTGTTTTTCTTTACAACATGCTGATTCCACGTCAAAGTTCCCACTTTTTTAACCCCTTATACGATAATATCTTTATTTTAACACAAACTTAGTTGTTCAAACATACAAACTTTCGATCATTCATTAAATAACTTTTCACACTAGCATGGACAATAAGATAGGTGTGTAGTGATGATGATGGGTTTTGTTGTGAATCTATTGATAAAGCTTCAAAATTTCTTTGGGTTATCTTAGTTTATCAGATAGACAAACTAAGTGTCGGATGCTATAATTTGTTTGTAGCAAAGTTGTATAAACAATTTTTTTGTAAGCATTTACATTAAAAACCAGGGAGGAATTACGGCATGGCTTATTTTGAATCAGTGAACAAAATCCAATTTGAAGGTCCACGCTCCAACAATCCTTTTGCATTTAAATATTATAATCCGGAAGAAAAAATCAATGGAAAAACAATGGAGGAAATTCTTCGTTTCTCTGTAGCTTACTGGCATACCTTTACTGCTGATGGAACTGATCCATTTGGTGTTGGGACTGCGATCCGTTCATGGGACCGTTACCAGGGCATGGATCTGGCAAAAGCACGTGTTGAGGCTGCGTTTGAACTTTTTGAAAAACTGAATGTTCCTTTCTTTGCTTTCCATGATGTGGACATCGCTCCAGAAGGCAGCACTTTAAAGGAAACGAACGAAAACCAGGACGCAATTGTTTCCATGATCAAAGACTACATGAAAACAAGCAAGACAAAGTTACTCTGGAACACGGCGAATATGTTCACGAATCCACGATATACTCACGGAGCTGCGACTTCTCCAAATGCTGATGTATTTGCATATTCTGCGGCGAAGGTGAAAAAGGGTCTTGAAGTGGCAAAAGAACTTGGTGCCGAAAACTATGTATTCTGGGGCGGCCGTGAAGGCTATGAAACACTGCTTAATACAGATATGAAGCTTGAGCAGGACAACCTGGCCCGCTTCTTCCATATGGCGGTTGATTATTCAAAAGAAATCGGTCTGGCTGTTCCATTCCTGATTGAGCCAAAACCAAAAGAACCAACTAAACACCAATATGACTTTGACGTTGCTACTGGTCTTGCTTTCTTGCAAAAATACGACCTGACAGACTACTTCAAGTTCAATATTGAAGCAAACCACGCTACACTAGCCGGCCATACTTTTGAGCATGAACTTAGAACAGCACGCATTAACGGAATGCTGGGTTCAGTGGATGCGAACCAGGGTGATACTCTGCTTGGCTGGGACACAGATGAATTCCCGACAGATTTGTATACTAACACACTGGCAATGTATGAAATCCTGAAAAATGGCGGCCTGGGAAGCGGCGGCTTGAACTTCGACGCAAAAGTAAGAAGAGGTTCTTTTGAGCCGGAAGATCTGTTTCACGCACATATTGCAGGCATGGATGCATTTGCAGTAGGCCTGAAAGTTGCAAACAAATTAATAGAAGATAAAGTGCTTGATAGCTTCATTGAAGAACGCTACAGCAGCTATACTACTGGAATCGGCTTGAAGATTGCAGAGGGCAAGACTAACTTCCGTGAACTTGAAGAATATGCTTATCAATTAACGGAAATCAAAAACCTGTCTGGAAGAACAGAACGCTTAAAAGCAGTCATCAATCAATACCTGCTGGAAACTCTTTCAAGCGTAACAGTATAATTTTTAAATAAGCATTGGGGTTGTCTAAAAAGTGAAGAGCTAAGTCCTTACTATGAGGACCAGCCCTGTTAGACAGCCCCCTTTCTATAGAATGGGAGGATCACAATGAAATATGTCATCGGTGTGGACCTTGGCACAAGTGCCGTTAAAATACTGCTGGTCAATCAAAATGGAGAAGTGTGCAAGGAAGTTTCCAAATCTTATCCGCTGATCATTGAAAAATCTGGTTACAGTGAACAGAACCCTGAAGAATGGGTTGAAAAAACCACTGAGGGTCTTGCTGAACTATTAGGGCAATTTGATGGGGATGCCAGTGAAATCGAAGGCATCAGCTTCTCCGGGCAAATGCACGGACTTGTCTTATTGGATGAAAATCATCAGGTCTTAAGGAATGCGATTTTATGGAATGATACGAGAACGACGAAGCAATGTGAGGAAATTTACAGTGTTGTTGGCAAAGAGAGGCTGCTGGAGGTAACAAAGAATCCTGCATTGGAAGGTTTTACTTTGCCAAAGATCCTCTGGGTAAAAGAAAATGAACCGCAGGTATTTGAACGTGCCAGCACTTTTGTGCTTCCTAAGGATTATTTGCGTTATCGCATTACTGGGGAAATCCAGATGGATTACTCGGATGCTGCCGGGACTTTAATGTTGAACGTGGCTGAGCGTCAATGGAGTCATGAAATCCTCGATGCATTTGGACTTTCTCCTGAATTTTGTCCTCCATTGGTGGAATCACATCAATTCGTTGGCAATATTTCACCTGAATTAAAGAAGGCAACAGGGTTAGCAGAAGGAACAAAAGTGTTTGCAGGCGGTGCTGATAATGCTTGCGGCGCGATTGGCTCCGGGATTTTATCAGAAGGGAAAAGCTTGTGCAGCATCGGCACTTCTGGTGTTGTTCTATCTTATGAAGAAAGAAATGACCTCGATTTTGCAGGAAAGGTTCATTATTTTAATCATGGGGAAGAGAATGCATATTACACGATGGGCGTGACGCTGGCAGCCGGTTACAGTCTAAGCTGGTTCAAGGATACCTTTGCAAAACAGGAAGAGTTTGACCAGTTTTTAGCTGGAGTAGATGAGGTGCCAGCCGGCAGTAATGGGCTGTTATTTACTCCTTATATCGTCGGGGAGAGAACGCCACATGCAGACTCAGCCATTCGCGGGAGCTTTATTGGCATCGATGCTTCACACGAGCGCAAGCACTTTGCACGCGCCGTGCTTGAAGGAATCACTTTCTCCTTGAATGAATCGATTGAGATCTTCAGAAGCAGCGGAAAGATGATTGATTCCATCATCTCCATCGGCGGCGGAGCGAAAAACGAAACGTGGCTGCAAATGCAGGCAGACATCTTCAATGCGAAAATCGAAAAGCTAGCAAGTGAACAGGGACCTGGAATGGGAGCGGCGATGCTTGCTGCATATGGATCTGGCTGGTTTTCATCTCTGAAGGATTGCGCAAAAGCATTCATCCAAGTCTCGAAAACATATGAGCCAATCCCGGAAAATGTTGAACAATATAAAAAGCTCTTTTCAATCTATCAGAATGTATACACACAGACAAAGACGCTTAATGAGCAGTTAAGAGAATTCAGGAGATAACATTCCCCACTTAATGTGGGGCTTTCTTTTACAAAGGCTTTTTTCGTAAGGATTGTTGTTAAAATCCTAAAGCCGATTTTTACGTGTTAATAGTCATTTTGTATGTCGGTACTAAGTTTGCAAGCTCTTTTCTCATAATAAGCGTTAATTGTGTGACTAATCTTAGGTAATTCAATCCTATTTTGTAGGCAATAGCAACAAAGTTTGAGAAAAGAGCCTTTTAAAAAGAGAGGAGGATCTGCATGGAAGTTTTAAAAGAGAAGTTCGGCCAGATTGGCAGCCAGCCTGTGCATTCATTCACTTTTAAAAATGATCATGGGATGGAAGTGACGGCCATTAATTATGGCTGCATCATCACGAAAATGAATGTCCCTGATCGAGATGGGCAACTTGAAAACATTGTTCTCGGCCATGACACACTTGATGAGTATCTGAAAGATCCTTATTTTCTTGGAGCCGTTGTAGGACGTGTTGCAGGTCGCCTTAAAGGCAGCAGTTTTGAACTGGATGGCAGGAATTTTACACTGGCCCAAAATGATAACAGCAACCATCTTCATGGTGGATTAAAGGGTTTCGACAAGGTCGTCTGGGATGCAAAGATTCTTGACGGTGGAGTTCTTTTCTCTTATTTAAGCAGGGATGGCGAGGAAGGCCATCCGGGGAATTTGTACATAGAAGTAACTTACAGACTGAATAACGACAATGAATTATCTATCCAGTATCGGGCGCAAACAGATCAAAAAACGCTGCTTACTGTAACGAACCACGCTTATTTTAACCTGAGCGGCAATTTGAAACGGGATGTTTTAGATCATTCCTTGTATCTGAAAAGTTCGCGTTTTCTTGAACTGGATGAGGAATTCCTGCCAACCGGCAGTATGTTGGATGTCGAAGGAACGCCATTTGATTTTACAAAAGGTGGTACGATAAAAAGGGGAGCTGAATCGGATCACCCCCAAAATGTTCTCGTGGGCCGCGGATATGACCATCCTTTTCTATTGGATGCAAATCATGATCATGAGATTGTATTGAAGGATTCTGATAGCGGTCGTACACTGACGGTTGAAACGGATGAACCTGCTGTTGTCGTGTACTCAGGGAACTCTTTAAAAGCGGAGGGGGACTTCAGGGGTGTACCTTCCCGAAAGCATTTGGGAATCTGTCTGGAAACACAGAATTACCCTGATAGCATCCATCACCCTCATTTTCCATCGATGATTCTGGAAAAAGGAGAAATGTATTCATCAATCACAAGATATAAATTTGGATTGGAATAAGGAGATGATGTAATGAATTATCGCGAGTTAGGAAATACCGGAATCAAGATCAGTGAAGTGAGCTTTGGAACATGGGCAATCGGCGGTTCATGGGGAAAGACCAATGATGCAGAAGCGTTAAGGTCCCTGGAGTACGCAATTGACCAGGGTGTCAATTTCTTCGATACAGCCGATGTTTACGGTGACGGCCATAGTGAAGAGTTGTTAGCGAAGGCCACCAAAGGCAAGGAAGACCAGATTCATATCGCGACAAAGTTCTGCCGCCAGGGTGATATATTCGATCCGGAAAACTACAGATATGAAACAGTGAGGGCTTATTGTGAGGATAGCCTTCGCCGCTTGAACAGGGAAGCGATTGATTTGTATCAGATTCATTGCCCGGCCACAGAGATATTGCGGGATGGCAGTGTTTTTGAGGTGCTTGACCGTCTCCAGGAAGAGGGGAAAATCCGTCACTATGGAGTCAGTGTCGAAACGGTGGAAGAAGGGCTGATCAGCCTCGAAAACCCGAACGTTAAAAGTCTGCAGATCATTTTTAACATGTTCCGCCAGAAGCCGCTGGAAACACTGATCCCTCAGGCCTATCAAAAAGGGGTAGGATTGCTGGTGAGATTGCCGCTTGCAAGCGGACTGCTGACAGGTAAATTTACGGCTGGGCATGTATTTGAAGAAGATGACCACCGCAGCTTCAATGAAAATGGAGAAGCCTTTAATGTCGGAGAAACCTTTGCCGGTCTTGGATTTAAAAAAGGCGTTGAGCTGGCCGACCAGCTGAAATGGATTGCCGAAGACCGCCAATCGATGGCAAGTGCAGCATTGCGCTGGATTCTCGACCAAAAAGAAATTACCTGCATCATACCTGGATTTAAAAACATAGATCAAGTAAAGGATAATCTCGGAACATTGGAAACAAAGCCATTCACAGAAGAAGAACTGCAGACAATCCAGCGTTTTTATCAGGAGAATGTTAAGGATTTTATCAGGGGGCCTTATTGATACTTTTATAGCCCGGAAAGATACCCTTATGGGAGAGAAAAGAGCCACAAAAGGGTACCATTAGCCGATAAAGATACCCTTATAAGGAAGGAAAGGGCCACATAAGGGTACCATTAGCCGATAAAGATACCCTTATAAGGAAGGAAAGGGCCACATAAGGGTATCATTAGCCCGGAAAGATCCCCTTATGGGAGAGAAAAGAGCCACATAAGGGTACCATTAGCCGATAAAGATACCCTTATAAGGAAGGATAGGGCCACATAAGGGTACCATTAGCCGAAAAAGATACCCTTATGGGAGAGAAAAGAGCTACATAAGGGTATCATTAGCCCGGAAAGATACCCTTATGGGAGAGAAAAGAGCCACATAAGGGTATCATTAGCCGATAAAGATACCCTTATAANGAAGGAAAGGGCCACATAANGGTATCATTAGCCCGGAAAGATACCCTTATGGGAGAGAAAAGAGCTACATAAGGGTACCATTAGCCGATAAAGATACCCTTATAAAGAAGGAAAGAGCCGCATAAGGGAATCTTAGAGCTAGAAATGGTATATTTTCTAACTAAATCAAAAAGCAATCGGGGCACAAATGTAAATTTTGTGCTTTCTTTTTTGATTTTAAACGGTAGATGCTTAGTCCAACTGTTTTATAATATTATCAAGGGGTTATTCCAGATAAGTTTTCTGGTTTAAGCCCCTTACAAGCTAATGAGTGTGCTATGAGGAAATATGATTGGACTGTGGTTGGAGGGATTCGATGAATACGTTGTCAAACCGGGCTTTTGTCGCTACGGAATGGATTACGAAATTTGCCTACATAAATCTTTTATGGATTGGATTTTCGCTGGCGGGGCTCATGGTCCTGGGATTCTTCCCGGCGACGGTTGCGATGTTTACGATCATTCGCAAATGGCTGAAAGGGGAGACGGAGATCCCGATATTCCGGACCTTTTGGACAACCTGGAAATCAGAGTTTTTCCGCAGCAATGGATTAGGATTGCTCGTGGCTGCGGTAGTTGGGCTGATTGTCTTCAACCTGGTTTTCGTGGAAAAGTCAGTGACTGGACTTTCAAGTGTGATTCAAATACCCATCTATTTGTTCATGTTTGCCGCCATCATGACCGTATTGTATCTATTCCCGGTGTACGTCCATTTTGAACTGAAATGGTTCCAGATGATCAAAAATTCATTCCTGATGATGCTGATCAGCCCGATTGAAAATATCGTGATGATCGCAGGAATCGCTGCCGTGTTATTTGTGGTGAAATTCATCCCCGCATTAGGTTTCTTCTTTGGAGGCAGCCTCATAGCAGCGATTATCATGTCCGCAGCCTATCTCGTCTTCGGGAAGATGGACAGGAAAAGAAGAGTAGCCGAGTAAAAATATTAGTCGTTAAAAGGACCCAATGATGCCATTGGGTTCACTTTTTTTGCATAAAAAAACAGATACAAAAGAATCCTTTTGTATCTGTCTTCTCCCATATCAACCCTTCACAGATCCAGCAGCCATCCCCTCAACAATCTTGTCACTCAAGAACAAGAAAGCTAAAAGAATTGGTACAATACTGATTACTAGAGTGGCTCCAATTGCTCCCCAATCTGTTAAGTATTGGCCTACGAAGTTATTGATCCCAACCGTCAGCGTCTTCCAGTTGTCTGAACTGATGAAGGTGTTCACAAACACGAATTCATTCCAGTTGTAGATCATATTGATGATTGCAGTTGTTGACAGGACAGGTACCGTCATCGGCAGGGTGATCTGGAAGAAAATCCGGTGGACCGAGCATCCGTCCATGACCGCCGCTTCTTCGATCTCACGCGGGAATGTCCTGTAAAAGCCGAGCAAAATCATAATCGTTAAAGGCAGGTTGAATGCTGTATACGATAAGACAATCGATACAGGGCTATTAATTAGACCAGCACTATTATACATATTGAACAAAGGAATCAAGGTCGAATGCAGTGGAATCATATAAGCCACCAGGAACAGTCCCAGAACAAGGCCGCTAAGCTTCCAGCTCATCCGTGTAACGGCAAATGTCACGAGACTGGCCAGGATGATCGTAAGAGAAACGGATAAAACGGTGATCCACACACTGTTGAAGAAGTAGACCCCAATGTTTCCGGAAGTCCAGGCCTTTGTATAGTTGCCCCATTGCGGATCTTGAGGCAGCGAGAAAGGTGACATCCCGAATACTTCCTGATTAGTTTTTAAAGAAAAGAACAACAGCCATACCAATGGGTAAATTTGAATGACAGCAAATAACCCTAATATCAGATAAAGAAATCCAAATCCGATTTTGTTCAAGTAAGACTTCTTTATTTTTTGAGGGGCGGGAAAGGTTGTTGCTGCTGGTTGTGTACTAACCTGACTCATTCTATATCACTCCCTTAAAATTGAACATCGTCTTTAGATTTCGTTAATTTCGAAATTAACCAGGTCATGAAGAGTGCGATCACCAATAGTCCAAAGCCAATGGCACTTCCATAACCGAAATTATTCAATTTAAATGCTTCTTTATACATGTAGGAGGCCATTACTTCACTGGCTCCGTTAGGGCCTCCGCCGGTCATAACATAAATCAAATCAAAATATTTCAATGATCCGACTACTGCCAGCATGATGGTCACTTTAAAGACTCCGGAGATCAGGGGCAGTTTGATTTTATAAGCAATCTGCCATGAGCTGGCGCCATCAATTTTCGCTGCTTCAATGATTTCATCTGGCACATTCTTTAATGCAGCATAATAGATCAGAATATAAAATCCTGCAAACTGCCAGATAATCGGAATGAAAATCGCATATAGCGCGATTTCAGGGTCTGCCAGCCAAATTGGAGTGTTTTCGACACCGAACATTTCAAGTAATTTATTGGCCATCCCGTTCGTTGGATCGAAAATCTTCATCCAAAGCTGGGCGATGGCGACTGAGGATAATAGCATCGGAATCAGATAAATTTTCCTTAATAAATCCGAACCTTTGATTTTACTGGCTAAAACCAGCGAAATCGCCAGGTACAGCAGCAAGCTTGCTGTAGAGAATATAGCTAAAAGAAAAGAGTGATAGGTACTTGTCCAGAACATTTTATCCTGGATAAGGGTGATATAGTTATCCAGCCCAACAAATGTCTTCTCGCCGATTCCGTCCCAGTCCATGAAGCCATAGTAGCCTGATAAAACAATTGGAATATAGATAAGGGCGAGGATCAGCAGTAATGCTGGGAGCGTATAAAGGGCGATCACGTATTTATTCGACATAACATTTTTCATGTTGCAGCCGCCTTCCTTTCTATAAAGAAGAGGGCATATTCATCAGCAATATGCCCTCTTTCTAAGCAAGTATTATTTCTCCGCAGCAAGTGCTTCTTCTTGCGTTTTTGCGAACTTTTCAGGAGTTGTTTGTCCGCCGAATAATGCTTGAATCTGGTTCAAATGAACGTCTGCTACGCCGGCAGACATTTGAACATCTGCATATAGAGTAAGGTTCGTCGCATTTCCTAGGTCATTGAGGATGTCAATGTACATTGGGTGAAGCTCGCCATTTGATGTATCAACGACTGTAGCAGGGATGACACCAGCATCAACTACAGAACGCTTGCCCCATTCTTCCACCAGGTAGGAGACAAATTCTTTCGCTTCGTCTTTCACCTTTGATTGTTCAGATACGAAAAGTCCTACACCAGGTCCGCCTACATAGCTGTCGATATCGCCTTTTCCGCCTTCATAGGTTGGGAACTTGAAGTAACCGATTTTGTCCTTGAATTCCTTAGAAACATCAGGAGTTGTTGTATAGTTTGGAAGCTCCCATGTTGCCATCAAGTACATAGCAGCTTGTTCATTCATAAAGTATCCTTTTGCTTCATCATTGGACAGGCCGTTGTAGCCTTTGACGAATGCGCCCATCTTGACAAGCTTTTCGATTTCTTTCGCTGCTTTGACAAGAGCTGGATCTTCAAAGCTTCCAGAACGGTTGATTGCATTGTTCAGAGCTTCTGGTCCGCCAATGCGGTCAGCAAGGTACATATACCACATGGAGCCAGTCCAGCGGTCTTTATTTCCTAAAGTGATCGGAGTTACTTTGTTATCAGCAAGTGTTTTGACAACCTTCAGGAACTCGTCATATGTCTTTGGAGCTTCCAGGTTATATTTCTTGAAAATTTCTTTGTTGTAATAAACAGGGGTGATGTTCAATTCAAGAGGTACAGCGTATGGCTTTTCGTCAACTGAGAAAGCATCAAGCGTACCGGCAACGAAATTGTCTTCTTTAGCAATGTCATCTAATGGAGCGAACATTTTACCATCAACGAAAGGCTTCATATATCCAGCCGCCCAGGTGATGCCAACGTCCGGCAGTTCATTTGAAGCAGATAATACTTTGATTTTCTCTTTGTACTGCTCATTGCCTAGAATTTCGGTCTGGATGTCTACATCTGGATGTTCTTTTTCATAAGCATTGATAATGTCATCGACAATTGTGTATTGTGCATTTGAACTTCCTTCTGGCCATAGATGCATCATTTTCACGACAGTTTTATCTCCGCTGGATGCCTTCGAGTCACCTGTGGAACCAGTAGAGGAAGAACAGCCTCCCAAAATTAGCCCGCCTGCCAGTGCCAAGGTCATCACAGAGGAAAACGCTTTCTTTTTCATCAATCCAAAACCCCCTTAATGTATGTGTGTCTATTCGCTACAGTTAAAGTCTAACACCAGGGAGAAAATCAAAATAGGCAACTATGATTAGGAAAAATACTACTATTTTTAGAAAGCCCTTTCATTTTCTGTTTTTCGATACGCACTTGGTGTCATACCCTCTATTTCTTTGAAGATTTTAATAAAGTACTTTGCGGTTTTATAGCCGACTTCCTCTGCTATTTCATTAATAGGGAGGGTAGTGGAAAGGACTAATTCCTTTGAGCGCTGAATCCTTCGTCTGGTCACATATTCACTGAAATTTAGGTCGACCTGCTCCTTGAAAAGTACACTGAAATAGCTAGGATTCAGATGGACATGTGCAGCAACATCCTTCAACGTGAATTCTTCCTTAAGGTTCCGTTCAATATAGATCATGGCCTTGCGGATGGTATCTTTGGTTGAATCCATCTTGGTGCTGGCATCGACTATTTTTTTATCGACCACTTTTTCGATCAGCCCGGCCCTTTCTTGTTTCTCCATGATCTTCACAGCATCCTCGACTGCTTCAATCAGTTTCTTTTTCCCGATGGGCTTTAAAAGATAATTGACGACACCGAGCTTTAAAGCTTGCTGTGCATACTCGAATTCAGAGTAGGCGCTTATGACGATCACGACTGGGGCCATCCCGTTTTCTTTCAGTTTTTTCAATAACTGAAGTCCAGTCATTTCCGGCATCCGGATATCGGATAGTAAAATATGAATCTTTCTTTCCGCGGCGACCCGCAGGACATCCTCACCGCTTTCTGCAGTGAGGATGGTGTATTCACCGTTGTTCCAGCTTTCCAGTGTTCTTTGCAAGCCTTGTCTCGTTCTTGGCTCGTC
Organism: Mesobacillus thioparans; assembly: GCF_965138835.1. NCBI lineage: Bacteria > Bacillati > Bacillota > Bacilli > Caryophanales > Bacillaceae > Mesobacillus > Mesobacillus thioparans. The sequence continues at coordinate 184,096 of NZ_CBCSFH010000008.1, read as the reverse complement.
ATCCACAATCAAAATATTTTTAGATACCATCCTTCTCGCCTCCCTCAATCGGTAGTTCGAATGAAATCTGAGTTCCCTTGTCTAACTCACTCTCTATCAAAAGGTCTGTATGTGAAATGCCCTGGTAATATAGCTTTAAGCGCTTATAGACATTTGAAAGGGCCATTCCTTTTCCGCTCGCAGAGGATGTCCCGCCGGATTCGATTGACTGGACAATCTGTGATAGCCGCTCCTTGTCCATCCCGGATCCATCATCTTTTACGATGATACGAACCCGTTCTTTGTTTTCGACGGGTTCAACGATGACAGAAATCTGGCAGTTTCCTGTTTTATTTCCAGCTCCATGGAGGGCTGCGTTTTCCACCAATGGCTGAATGATCAGCTTAGGGATCCTGATATGCTCATATTTTTCCGGGACTGAAACATGCCATTTCAGCCGGTTGCCAAAGCGCATTTTCATGATTTCCATATAGTCGCTGATGTGTTTGATTTCGTCCTTCAGGTACACCCAGTCATCATCGGTTTCTTTTGTAATGGTATAACGGAATAAATCCGACATCGCGACAACCAGTTCAGCAAGCTCTTCTTCATCCTTTTCATCAAGTGACCAATGAAGCGCATCCAGCGTGTTGAAGAGGAAATGCGGGTTGATTTGCGCCTGGAGCGCTTTCAATTCACTTTGGCTTCTTAGAATCTCCTTCTGATAAACCATCTGCATCAAATGGTTCGTTTCTTTCACCAGCTGGTTATAGGTACTGTTTAATTCATTGATTTCATTTACAGAGTACACTTCAGGATTCAGTGTTAATGAACCATCTCCGGCACGCCGCATGGTTTTGGTCAATCTCAATATTGGACTTGTAATAAGGGTTGATAGGAAGAAGGAACTGATGGAAAAAATGATCAGGCCCACAACCCCAGATAAAATGATGCCATTCCGGATCCAGGACATTCCTTCGGTCAGTTCACTGACAGGGGTTAAAATATAGACAGTCCAGCCCGTAATTTTGGATAATTGTTTTGTTACGATATAGTCCCGCTCATTTAGCTTTACGTTGTTTTCATTGCTTTCAATAATGCTTTTGATATCACCAGAATAATTTTGGATGATCGGATTTTGATATTGATCCAATAGAATCGAGTATTGGTCGTTGTCATATTTTTCATTCGCAAAATGGAAATGGTCCCGGTTAATGCTGATTAAAAGATAACCGCCGCTTTTATATTGTCTTTCCATTAGATTGACTCTTCGAATGGCAAGGAAATAGTTCTTGTCATTTGGATCTTCACCTATCCAAACAATTCGGCCTTTTGCCTTGTTCGCTTTCTCAATCCACTTTTTGCCGATTCGATTTCTTAACTCGTCCTCATCAAGGGGGAGGACCCTCTGCCTTTTATCAGAAAACAGCTGAAAGGAAAAAATGCCATCCGTGTTCCCGATGATCCTGTTGATATGTCCCATTAAACGCTGCCTGTCTTCGAAAGATACTTTTCTGCCGTCATGGACATCCGTTAGGATTCTTTGAACCTCTTCATCTGTTATCACAAGCTTTGAGTTCATATTGATCTGCTCATATAGAGATTCAATTCGCCCGTTGGCTTCAATCGCTACCTGTTGTATTTGCTTTTCCGCATTGTTCTGCAGCAATGCCGAGACTTGTCCTAATGTTAGAAGGCTTACAATCAATAACACGATGATCATGACAATCAAAAAGATAAATAGAATCTGGTTGCGTAAGGTGTTCCATTTTTTTAGTTGATTCAGCACGGCGTTTCGCCTTTCTTTGCTATTAGTAGTTGTTTTACTATTATATCTTCTATCGTGTTAACTGGTGAGATGTCTATTTTAGGTGAGTTTATATAAAATTTAGGTGAGTTTATATAAAAATCAGAATCTATCTAGTTCTATTTTATCATTTTCATAAAAAAATTTAAATTATTAGTTTATTAAGTGGATAAACTAAGTTTTGTGCTGTTATAATCTTACATACGTCAGGTAACGGCTGCTAAAAAAATTTTTTACACCTCTATGAAAGCCCTTTCTTTTGATCCTGGCAAAGCAAACTAATGAGGGGGGAGAATTCGTCAGGCCTGTAAAAAATGCAAAAACAATTTTAGAAAGAGGGGAATTCCTAACATGTTAAAAGTATTGCGTAAACCATTTCTTACTGGATTGGCTTTAGCCCTATTTTTACCTGCTGGACTATCCAGTGCAGCAGCAGCTGAACCGGTCAGTGCACTGGATGTCGATGTTGAACTACATGAAAGGTATGCAGATTCATTCGATATTGGGGCAGCTGTTGAGCCGTCCATGCTTGAAGGGAAGGACGCTGCCATTCTAAAACGCCATTTTAACAGCATTGTTGCCGAGAATGTCATGAAACCAATTAATATCCAGCCGGAAGAAGGGAAGTTCACCTTCGAGGAAGCAGATAAAATCGTCAAGTTTGCAAAAGAGAACGGCATGGAGCTGAGGTTCCACAATCTTGTGTGGCACAGTCAAGTCCCTGAATGGTTCTTCCTTGATAAAGAAGGAAACAAGATGGTCGATGAAACAGATCCTAAACAGCGAGAAAAAAATAAAAAGCTATTGCTAAAACGATTGGAGACTCATATCAAAACCATTGTCAAGCGTTATAAAAATGATGTTAGCTCGTGGGATGTAGTCAATGAAGTCATTGATGAGTACGCTCCTAATAAAGAAGGCTTGCGTGAATCACCATGGTATCAAATCACTGGAACAGATTATATTAAAGTAGCTTTTGAAACAGCGAATCGATTTGCCGCAAAGGATGCCAAGCTTTACATCAATGATTATAACACTGAGGTGGAACCGAAGAGAACTCACTTGTACAATCTGGTGAAGGAATTGGTTGAAGAGGGTGTTCCAATCGATGGAGTCGGCCACCAGGCACATATCCAAATCGGCTGGCCATCTCTTAAGGAAATCGAGGATTCCATTAATATGTTTGCCGGGTTAGGCCTTGATAACCAAATTACAGAGCTGGATGTTAGCCTTTATGGCTGGCCGCCAAGACCTGCATATCCTTCATATGATGAAATTCCTGCAAGTGAATTCGAACGCCAGGCAGAACGCTATGACCAGTTATTCCAGCTATATGAAAAACTGGGAGACAAGATCAGCAGCGTGACATTCTGGGGTGTGGCCGATAATCATACGTGGTTGAATGACCGTGCAGAAGAATACAATGACGGTGTTGGAGTGGACGCACCATTTGTGTTTGATAATGAATACAATGTTAAGCCTGCATTTTGGGCTATTATTGACTAGAAAGCAAAATGAATAGGTTGCAGTTTTGATTTCCTTAGGATTTCCTGCCCACACTTTGTTGTTTTAAACAACAAAGTGTGGACAGCCAAAAATAAGAGGGAATGCAGATGAAAAAACTTAAAGGACTGTTTATGGCTTTGATTCTATTACTAATCGCAAGTACCCAACACCAGCTGCCAGTCAATGCTAAACAAACGAAACAGGTAGAAATTCCAGTCCTGCTCTATCATGTGGTAAAGCCTGATCCAGACCCAAATAATCCCTATCAATTCAGCCTGGAAGAATTTGAAAAGCATATGGCCTACCTTCATGAAAATGGCTATCGCACTTTAACAATGAAGCAATATTTCAACATTCTGGATAAGAAAGCCGCTATGCCAAAGAAGCCGATTCTGCTTACCTTTGATGACAATTCGAATGATTTCTATCCGTATGTCTATCCAGTCCTGCAGAAATACGGGATGAAGGCGACTCAATTCACAGTCTCGACCTGGGTGGACGGAAGCTGGAACATGACTTCAAACGAGCTTCTGACCGTCATGGAAAACGGAATAGACATCCAGAACCATTCAGTTACCCACCCAGCCCTCGCGGACCTAAGCAGGGAGCAGCAATACACAGAAATCAATGAAGCAACAAAATTCCTTAAAAACCTAACAGGAAAAACCACAAATACCTTTGCCTATCCATATGGAAGCTATAATGCCGATACAATCTCCGTTTTAGAAGAATTAGGATTCAAAGGCGCATTCAAAGTAGGCGGAGGGATCAGCACGGATCAAAGTAACCGCTATGAATTGCCGCGGATTATGATCCTGCAAGAACATACATTGGATGATTTTGTTCGGATGGTGGAGACGGGGTATTAGGGAGAAGGAAGCAGGGGATGTCCCTTGCTTCCTTTTTATTCGCCACAGCTGGTCACCGGCAATTTGATATTGTATGAAATCCATTCCATGTGATACTGATTGATCAGAAGTAGAATTGCTTTTAATTTTTATTGAAAAGATTAATGATATTATGTCTCTCCATTCATCTAGCTTAAGTAGTTACTTTTCCTTTTAGGTACCCCCTTTTTTGCTGAAAAGCCAACTCAATCTTCAAAAACGAAACTGTGGGACTAATTTCAAAAATCAGGATAATCTATGTTGTAGGTCTAATTACATAATTTAACTATTCATATGCAGTTTTCAAGGTTTTTAAATTGACTATGAGACTTATCCTGTATGATATTAATAAGTAATTACCTTAATTTACTAAATCGAGTAGTTATATAGATACATATCATTGCATTTAATAACAAGCTTTCAGAGGGGTGCCTTCATGTCAAAAATAAAAATTGATGTTGATGACATTATGAATCTTAACCCACAAGTTAAAAGTGTATTTTCCCGAGTAACTAATCTGGAAAGTTCTATACTATCAGTTAGGGCGAGTATTGATCATAAAATTTTATCCAGAACAAACCTCAACGGTAAATTCAATAAAGCAGGCGCTAAATTTGACTCGTTGGAGCAAAAAATAAGAGGTTTGGAAGTATTCGTTAATCAATCGATGGATAGCTATTGGAATGCTGAAAAATATGTATTAAGAAAAAGCAAAGAGACTCTGAAAGTTAAAAGTAAGAGACAACATAATGAGTCGTGGCAGTATTTTAAAGAAAACTTCTGGGAGGCAACAAAAGCTTCGATGGGTGGTTATGCATTTTATGCTGCGATGAAAAATCTCCTTAAATTAGCTGATAATGTGGAATTTAAATTGTTCAAGGATAACGGAAGGGTATTTGTTAAGCTAGTTAATGAAGGGTATCAACCCAGCAGTTATATGGCCATTAGAAACCTGCTGATGGAGAAGTTAGGCGGACAGGCGGGAGACTGGAAAAAGGGATATATAAATAGGTTGGTCAATAGTGGCATAGCCTTATATGACAGCTTCAACGATGATATAAATAATAATGCTGCATTCAGGCAGGCTCGCCATAAGTATTCCAATACGAGCTTCAGCGATCTCAACAAGTATATTGAGAGGTTAGGCCAGAATAAAGTAAAGGTGTGGGGCAAAACTTTTGGTGAATCATTTGTCGATAATACAAAAGCACTCTGGGAAGATTTTAATTTTAAAGGATTCCGGGAGGCTGCCGGTAATGTGAAACTAAGTAAGGCTTTAGGAGTTGCAGGGACCCTAATCATGGTTGGAGAAAATATGAAGGATGCTTATGAGGAAAAAAGTTTAAAGAAGTTTGTGGTTGATACAGGTGTCGATGCGACGCTTGGAATTGGATCAGTTGCAGCGGGAGCAGCATTCGGGTCGTTGTTTATACCGCCAGTAGGTACAGTAGTCGGCGCAGCGGCAGGGGCAGGCATCAATCTGGCCATGAACTGGAAATTCGACATTTTAGGAGGCAAGAGCGTAACAGATGCTAGCAAAGAATTTGTTAGCGATTCTGTCGATAAAATAGAGGGTACTGTTAAAGACTCTTTAAATAAAATAGGCAATACATTAGGAGAAATTTTTGGATAGGGGATCATTATGGAGAAAAATAGTAATGAAGCAGATTTTTTTAAAATTAAAGTCGCTGCGTATGATCGCTTGCGTCCAGACGGTATTTCAGTTTGGTTTTGGGCAAGCTTGGTAGTAAGTGCAATTATGACATTGATCCCGAATTACGTTCTTACAAAAAGCGGATTCGATGGAAGTCCGTTCTTAACTATGGCTGTGGATATTGCAAAGATTCTTTTATTCATTCAATTAGGGCTTGCTCTCTTCTTTACACTTGAACCAATAGCTTATAGTCTTCAAAAACTGCAATCTATTATTGTGAGTATTGTAGTGATCAAAGTATCTCTTGATATGTATCTGTTTTATTTTACTGTTACAGAGACAACCTTTGGCACACCAGACTACTTAACCAATACAGGTTTAATTTTGATGGCTGGTGGCTTTGTTTTCTTAGTATTATCTACTATTCGGGCGATCAAAAGGGTTAAACAGGGAGAACTAAAAAAAGAAGGAAAAGGCCTTTATAATTTTCAAGCATCAAAGGGCTATGTCAGTCTTCCAATTATTTTTGCGGCAACAATGATTGTCGGGGCATTTGTCCGATCTTTTTCAGATGCAGCTGGCAGCTTTGGCATGTTTCTCATTCTTCTTCTTTGTGTAGTGTTGCAATATGGAATAGCGATTGCCTGGCCAGAATTTTTACTTTTAACCTACGGTAAATTTAAATTTGAGTCTTTCATTGTTCCCAGGCGTAAACGAAGGAAGTAAGGGGGTGGGTAGATATGAGAATAAAGCGATGTCCCATTATATTTAACAATGTCATTAGTACGAAGAGCATCTGTAAGGAAAATGAGTGGCCTTCAATTGCTAAAGAATTAAGAAATGCTGTAATAATGAACGGCTTATATGGTACAGGACCTATCATATATCAAGTAAAAAAGGTGACTGATACCATTGGTGAGGCAGAGTATACATTTTATTTACCGGTTAATGAACCGATACAAATGTCGGAGGATGATAAATATACATACTATGATACTTTCAGGATTGAAGATGGATTGACCTTTAGGCACGCGGATCTGGATGAAAACATAGAGGATGCTTACGAATTGCTGCGTATGGCTGCGAAAGACAATCAGTTAGAACTCACTGACCCATTCTACAATATTTATTTGGACGTCTATGGAGAAGGAATCATAGATATTTATGCTCCGATTAAAAAAGAGGGGGTTTGGCGTGATTAATCCTCAGGACCATATTAGGTACAAAAATGTCATCTCCAGAAAATACCGTTTTCATTATCAGGAAATGGACGAGGTAATGAAAGATTTTATCAATGATGTAGCACAGCAAAAAGCATCTATAAGGGGACCGTTATTTTACTCAATAAATTATGTTCCTTTTGATGAAGTGATAAATGGCGAATTCTTTATTCCTATTAGAGAGGATTTCATTGATCTTCTGGAAGACCAATTCTTTCATAGTTACTTCAGTATTGAAAATACGGCCTCTATAACCATACATAATCGGTTCGAGGAGAATACGCAGGTGGCATACGCCTTATTGCTGGAATTCCTGGAACAAAATAAAAAGGAACAGGTGACGCCATTCTTTCATGTGATTTCAGGAGATGAAACATTGCAATATATGCATATCAAGGTTGGATATAAACAATAAGATTTCAATAATGGAAATTGAATGTACGAATTAAGTGTTCATAGCAAAGTGTTCATAGCAACCCAATTTGACTGCTGAGCATTCTTTTCGTTTCGGCTAAATCAAAGGTAGTTTCTAATTTAACAAAGGTGCTCATACAGACATGAGTTTTATTCAGAATCCAGAGAGGTTTATTTGCGTCTAGAGGAAGAACACAAATCCATCTCATAAAAAAGCGGAGAATTCACCTCTCCGCTTTTCTCGCATTCCTCTTATAAACCTGGTGAATAAGCAGTGGCTGGAATGTTATCATATTCAGCCGCGTCGAGCTCCTCTACCGAGCCATCTACGACTCCATTAATGATTCCATACAATCCTGTCTCGACAGCCTTAACCAGCTGTCCTTTTTTCTTTTGGCCCAACGAGTGCGATTGGCCTCTTACTTCAAAGAGGACTGTGCCGCTTCCATTCAATGCGAAGCTACCAAGTGCGGTACCAGGCAGGTCCAGGTCTTGCTGGTATAGGGAGATATTATTGAACGGTGAGTTTTCCCCGAGTGCCTGGAGCGCATTGTAGGCAGCTAGGTTAAGCTGTTTGGAATACTCGAAATTGTAATTATCCTTATACTCGGCGTACTTGGCCCCTTCTGTAGTGCCAGGGTCCGGAACGAAGTCTGCAGAAAGGGACATGGTAACAAGATTGTCTGTTCCTTCCACATAATATTGACCCTGATGGTGGAGGTCGATGAACACATCTACTTTCCCGAACTCGGATTGAAGTTTTTTATAAACATCTCGGACGGTTTGTGACTCTGGGGTGATGTACCAGCCTGGATCACTTGAGGTTCCTGGGATATCTTCTGCTTTTGGAACATAATTAAGGTCAGGATTGAAATCCCGGTTTACATCGAATCCAGGTCTGCCATTGTAATCTCTGTCCTGAAGTATCCGGTTATTATAATAATTCCATGAAGGGCCTGCTGCATCAGCAAGTTGAGGGAAGTCTTCGATAACATCTTCCCATGACATATCATTGCCCCGGCGATCAAGTTCGGAGGCATCAGGGTTCATCTTTGGCAGAGTGACCAGAGTGATTTCCTCACGAATTTTTTGTGCCTCTGGTGAATTGCTGGATCCAAGGTATTGAAGCATGCTGAGCAGCGCTTCGGTTCCAGTGTTCTCATTTCCATGGATTTCACTTTCAATCAGGACAACTTTATCACCAGTTCCGACTCTAGCCTGGTAAATATCACGCCCCTGGTTTGATTGGCCGACAACCTCCAATGCAACTTTCCCCTGGCTATTTGCTTCGATTTGCTGGAGGCGTTTGACCATTTCAGCATAATCAGTATAGCCATTTACTGAATAAACCTGGTTTTCATTGTAAAGATTTCCGTTTGGCGAATTAGTTGCTAGTGCCGGTGAGGTGAGAGCCGTACACAATGCCAATACACTTAGTCCAGTCATTACTTTGTTGTTTTTCATTAATCTATCACTCCTTTAAACTAATAAACTGTCTCATTGCTATCTTAATAAGTTTAATAGAAAGATGTTGCTGTAATTTGTCGAATATTTCGATTTGCGAAATAAATGAGAGGAAGGAACTAAATGGATTACTTAGTTTTGGTATTTTGGTAGGGAAAAAGAGAGTAGGAGTTTATTTCTTTATCCCTAGTTCTGGGAGATATAAATCAAACTTCCTTTCAGTCCGGATATTAATCACTGCTAACAAGTAGAGGTTTCAATCCTTTTACGAAGCAAGTCGGTAAAAAATAAAACTCAGTTGCCTTAACCCTCTTCATCCAAGGGAAAGTTTTCACTGATTATAAGGCGTGCCAGCCACATTCGGGTTATCAATACCTCAAAGTATCTAAGTGAAAGATTAATTTTAAATTTTTTGAAAAAATAGATTGATTTTGAAAGGGGTTTCATTTATACTGTCACTAAACCGGTTTACTAAACCGTTTTACTAAATCGGTTTAGTGGTGTAGAAGAAGGGATTTCTATGAAAAAAGTAACTATGCTGGATGTTGCTGAAAAAGCGGGTGTTTCGAAAAGCACTGTTTCACAATACATAAATAATCGATACGAGTTTATGGCAGAGCCTACGAGAAAGCGCATTCAAGAGGCGATTCGGGAGCTTGGCTATATACCGAATTTCGTAGCGAAGAGCTTGAAGCAGAAAAGGTCGTCTACCATTGGGGTGATTGTTGCGAATATCCTTCATACGTTTTCGACGGAAATCATCCGTGCTATCGAAGATGCTTGCGAGTTGAGCCATTTTCATATGTTTGTCTGCAATGCAGATGACAATCCGGAAAAGGAACGGGAGTATATCAACATGCTTCTTGCAAAGCAGGTTGACGGCTTGATCATCTTCCCGACTGCTGACAATAAGTGTTTATACGAAGAGCTCAAACAATCAAATTTCCCTGTTGTATTCGTTGATAGAAAAATAGAGCAGCCGATTTATCCAACATTGATGCTGAACAATGAAAGAGCGGCAGAAATCGCGGTAAGGGAGCTCCTCAAAAAAGGCCACAATAAAATTGGTGCTGTATCCATGTCCATTACCCAGAAGGTTTCTCCAAGGGTCGAGCGTATTACCGGATTCAAGCGAACGCTTGAGGAAAACGGAATCACTCCAAACGAGGATTGGATTACAGCAGCTGACCGGAAAGATATCGGCCCTGCGCTTGAAAAACTATGGAAGCAGGAAGACAGACCGGAAGCATTTTTTGCTACCAATGATCTTTCCTTGATTGAATTGCTTAAGTTCCTAAGAAAACAGAATCTTAAAGTTGGCGAGGATGTAAGCGTTATCGCGGTGGATGATTCTGATTTCCTGGAAATCGCCGCCACACCAATTTCAGCTATCAAACAGCCAACTTTCCAGATTGGCAGGGAAGCAGCAGAAGAGCTGTTCCATCTGATCGCTGAAGGGAAATTGGAAGATTCATATGAAGTTAGAAGGTACGACCCTGTTTTAATCGAGCGGGCATCAGTACAAGTGTTGGGAGAGAAGAACAATGCCAGAAAGATATAAAGTCATGACGATTGGAGATGCAATGATTACCTTCAATCCATCCGTTCAAGGTCCCCTCCGCTTTGTAGAAAGTTTTAACCGGAAGGTCGGAGGTGCGGAGCTGAATTTTGCGATTGGCTGTGCCCGACTGGGACTAGGAAGCAAGTGGGTAAGCAGGTTAGGCAAGGATGAATTCGGCAAGGTCATCTATAACTTCACTCGCGGTGAGGGAGTGGATGTCTCCGAAGTTGAGTTGGTTGAAGGTTATCCGACTTCCTTGAACTTCAAGGAGATCAATGGAGATGGATCAGGCAAAACCTTCTACTATCGTTACCATTCACCGATTACGACCCTGACTCCTGAAAAGGTGAAAGCCGAATGGTTTGAAAATGTGAACCTGCTTCATCTCACAGGTGTTTTCCTGGCGGTTGATTCGAATAACCTTAAGGTTGCTAAGAGAATGATCGAGATTGCCAAAGAGAAAGGCATTCCGGTTTCATTCGATCCGAACATCAGGCTGAAGCTTTGGACAATTGAAGAAGCACGCAAAGCGTATGAAGAAATTTTTCCGGATATAGATATTCTGCTGACTGGACTTGATGAAATCCGTTTGATCATTGGCAAGGATTCAGAAGGAGAGCTTTCCAGATTTGCCGATCAATATGGAATCAGCGACCTGGTCATCAAAGATGGAGAGAAAGGGTCGAGACTTTACCGCGACGGCAAATGGACTGAAGCACCAGGCTTTAAGATCACTCCGATCGATACGGTAGGCGCAGGAGATGGATTCGACTCCGGTTATATTTACGGCTGGCTAAATGGATTCACTCCCGAGCATCTTCTCCGTTTTGCCAATGGAGTCGGCGCCCTGGTCACCACAGTATCGGGCGATAATGAAGGCCTTCCATACCTCGAGGAAGTAAGCGCTTTTATCAATAATGAATCAATCATTGAACGCTAACCAGGAGGGGTGCAGGTCATGGAAACCATCGCAGCTGTATTAGAAGAAATGCAGAAAGTTTGCTTGAACGTACATGCAGAAGAGTATTCATCCTTCGTCCAGCTTTTAAAAGAAGATCGCCGTTTCTTTTTTACAGGAGAAGGCCGGTCAGGATTTGTAGCTAAAGCCATTGCCATGAGGCTGATGCACAGCGGCAAGACGGTATATGTTGTCGGCGAAACGACAACTCCAGCGATTCAGGAGACTGATATTTTAGTAGTGCTTTCAGGTTCTGGAAAAACCGCACAGGCACTGAACATTTCTGAAAGCGCCAATCGTGCCGGTGCTACAGTATTCATGATCACGACAAATGAAGAAGCACTCCAGCTTCCATTCATATCAGGCGGGGTGAGAATCCCGGCCGCAACGAAATATCGTCATACGGATGAGCCGGAAACGATCCAGCCGCTTGGAAACCAGTTCGACCAGGCAGCACATCTCATTTTGGATGCGGCGATTATCGACAGCCTGGCAGAAGGAAAGACGAACGAAGAATTAGTAAAGAAACATTCCAATCTGGAATAGGGGGGGAAAGGAATGTCAACAGTAACCATTCCACATCAAGAAGCACAAGAACTAGCTGTAAAAAAGCTTAGCGAAGCGGGACTGAACAAGGAACACGCAGAAAAAGTAGCTGAAATCCTTGTCCATGCCGACCTTAGAAATGTTAACTCACATGGTGTCTTGCGTACTGAACATTATGTGAACCGCCTGAATGCTGGCGGCATCAATCCAAACGCAGACATCAAATTTAACCAGACAGGACCTGTTACAGGAGTGGTCGACGGGGATGATGGTTTTGGCCATGTCATCGCAGATGTTGCAATGAAACAGGCAATCGCAATGGCGAAGGAAAATGGCATCGGGATGGTAACCGCCACCAACAGCAGCCACTGCGGCGCCCTGAGCTATTTTGTCCAGGAAGCAGCAGAACAGAACCTGATTGGTATCGCGATGACCCATACGGATAAAATCGTCGTGCCATTCGGCGGCAGGGAAGCGTTCCTTGGTACGAACCCCATCGCATATGGAGTTCCGGCCAAAACAAGCAAGCCGTTCATTCTCGATATGGCAACATCGAATGTAGCACTTGGCAAAATTCTTCAATACAAGGAAGAAGGCAAGGAAATTCCTCCTGGCTGGGGAGTAAACGAGAACGGGGAAACCGTTACAGATCCAGCCAAAGTAGTCGCACTTCAGACATTCGGCGGCCCTAAGGGTTATGGGCTGTCCATGATTGTAGACATCTTCTCCGGATTGCTTGCAGGCGCGGCATTCGGACCTCATATCTCCAAGATGTACGGCGATCTGGACAAAAAGCGCAAGCTAGGCCATTACTTCTGTGCCATCAATCCGGCATTCTTTACCGATGCTGATTCATTCCTGGAAAACATGGACCAGATGATGGCAGAAATTCGGCAGGCACCGCCTGCTCCTGGATTCTCACAAGTATTCGTACCTGGTGAGATTGAGCAGATGAACGAAGAAAAAAATCTTCAAAATGGGATTACCATTGCTTCTACTGTGCATCAATTTTTAAAAAAATAAATCATTGTAAACAAAGGGGAGGAAATAGTTCATGAAAAAAGCAAAGTTCTTATCAGGTATTTTGGCAGCATCACTTTTATTGACAGCTTGCGGTTCCGGTGATTCTGAAAAAGCAGGCGGAGAAAGCAAAGGGGATGTCATCAAGTGGAAGTTTGGCCATCTTGCTGACGAAAATCACATCTGGCACAAAACAGCATTGAAGTTTGAAGAACTTGTTGAAGAGAAGACTGATGGCAGCATTGATATCAGCATCTATCCTAACAATTCACTTGGCGGAGAGACAGACACAATCAACGCAATCCAGTCTGGAACAGCTGACATGGTTATTTCCGGAGAGACTTTGCAAAACTGGGCTCCAAAAGCTGCATTGATGGCTGTACCGTACGCATTCCGCGATCTTGACCATGTTAAGACAGTTGTCGAAGGCGAAATTGGTAAGGAAATCGAAGCAGAAATCACTGAAAAAGCTGGTTTAACACCTTTGTACTATCATACACGCGCACCGCGTAACCTGACATCCAACAAAGAAATCAAATCACCAGAAGATCTAAAAGGCTTCAGCATGCGTGTACCAAACGTGCCATTGTTCCTGAAGGTTTGGGAAGCTGCTGGCGCCAAGCCGCAGGTAATGGACTTCAATGAAGTGTTCACTGGACTTCAGCAAGGTGTAATCGATGGCCAGGAAAACCCTGTTGATTTGATCAAGAGCGGCGCTTTATATGAAGTTCAAGACTATGTGAACCGTACGGAACATGTTTACTCTTGGATCTACATCCTTGTTGGCAACAAGCAGTTCGATTCCCTGAATGACGACCAGAAGAAAGCTGTAAAAGAAGCAGCTGCTGAAGCCCAAAAATATGGTGAAGAATTGTACGACAAAGAAATCGCTCAAATTGAAAAAGACCTTGAAGGCGAAGGCATGAAGTTTGTCGATGTGGACCAGGATGCATTCCGTGAAGCAATGATCCCGGCAATCAAGGCATCCCTGAAGCCAGAGCAATATGAACTATACGAAAAGATCCTTGAAACGAAGTAATTTTGATGAAGGCACTGCCCGGCTGTCATAGCCGGCCGTGCCTTTCCTTTAAGGAAGGGATGAAAACATGAAAATACGTAAATGGCTGGATACTCTGTTGGCTTTTTTGACTGTGATCAGCTTTGCTGGTGTTATCGTAGTCGTGATGATTCAAATCATGTCCCGCTATCTGCCTTACACAGCCATCTGGACTGAAGAATTGACTAGGTACTTATTCATATATGCCATTTGCTTTGGTGCTCCGCTGGCATTGCTCCGTGGAGAGTATATAAATGTTGATATGATCCTGGCGAAGATGTCACATAATTTCAGACGTTTTTATGAAATCGTGATTTATGTTGTGTTAATCGTGCTATTCGGAGTAATGATCAAGACAGGCTACGACTTCACGCTGGTCGGTACACAAACCTCAGCAACAATGCCGTTCACAATGTCTGTAGTCCATGCGGCAATCCTGATTATGTCAGTACTATTAGCGTTTTATTCAATTGTAAAAATTATTAAGTTGATTCGTAACGAAGAAGATTTTAAGTCAGACATCGATGGAGGCGGAATATAATGGCGGCCATACTGTTCATATCTTTTATCATCCTGATCTTTTTAGGCGTGCCGGTTGCATTTAGCCTCGGTTTGTCTTCCTTGTTTTATTTGTTCCTGGCGGATATTCCTCTAACAATCATTCCTCAAAAAATGTTTGCCGGACTGAATTCCTTTGTACTGCTTTGTATTCCTGGTTTTATCCTTGCCGGAAACCTGATGAACGCTGGAGGAATCACAGACAGGATCATCAAATTTGCGAATAACCTTTTCGGGCATATCCGAGGTGGGTTGGGCTTGGCGAATGTTGGTTCTTCCATGGGATTTGCCGGAATCTCCGGAACTGCGCTTGCGGACACAGCAAGTATCGGTGCCATCCTGATTCCAGCGATGAAAAAGGAAGGCTACGGGGCTGGTTTCTCCGCTGCAGTCACGGCTTCATCTTCGACTGTCGGCCCGATTATTCCTCCTTCACTTCCGATGATCATTGTTGGTACTCTCGCATCTGTTTCGATTGGTGATTTATTTTTAGCTGGAGCGCTTCCGGGATTGATGCTTGGAATCGGATTGATGATTCCTACTTATATCATTTCCGTCAAGCGGAATTATCCGAAGGGGGAAAGAAAATCCCTGAAAGTGATATTGGAAAGCTTCATGGGCTCTTTCTGGGCGCTTTTCATGACGATTATAATTCTCTGGGGTATCCTTGGCGGTTATTTCACGCCGACAGAAGCATCCATTATCGCTGTGATCTACGCACTTGTTATCGGGATTTTTGTTTATAAAGAACTGCCGCTGAAAAAGATTCCTGGCATCATGCTGTCCTCTATGACAACGACAGCATCCATCATGCTTTTAGTAGGATTCGCAAACCTGTTTGGCTGGATCATGGTCAGTGAGCAGATCCCACAATTAGTCGCAGATGCCATCCTGGGAATCTCTGAAAATCCTATTGTCGTCATCTTGTTGATCAACCTTTTGCTGTTATTCGTTGGAACATTCATGGAGACAATCGCTGCGCTTGTCATCCTGTTCCCAGTACTGATGCCTGTCGCGGCACAGGTTGGAATGGACCCTGTCCAGTTCGGAGTCATGATGGTCCTTAACCTGGTCATCGGTCTTGTTACACCTCCAGTGGGTGTGTGTCTGTTCGTTGCTTCTCAAATTGGTAAGGTTTCAATCGGGAAGGCTGCGAAGGAACTTATTCCGTTCATTGGCGTCAGCCTGGCGGTATTGCTGCTTGTAGCGTTTGTGCCTCAAGTATCTCTTTATCTACCAAGTCTATTTGAATAGGTGGTTTTAAAAATGAAAGCAGTCCAAATTCCAGAAGCTATGGAACTAGTAATCCAGGATTTAGAAAAGCCTGTGATTAAGAATCCAGAGGATGTTCTTGTAAGAGTCAAACGTGTTGGTATTTGCGGTTCTGATATGCATATCTATCATGGCACTAATCCGCTCGCCACTTATCCGCGAATCCCTGGCCATGAAGTTGCCGGGGAAGTGGTTGAAGTTGGTTCTGGTGTAAAAGGTGTGAAGCCGGGAGACCATGTCGTGGTGGAACCGATCCAATATTGCGGCGAGTGCTATGCATGCCGCAAAGGACGTCCGAACGTCTGTCAATCTCTTTCTGTTTTTGGTGTCCATGAAGACGGCGGTATGCGCGAATTCTTTGTATTGCCGGAAAGACAGCTGCATGTTGTAGATGCAGAACTTGATTGGAATGAGGCGGTTTTAGCAGAGCCATTGACGATTGGCGCCCAGGCAGTCTGGCGCGGAGACGTCCAGGAATCGGATACTGTATTGATTCAGGGCTCAGGTCCAATCGGGATTTGCATCTTGAAAATGGCAAAGCTCCAAGGTGCAAAAGTCATCATGACAGACCTTGAAGAAGAAAGATTGGCATTCGCCAGGGAAAATGGTGCGGATGAAGTCATCAATGCACGTGAAATATCCGTCGAAGAGAAGGTCAAGGAGCTAACAGATGGAGAAGGGCCGAATGTTGTGATTGACGCAGTTTGTCTTCCTTCTACTTTTGAAATGGGCGTGAATGTTGTTTCTCCGGCAGGCACTGTCGTGGTGCTGGGATTTGATGAGCGTCCATCCCAGATTTCTCAGCTGCCGATTACGAAAAAGGAAGTAACGATCGTTGGTTCCCGTCTGCAGACGGACCAGTTTGGAAAAGTTGTCTCACTGCTTAATGAGCGAAAAGTAAAGGGAAATGGTTTTATCACCCACCAGTTCCCGTTAGAACAGGTAAAAGAAGTGTTCTCATTCGTCGAAAAGAATCCGGGTGAAGTACGAAAAGCAGTTATTGTTTTTGAATAAGGAGCGATTGGATGAATTTGAAAATAGAAACTTTGAAGCAATTGGCTGAGTCCAAAGTCGTCGCTGTTGTCCGCGGGAGCTCGGCTGAAGAGGCGATTCAGATTTCCGAAGCCGCAATCGAAGGCGGCTTCAGGGCAATTGAACTTACCTATACGACTCCAGGTGTGGAAAAGGCGTTCGAAGCACTGGCAGGAACAGAGGCTATTTTAGGGGCAGGTACGGTCCTGGACCCTGAAACAGCCCGCCATGCGATTTTAAGTGGCGCCAAATTTGTCGTCAGCCCGAATTTTAATAAGGAAATCGCCACTTTATGCAATCGTTACTCCATTGCCTATCTGCCAGGGTGCATGACCATCACGGAAATCGTGACAGCGGTAGAAAGCGGCTGTGATATCGTGAAGCTGTTCCCTGCAAACCGATTTGATCCATCCTTCATTGGTGCGGTCAATGGCCCTCTGCCTCAGGTTCGTGTGATGCCAACCGGTGGTGTCAACCTGGACAATGTCATGAACTGGCTCAGTGCAGGGGCGGTCGCAGCCGGAATTGGCAGCGATTTGAACAAAGCTTATCGTGCTTCCGGCAAAGATGGAGTCAGGGAGCTGTGCGGCAATTACATCAATGCAGTAACAGGAGGGAAAGCATAATGAATATTACGTTTCGCTGGTATGGGCGTGATAATGATACAGTGACCCTCGATCATATAAGGCAGATTCCAGGTGTAAAGGGTATTGTCTGGGCCTTGCACCAAAAGCCGGTCGGTGAGGTTTGGGAAAAAGAAGAAGTCAAGGCAGAAATGGAGTATATTCAATCCTTTGGCTTTCACGGCGATGTCGTTGAAAGTGTCAACATTCATGAAGCAATCAAGTTGGGGAATGAAGACCGTGACCGCTACATCGAGAATTACAAGCAGACAATCAAGAATCTGGGAGAAGTTGGCGTAAAGGTCATTTGCTACAATTTTATGCCGATCTTTGACTGGACACGCACAGAGATGTTCAAAGAACTGCCTGATGGATCAACTGCTTTATTTTTCGAAAAAGCAAAAGTGGAAAATCGCGATCCGCAGGAGTTAATCGATACGGTTGCCTCAGCATCCGATTTAACACTGCCAGGCTGGGAGCCGGAAAAAATGGCTCGAATCAAGGAATTGTTCGCTGCGTATGAAAGTGTAACAAAGGAAGACCTGTGGGAAAACCTGGGTTACTTCCTGAATGAGATTCTCCCGGTTGCAGAAGAGGCTGGAATCAAAATGGCCATCCACCCGGATGATCCGCCGTGGACGATTTTCGGATTGCCGCGCATCATGACTGGAAGGAAGAGCCTTGAGAAGCTACTATCAATCTCTGATTCTCCGTCAAACGGGATTACCTTCTGTACTGGTTCCCTAGGGGCAAGCCCGAAAAATGATATGGTGGCACTTGCAGCCGAATTCGCGCATAGGTCACCATTTGCGCACATCCGTAATGTGAAAATCTTCGAAAATGGCGATTTTATCGAGACATCGCATTTAACAACAGATGGTTCAATCAATATTAAAGGCGTTGTAAAAGAGTTATCTGATATCCAGTACGAGGGATATGTCCGTCCGGACCATGGCCGTCACCTTTGGGGAGAGGTTTGCAGGCCAGGATACGGATTATACGACAGAGCGCTTGGCATCATGTATCTTCTTGGGTTGTGGGATGCATACCAGGCTTCAAAATAGGAGGGATACGATGTTTCCAATCCATGAAAACTTAAAGGGGAAAACAGCGGTTATCACCGGAGGAAGTGGGGTGCTTTGCTCGGAAATGGCCCGTGAGCTTTCAAGGCATGGTGTCAATGTAGCGATTTTGAACCGTACAGCGGAAAAAGGCGAAGCGATCGCAGGGGAGATCAATTCGTCTGGCGGCTCAGCTATTGCTGTAGCCGCAGATGTACTGGACCAAAGTTCTCTTGAAACAGCCAAAGCTACTGTTGTCGAGGCCTTTGGAGGCGTCGATATTTTGATTAATGGAGCGGGTGGAAATCATCCAGATGCGATTACAGCAGTGGAGACATATGAAGAGGACTCAACCGAAAAATCCTTTTTCGATATGGATGCATCTGGATTCTCCAAGGTGTTTGACACGAATTTTATCGGGACGTTTTTAACATGCCAGGTGTTTGGCAAGGAACTGCTCAAGCAGGATTCGCCAGTCATTATCAATGTGTCTTCGATGAGCGCCTATTCACCAATGACGAAGGTGCCTGCCTACAGTGCAGCCAAATCGGCGATCAACAACTTCACGATGTGGATGGCGGTCCATTTTGCAGAAACAGGCATGCGCGTGAACGCGATTGCTCCAGGGTTCTTCCTTACATCACAAAACCGTAATCTTTTACTGAAAGAAGACGGCACGCATACCGATCGTTCCAAGAAAATCATCGCCCATACGCCAATGAAGCGATTCGGCCAGCCAAAGGACTTGCTAGGTGCGCTCCTCTGGCTTACAGATGAAGAATACTCCGGTTTTGTCACTGGTGTGACTGTGCCGGTAGATGGCGGATTTATGGCGTATTCAGGAGTTTAATTATTTAGTGACATCCACGGGACACGTTCCTGTGGATGTTTGCTATTTTAGGAGGCAGCTATGAAGATTCAGCTTGCACTAGACAGATTAACAAGGGAACAGTGTTTTTCTATTTTAGAAGAGACAGCAGACTATATTGACTGGATTGAAATTGGCACAGGTGTGCTTAAAGAATATGGAATGGCAATTGTTCGGGAGATTAGCGCAGCTTATCCGAATAAAACGATAGTAGCTGACATGAAAACTTGTGATGCAGGGAGACACGAGGCAAAGCAGGCCTTTGAAGCAGGCGCGGATATCATTACAGTGATGGCTTTTTCACATAATAAAACAATCGAAGAAACACTGGATGTTGCCCGACAGTTTGAAAAAAGGGTAATGGTGGATTTACTGGGTGTTCAAACAAGGGATCGTGTTGAGGAATTGCACAGACTAGGTGTTGCTCTGTTTTGCCTTCATGTTGGCAAAGACATGCAGCAGGAAGGCGCATTGGCGGATTCATCACTTAATGAATTAGTGGTGGGCCTTGAAAGTCTAGAGGTCGCAATTGCTGGAGGCATTTCAGAGAAGACTATTGGAGCTCTGAAAGGAATAGATATCGCCATTGTTGGAAGTTCAATAACAGGCAGCAGCAACCCACAAGAGGCAGGTAAGACGATGAAAAGCTTAGCGGGATAGTCAGGAAGTCCTGATGTATGGGACAAGAGAGCCGTCCCTTTTGCCCGCCCATTTCCCGCAAAAAAAAAACACGCATCCACCAAAAAGGGGGATGGGTGTTTTGCTCTGATAATATTACTCTTCTGATCCGTAACTAATCAAATTCGTGAAAATCCTATATCCGCCAGGCACTTGCCCCTGAATCTGGCGGTAGAATACTAGGTTTGTATATAGGTAGGTTCCTTTGCCATAGTTTGCCATCAGGATGCCGCCGTCGAAGGCGTCTTCTCCTGGGTCAGCCATGCTGACGAATGTCTGGTACTCCGGAGCCCAGGCCATTGGGTAGTAGAGTCCTCTTTCCTGAATCCAGTTATCCCAATCGCTGTCTGTGATTTTGTTTGGATAGTTGAATAACGGTGATTCCGGCTGCAGGACGTTTACTTTTGCATCTTCATCGGTTACGCGCCATTTAATCGAAACATTTCCGATTGTTAATGGATATGGTGCTGTGGTGTCTTTATTCCAGCCATCGTTTGGCTTGTGATACTGGACGACAAGGTGTCCGCCGTCTTCAACGTATTTCAGCAGGCGGGCATTGTTGGCGATCAGATCTGCTCTTGACAGGTAGGCGCGGATGCCGACTACGATGGTGTCATACTGGCTAAGGTCTGCGGTCGCCAGGTCGGCTTCAGTCAGTTTTGTGATATTCATGCCGGCATTTGATAAATAGTCAGCAACAAGGTCGAAGCCGCTGTCGATATAGCCGACTTTCAGGTTATCATTTGTCAGGAGTTCGAATGCTACGCCATTCACCTGGGCAGGGTACTGATAATAGAATGTTCCGATATGGTCATAGCTGATTTCCTGGATCGTTGAATTGAATGTCTTGCCATTCACTGCCACTTCAGCATCGATTTTGAAGTCTCCTGATTGAATGCCTTTAGGTGGTGAAAGGGTGAAGGCGACTTCTTTTTCCTCGAACTGGGCACTGAAATCAACGGTTACGGATTTCGGTGCTACTTCCCAGCCTTCTGGAGCTTTAAGAGACACAATGGCCTGGGTTGCACCGTTAAAATAGTTCTTCACTTTTGCCTTAACCGGGATTTCATCCTGGACATTGGCCGTGTTGACGATGATATCCTCTGGATTCAAGGTAACGGCAGCGTCTGGCAGGACTGCGATGGTGCCTTCGATTTGTTTTACTTGTTCAACGGAAGCGCCTTTATTTTTATAAGAAACTTTTGCCTGTAAAACTGGTTCTTTGTACGCGTGATAGAATTCGGCATCTTCAGGGACAGCCACATTGAAGGTGAGGGATGCGGTTTTGCCTGGTGCTAAATCAGCGTCCTTTGCTTTTGATGTAATGGTCCAGCCTTCAGGTGCCAATAATTCAACATTCAGATGCTCCAATTTCTGCGAGCCATTGTTCTTTAGTGTTACGGTAACCGTAGTATCCTGGCCTTTTGTCAGGACTGTGGATTCTGCTTCGGCTTTGACATCCAGGCTGGATGAAACGAAGCTTGCCGTTTTAAGCTGCTCTTCTTTCAGGCTTAACTTGTGAAGCAAATCAGCTTTCAGTTCATCATCAAGCTTTGCGCTTTCCGTCTTCGTTTGCAGGCGGAGGACATCTTTCAAAGCTTTCTGTGATTGTGTGAATACTGCATCTCTGTCAGGATAGGAATCAATGATAGATTCAAGCTGGTCCTGGAGTTTGGTGTACTGTACTGATAGAGAGTTCTCGTTCTTTGGAAGAGTTTTTGCCCATGCTGCAAAGTCATAGGGAACGCCTGCAAAAAGTTCATTGCTGTTGTTTGTGTCAACAGCGCTGTAGAGCAATTCCAGGTGAGTCTGGCGTGGTGCGACAGGGACGTCACTGCCCATTCCCTGGCTTTTATGCATATAGCGGGATGCTTCTCCCAGCTGCGGATAGGACATCTGATAAATTGGATCGTACATTCCAATTTCAATTGAAGTGGTGGCTGTATCTTTTGATTCAGCAGGGAGGAAGAGCTTCTTAATCTGCCATATTGATAATCCTTCTTTTAACTGTTCTGGATAAACTGAAGGGTCTGCTGCATCTTCAAATGCTTTTTCACTCAGGATTTCCATTGCGCGGTGGTGGCCGTGCTGTGTCGGGGAGTTCCTGAATGAAGGCATGACTATATCCGGCTGGTATGTCCGGATGAAACGGATCAGGCGTTCATAAGCAATATCCTTATCCCATTTTTCAAGTGTTTCATCAGGGCTTTTTGAAAAACCGAAGTCGTAGATCGCATCGTTTGTGGTTTCGCTTAAGTGATAAGCGGTAACACCAGTGATTTTAGCGGCTTCAATCATTTCGCGGGAACGGATGATGCCAAGGCCATTTCCAAGCTCGTTGCCGATTTCATTCTGGCCGCCTTCACCGCGGTTGGCGATCATGCTGGCTGTTTTTACGCCGAGTCCTCGTGATAAATACGCTAAAAAGTCGCTTCTCTCATCATCGGGATGGGCGCCGGTATTCAAGAAGGTCACGGTCGTGTCGAGAGGTTTCACTGCATTCCAGAGATCAACGTCAGGCTCCTGGGTCTGGGCAGCTGAACTGCTAAATGGCAGCATGGAAACGACTAGCAATAAAGAGAGTAAACCAATAAAGTACTTCCTCATTTTTGTAACCCCTTTCATTTTTGCGTTTTGCTGAGAAATATTGAACACTCCTTCCTTTGTATGTAATTGTAGGTTAGTTAATCTGCCTAACTAACAACAGATATAACTCCTAATTCAAGATAATCATAGTTAGATAATATTGTAAAATGATTAATTATTAGAATATTAAAAATGGTTATTTATATCCATTTTACTGGTAGGTAAATGGAACCAATTGGATATTTTATAAAAAAAGGAAGCTGAATATCAAGAATATCTTTTAATAAGAAAAAATATATATATCATAGACACGATTTTAAATTTTCAGAACTTTGTGGTTGTAAACGATTTCAAAGTGCTGTATATTTTTAGTTAATTAGTAAATCTTACTAACCAAAAAGAATTTTAAGGCCGTGATGTTATGAATCTAAGTGGAACACCGGTACAGCTGAAATCACTCAACAAGAAAAGGGTGCTTCAGTGCATTCAGGAAAATTCACCGATCTCCAGGGCGGAAATTGCCGCAAAAATCAATATCAGCAAGCCAACAGTATCATTATTGGTCGATGAATTGATGCAGGAAAAGTGGATTTTTGAGAAGGGGATTGGTGAGTCGACGTCACAGGGAGGCAGAAGGCCAATCCAGCTGTACTTCAATGAAAAGGCAGCATACATAATCGGAACGGATATTGGCGGGACGAAAGTGAAGACGGTTATTTGCGATTTGAATGGGAACATCGTCGCGAGCAGCAGTTTTAATACTTGCCAGTATCTTGACTCAGGGCTGCTGAAGCAGATTGCCAGAGAAATAGAGTTTATGGTGAACAAGGAAAGGATCGAAGAAGAGAAGATCCTTGGAATGGGCGCAGGTGTCCCGGGAATCACCGAGACGACAACCGGGATTGTCGTGGAGGCCCCGAGTCTGAATTGGGTCCGGTATCCTTTTTTAACGGAAGCGAAGCGTCATATTCCGTACCCGGTGCATGTGGATAATGATGTGAATGTGGCAGCGCTTGGCGAGCAGTGGCTTGGAAACGCGCGCGATAAGCAGAGTGTGCTGTTCATCGCAGTCGGCACGGGAATCGGCAGCGGAATTATCATCAACAATCAGTTATACCGCGGCTCATCCAGCGCGGCTGGTGAAATTGGCTATATGGTGACAGACAAGAATGATATGAAAAATGAATTCAAGCCGATTTTTCACCGCTATGGCTATCTTGAAAGCGTGGCTGGCGGAAAATCGATAGGAGACAGGCTGACTAGGTGCATCCAGAAGGAGCCGGAGCATCCTTTGCACCTACAGGCACTTGCATCTGAGCTTTCGGGGGAGGTGGCGTTCAAGCTGGCGAAAAGTGGTGATCAGATTGCGCTTAAAGTCATTGATGAAGCCATTGAGCATCTGGCATATGGGATTGTGAATGCTGCCAGTTTGCTAAATCCAGAGATTGTCATTTTAGGAGGTGGTGTTCTTAAATCATCCGAATTCATTCTGCCGAAGCTGCAGGAGATTGTGAATCAATACCTTCCTAGTTCAGTCCAGCTGAAGACGTCCCAATTGGGTGACAATGCCGGGGTTCTTGGTGCCGTGTCACTGTTCATGAGGGAGCATGAAAGTTTGATTAAATACAATTAATGAGGGGGAATTTTTTGTGAAACACAAGAAAAAGGTTTCGATTATCACGGCTTTGACTTTGTCTGCATCATTATTTTTAGCGGCATGCAGCTCTGAAGAGGGATCTAGCAAACCATCAGGAGACAGCGGTTCTGGTGACAAGCTTGAGGATAAAGTAGTCATTTATTCTCCGCACGGAAAAGATATTTTATCAGAATTCGAGAAGCAGTTCGAAGCTAAGTATGACGTCGATGTCGAATGGCTGGACATGGGTTCGCAGGAAGTCCTTGACCGCGTCCGTTCTGAAAAGAACAACCCTCAGGCAGACGTCTGGTGGGGAGCTCCAT
The DNA here is from genome assembly GCF_965138835.1 of Mesobacillus thioparans. Lineage (NCBI taxonomy): Bacteria > Bacillati > Bacillota > Bacilli > Caryophanales > Bacillaceae > Mesobacillus > Mesobacillus thioparans. The sequence goes on along the minus strand of NZ_CBCSFH010000008.1, from coordinate 159,386 downwards.
CTGTTATGTTCGACCAGGCTAAGGACGAAGGACTTTTACAGCCATACGAACCATCCTACTCCGGGGCACTGGCTGATAACTTCCGCGAAGCAGAATGGAACTGGTCAGGAACAAGCCAGACACCTGAGGTGATCATGTACAACAGCAAAGAGCTGACAAAGGATGAAGCGCCGAAGGATTGGGATGACCTGCTTGACCCGAAATGGAAGGATGAGATCATCATCCGTTATCCGCTTGCTTCCGGTACGATGAGAACGATCTTCTCCGCGATGATTTATCGTGATTTCAAGGATTCCCAGGACACAGCAAAGGGTTACGAGTGGCTTGAAAAGCTTGATGCGAATACAAAAGAATACTCTGCTAACCCGGAAATGATGTACAACAAGGTTGCCAAGGGAGAAGGCTCCGTTTCCGTCTGGGCAATGCCTGATGTTGTCATGCTGAAGGAAAACAAGAACTATCCGTTTGAATTCATCGTTCCTGAAAGCGGAACACCGGTTTTGACTGAAGGAATCGCGGTCGTGAAGGATGCGCCGCACCAGAAAGCAGCAGAAGCATTCTATGAATTCGTCAACACCCCTGAAGCAGCAAAGCTACTAGCAGAAAAATACTACCGAATCCCTACTCGTGATGATGTGAAGGATCTGCCGAAGTGGATCACGGATACTGAAATTAAGGCGATGGATATCGACTGGAAGGTCTTCCAGGACAATAGTGATGCATGGATGAAGTATTGGGATGAAAACATTAAGAGCGGAGATAAAGAAATCAAAGAATAGGATGTGTACGGTATGGCGTCGATAAAAATAGAAAATGTCCAAAAAGCCTTCGGAAAGGTAGTGGCAGTCGATCATTTGAATCTGGAAATCAATGATGGAGAATTCTTCACCTTCCTTGGGCCAAGCGGCTGCGGCAAGACGACGACGCTGCGGATGATTGCCGGATTCTATTATCCTACCAAGGGTGTAGTGCGATTTGGCGAAAAAGATATGACGCGTGTACCTCCTGAAAAAAGAAATACGGGCATGGTTTTCCAAAACTATGCCCTTTTTCCTCATATGACGGTCTTTGAAAATGTCGCGTTTGGATTGAAGGTAAGGAAGATGGCCTCCAGCGAAGTGAAAACCAGGGTGCACGATGTGCTTCGCAAGGTCAGGCTCGAGCAATACGCCGATCGTCAGGTGAGTCAATTGAGTGGAGGTCAGCAGCAGCGTGTAGCGCTAGCGAGGGCATTGGTGATCGAACCTGAAATTTTGTTGCTGGATGAGCCGTTAAGCAACCTGGATGCGAAGCTGCGGGATGAGATGCGGGCGGAAATCCTCAGGCTGCAAAAGGAATACAAGATCACGACGATTTATGTTACCCATGACCAGGCTGAAGCACTGTCGATGAGTGACAGGATCGCTGTCTTCAACTTCGGGGTGTGCCACCAGGTGGGAACGCCTTCGCAGATTTATAATGAACCGGCCAATGACTTTGTTGCCAGTTTCATAGGGGAGATCAATCTTCTTCCGGTAAAAGTGGAGCAGGTTGACGACGCTCTTGTCACGGTATCGGCTGGTGAAAATCAATTTGTTGTACATAATACGCCTTTTCATTTTAACAGGGAATATGAGAATCGTGAATTGTCCCTTTCGGTTCGCCCTGAGTCCGTAAAGATTCATGATGAAAAGGTTGATAGGCATAATGTTTTTAAAGGGAAAGTTGAGACAGTGCAGTTCTTCGGGACGATCATCAATCTGGCGGTAAGGGTCAATGACTTGCTGCTTGAGGTGAATGTGCTGAATCATGTCTCGGCAAACCTGACGCCGGGAGCGAATGTCTGGGTTGAGCTTCCTGCCGATCAAATCAGGCTGATCCCAATGTTGAGCGGTGATGTATCATGATGAAAAATCGCGATAACCGGCTGACATTATATTTGCTGCTTCCGGTGCTGCTCGTCTTGATTGCATATGTCCTGTATCCCTCGTTAAGGACGATTCTTGAAAGTCTGCAAAAAGAGGGCGGATTTACTTTTGGCAATTATGAGGACTTTTTCACACAGGAATCAAAGACGAATCTGGAAGCTTTATGGAATTCTGTCTACATTTCCGTGCTCAGTGTTTTGGTGAGTGCGGTAATCGGAATTCCCCTTGCGTTTATTTTTAACCGGTATGACTTCCCTGGCAGGGGATTTTTCGCAACGGCTGCGATCATGCCAATCGTCCTGCCGTCATTGGTAGGAGTTATGGCATTCATGTTCCTTTATGGAGAGACGGGGCTTGTGCCGAATGCGATCAAGGATTTGTTCGGTCTGGATGAGGTTCCTTTTAAAATTGGAGGGATCTCAGGTATCCTGATTGTCCATGCTTATACGATGTATGTTTATTTTTACATGACGGTGTCATCAGCTATCCATAAAATTGACCCGTCGCTGGAAGAGTCGGCATACAATCTTGGCGCGAGCCGTTTCCAGGTGTTCTGGAAGGTGACGTTCCCATTGTTGACGCCGGCCATCGTTGCCGCTTCGCTGCTGGTGTTCATGATTTCGATGGCCTCCTTCAGTGCACCGTTCTTGTTGGCGGGCGGATTCCGGGTGCTGAGTCTGCAGATTTATTTTTCCAAGATAAATGGAGACATGGAGGTTGCTGCGACTCAATCTGTCATCCTGTCGATTGTGTCGATTTCCTTCTTATTATTCATGCGCTGGTATCAGAACCGAAAGGACTACCGGATGGCGTCGAAAGGAATTGGTGCGCACCGCAGTGAAGTGAACAATCCGGTGCTGAAGTGGACGATGGTGTTCATTGGCGTGATCGGTGTCTTCATCCTGCTGCTGCCGCACTTCACGATTTTGCTGCTGTCGCTCGTTCCGGATGGGACTTGGACATGGCAGACGTATCCTTCGGTGTTTAACTTTGAAAACTATCGATTGCTGCTGGAGGATCCGAATATCTTCAAGCCTTTGAAAAACAGCTTGCTGTTGTCAGTGATCGCGACGGCGGGGAACCTTGTGTTCGGTGTGCTCGCATCGTATGTGCTGGTTAAGCGGAAGTTTGTCGGCAAAAGCTTTGTTGATATCCTCGTGATGATTCCGTGGGCATTGCCGGCGACGGTCATCGGGATGAACTTGATCATCGCTTTTAACGAACCGAACATCTTCTCGTTCGGGAATATCCTTGTCGGCACGTTCTGGATCTTGCCGCTCGCCTATTTTATCAGGCATATCCCGCTTGTCGTCCGGTCGACGAATGCTGTGTTGGAGCAGCTGGATGATTCGATCGAGGAAGCTTCAAGGAGCCTTGGAGCAAAATGGTTCTACACATTCCGGAAGGTTATTTTGCCAATCATCATGCCGGGAGTGCTGTCTGGGACTTTGCTGGCGTTTGTTGAATCAGTCGGGGAGTTCCCGACATCGGTTTTACTGTATACGATTTCGAACAGGCCGATTTCGATTGAGATCATGAACCAGCTGCGGATGTTCAATATGGGCCAGGCTGCTGCATATGGGATGATCCAGATTGTCTTGATCGCTGTCGTCCTGCTTATTTCGAACAAGTTCTTCGGAGTCAAGGCCGAACAGTCGTTATCTTAAGGCTGGAATAATAGCATAATCATAGAATCGGAGATGAAAATATGAACAAGCTAGAAGAGTTTATCAAGAATGAAGGGGCGGCTTTTCCCGGGAAGACGTATGTTGAGGCGCTGCTGAAGCCGGTCTTCAACGACCAGCGGGATTACTTGTTCCATGTCATGTTTGATATCCACCGGGCGCATGTGATTATGCTTGCTGAACAGGGGATTATCGAAAAAGATGAAGCGAAAGTGATGCTTGAGGGAATTAACAAGGTTGCCGTGACGGATGTCGGGCAGCTGAGTTATGAGCCGCAGTTCGAGGATTTATTTTTCATGATGGAAGCGAAGATCGGCGAGGAAATCGGCGCCGAGCTTGCCGGCAAAATCCATATCGGCCGCAGCCGCAATGATATGGGGGTCGCGATGTACCGCCTGGTGCTCAGGGAGCATCTCGTCAACCTGCTTGGAACTGCCTATCAATTGAGTGATGCGTTGCTCGAGCAGGCTGAGAGCCATACGGACACGATCATTACCGGTTATACCCATACGCAGCCGGCCCAGCCGACGACGTTGGGGCATTATTTCCTGGCCATCTATGATGTTTTGGGACGTGATATTCAGAGGCTGTGGGCAGCTTACCGGACGGTCAACCAGTCCTCGCTTGGAGCGGCTGCTCTGACTACAACAGGATTTCCGATCAGCCGGGAACGTACTCGGGAATTGCTTGGGTTTGACCGGATTGTCGAGAACTCCTATGACTCGATTGGCGGAGGGGATTACTTGCTGGAGACGGCGTCCGCGTTGATGACGAGCATGGTCAACACCGGCCGCTGGATCCAGGACTTCCTTCAGCATGTCACCAGGGAATTCGGTTCTTTTTACGTCGCCGATCCTTATGTTCAATGCAGCAGCATCATGCCGCAAAAGCGCAACCCGGTGTCGATTGAACATTCACGCTCGATTGCCAGCAGTGCATATGGCGACGCGCTCGCCGCTTTCAATATGGTCCACAATACACCGTTCGGCGATATCGTCGATACAGAAGACGACCTGCAGCCGCATCTGTACCGCGCTTTCAATAACGCCAACCGCGTGTGGAAGCTGATGTACGCGGTGATTGCGACATTGAAGGTGAACGGAGAGCACACGAAGGAAATGGCGAAAAAGTCGAGTATCACAATTACTGAACTCGCTGACACACTAGCCCGCGAATACGGAGTCCCATTCAGGAAAGCCCACTCGATTGCCAGCTTCATTTCCAAAGAGACAATTAAGGAAAGTAAAGAACTATACGAATGGAACGTCGAAGCAATTAACGCGGTGATTCAGCAATTCGTCGACGTGTCACTGACAGAAGAAGAATGGCAGAAAATCATCTCGCCAGAATACTTCATAGAAATCCGCGACTTGCAGGGCGGACCAAGCCCGAAAGAGGTAAAGCGGATGATTGGAGAGAGAAAAGCGAAACTGGAGAGAGCCCAGGAAGAATACACCGAAACAGTACGTGTGTTAGATCAGAAGAGGGAAGAGTTGGTTGAATTTAGGTTTTAGGCTCGAATGGAAAGCAGGGGAATATTCCTGCTTCTTTTTTGTTATCAAATACGACCACAGTATATCACCTCTTTGCTTTGGCTAGGCTGAAGGTATAAAGGGTGATCAACTTGCTGGATTTTAAACTTATATTTGGTTTGGACAAGCTCATGCATTTTATTGCTTTTACAGGGGTTTCGATATCAATAGGAGTACTCATTCTGATATTCACCGGTCCTCAAGATGTTAAGGGCCACCTGAAAGTTGTGTGGTTTACACTAGTGACGATTGGGATTATTGAGGAGTATCGACAATACTGGGATCCTGGCAGAAGTGCGGAATTTTTGGACGCGATGGCTAATATCGCAGGTGTTAGTATAGGTGTTGGCATTATACTGGGGATATCTTTTCTTATTATTAATAAACAAAGGGTTCTTTCAAATATATTCCGTGTATATCCGATATTGCTTATGATGCTTTTATTAGGTTTGCTCTATATAAATGAGAGACCATTTTTAAGAATGGATGTGTCTGTTCAGGAACGTATCAGAGGCCTTGCTGCATTGATTGGCTTCTAAAAGGGAATCATAAATCTATCACAAAAAAAGCGGAGGATCCATTCCTCCGCTTTTTAACAGTCTGGCTAGTTTTGCTGCGCGGCCAGTTCTTTATCTATTTTTAAAAAATATCGCTCCTCGATCATTTCGATGAACGGTTCCACATACATTGCATCAAACTGGTTGCCTGCACAAACCCGCAGTTCCTGGATTGCTTCCTCAAATGACTTTGTTTTCTGGTAGGGCCTCTCTGTTGTCATGGCATCAAAAGAATCAACAATGCATAGGAGTCGGGCCAGTTTAGGGATGTTCTCTCCCTGGAGACCATAAGGGTAGCCTTTGCCATCATAGCGTTCATGATGTAGTTCCACAAGGGGAATAAGTTCCTCAAGTTCCTTATTCGTAGAAATGATCTCCTTGCCCCATATGACATGCTTCTTAACCATTTCCCATTCATGTGGATCCAGCTTGCCCTTCTTGTTGATGACATCACGTGGAATTTCAAGTTTTCCGATATCATGCACAAGGGCTCCAAGGGTGAACAATTTCCGTTCATGGTCAGCAAGCTCAAGCTTTCTGGCAAAGTCAACTGCATATTGGAAAACCCGCTTGCTATGCCTGTACGTATAAATATCCTTGGAAAGGAAGATTTTCAATTGCTGTTCCGCTTCTTCAAGCTGTTTTTCAAAAGATTGAGAATCATCAAGGCTCTTTAATTGAGTTTGATAGATTTGTACAAGGTTTTTCCCTTGAGCCTTTGCGAAATACATTGCCTCGTCCGCTTTGTTCAAGAGTTCTGAGATGTTATAAGTGTCATTTTGCCACTGGGCTACACCCGCTGAAAAAGATAAGCAGCCATAAGGAAGGGCTTCTACACCTTTGATATATGTGTCATTCACTTTTTTCCTTACATCGTTTAAAAATTGATAGGCCTCAGTCTCATCTGTATTTGGCATCAGGATTGAAAATTCCTCCCCGCCATATCTGGCGACAGTATAATCCTTCACTCCGGATTCATTTAATAAAACCAGTCCAAAGTCCCTGAGAAGCTGGTCTCCCTGAATATGTCCATATAAATCATTGTATTTTTTAAAATCGTCCAGATCCAGCAGGGCTATGCTCAATGGCTGTCCGGATTCCCTGGCGATCGAGATTTCTTTTTCAAAAAGCTCTTTGAAATAGCCGTGATTATTCAATCCTGTTAGGTAATCTTTGTTGGCCTTTTCAGACATCTCTTTATATAGCTCAAAATGCTGTTTGAAGGCTTGTGATAATAAGAATGAAATGGTAATGAACAGGAACAGACCGAAGTTCTTTTGTGAGCTAATCAAAATTACTAGAACTAAAGATAATAGAAGTGTACTGACATACGTTGCAATTGTTTCTTTTATAATTCCATGCAAGACACTTGTAAGACTTTCTGTAGCCATTAATAAAAAGTATATTCCAATTAATATAACATTAGCTAGGAAGTATATACTTAATGAAGAAATGTAAGGTACTAAGTTTGTGAGATGGACATTTCCTATAGTACCTCCAGTAAAAATAAAAATATAATTAGCACTAACCAACATAAGGGAATAAATGGAGAAATTAAACAGATGCTTCCACCAGACAACTTTCCTTTGAGAGAGAGCAAAGATGGATGCAGACAGAACTAATATAAATAGAGTAAAGTCCAAACCAAATAAAAAGAGACTCGCTAGATAAATAGAGGAATCCATTGAAAGTGAATTCCCTTTTGGAGGTAAAAGGATATGGTAGTGACTCAATAGTAATATTGACCCTGTTAGTGATAAAATTCTTACCCACTCACTAGTTGAGTAAGTGAGCTGGTCCATAAAATAAACAGTGGTGAGAACACCGGTGAATGATAGTATAAATATATACATGTTAAATGGAGTCTTAAAAAGCTTCATAATCATCACTCTCAATAAAAGGGTAAGGAGAAGTTAGTTACTAACTTCTCCCTTGAAAATTTTAAACTACTTTAAATCCTGATGTTAGTGCGACAATGACTGATGCAATAATAATTGCATTATATATAACAGCAGTAACCTTAATACCTTGTCTTTCTTTTTTCATCACAATCCACCTCCCTCTGCCGACATATTGATATCTTGAACCTCTTTATTTTTAGGCATTTCTACCATCAAACACTGAATAAAGAGGAAGATTCCGATATTCATGACAACATCGCCAATCGAAATGACTTGTGTACGTGGATAAGGGTCTGTCAATGGGATGATATCCCCCAGCATCCCCAGGTGAGTGGATGAGTCAAGAAGAGCGTGTTTTGCATATAAGCCATCCTTGAGAGCCTGTATAAAATTCTGGTCAAGTATTGCAGCCGCTTCGGCGGATACAGGCATTCTTCCGCCATTAAGCATCATTACCAGAAAGTTTAGGAATACTCCTATTAAAATAATATTAAAGCCCTTATATTGCCTATTAAGAAACAAGAAAAACATACCTAGTATGTAGACAGCCATGAAGATGGCTCCGCTAAAGCGTGCTAAAAATTGAAAGTCATTTTGAAAATAGTAAACTACAAACTGAATTATTAAGAGTAAAGGGAAAATCCATCCAGCCTTCAATTTAAGGTCTGACAATCCTCTTAAATTCCCCTTGCGGAACAAGGCAATGACAAACGATATGATAATTCCGTCAAATACCATAATATACTTCCCATCTTTTTATTATCGAATATAAATTTTAACCACCTTATTATAATAGACCCTCATACTTAGAAAATTCAACCATTTTCGACGTATTTTTCTGTAAAATTCTCTCTATTCAGGGAACTATAGTCTAAAGTCATAGAGTTAAAATACTAAATCAGGAATAAAGTTCTAGGTTCTTCTTTAACTATAGTTAGATTGAAAATAATGCGCCCCAAGAGCAAGCGCTTTCGAAACCACTAGGTAGTGAAGGTCTACAGGTATCTTACTGATATTACAATCCTAACTTACTAGGAAAAAGAGTAAGCCCCGATGACTTACTCTCGTAATGAAGATAATGGAATTGTCAGCAGCGGATTACTGTTTACTCTCTATTAAATCGGCAATAAGAATATAACGTTCTGGGGCATCTCCAATGTAATTAAAGGGGTAACATGTACTGACAGTGAGGGTGGGTCTTGGTGTCGGGACGATGACCGTCCTGTCGTCCGCATCCACAATCCGTACTTTACGCACCTTATAGATAAATGTCCCAGCCTCTGTCGTGACTTCAAGTAAATCGCCTTTTCCTACATCACCGAGTTTTCGGAAGACAGTGTCTCGATGCCCGGAGAGAACGGAATTGTCTCTTTCGCCAGGAAGCACGCTGCCTGCAAAATGTCCTACTCCTTTTTCCAGCTCGTCCTCATCCGTTCCATGATAGATTGGCAAATTAGCGTCTATCTTCGGAATCGAGAGGCTTCCCATCATTTCGCCTATTTTAGGTCGTTCAGGATATAAATCGGCTTTTTTCTTCTTCGCTTCCTTCAAAGGAGGGCTAGTTGTTGAAGCCGTGGCGCTACTAATTTCTCCTGTTTTAAACAGAAGGTAGCCTTTCATAAACTTGTAGGCATTCGTTCCGCTGAACCAAACGCCACTAACGATGATGACAACAGATAAGGAAAGAAGAACCAAACGATTGGTTCTTCTCTTTCTCTGTCTTTTCCTTACATTAGACACGGTACGTCTTCACTTTCCTGAATACGATTGCTCCGAGCAAAATTACACCAAGGCCAGCCAGTGAATTTTGGAGGTAGTCAGAAGCCGTGTTTGGCAGTTTTCCGCCATTCACAGTTTTGACTGGCACCTTCGCAGGTACCTTATCAATTGCTTTCTTTACCTCTTTAACAGCCTCTTTTGTATCCTTGAGGTCTTTGCCTGTTTCTTCGATAAAGTCTGAGCCAAACATCTCTTTCGTTATAATCATGTCAGCTAAAAACTCGCCCGACTTAGAATAAATTTTTATTAACAGATCAGCACCCTTGATTTCATCCATCTTTATCAAGCTTGCAAAGGAGATAGGGGAGGTTTTCCCGTCTTTTGTCAGGTAATATTCAACCTTTATATTCAGGAGATCCAGTAAATCATCCCAAATATCTATGAACTCAGAGATTTGCTCAGCGGTTAACTCTGAAGCACTTTCAAACTCTGGGAACGCCAACAAGCGGTTGCTGATGTCTTCCAAAGATGCCATAAATTGTTCTTCATTGAAATTTGGATCTTCCATTAAGGAGATGAAGTAGTTGGTTAATTTTTCGGCTTCTTTCTCCGTTAATCCGATGGAATTCATTACTGCTAGAAGCTGATCCTCAGAATCAGAAAGGTAGTACATTGCAATTGCCGACTCAAGGTCTTCGATGTATTCATAATTTTCAAGGGAATCATCATACTCATTTAAGAATGCTTCAAGCTCTTCGACTGAGCTGAATTCAAATTCTTCAAGGAGGGTCTGAAGGTTATCGTCGGTAATCGGTGTCTGTTCATCAGGGAAAAGCCAGTTTGTGACATCATAGTAAAGGTCACCGATAAATATATACTGCTCTAAAGTCTTTCCATTTTCCACAAGCAGTGCGTCTAATTCTTTTTTGGTAATTTCCATTTCATCGAGCAACTCTTGCAGATTTTTTTCATCTACTAATGGCCCTAAGTAAGTCTTTAAATCTTCAAGTGTATCGAAATCTTTAATTGCTGAACCTTGGTGGAAATTGTTTAGGTAATCGGTAAACTGTGACTCTGTCATCCCAATTTCATTAAGATAGTTTTGGAACTCTGAACTTTTTGGATCGACAGCTGCAAAAGCAGCGAATGGCAAGGTACCCAGTGACAATGCGATAGCCAGCATGATAGATAAGACTCTTTTCAAAGTGATGCTTCCTCCTACATTTCAAATAGAATATAAAAATAGTTTAATCACTTTCTATTATTGTTGATAGTGGAATAAAATGGAACACCAATAAAGCTGCAGTCTACTAAATATTTTTCGACAAAAATGAAAAAAGGCTTATATCACCTGAAACGATGACATAAGCCTAAGAATTGAACAAATTAGATAAATATTAGCTCTCTGTTAAAAGGTGTTCTGCTAAATACTCTGCCCATAGCTCGTTTCCCTTTTGATTAGGGGTATAATTATTTGTTAGGTAAGATTGTAACTTTTTTGAGTCTGCTGAAGGCCATGCTTCCCAGTGGTCTATGTAGGTATACCCTTCATTTTTTGCATACTTTTGCAATTCGGCTTCTTCCTTTTGATAGTAACGAGTTCCGTATATCGGGTTGGAAGGCTGGATGATCACTTCAATTTTGCTGTTGGCTTTTTTGAAATCTCTAATGATATGTGAAAGGTTTTCCAGGCGTCTGTCCATTTTTATTTTGCTGTTATCGTATAGAAGGAAGGGTTCAATCAGTAAGATATCAGGTTTTGAATCTATTAAGTCTTTATATAATTTGTTCTTCACTACTTCGTCTGATGTTTTATCCTTGATTTCTTTTACTGCTACTTCAATGAGCGATGCACCAGCTTTGTTTTTTAATTTTTGAGCCAATAAGGCTGGCCAGGCACCTTGGTCTTCTGGTGTAGAGGCTGAACCAAGGATTGCTAGCTTAACTGGCTTTATTTTTGATGGAGATGGAAGGCTTGTGGCAGACTTACTTTTTGCCTCTGCTACGGCTGAAACTCTCTTAGCCTCTAACTCAATTCCACTTATTTTCTCATCCCATTCGAGCTTTCCAACGACCAGAATTCCCACGGTCATTAAAAATAAAACTCCTATCAACCAATATTTCATTTTATGCCCCCTCTAGTAGAATCTCTTTTTTACCATTCTAGAGACGGATGGGTGTGGAGTTTGTAATTATCTGTAAGAAAGAGCGATTAACCGTTCGACAAATTCAGTAGTTAAATGAGAGGAAAGATGAAAGGCATCTCCTTAAAGTGAAGATGCCTCAGAGTTACTTTGTTCAATATATTTTTCATTTTGGATTCTCTTAAGTTCATCCTCTTTCAGCTGAAAGTACTGTGCAATTTCTTTTGGATTTGTCTGAGGCGGAAATGTCCTTCTTTTCAGATGGCCAAATTTTCGCTTGTTATAGGAACTCCACCAGCTCAGGGCAGCAGCACTTGTGATGACCACACCGATCGTGATGAGCAGGATGGAGTTTGCATTGGCCAAGTTCAATTCAAGAAAGGTGAAATCAAGGTTTCGTTCAAAATGAGAGCTGAAGTTATACAAGAACACGATGAGAAAGAGCCAGCCGAAAAAGGTGAGAAGCAGGTCGATGATTTTTCGCGGCTTTGACTGTTTGCTGATGATGATCATGGTTTCTCCTTATAGGTGGAGCCCACGATCGGGACTCTCCCAGGTTGCGAATTGGTTTTTATTTTTCCTGAGGATCTTTAACCCTTTAGGGAGCGCCCTGATGACAAGCAGGGCATTGATATGCCAGTAAAGGATTGGGTACCAGATTCCCCATAGCATGTATTTCAGGATTCCTTTTTCATATCTCCTCTCAATATAAAGGGCGACCAGGAATTGCAGCAGACAGATAATCGATAGATAGTTTCCAATCCACAGTGTCGGCAGGATGAATTCCTGATGGAAAATATAGTTGTACAGCATAATCAGCAGAGAGATAAACCAGGTGATCGACCAGACGACGCTTAGCACCTGTTCGATATAGACCGGGTATAATCTGCGCTGGCGCCAGTCTAGAAAGATATCCATGTGGCGCAGGATGACTTCGATGCCGCCCTGTGTCCAGCGCAATCGCTGCTTCCAGATTCCCCTCAAAGTTTCCGGAACGAGCATCCAGCAAAGCGCCTTCGGTTCATAGCGGACATCCCAGAACCTTCTTTGCAGCTTCCAAGTGATTCCGATATCGTCGGTGATCAGGTCGGTATCCCACATCCCCGCGTCCAGCAGGGCTTTTTTACGAAAAACAACAAACACTCCGGAGACCGTCATCACTTTTCCAAGCACTCTTTGTGTCCTTTTTATCAGGCCGATTATGCTCGCGTATTCTACCAGCTGGATTTTCGCCAACAGGCTTGTCCGATTACGGATCCTTGGATTGCCTGTCACCGCTCCGACTCTCTCCCCGTTATTGGGCGTAATGAAATGAGGAATAATGTAGGTTAACGCGTCCTTGTCGAGGATGGCGTCACTGTCAATTGTTGCGATGAGTTCGCCTCTAGAAGCGAGGACACCCTGCTTCAAGGCATTCGCTTTGCCTTTATTGTTCACGACATTGACGACACGCAATTTCGGATACAAAACCAGCAATGACTTGAGTATGTCCATCGTTCGGTCTTTGCTGCCATCATTTATGACAATTACTTCATAATTTGGATAATTGAGCTCCGATGCAAATTTCACTGTCTCCTCAATTGTCTGTTCCTCATTGAAGGCCGGAATCAGCAGGGAAACAAAGGGGAGGTCCTCCATCTTGTGTTGGATGGGGATATCCTGTTTCTCTTTTTTTACGTAATAAATTAAACTCCCAGTAACCCAAACAATTCCCATGACCAGAGGATAATAAAATAGAAACAATACTAAGAAATTGATCAAGTTTGCACCCGTCCTATTAAAAAAGTGTGTTGTAATAAGAAGATATTACTTTGTGGATTATAAAAATAGCAATCTATTTTTGATGGTGAGTGTGTTGCCAAATTATGGAGTGTTAGTTGGGGCTGGTGTAATCTTGTAGAATATGATGTATTCAATTAGTAGGATGTTAATATAAAAAAATGCCCAGCAACCATCACGGTTTGCTGGGCACTGCTTGATTAGTTTGCTACATCGATAATACGGCCTTCAATAGCAGGGCTAACTGTCTTGTTTTCTTGCTTGTTCACATATTCAGTGAAGATTTCCCAGTCAACGAAACCAGGTTCGCTTACACGTCCCTCACTATAAGCTTTTCCGAATACATCATATCCGTCTCCGCCTTTAGCGGTGAAAGTGTTTGTTGCTACTCCATATGTTTTAGTAAGGTCCAGACTTACGTAGTTGACACCGTCTTCTTTCACCTCAACTGATTGTACACGCTGGCCAACTGGAAGGGAGCTGTCGTAAGTGAATTTCAAGCCTGACACCTGCAGGAATCCACCGAATGCTGTCGGGGCATCCTTGACGCTATGCTCCAATGCTTCTTTGATTTCAGCACCTGTCAGCTGCATGATTCCCAGTGAGTTTCCGAATGGCATGACTTCAAGTACCTTTGCCATCGTAATATCTCCTGCTTTGACGGAAGTACGAATCCCGCCGCCGTTTTGGACTGCAATGACTGTACTAGGGTTGATGGTTTTAGCCTTTGCGAGCATTCCATCTGTAATCAAGTTTCCAAGATTCGTCTCAACTGTTCTTGCCGCAGGATTTCCACCAATTAAATCTACCGTTGTTGTCCCGATGACTGTGTTTTTCATTTCATCAACGGCAGGTTTGTATTTTTCGTTTAGGATTTGTAGTGCTGCCTGATCATCTTTAAAGTTTTTCACATCCAACAATTCACCGGCATATTCGATTACCCGTCCATTTTTATTGAATTTAACATCCAAGGTACCAAGGAAATTTCCATACTCATTTGCCTGGACGATGACAGTTGGTTCTTTGCCGGATTCCACTAAAATTGGCTCGGTCAACTTAACGTGAGTATGACCACCAACAATAACATCGATTCCTTCGACTTCTTCAGCAAGTGTCAGGTCATTGTCTCCGCCGCCATCATTCAGACCGATATGAGTCAGCGCAATGATTTTATTGACTCCTTGCTTTTCAAATGATTCAACTGCAGCTTTTGCTTCTTTGATGTAATCGGAGAACACGACACCCTCTCCAGGACTTGAGATATCTACTGTTTCAGCAGTCGTGAGTCCAAAGATGCCGATTTTCTCTCCATTAACCTCTTTTACGATGCCTTTATAGACTTCACCGTCGTTTGCTTTAGAAGAGAATTCATTATGTCCCAGCTTACTCATATTCTCATCGTTTTCAAAGTTAACGTTCGCGCTGATTAATGGGAATTCCGCTCCTTTTACAAAGTTAGCCAGAGTGGCGGTTCCTTGATCAAATTCATGATTTCCAAATGTCATGGCATCATAGCCTGCTAGATTCATGAATTCCAAATCTGCCAGTCCCTGAAACTCGTTAAAATAGAGCGTACCTGAGAAAACATCCCCAGCATCTAATAATAATGTATTCGCGTGCTCTTCACGAACTTGATTAATCGCTGTAATTCTTTTGGCAATTGAGTCCAAATGCGCATGCGTATCATTTGTATGCATTACTGTTAACTCGTAAGGCTTGCCAGGCTTCACGCCCTTCATGTTCGCAGACGCTGCAGGAACAGCAATGGATGTCAAAAGAGCAGCAGAAGCAGCTACTGATAAAAGTTTGCGGTAGAACTTGTTACGATAATTCATCAACAGTTTCCTCCTTGTAAACAAAAGTAATCTTGCTACTAAACTAGTTACCATGCCAAACACCTTAATTCTACCAAATTTATTTTATTATAGAACGAATTAAGTGAAAATTCATAAATTTAGTACTAAAGACCTACCGGAAAAAGGATTGATTAAAGAAGTTATATCAAAAGGAAATTTATAACTCTACATTGGTAATAGTTAAGCATTGTCAATGTTAACTCAAATTGGAGTTAACCTTGTTATAGATTACACCGATAAAAAAATGAAAGATTAGATAAAGGTGATTCAAATATTATGGCGAATTATTTTGAAATATAGATAGAGATTATTGGGGGAAATCGATGAAAAAGAAGGGGAAACTAGTAAAGTTAGGGATGCTGCTGTCACTGATCCTGAGCGGATGTTCTCATGGGATTCAAGAAGAAACGGTGGCCAAGGCAGAGG
The DNA here is from genome assembly GCF_965138835.1 of Mesobacillus thioparans. Classification (NCBI taxonomy): domain Bacteria; kingdom Bacillati; phylum Bacillota; class Bacilli; order Caryophanales; family Bacillaceae; genus Mesobacillus; species Mesobacillus thioparans. Next base: position 143,880 of record NZ_CBCSFH010000008.1, on the reverse strand, counting down.
AGAAAGAGCCACTGGCAATTCTAAGCGAAACAAGACTTGCAGTCACTAAAGACCTTATGCCGAATATGAATTTTGTGCAGCGGAGCAATGTGCCAACCCATATCGTTTTGCATTTCATCAGCAATGCCGCTTTAAATCCTGAGCAACCTTATATATATGAAGATATCCGAAAAATTTTTAATGACTACGATGTATCTCCTCATTATATGATCGACCGTGAAGGGAAAATATATTTCCTGTTGCCGGAAACTCGGGCTGCCCGTCATGCCGGCAAGGGGAGCATTGAGGGATACACAGAATACGAAGATCTTTTAAATAAATACTCAATTGGTATTGAATTAATGGCCATTGGGACGGAAGAAGAAATGCAGCAGATCATATCCCCGGAGCATTACAGGCAAATACCGGCCGAACATATCGGCTACACAGAAGCACAATATCAGGCTCTTAATCTTTTAATAGATGATATTCTTGAAAGAAACTCAATGATAAAAAGAGACAGAACCCATATCATCGGCCATGACGAATACGCGCCCGAACGGAAAACAGATCCTGGCAGTTTGTTTGAATGGGAAAAACTAATTATGAATGAAGAGTAGCCTTTATGGCTGCTCTTTTTGATTGCAGTTATTTACCCGTTTTGTTTCATATTTTTCATAATATTATTCCAGGAAAATATTGGTGTTAATTTATTCCATTCGCAAAAAATAGGCCTTTTCTCCCTCTTTAACTCACAGTAATTGGTTTATATTTGGATTGACCTTTCAAATAAGACAAAATTAGACAAAAGGTGGGGAAATGTTGAAAGTCGCTTCTTTTGGTAAATTGCTTCTCAGTATTATGGTCTTTTTAGCATTTTTATTCTCTTTTCAAGCTGATCGTACACAGGCAGCCTACAGCTTTCAAGCAAAAGTGAACGCAGATGTGCTCAATGTCCGTTCACAGCCAGGAACCTCCTATTCTATAGTGGGAAAGCTGAAGGAAAGTCAGGTTGTGACTGTATATGAACAGAAGAACGGCTGGTCAAGGATTGTTTATGGCACAGTTAAGGGTTGGGTTGCAACGCAATATATTTCTGCAACGACCTGGACAGGATATGTTACGGCAACGAATCTTAACTTTCGAAGTGCACCAGGCGGAAGTGTTTTAGGAACATTGCCTAAAGGTACTGCCGTCACCGTTCATGGCAATGACGGGACATGGTTGAAGGTATATGCAACGACTCTTGGTAAAACTGGATGGGTATCTGGATCCTATGTATCTAAGCAAAAGCCTGCAACCACTACCACAGTGTCAAAGGTAGTTTTAAAAGCGAATAGCAATATTCGAAAGGGTCCAGGCACATCATATGCCATCCTGTATACAGAGAAGGCAGGAACATTCATGGACAAACTTGGCGAGAGCAATGGCTGGGTAAAAGTGAAGAGTCCTACTGGTATAATTGGCTGGGTGTCAGGAACACTTGTCCGTGATCCGAATTCTGTTTTAAAAGGAAAGGTCATCGTGCTTGATCCGGGTCATGGCGGATATGACAGCGGAACCAGAGGGGTTACCTATCTGGAAAAAACATTGACACTGAGAACGGCTTTGGAGCTGAAGCCTCTGCTTGAAAGAGCTGGTGCCAAAGTGATCTTAACAAGAAGCTCTGACAGCTATATAAGCTTGGCCCAGCGAGTGAACGTAAGCAACAATAATAAAGCACAGGCATTCATAAGCCTTCATTATAATGCATACTCCTCAACGAGCACCGGGGTCATGACATTTTATTACAACAGCTCAAAGGATGCAGCATTGGCTGGTTTAATCCAAAGTAATTTAGTTGCTACTACGCAATTGCGCAATATGGGCTCCAGATATGGCAACTACCATGTCCTGCGTGAAAACAGGCAGCCAGCCGCACTGGTAGAACTGGGGTTTCTTTCGAATCCAAACGAAGAAAAATTAATCGCGACAACAACGTATCAGAAGAAGGCTGCGAATGGGATTTATAATGGATTGTTTCATTACTTTTTGACGAGATAATAGTATGTGGGGGAGTGACCAATCATCGGTTACTCCCTTCTTTTTTTTTCGTTATGTTTTGCATAAAAGAATTTTATAAGTTAACTTTTTTGAAATTTGGGTAAATAGTATGTAACAACCAAACCCAAACAGAAAGCAGGGATTGATGATGAACAATGACAAGAATTCGAACTCTTATAAACAGGAAATGAACTTGAATATGTATATGGATGCCGTTCATGATACCGACAATACTGAACTGATCCTGCTTCGGGAAAAGACGAGATATACCGATGGAGCAAACAGAATCATTCAAAAGGTTCAGAATGAGTTTCTGAAGAAAAGAAGAGAAGTGGAAATCGACCAAGCTCTAGCAAACAAGGATAAAAAGAGATTCATGGAATTGACTTCTGAAAATTGGAAGGATGCTTTGTAAGGTGAAATGGAATAGTATTTGGATTATATAGAAAGCCTGAAACCTAAGGAATATCAATGGTTTCAGGCTTTTTGGAAATTTAGAAGGGTGTTTGCAATAATGGACCAGTTCGATTGAGCTGAACATGTTGTTTTACTGGAATAATCAACTGGAAAAAAGTGCCCCGAATTTCCAGTTCGCCAATAAAAATTGATTTTCGCCAATAAGTAAGTGGAAATCGCCAATATAATCGAAAAATCGCCAATAAAAGTTTATTTTCGCCAATAAAATTGTGAACTTCGCCAATAAGCTAGAATGGCAAGCGTGTTATGTAGTAAATTGGCTTTTTCAACTAGGTTACTAGCTCTGATTAATTAAAAACCTCCAACAATTGCTCCTTAAGCTTCTTTTTAGCACCGCTTCGCCACTGTTTGACCGCTGATATAGATACATTTTCCTTTTCAGCGATTTCTCTGATAGATAGGAAATCCACGCAGGTGTAGATGACCCACTTTGTTTCTTTTTCAGTGAGTTCCTGGCAGTAGCTGAGCAAAAACTCAAGTTCAAGCGGCTGGTTTGGCTGCGTTTCTTCGACTGAATCCCAGTATTCCTCTTTTGGATGAATGCTCCGTTCTTCAAATCGGTTGTCTCGATTCATTTCATTCAAGATTTGACCTTTTACATACGAATAAGCATAATTGGTGAACTCGCCTTTTTCAGGATCAAAGGCTTCTGCTGCTTCCCAGAGACCGACAAGGCCAATATGAAAGTAGTCTTCTTGATTTTTATAAATATTCAGCGAGCGGATAATTTTATGGATCATTGGTTCATATTGTTTTGCCAGTTGCTCAAAGCCTTCCATTTTACAATCCTTTTGGGCGCGCGCTTTCCATGGTATTCCCGGGTAGCTTTAGGATACCTATGACCCCAGAAGCAGAGCCAATTTAGAAATTTTAATTTTGAATGCAAAAAAGCACAATGAAGAGACTTTTTTGGATGCAAAAATAAATTATTAGAAGTTATCAGACAATTTCATATAAAAAGAGCAAAAAAATGAGATTTCAATCAAATTGTGAATATTGTTTGTCTGAAGAAGAAAAAATTTTTATCCGGTTGTATGGATATGTTAGCACTATTTTTATATATGAAATGAAAGGTTAATGGGAGTGATTGAAAGAAATGGAGGTTAAATTGGGGAAATTTCTGAAAAATAACATATATTATACGAGAAAAACATTTTTTTGGCAATATTCCATAAGATTCATTGTTATTAAGATTAAAGCAAAGACGATTTACTTATAAAAGGAAAAATTTATATAATAATACCAGCAGGGGTTACTGGGAGGTGAAGGAGAGAGGTCACATAGGAAAAATAAAAAGCCCTCGGGGAAAATGTCTTGGTCGACTCCCGAGGACAAGGGTTGGGTATACCAACTATGTTAGTATACCCTTTCCAATCAAATAATCAATAGATTTTATGAGGAGGGAAAAGGATGGAAGTACGAACGGATTACATACTCAACGAAGAAACGGTGTTATTGACCGGGGAATACAATATGAATGGAAAGCTATACGCCAGGGTGATCCAGGGTGAAGATACATTCCTGGTTGATATGAAGCCGTTAAATATCATAAATGAAACAATGATTGGTCTTGGCTCGAATTTTAAAACAGGTCGTAAAAGTGCAAGAAGGCTGCTGGGTAATGTCAGTATGTGCCCGATTAAGGTTAACTGTCATCTGGGAATCTGGTTATTCCCAACCAAGTCATACAATGATGACTTCTGCATATGGTTCTCTCTAATGCATGTGAAAAATACAAAAGCACTCGGAATTCGCAGAACTGAAGTTGAATTGAGTTATGGTCATAAGGTCGTCATTCAGATGAAAGAATCCTCCTTTAATCAAAAACGGAAAAAAGCAGAAGAGTTGAGAGAAAAAATGACTAAAAATTCAAAAGGATCTCTTACCTTTTTCGTAGAATCAAAGAAAGGTATCAAGTTGATCGAGGGTGAAGGGGTAAAGCGGTATACGCTTAAATAGATTTTACGTAGTACATGAGAGGGCATCCGGTAATGGGTGTCCTTTTAGTGTTTTTCATATAAAAGAATGGTTCACACATAAAACGGGTATTCATGCTCTGTTGAATGGAAACAGGCAAAGAAAAATACCAGAAATATAGAAGGGTATCGATTGACGAGATCATGATGAATATAGGATATTAATAATTAATTATTAATTATCTTATTTTGGTGGGTGGAAATGCTGGAAATGATTCCTGCTGTAATTGCTGAATCGGTACAAACATATAGTTACGTAAAAGGCAGTCGTATAGGTTTTTGAAGAAAAGAAAAAGGAAGTGTTGTATGAAGAGTAAATTCATAAAGTTTTTGATGGTTGCTCTTTTCATTCCGCTGCTGCTCATTCCAGCTTATTCCTCTGAAGCCAGCGGGATTCCGACAAGTGCAGAAAAGGCGAAGAAATTGAAACAAGAGGCTTCACAAATGATTGTTGTTACTCCATCGAAGAAATCCAAAACAACAGGTACCATGCAGCGTTATGAAAAAAAGAATGGGAAATGGAAAAAGGTCTCCCCTCCAATGAATGTGGTTATAGGGAAGAAAGGGACGGGGAAAATGAAAGAGGGCGATGCCAGGACGCCTGTGGGGACATTCCGCCTTGGCACAGCATTTGGTTGGGAAACTAAGCCAACAAAAACAAAGTATCCTTTTAAGAAAGCAACAAAGTACGACTACTGGATCGATGATGCAGAGTCAAAGGATTATAATAAATGGGTCCGTTATCAAGGGAATCCACAGAAAAAGTGGAAGTCTTTTGAACGACTGAATCATCCATTATATAAATATGGGGTCGTCATTCGTTATAATGAGAAACCGATCGTCAAAGGAGCTGGAAGTGCAATCTTCCTGCATGTGAAAACAAGTAAAACCAAGTATACTCTCGGGTGCGTGGCGACAAGCGAAAAAAATCTCATCAAAACGCTTAAATGGCTAGATGCTAAGAAGAAACCGATCATCGTGATTAAATCTTAGCGTGATTGGGTGTTTACCGATTTTTATCGAATGAGAGTTAATCAAACGTTTGATTAAAACTTTCTATCAGATCATATGTCTGCATAAATGCCAAAAAGATTGAAAGCGATTTCTGTGTCATGTATACTGCAATTAAGTTAATCATCGTGATGGAGTCGGGGAGAATCACACAGACAAATCCTATTTATAGGGAGATTTCTGTAGGGGTTCTCCTTTTTGCGATAAAAGGGAGGATTTGGGATGGAACAGTATATTTTATCTTTAGACCAAGGGACGACGAGCTCGAGGGCCATTCTTTTTGATAAGGCGGGAAGTATCGCCCACGTTGCGCAAAAGGAGTTCACGCAGCATTTTCCGAAGCCGGGCTGGGTCGAGCACAACGCGAATGAAATATGGGGTTCTATCTTGTCTGTGATTGCTAGTGTGTTATCGGAATCGAATGTTAAACCTGAACAAATTGCCGGTATCGGAATCACCAACCAGCGGGAAACGACGGTCGTCTGGGATAAAGAAACCGGAGTTCCTGTTCATAACGCGATAGTCTGGCAATCCCGGCAGACGAGCCAGATTTGTGATGAGTTGAAGGCTGCGGGACATAATGACCTTTTTCGTGAAAAAACGGGTCTGCTGATTGACGCTTATTTTTCCGGGACGAAGGTGAAGTGGATCCTTGATCATGTGGAAGGTGCGCGAGAGAAAGCGGAAGAAGGGAAGCTGCTGTTCGGAACAATAGATACATGGCTGATCTGGAAGCTTTCGGGCGGGAATGCCCATGTGACAGACTACAGCAATGCGTCCCGTACGCTTATGTTCAATATCCATGAACTGAAGTGGGATGAAGAGCTTCTCGAAATCCTCGGTGTTCCCGCTGCGATGCTGCCGGAATCCCGGCCATCATCCGAGGTTTATGCGAGAACGGCAAAACATCATTTCTTTGGCCAGGAAATCCCGATTGCCGGTGCAGCGGGTGATCAGCAGGCGGCACTTTTCGGGCAAGCCTGCTTCGAGGAAGGCATGGGCAAAAATACGTACGGTACCGGCTGCTTCATGCTGCTGAATACCGGCGAGAAAGCAGTGAAATCGGAACACGGGTTACTGACGACCATCGCCTGGGGCTTGAACGGCAAAGTGGAATATGCGCTGGAAGGCAGTATTTTTGTCGCCGGGTCAGCTCTCCAATGGCTGCGTGATGGATTGAGGATGCTTAAAAACGCCAGTGATAGCGAGTCATATGCCGAAAAGGTGGGATCCACGGATGGTGTTTATGTAGTACCGGCATTCGTTGGGCTTGGAACCCCATACTGGGACAGCGACGTCAGAGGAGCGGTATTCGGCTTGACCCGCGGAACGAGCAAGGAACACTTCATCCGTGCCACCCTTGAGTCACTGGCTTACCAGACGAAGGATGTACTATCCGCAATGGAGGCAGACTCAGGTATCGAGCTAAAAACACTGCGCGTTGATGGCGGTGCCGTGAAAAACAACTTCCTGATGAACTTCCAGAGTGATATCCTCAATGTGCCTGTCGAAAGGCCAGTAGTCAACGAGACGACCGCCCTTGGTGCTGCTTATCTGGCTGGACTTGCGGTTGGGTATTGGAAAGATCAGCAGGAAATTGCTTCCCAGTGGGCGATTGACCGGAAGTTTGAAACAAAGATGTCTGAAGAGGAACGAAATCAGCTGTACAGCGGCTGGAAGAAAGCTGTTAACGCTGCGATGGCTTTTAAATAATGATTTGGGAGATTATTGGAAGAAAGTGATGGATACGCTGTATATTGGGGTTAAGAAGAGCAGCAGGCTGATAAACTTAACAAAACTAAAGGCATGCTTATTGCATGCCTTTTCTATAACCCTATTGTTGATATACTCTCATTTAGCATCCCATTTGATGTGAAAAATAAACAAAGCTAAAGCTCCACAATATCGGAGCTTTGTTCAAAGACTAGATTTGATTAGCAAGCACAGTTATAGCTGCACTGAGTAAAACAGTAGCCAAAAATAATCCTGCATATATTAATTTTTTCTGCTTCGCTTTTTTTCTTTGCTTTTCCTCTGGCGTAAGCCAGTGATAGTTTGACATCAATTTTCACCCTTTATGATTGATGATAGCTGGCTGACATTCCTGATTGGAAAAAGTCCCTATAGCTTTGCGTCATCACTTTTCAATGATTTTGCCTCTATGTATAAATATCTCAATTAAATGGAAAATGTCAATAGGTATTTTGTCGCAATTTGTTGAACAATGTCAAAAGTAAATATAGCTTTCCGCTAAATTCATTTAGATGCATTGGGTAATAGACTGGCGCATACTGCTTCGGGTTTGCGATTGTAGTTATCCGATCATAGGGGCCGAAGAGGATAGATGTCAGATTCATAGAACAAAAAAACCGTGGCTGATTCAGCCACGGTTTCGCTTATATTCTTTTAGCGCCAATGAATCTTGGCTTCCAGTATGGATTGTTAATGCTTGCAATTGATACGCCATTCGAGGTTGCTGAGTGGATCATTTGGCCGTTTCCAATGTAGATAGCTACATGAGTTACTTTTCTTCCACCGCTTGTTGCAAAGAATAATAGATCACCAGGCTGGTAAGAGGTTACTTTAGTACCTACATTATACATTTCTCCAGCTGTACGTGGCAAATCTACTCCAGCTTTAGTGAATGAATAGCTTACTAGACCAGAGCAGTCAAACCCGTTTGGATTGTTTCCTGCCCATTTATATTTCACGCCCATATTGCTTTTAGCAACTGAGATTGCTTTTGTTTTATAATCACCAACAGGAGTTACAGAAGCTTTCTTAAATGTTGTCTTTTTGGAAGATTTAGGTGCAATATATTTTGAACTTACATATCCTTTTTTGCCTTTAACTGAAATCTTTGCCCAACCTTTTGTTTGAGAAGAAACAGTCACTGCTTGTCCTTTTGATAGTTTAGTAACTATAGCGCCGGATGCCGATGGCTTTTTACGAACATTCAATTTACCGGAATTCACATTAACTACATAAGTTTTTCCAGAAGCCGATGCTTGATCTATTGACGGTGCGACAGTTGCAACTAGTGCTAAGAACAAAAGTGAAGTGATAATTCTCTTAAACAAAGTTGTTTACCCCCGTTTGGTTGAAGTTAAACATAGTATAAAACGAAAGGGGTTACAAACAAATAACGGGTAAATTACATTTATATTACAATTTACGACAAGTCTTCCATGTAAAATAAAAACTCTATATGAAAAAATGTATCGAATTAAGTGCTTTTTGGTTGGAGAGACAGTATATCCCAAAATATTAAACCCCAAATAAGCCAGAATGAGACATAATCTGGCTTATTTTAGTGAGTGAATATACGCATCCGAGATTCTCATAAAATGTAATATTTTGTTTAGTTCTTTTATTGAGTCTGCTGCAGCAGGGCCTTCATTTCTGCTATCTATTAGGGTAACCTGTCCGCTATCCTTCGTTTTTCCTGGAGAAAATGAATATCCATCCGTCACAAAGGTTCCTGTTGGAGCATAAAAGCGTATTCCAATCGTATTTTTTGTCGTATTGAACAGGTCAGTTCCAAAGATGATTTCGTTTCCTATATCAAGCCCTAAGAGATTTGCGATGGTAGGGTACACATCTATCAATCCCCCGATGGTGTTTATTTTCCCACCGGTTGCCGATGGTACTTTAATGATGAGCGGTACGTTTAAATGGTCAAGGACAGAATGGTACTCATGTCCGACCAATTCATTAACAATAGATATATCCCTTTCATTCTGGGTTTGTAGTCCCTGGTGGTCGCCATATACAACAATTACCGTGTCATCATACAAGCCAGATGCCTTTAATTCATCAATCAGCACTCCAAAAGCAAAATCAGCATAACTGACCGATTTTATATAAGACCCAACGATTGAATCATTATAGGATTCGGGCAGTGTAATCGCATGAGTAAGTTTTGTTTCAGGAAGGTCGTATGGATAATGACTTGATAGGGCTATGATATGTGCGTAAAATTTTTGTTTGTTTCGCTTTCTTAGTTGTTCGACTGTTTTTTTATATAAAATCTCATCCGATACTCCATATGCAATAAAGTCCTCGGTTCCAAAATAATCCTGGTCAAAATATTGATTGAAGCCCAAGGAATCATACATATCTTTCCGACTCCAAAATGATACTTCATTCGCGTGAAAGGTGGCTGAATAATAACCAGATCGACTCAGGAGCTTTGGGAAGCTCGGAACAGACTTACCGGCGGCGGCTGTCGACATTGGTTCGCTCCCAAGGGCATAGATAGAGGTATTGACAAGGAACTCAGCATCTGAAGTGTTGCCTTTGCCAACCTGGGTATAAAAATAAGGGAAGAAAAAGGCCTCATTGATGAATTTGTTCAGGTTAGGTGTTATTTCTCTATTATCGATCTGCTTATTGAGTAATAAACTTTGGACAGATTCCAGCTGAACGATGATTACATTCTTGTTCTTGGCAATTCCATACAATTGCCGGTCCTCATTTTGTTGGGATGGTTTGATTTTGTTAATCAAAGCTGGATTAATTTTTTCACTGTCCTTTAATAACAAACCAGCTTCAGAAGATGCCTCCAGGAATTGATAGGCGAAGAACCCTACTGTTTCATATTGGCTAATTTCACTGATGATATTGGAAGATCGATAAAAGCCCCAGATGATAAGAAGAATGGTAACTGCCAAAATTGGCAGATAGGTTTTTTTTTGAATTTCAAGGAGCGGCCAATTCTTCTTCAGCAGAACTAGGACAGGCAAATCTGCAAAAAACAGTAAATATTTAAATTTGAATAAAGCAAAAATGCTGGCTTTAACTTCGCCAACCTGGCCAGCCTGTGCGAGTGATTTATAAGTCACAATAGAATTGTAATAATCAAAGTACATGATGGCAGTTAACAATAAAAGTGAACCTGTTATATTTAAAAGTAGATAAACATATTGTGAATTCTTTTCCCATAGCAGTGAAAATAGTAACACCAGCAAAACTAAAAAGGAAGTTTCGACCAAAGCGCCGCCAATATCCAGACTGCCAATGATCTCGTACCGGGTAAAAAGTGATTTTAGGCAGAGGGAAATCAGGTTCGTTAACGCTAATGCTGATAATCTTCTCAATTCAAGATTTCCCTCCTGAAATTCATTTTTTCCTATTATTCCTTTAGTAAAGCGAGTTTATGAATGGTATATAAATCAGCTCTGTATATGCGGTTTCCATGACGATAGGCATAAATGTAATAGTCCTTACCTCCCTTTGTAAGAATGGTGATTCCTTCACTTTCACCAGGTTCTTTTATGGCTGTCTGTCCAATGATCTGTCCATTGAAATTCAGCATTGTGAGAAGGTTATTCGTTTGAAAATATATGATGCCATTGAATACCTCCAGTCCCTGAGGAATTCCTTGATACTTAATGGGAAATTGTTTAATAATGTTGCCATTAAAGTCTGCAATACTGAGCTTTGGGGGAGTTGTATCACTTTCTGCTGTGTGGATGACCAAAGTATCACTATGATGATCAATTGCCACTAGACCGGCATTTCCTAGTGAATGGAAATCGATTTTTCTTGTAATGGATGGCTTACTTGACAATATATCTATTTCATATATAAAAGTAGGATTCTTTCCTCCTCCGTTAGACACATATAGCCTCTTATTCGATTCTCTAAAGTCCAGTTCGGCTGCATGCCCTATAGATAGAGGCTCTGTTTCTTTTACCAGCTTTCCTCCTGAATTGTACTTTCTGATCACACCATAACCCTTTCCGACATCGTATCCGACATAAAAATGGTTATCCCAATAGGCGACTCCCTGGAGATTGTCTTCTGTCGGGATATCAAATAGTTTCTCTCCACTCAGCACATTTAAACGAGGGGAGGCCTTGGTTTCATCGGGATGGAAAAATAAAAAGAAGGTCATCACTGTTGCGAATACATACATAGAAAAGTTCCTCATAACAATCACTCCTATTTGCATGAGACATTTTTGTTATTTTGCTTATTTTTTTCAGGTCTTCATTTCTTATACTGAAATAAGCCAGAAAATAGAAAAACCTCTGCCACGTATACAGGCAGAGGTTTTATTTTCCAAAACACAAGCTTATGAAAATAAGCGTTCCACAAGCCAGAATGCTCCAAACAAAATAATCACGATTGATCCAAGTTTGATATATTTGGCTGAATTCTTTAAACGATGCAAGTAGGTCAGCAAAGGAAGCAATAGCAGCACAAGCGCGATCTGCACCACTTCAATCCCAATATTAAAACTGAAAAGTGCGGATACCAGGCTTCCCTTTGAGAGATTCATCTCCTGAAGAATATTTGCAAATCCAAGTCCGTGAATCAATCCAAAGACAAAGGTCAATCCCCAACGGTGGTTTACTTCCTTCTTAAAGATGTTTTCCACTGCCACATAAATAATGCTCAGTGCAATGGCAGATTCAACAAACCTTGATGGCAAATCCATGATTCCTAATACCGCCAAACTTAAGGTGATGCTGTGAGCAACCGTAAAGGATGTAACGATCAACGCATATTGCTTGAACGTTTGTTTCCGCAGCAATAGTGCGAACAGGAATAGCAGATGGTCATACCCTGTTAAAATATGAGCCATTCCCAGTTTGAAAAAAGATAGCCAGGAAGAAGTGGTCTTTGCTTCAGCTTCAGGTTTGGAACCTGGCTGAGAGTCAGGAGTATTCGCCTGCTCCCCGTTTCCGCCTGCTTGCTGCTCCTGTTGGTCTTCTGTGAGCAGAATCGTCCATGAACGATTCTCACCCTGTAACGCCGCCTGGCTTGAACCGCCAGGATAGGTAGCGGACAAGAGATTCACATAGTTTGTTTCTGAATCCTTGTAATAAAGTCCATCGTTGACGGTAATGGTATCACCAGGTGCAAAGGCTGGGTACTTCAGGGAGAGCGTCAGAAACTCTTTGTTCTCCTTGGTTTCTAAAATCATGGATTGCACTTCAGGTTCTTGTTGTTCGTTATTTCTGTCGAGAATTACACTGTGAGTAAGGAATTCGATCAGGTGGTCCTTATCCGCTTGAATTTCTTCCTCTTGTAAAATGTTATCTTTATTCTCATCGAGATCTTCCTGGAGTTCAAGAATAGATAAAGTATCAAACGAAAACGTAAATAATGTTTCGTTTTGGTTGAATTCAATATTTGTAAAACTTGCGCTGTATTGATGCGCCGATGTAGAAACAGGAAAGGAGTAGAACATAAGGATGATGATAAAGAGTTGAAATAAAGCTGTCTTACCAGATTTTTTAGTCTTCACATGTTGACCCCCGTTTGTAAATTATCTGCTAAAATCCCATCTAAATATAAACATATTTTCCTAGAGAAGTACATACATGATAGAAATTTGTCGAATTTTTAATAATTTTTTACAAAACTCTGTATCTTTCATAAACAATATTTTGTAGAATTATAGTAGTTTATTAATCAATGAAAGGAGTTTCTGGGGACTAGATAGATATAAAGTATGATAAAAGGAAGGTACTGGATGAAAAGAAAAATGAGGGATTACAGAAGATGGGCTAGTTTGTCCATGGCTATTTTATTGCTTATTAGTACGTTTTTACCAAGTGGATTAGCTTTAAAAGTAAACGCTTCCATTTCTGAACATGTGGTGATCAGCCAGGTGTATGGAGCTGGAGGAAACAGCGGTGCTTCATTAAATAAAGACTTCATAGAATTATATAATCCAACATCAGAACCTGTGTCTCTTGAAGGATGGACTGTCGAGTATGCCTCTGCAGGGGGAACATCATGGCAGTCAACAAGTTTAACAGATGAGATACCTGGATATGGATTTTATTTAATCACTCAAGGAGGCGGCGCGAATGGAGAAGAGCTTCCGGATGCAGATGCTTCTGGCTCCATAGCGATGGCTGCAGGAGCAGGTAAAGTAAAGCTGTTAGACAAAAATAAAAATCAAATTGACTATGTGGGTTTTGGACCGACTGCAAGTGTATTTGAAGGTAGTGGTCCAACACCGGCGCCATCAGCAACGAAGAGTGCCCAGCGTCGTCCTTACGCAAACGTTCTTCCTGAACCTGGTCTTGGAAATGCCTGGGATTCAGATGATAACGCAATGGACTTTGTGGCAGCAGCACCAGTTCCAAAGAACAGTGCCAGCCCGGCTGAACCGCCAATGGAATCAGATGCTAGCCTTCAGCCGTTAGGAAACAATATTCAATTTACCTTGCAGGATGGTAAGGCAAAAGTGACTGGATCTGTTGAAGCAACTATCGAGCAGTCTGTCATCAAAGTCTATGAAACATCAGCAAAAGGTACCACGCTTGGCAGTGCCAATGCAGCTGCTGATGGATCATTCGAAGTGAATTTTGAAACAGCGAAAGCATTAACTTCGGTTTATATTACGGCTACACAGGAAGGCAAAGAGGAAAGCGATGCCATCCAAATTAACCTAGCCCAGAACAGCAAAAATGTAGTGGCTGACAAACTGAGCTACAGCGTGGATAACAATGGCAAAGGTACATTGATCGGCAATGCCGGTGCAGGTGTAGTCAGGTCGACAATCTACGTTTATCCAAATTCTTCTGCAAACACAGGGGAGAGATTAAACGGTAATGGAACCGAGGTCCTTAACACTGGGGCATTTAATGCAATCACTTTCAACAATGCTCCCGCAACGGTTTACGTTACACAGCAATCAAGTGACAGCAAGGGAATCATGCTGGAAAGCGTCCCAGTGTCAGTTGAGAAAGCTGCAACTGATGTCGTTACTCCTTTGAATGAAGTGAAAGTAACGGACTCAAAAGGAATTCTTGCAAACCTTAATCAATTCTTTACTGTTGAAGGTGTCGTCACAGTCGACAATGGCGTGATGGGTAACCAGAAAAATAATTTCTACATTCAGGATGAAACGGCTGGAATCAATATCTTTGGTAACTTTGATTCCAAGCTGAAAATTGTCCGCGGCGACAAGCTTAAAATCACAGGTAAACTCATTCAATATAATGGTTTGACGGAATTAGAACCTACAGCAATTACAAGAGTAGCTGAGGGCCAGGCAGTTCCAGCAGCTAAATCTGCCACAATCCTGGATTTGAATACCTTCACGGCAGCTGAGCCTTTGGAAGGCAGTCTTGTCAGAACCAATGGTAAAGTTTCATCGGTTGCTACTTCAGGCGCCAACTGGAATGTAACTTTAGTTGATGAGAACAATAAATCAACAACAGTCCGCGTTATGGAGCCTACAGGCATCAAGGCTGATGAAGTATTCGAAACCGGAAAAAGTTATGCTGTAACCGGTATCGTCGGCCAATACACTACAAACGCAACACATGTCAACGGCTATCAGGTTTTCCCGCGTGATATGCAGGATGTTATTGCACAATTGAGCATTGATCATGATCCTTTGACACAGGTTTACAAAGATACGGCAGTTGAATTTGTGGCAAAAGCTAGCGGAGCGGAATCTGTAACGGTTTACTACCGTGCGGCAGGTTCAGCAGATTATATCGCTTTGCCATTGACTGCAGGAAGTGAATCCCGTTATACGGCAGTCCTTCAAGCTGAAAAAGTGCCGGCTAATGGATTTGATTACTATATTGAAGCTCGTGCAGGGGAAAGTGTGCAAAGCTCAGGCACGAAAGATGCACCACATCATGTTAGCCTGATTGAGGATGAGGATGGACCTAAAATATACGGGGAAGCACCAGTTGGAGGCACTAAGGTGGAAAGTCCTCGCCCGGAAATTTCGGTTCTGCTTGAAGACCCAAGCGGTGTGGATCAGGCAAGTGTGAAAGTGTGGCTTGATGGAGAGGAGCTCACGAATGCTCAAATCAGTCAAAGCCAAGTGAAATTCACTCCGGAGGAAGATTTAGCTGTTGGAGATCATACAGTTAAGGTCACAGCTATGGATTCCAAAGGAAACGCCAATGAATATGAATGGAAATTCACTGTGGTTCCGCGTTTCGAAGGTGGAAACCACTATCGCGGTACTACCCATAACCATACGAACATATCACATGACGGGGCTGGTGCGCCTGAAGCAGCCTTGAAGGCAGGACAAAAGTATAATTATGATTGGTTCGCTTTCTCTGATCACTCCCACGATATCGATCCAACTAAGCTTGGACAAGATACGGTAGAACGTGAGGGAATGCTTGAACGCAGCGGCGGCGAAGACTGGCAGCTGACAAAAAATCTGTCAGCTCAATATACAAAGAATGGCGAATACGTAGTATTCCCGGCGTTTGAAATGACCTCTACTACATGGGGCCACTCAAACATCTTTGGTTCAGAGAACTTCATCGACCGTAACATTAACGGGAAAATCTATCAAGATTTGAACAAATATTACGCGTGGGTCATGACCTACGATGATATTGTCGGTCAGTTTAACCATCCTGATATGTCAAAGGATGCTTTCAATAACTTTAAGCCTTATAACAAAGACTTAGATAAGCTTTTCACGATGCTTGAAGTAGGAAACGGATCCGGTCACTATGGATATGCAAATGCAGAGAAGAAGTTCTTCTCCACATTGGATTTAGGCTGGCATGTTGCCCCTACTTACGGTGAAGACAACCATGAAGGTACATGGGGACAGACGAATGCACGTACTGTCATTGTGTCTGACGATCTTTCACAGGAATCTCTGTTACATTCTATGCGTAATATGCGCGTTTACATGGCAGAAGACCCTAACTTCACGCTCGATGTAAAAGCAAATGGCTTCTACATGGGTTCAACTGTTGACAGCAAGACTTTGAATTTTAAGATCCAAGGCAGTGATCTTGTAGCTGAAAATAAATCCATGGCTGATTACAGTTATCTTTCTGCAGACTATAAGTCTGATGACAGAGTAGAAAAGGTCGAGTTAGTTTCGAACGGCGGTAAGGTTGTAGATTCCTATTCTCCAATGACTACGGAGTTTTCTTGGGAGCCTACTTATAAGGTAACAGGCGGACAGCAATGGTTCGTAGTAAGAGTTACCCAGGCTGATGGCGAGCGCATGTACTCGGCTCCAATTTGGTCAAAAGAAGAAGCTGTAGATGTAAAAGTAAACGGAATTGATATTGTCGGTGACGTTATTGTTGAAGGCAACCCTGCAACACTGAAAGCAAGTGTAGCGAACAATGGTACTCAGGAAGTTAAAAACCTGAAAGTGGACCTATACTTTGACGAGGTCAAGACAGATAACCTGCTTGGATCCCAGCAGATTTCCTCCATACCTTCTAAAGGAGTAGCGACTGCAACGGCTGTTTGGAACAGTCCGTTAAAAGGCGATCACAGTATCATTGCTGTTGTATCCTCTCTTGATGGACTGGAGCTTGGAGACACCAAATTTGTCCTTCCGGTGAAAATTAAGGAACCTCTCGGGGTCAATGTGTTAATTGATGCAAAGCACGGCAATGAAAACACGAGCGGCGATGGCGGAACGTATAAGGATAACTTAAAATCCTTTACAACGATGCTTCAAAAAGAAGGATATAAAGTTACTGAAAACACTTCTGCCATCACAGATAACGTATTAAGTAATGTTAATGTACTAGTCATAACACATCCAAAATCATCGTACACAGCTGATGAAAGTGCGGCGATTGCAAAATTCGTGAAAGCTGGCGGATCTTTATTGATGGCAGGTAAGAGCAATAACAGCACCACTCCTACTATTAACAACGAAATGATGGCCCAGATCGGAACATCGATCAGAATGGGTAATGATGGTGTGTTTGATGATAGTAAATCAGGAAACTTCTGGAGTGATCCAAAAGTGGCCCCTTATGCTGTAAGGGTATTCCCTGGATTAGTTTCCAACTATATTACAGACCGAGTTTCGTTCCTTGATTATTACAGCGGTACTAGTTTGTCAGGACCAGATAATTCAGCGCTGTCCGAAACTGGTAAAGTTGTGATTCTGGCCAAAGGAAATGAAACCACGTATCAGGGAAATATTAAAGGCGGATTCACCTATGATTCGGTTTCCGATGAAACTGGCGGAAGTGCCATACCATTAATCGCTTCAGAAGAAATTGGTGATAAAGGCCGTATCATAGTTTCAGGTATGAATATTTTCAATGATAAACAAATGGATGAATCATACGAGCCAAAAGGAAATGATGAATTTGCATTGAATGCAGTCAACTGGCTCGCTCATCGCGAAACAACTGTCACAAAAATTGGCGATGCAAGAAAGCTGGCTGAAGATACTCATACAGTGATTGAAGGAACAGTCACTACTGGAGCAGGAGTATTCTTTGACGCATTCTATGTACAGGATGAAACAGGCGGAATCATGGCATTCCAGGAAGTGCCTGCAGGATCCCTTAAGCCTGGTGATAAGGTCCGTATTTATGGACACATCATTACATTCGATAACAATAAAGAAATCGAATTTGTGAAGTTTGAACAGGATGTCATTAAAATCGGTGAGGGAGACCCTATTCAGCCGAAAGAAGTGGCCACTGGAGAAGCAACATCAGAAGCTAACCAGGGACTGCTTGTTAAAGTGAAGGGTAAGGTTGTCTCTAAATTTGATGATAACTCTTACGTGA
Source organism: Mesobacillus thioparans (assembly GCF_965138835.1). Taxonomy (NCBI): domain Bacteria; kingdom Bacillati; phylum Bacillota; class Bacilli; order Caryophanales; family Bacillaceae; genus Mesobacillus; species Mesobacillus thioparans. The sequence goes on along the minus strand of NZ_CBCSFH010000008.1, from coordinate 125,882 downwards.
TTAATGATGGCTCTGGTGAAGTACTTGTATTCACAGATGGATATATTGTGAATCAAAGCGGACCTGTCCCTATTCTGGCTCCTTGTGATACGCTTGAAGCTATCGGTTTATCAGGGGAATTTGCTCAAGGAAAACGTATCAGGGTAAGAGATACAAAGGAACTTGAAAGACTCTCAACACTTCCAGGAAGTGACTGCCCTGAACCAGGAGATGGCGGAACTGAGCCAGGAGATGGCGGAACNNANCCAGGAGATGGCGGAACNNANCCNGGNGACGGTGGAACGAAACCAGGAGATGGATCTAAAAAGCCTGGAAAAGTAATTAAGCCAGTTAATGGTGTAGTAGAACCAGTAGGGAACATTTCTCAAGATAAGGAATCAATGAGTGTAGTAATTGATGGAATCAATCTAGAGGATGTAGAAAAAGGTCAAGTTGTCTTAGTTCAACCAAAAGATGCAAAAACTGTAGAAGTGTTGAAAGTTACTCTTACAACTGCTGTCCTTAAGGATTTGATTGCCAATAATAGTGGCATGAAGATTAACAAGGTTGATGCTGAGTTAACAATTCCTCCAACCATGCTTGAAGAGATGGTTGCATTTGCAAACGGAAAAGAGATTACGATCGAGCTTAAAGAAATGTATGCTCCTGGAGCAATTGGTCCTGTTTATAACTTTACTATTTCAGCAGGTTCTCAAACTCTCCATGACTTTGGAGGCAAGAAAATTACTATTGCCCTTAAAGTTGATCCGAAAAAAGTAAAAGGAATCGACACAGCCAAGATTAAAATCTTCTACTACAATGAAGATACTAAAGAGTGGGAAGTTCTTAAAGATAGCGTATATGATGCTAAGACAGGTATTGTATCAGCAACGACTACACATTTCAGTACATTTGGTGTTTTTGAGGATACTGATGAGTCCAAAGGATCACCGGTAACAAAGGATGAGAAAGGTAAGAAACTACCTAATACGGCAACGAATGTTTACAATTACACGCTGGCCGGATTGCTTTTATTAATAGGTGGCATTTACCTCTTTATCCGCCAACGCAGAAAAGCATAACTTTTTGACCTTATCCTCAGCCGAGGGTAAGGTTTTTTTATCTGATCCCTTTATTAAAATATATAAAATTATCAAAGGGATCAGATACCAATACAACATTTAATCATTTTTAGGACCTTTCTTATTTTGTTTGCTGATCACTGTAAGTAATAATAATTTCTCCTCCGAACTCAACATGCTCCAGCTGCCAGCTTTGACTCTCATTCAAAACACTCCTTCTCAATTGTATTATTTTTACTTTTACTTCTTTAATCCCTATATACCGCCTTTTTGAAAAAATCAAACAACAAAAGTTTCTACAAATTACCAGTTTTTTCTACAAGCTTGTCCCGGTTCTTTTGTCGAAGGAGATCAGGATTGCGAAAAGCATGGGGGAATAGTACCGAAATTTGGATAAGTGTGCAATTAACTTATTTTTCAGTGCAATTAATACTCTTAAACGTGCAATAATTATGAAGGACGGTGCAATTACTACACCTGAACGTGCAATTAATTCGTTTTACCTTGCAATTATCCGCATGCGACAAAGAGACCCTGCTACTTTTACGAGTATATCCACTCAGTCCCAGGACCTAGATGACTTTACTAACCAAGTCTGTAGAAAAAGAGGTTGTTTTGAAGTATTGTATAAGGGAGAAAACATTTTTTAACAGCATTTGAAACATTCTGCGCCTCCTATTCGTATAAATAGGAAGATTCAATACAGGAGTCGATGACTAATGAATAAATTCCTTTTACGATTCATGCAAACAGGTTCGGCAATCCCTTTTTCCGCATTCATCTGGCTGCTGGCGTATGCCGGTTTTGACCAGACGTTCTGGATGTCTTCGCTATATGGGGTCATTGGCGGGGGTGTCATGTTTTTTGGAGTAGGGTATTATCTTGAAAGACGAGTCCTTGAAAAAAACCGACTGACCAAGAAGGAATACAAATATATACAGAGAAATCTTAGAGAAGCGAATGTGAAGATTAAAAAGGTCCAGAAATCGCTCTTTTCGATCCGCCATATTCGTTCGTTGAAACAAAGAATGGAGCTGCTAAGGCTTGTGAAGAACATTCAAAGGCTAAACACGCGTGAGCCAAGGAGGTTTTTCAAGGCAGAACAGTTTTATTTTTCCCATCTTGATTCCATCATGGAACTGAGCGAAAAATATGCTTTTCTTTCCTCCCAGCCTGGTAAAAACCGCGAGCTGGAGCGCTCATTATATGATACTCAAGATACTTTGAAGGAACTTACCAAAATCGTTGAGAAAGATTTGAGCTATATGCTGGCTGACGATATTGACCATCTGAATTTTGAAATCGATGTAGCCAAGCATTCGATCAAGAAACTAAATGAAATTCCTGACGAGACCAGGAGGTTAAAATAATGACAGAAAAAAACCCAGACCTTTTAAAAAATACCGGCAATATCATGGACGATATTTTAACAAACCCGTTTGGCGATACACCGGAAATGCAGCTGCAGCCCAGCCTGCAGCAGCATGAAAACAAACCTGTTAAGCTGATTGATGTCATCCCTGAGGAAAATCGCCAGCGAGCCTACCAGTTGGCCGAGCAAATCGATCCGAAAAACCACCAGGCGATGATTCAATATGGTACACAGGCACAAGGGAAGCTGCTGACTTTTTCTCATGCGATGCTTGAGCATGTCCAGAAAAAGGATGTCGGTGAAGTAGGGGAGATCATCAATGATTTGATGAAGCATCTTAATGATATGAACCCAGAGGAACTTAGTGCCGAAAAGCAATCATTCTTTGCCCGGATGTTTGGCAAGATTTCGGGTTCTGTCCAGGAAATCCTCTCAAAGTATCAAAAGACAGGGGCCCAAATTGACCGGATCAGCGTAAAGCTCGATCGCAGTAAAAATGTGCTGCTTTCTGATATTGGAATGCTTGAGAAGCTATATGAAACGAATAAAGAGTATTTCAACGCCCTGAACATCTATATCGCTGCTGGCGAACTAAAGCTTGAAGAACTGCATGGAAAAACAATTCCTGAACTGAAAAAAGCCGCGGAAGCTTCCCAGGACCAAATGAAGTTCCAGGAAGTCAATGACATGATTCAGTTTGCCGACCGGTTAGATAAGCGCTTGTATGACCTGAAATTAAGCAGGGAAATCACGATTCAGAGTGCACCGCAAATTAGGCTGATCCAGAATACCAATCAGGCACTGGTTGAAAAAATTCAGTCATCAATTGTTACTGCTATTCCACTCTGGAAGAATCAGGTTGCGATCGCGCTAACACTGATCAGGCAGCGGCATGCAGTGGAAGCTCAAAAGCAAGTTTCAAAAACAACAAATGAACTCCTGCTCAAAAATGCAGAAATGCTGAAAACAAACACAATCGAAACTGCTAAAGAAAATGAACGCGGTATCGTTGATATTGAAACATTGAAGAAAACGCAGGAGAATCTGATCACAACCTTGGAAGAAACTCTGAGAATCCAGGAAGAAGGACGGACGAAGAGGCGTCAGGCAGAGCTTGACCTGGCTACGATGGAGAATGAGTTGAGGGTGAAGCTGCTCGAAATTAAAGACAAATAATACTAAAGGCAATGGAATCTGCGTTCCATTGCCTTTTTGATGTTCAATTCTAGTAATATTGAATAATTTTACATATTTATATATATTTCTTCATGCGATTCTCTTAAAATAAATGCTATAAGATAGAGAGAAAAACTGGGGGATATTATGAAGAAATATGTAAGTGCACTGATGATCATTTTATTATTCATTTCAACGCTCATGCCAATCAATCAGGCAGAAGCAGCAATGCTCAATTCTTATCAGGTTTTCGATAAGGCAATGAAGAAGGAGCTCAATCAATACATAAAGAAATCTGGAGGAACGGTAACCCTTCATTATCGGGATTTAACAAATGGCGATGAATATAAGATTAATAGCACGTCAGCCAAAAAAGCAGCAAGTACCATAAAACTTCCTCTTGCACTGTATGTGATGGAACTGGCTGCGGCGAACAAAATAAACTTGAATCAGAAGTTGACTTATAAAAGTTACCACTACTATGGAGGCAGCGGAGTTATCCAATATGATAGGGTAGGTACAAAATATACCATCCGTGATTTAGTGAAAAAAGCGATGGTCCACAGTGATAATATTGCTTTCATCATGCTAAAGGAGAAGGTTGGAAGAAGTAATTTTAATTCCTTTTTAAAAAAAGTTGGCGGAAAATATGCCTATCCAGGGGGCCAGAATGTAACTTCCTCGAAAGATTTAGTAGTTTATGCGAATCGTTTATATGACTTTGCTGAAAAGAATGAGCTTGGCAAGGAATTGGTCGGTTACTTAATGAAAACAGATTATAATACAACCATTCCAAAAGGAATCAAAGGAGCAAAAACAGCTCATAAGGTTGGAATGATTCCGATGTCACTTATATATAATGATGTAGCCATCGTTTACGATAAAAATCCATTCGCTTTGGCAATCATGACCAACAACATTAGTTACGCAAAGTCCCAGAAGGTTATTGCCGATCTTGCTGCAATCGTTCATAAGCATCATAAAAAGAAGAATAAGGCGACGTTTTTTAAAACGAAGAAAAAGACTATTATATATAAAAATACTACGGGAAAGCTGAAGAAGCTAGGCAGTCTTGGAAAAGGCCAATCTTTTAAAATCCTTTCAACTACATCCAAATGGTATCAAATTGAATTTGGCGGTGAAAAGGCATATGTGGAAAAAACTTCTGTAACTGTGTATCCACAGGCTCCCTCAGGCGGATTCACACTAAGTGAGGTTAAAGAAAAAGGAATAGTAACTGTCAATAACACTACTCCTTTCCGGTCCAAGGCGGCACCGAATGGAAAACCAATCGCAACTGTTTACAAAGGATCATCCTTATCATTCTATAAAACCAGTGGTGACTATTATAAAGTCCTTCTTGGCAAGAGAAGTGGGTATATCCATAAAAATGCAGTAAAGCTGGAATTCAGCTCATCAATTAAGTATTTCCAAGTCAACCAAGATCACGTCGCCTTATTCATCTTGAAAGATAAGGAGTATGTTCAGGTTGGATCATTGGAAAAAGGCCAGGTGTTCCCTAGGGTTCGAGAGTATGGCGTGTATAGTGAGGTATCTCTGGGAACGGAAAAAGGATATGTTCTAAAAGCGGAGACTTCACCGTTATTAACGGCAAAGGTCCACAATTCAATTAGTGCAAATGTAACAAAAGGAAATGTGAAACTCACTCAGGATGCTTTGGCATTAAGCAGTGCAGTTATCAATTCGCCAGCATTGGGAAAATTGAATAAAGATACGACGGTCTCGTTTCTGGAAAAAAACGGTGAGTGGTACGTGATTAACTTCCTTGGTCGAAAGGCTTACCTCCACAGTTCTTCCATTGAACAATAGTCAATTAACTATGTGCCGGAAAAAGCAAGTATACTAGTTATTTCCAGTGAAAAGAAGGTTTCTGGCTTTCAATAAAATTGATCTGCAGCCGATATTAACAGTGTATAAATCAGGTCTCCATTAGAATGAGTGCTTATGATGGAGAAAAGGAGAAGGTCATGAGGATAATCGCGTCGATCTTGTTCATATGCTTATCTTTTTTTACAGCAGTCACAGCTTCTGCTGAAGAACAAGTGACTAAATTCAGTACAGAGTACTTATTTGATGAAAAGAAGGATTTTAATAGTCGCGAGCTCATTGTGAAGTTCAATCCATCAGTTACGGATTCGCAAAAAACAAGCGTTCTACAGGGATTAAAAGTGAAGGAAATATCCACCTTGGATAAAGGCGACTTTTCCCTATTATATGTTTCTAGGGAAGAGGACCTTTTGCCTTTAGCAGAAGAACTGCTGTCTAAAGGTGAAGTGGATTTCGCGGAACCAAACTATAATTTCTCCTCCAACTTCGCACCAAAGGACCCGGGAGTGGAATTTCAATGGCATCTTAGTAAGGTTGAACTTCCTCAAGCTTGGGATGTAACACGAGGTTCTGCAGAAATCACTGTAGCGATAGTTGATGGCGGAGTTCAAACTGATCATCCGGACTTAAAAGGGAAAATTATTCATCCATTCGATATAGTTACAGGGAGCCCTGTAATATATGGGGATTTTCATGGAACACATGTAGCAGGCATCATTGCCGCTAGCCATAATAATATAGGTGTAGCCGGAATCGCTCCAAATATAAAAATCATGCCAGTGAATGTCTTTAAAGGTGATTCAGCCAGTGTTTATGATGTGGTCAGAGGGATTTATTATGCGGCGGACCATCAGGCGAATATCATTAATTTGAGTCTTGGCAGCCGTTCGTATAGCCAGGCACTTGCAAATGCTGTAGACTACGCCCGCTCCAAAGGCGTCGTGGTCATTGCTGCTGCCGGTAATGAGAATACGTATTTACGTACGTTTCCTGCGGCTTTTCAAGGAGTGATAGGAGTCAGTGCCACAAACTCCAATGATGAGATTACTAGATTCTCCAATTACGGTGATTATATTGATCTAGCCGCACCAGGAGAAGGTATTTACTCAACGATTAATGGAAGTTCCTATCAGTATTCAGATGGAACCTCCATGGCAGCTCCGATCGTTTCGGGAGTTTCTGCATTAATTCTCTCGAAAAACCCTTTTTTATCACCAGACGACGTAGAAATGATTCTTACTAGGTCAGCAATTGATTTAGGATTAGAGGGTCGGGATTATTACTACGGAGCCGGACGCATTGATGCTTACCGAGCTCTGCAGCAAACTCCTGGGCCCATGTCGCCGATTAAGGTTCCAGCTAGCATTTTTAGAATTGATGGCTTCAATAAAATGAATGTCTCAACGGAAATCTACAAAGGCACCAGGGTCTCTGTTGAAATAAAGAACTCGAAGAACGACGTTGTAAAAAGGCTGGTGTCAAACAAGGAGTGGAACGGCGGGAAATTGTCCTTATCTTGGAATGGGAAACAAGATGATGGTCAATTTGCTCACAGCGGCTCCTATAAAATCCATATCAAGGTTGCGAATGGATTAGAAACGATGAGCAAGTCGGCAGAGATTGAAGTGAAAAATGTCGTCAATCCTGTCATTAAGCTTGATCGTAAATCTGAAGTATTTTCACCATCCATTTCAAAAAAATTAGTGGTTCCCTACTCTCTTAATAAAGATGCAAAAGTCACGGCAGCGATTTACAATAGCCGTAATAAAAAAGTAAAGAGTCTCACAACAAGCAAGCCGATTAAAAATGGCAATAGAAGCATTTCCTGGACAGGGAAAGACAAAAAAAGCAAAACCGTTCCTGACGGAAAATATACGCTCGTCATTTATGCTGTAGACTCACAAAATCGAAAAAGCACTGTCAAACGGTTGGATATAAAAGTGGATACCTCCAAACCAAAGGCTACAGCAGCCCTTTCAAATTCCCTCTATAAAATGGATGGCAAAACAAAGGCTAAGTTAAAACTTAAAGTAAAAGAAACCGTGTATATTGATGCTTATATCACCACGAAAAAAGGAACAAAGGTTAAAAAAATCGCTTCAAATAGGAAATATAATTCAGGCAGCCATAGTTTGGTATGGGATGGGAAAAATGCGAAAACTCGTTATGCTGCTGAAGGAAAATATTTATTCCGGGTAGAAGTTCGTGATCAGGCAGGCAATAAACGTGTGGTGAAAAGCCCCATTTTTTCTTTGCAGGACTGGAGGAAGCCAGTCATTGAAGGGAAATCGCTAACTGAATACCGAAACACTGGAATAACAACGTTTACTTACAAACTGAATAAACCAGGTTACGTTAAGGTAGAAGTCTTTAAGGATCAAACTCAAATCCGAACGATTCAGCCAAAGACTTGGAAAAAGTCAGGGTCACAACAATTCAAATGGGATGCCAAAAGTAAATCGCATCGGCAGCTAAAAGATGGGAAGTATCAATATAGAATCACGATAACGGATGCCTATAAACAAAAAGCGGAATTTTCCAGCGCCTTAAACATCGCTTTAACCAGAGCGGATATTGTACATCCGTCAAGCATACCTAAGAAATAATCTCAAAAAGGGCTGTATGATCTGAAGTGATCACACAGCCCTTTTTTTATGGATACCCTTGAAAATCTTCCACTTTTAACGAAGCTTATTTTAAACAATGCTAATCTGGTTTGATTAGGTTTAGGTAAAAATCAAAATGGGAAATGAGTAAATATCTATTTCCCAACACTTAAATAATAATTATGGGTCTAAAGTCCCTTAACATTTTTCTGAGAATTCGATACCTTAGTATTAGAACACATGAATTCGTACGATAATGGCAAAACCATTGAAAAGTGGTGACGCAAAGCTAAAGGGACTAACTCCACTGCAAGTGGACATGTCAGCCAGCTTCCGAAACGATTTACATTTCCTGCGATATTTATGTGAAGATAAGGAGGAATAAATGTGTTTAAAGTATTTATTAGTTTAAAGTATAAAGTCCACTTATTTTTAAGGAATTATAATGAAGCCTTAATGCAGGATGCAATCTGTGATAAATTGAAAGTCCATTTAAAACAAAAAGCCAGTTACCACAGGCAACAAGCATTTTCATTAATATCAAAAATGTGATTTTGCAGACATTATTGTCTGCTTTTTTTTATGGTGAAAACGAATGCTAGTTAAAAATTTTCTTTCTTGGTTTATTCCAAAACTTGATATACGTGTAGCCTTCCTTGTCCTTAAAAACTTTAATTCCAACTAATCTTAGGGGTGTAAAAACTTCTTTCATTTGCAATAATGGCATTCTTTAATCCTCCTAGAAATAGTTAATTTTATTTACCTTAATAGGAAACAAAATTGAATAAAATGTTCTCGATAAGAAACGACGAAATTTTCAGAATTTATTTGTTATAATTCCATACAATCGTCCATTTATTTTTATGCTTTACAACATAAACGTATTGTTTAAAACTGAACTTTCCATATTTACCTGTATAGGATTGGGTGACGGTGAATTCATATACCGTTTTGAAAGCAGGTTGATCTTCAGCTGCCTTCCAATTTTTTAGTTTCTTTGATTTTCCAACTTCAAAAGTAAAAGATTCCGCTCCAAAATGCCCAATGAAAACATGAGCACGATCCTGAATAAAGGACGCTTTTGGAAATTTCTCTTTCATATAAGGGTGAAAGAGATCCCAGGAATCTGAGAAGTTTCCTTCTTGTTCATATGAATAGAACCTTTCAACAACCGATGTAGCTTGATTAGATGGACGAAAAAAACTCATGCTAAAGATCAAAATAAGAAGAATAGCAAGTGCTAACAATAGTAAATGCTGAATCATCATATGATTTTTTCTTCGCATACGCAAACCCCTTTTATAGCTGCTTGATAAATCATATGAAGAAGATGGACGTGGTATACGAGATAAAAAAAGACATCATTACCGCAGCTTTAATCCTTCGTTCTAATTTGTTACTATTAGAATGGGTATTTATATAATTTAAATAAGATTACTATTTAGGAGGAAATAGGTACATGGCAGTATTAGTTACTGGAGGAGCAGGTTACATCGGTAGTCATACATGTGTTGAATTATTGGAAAATGACCATGAGATTATTGTCCTTGATAACTTCTCAAATAGTAAACCAGAGGCTTTAAAGCGTATAAAGGAGATTACTGGTAAGGAATTTAAATTTTATCAAGTGGACTTGCTGGATAAGAAGGCGATTGAGAAGGTTTTTCATGAAAACGATATTGACTCTGTTATACACTTCGCGGGTTTGAAGGCAGTTGGAGAATCGGTTTCAATGCCACTGCATTATTATCATAATAATATTACCGGGACATTACTCCTTTGTCAGGTGATGCAGGAGTTTGGGGTGAAGAAGCTCGTGTTCAGTTCCTCTGCTACAGTTTACGGCATGCCTGAAAAGATGCCTATTACGGAGGATTTTCCTTTACATACAACCAATCCTTATGGCTCAACTAAACTAATGATTGAGCAGATCCTTAAAGACCTTTATATAGCTGATAACAGTTGGAGCATTGCTCTGCTTCGTTATTTTAACCCTATCGGAGCGCATGAAAGCGGCCGTATTGGTGAAGACCCGAATGGGATCCCAAATAATTTAATGCCTTATATTACTCAGGTGGGCGTTGGGAAGCTGGAGGAATTACAGGTATTCGGCAATGATTATCCTACTGAGGATGGAACAGGTGTCAGAGATTATATCCATGTTGTTGATTTAGCAAATGGACATTTGAAAGCACTTGAAAAAATTCATAATTTTACAGGGGTGGAACCATTTAATTTAGGAACAGGAAAAGGCTACAGTGTATTAGAACTAGTGGCTGCGTTTGAGGAAGCAACGAATAGAAAGGTTCCATATAAAATTACTGAAAGGCGTCCTGGTGATGTAGCAGTATGCTACGCAGACCCTGGCAAAGCAAAGAAAGAGCTAGGGTGGGAAGCTTTACATGGAATTAAAGACATGTGTATTGACTCTTGGAGATGGCAGGAGAAAAATCCAAAAGGGTATGAAGATTAATTTGAGAAAGGGCATCTTATAAGATGCTCTTTTTTTTGAAAAAAATCAGCTATTAGACGCCGTCGATTGCAAATGCAGTGTAAATAAATTTTCCTTTTTGTTAGGTTTCTGTATTTACAACCTTTAATAAAGAAATCTGGTCTATGATTTATAGTGAGGAGGAAAGGAGCTGATGGATGAATACTGTTCTGGGTTTTAGTGGATAATTGAAATTAAGTGTTACAGTATGAACCGCACTCCTAAGTTTCCATCCTAAAAAAAATGCTGGAGGAACAGAAATGACTGAAATTGCTGAAAAGTTCGTAACCATATTATTGTTTTTGTTTTTCTTGCTCACCATTTATGTAAACCTCAACACTTTATATTATGTCTTTCTGACTTTCTTTGGCTTTGGTGAGGCAAAACGGGACTATGACCTGATTGATGATCAAATAAAATTTTTAATTCTTGTTGCTGCCCATAATGAAGAAAAAGTGATTGGGTCGACCATCGACAATCTCAGGAAAATTAAATACCAAAAAGATCTTTATGATATCTATATCGTCAATGATAATAGTACAGACAGAACCGGAGAAATCTGTGAAGAAAAAGGGATGAAGTATATCAGCACAGGTGAGAAGCTCTTTCCGCGAGAGGGAGTGGGCAAACCTGCAGGACTGCAATATGCGTTAAGATTCCTTGGCTTCGAGAAACTGACAGAAAAATATGATTGTCTCATGATTTTGGATGCTGATAACCATGTTGATCCGGAAATTTTACAAGAGTTAAACTCACAGTTTATCGGGAAGGGAAAGCCGGAGGCGATTCAGACCTATTTAGACTCCAAAAACTCGGCAAACAGCTTGTCTCTTGGATATTCCATGAGCTATTACATTACAAACCGTTTCTTTCAGCTGGCAAAGTACAGACTTGGCTTGCCGAATGCAATAGGAGGGACGGGATTTATTGTAAGGCTTGATTATTTAATGAAGCATGGGGGCTTCCGTTTTCATTCATTGACAGAAGATCTGGAATTGGAAATGGAAATTGTAAAGGATAATGGCAGGATTTTGTGGAACCATTTTGTGAGAGTTTATGACGAAAAGCCTGAAAACTTCAAAATCAGCATCAAACAACGGACTCGTTGGTCACAGGGACATTGGTATGTGGCTTTCACCAACTTTAAACCTTTTATGAAGAAGCTGATGACTGAGAGAGGAAAACTAAAGATTTTGGATCAACTTATCTACCTTTTTGGAATGGCCCGGGCTGTCCAAATGACCATCGTTGTGCTGGGAATTATTGTAGCTGGGACTTATAGTTTGGTTACGCAAAATCATGAGCTATTATCAGCTGCTGGTGAACGGTTCATTGCCCTTATTTTTGGTGCCGGTATCATTACCTTGCTGTTATTCATTTATCAGCTCTTGATTTGCATGTATTATGCTATAAAAGTGGATACGAAGCATCCGTTCAGGTTTTTCAGAATGAGCCTTTCAGTATTTTATTATGCATATACCTTCATTTATGCCCAAATCAGGGGACTGATGAAATGGAGGGAGCAGCATACATGGGTCAAGACGGATCATAATAAAACGGCACGGGAAAACCCTTAAAAAAATGAGAGGTCCTTTTATGACGGGACCTCTCATTTCATCTTCTATTACTTTACAGGAATGAAACCTGCACTTTCAAAGTTATCAACTTTTACATAATTACCTTTTGAAGCTTTCCTTTTCTTTTCTTTCACAACAATAGTCACTGTGTGTTTCTTATTCGCAAGGTTTTTAACGCTGTAAATAGATTGTTTGTATTGGCGTTTCTTTGCGTAAAGATCAACAGTTTTTACTTTCTTGCCGTCAAGGTAAATATCCGCGTATCCGGAATACTGGTCTTTAATGCCATATACTTTGACATCCGTTCCTGTAAAAGTATATTTCAACGAATTTTTCGCTTTATTAGCATAAAGTATTGCTCCTCCGGAAGCTTTCTTATACTTTTTAACAGACCATTTTCCAGACCGCTTAATAGATGAAGAGGTACTTTCAAGTTTTTTGATTGATTGTACATTCAATGTTAAACGATATTGTCCGGAACCGCTCTTTGCACTTGGGACAAAGTAATATTCTCCGGTGCTTCCAGCCTTGAAGACGATTCTTTCGCTCGACTTTGATGAAGCAGCAGTAGCAACAGCTTTGCCACCATATATTGAGGTTGTGCCCGGGTTAAATATACTCAAGTTGAAATCACTGTCCGACGGACCAGTTAGTAACACTTCATATGTTTTCCCCTTTTTAAGCTGTTTTTTCCAGACATCATGTGTATCCTTGGTCTTAACATTTAAATCTCCAGTTTGGTTGCTGTTTTTCCAAGCTAGGCTGCTCTTGATATCATCATCATACTTGTAGCTTTCAGAACGTGACGAGAGCGGAGTTTCTTCTCCATTTGTAACTACAGCTAAGGCATATTGATACGTTTTACCCGACACAGCTGTTTTATCTTCATAAAATCCTGTTGAAACTGTACCAACTTGGGTAAATTCAGATTGTGCAGCCTCCTTACGATATACATTATAGGAGACTTTACCTGGCCAGTTTACTGCAGACCAGGTTACTACAGGAAGCTTTTTGCTCGTGTTGTAGGATACAGCGGGTTTGACTGGGTTGCTCTTTACGATGAATCTGTCCACATTGATTCCAGATGCACTTTTTCTTGCGGCTGGATCACTGATGCCTGTCCAAACAAGTTTTACAGTATGCTTGCCATATGGAAGTTCTTTTTTATAAATACTTTGGATCGGCATAAATTCTGAAGAGTAAAGAGATACTGACTTTTCTTTGACTCCATCAATATAAATGTCCGCCATTCCTTGTGTAATGTCCTTGAATCCTTGCCACTCAAAGCTGAATCCAACAAAAGAGAAATTCAGTTCGCCGGGTGATTTCAGATAGCTGGCAGAGAACTCAGAATGCTCTGGTTCAAAGGCGGTATCCCACATTCCGCTATATTCCATTACTGGTGACAAATCTTCATACGTTCCTTCAAAGTTGCCAACGGCGAGCTTATAATCTCCTTTTCCTTTGTATGCATAGACATCAATGAAGTAAAAACCAGTCATTGGTGCGATAAACTGAATAGCCTCTGATGAAGAACCAGGGTTTTCAGAAAAGGCGACCATTCCATTGGCATTGCCAACAGTCTCTGCCTCTTCATTGAAAACATAAAGATCGAAATCAGTCCCGGCTTGCCCCGTCAAAGAAAGATTCAGCGCTTGCCCTTCTTTTAGCAGAACTGCAAACACCTTGTCTTTTTCAGAAACACTATTCAATGAGCCTGTCTCAATATTTTTCTTTAAAGGCAGTCCTGGCAAATCCACTTCATTGAATAAGTCGATGTTAGAGGATCTAACCATTTTGCTGCTTTTCACTAGTCCCTGAAGCTGTGGCAATTGCTTCCCTTGATAGCTCAAATATAACTTAGTGTAAATAGGAGGCATCTCTGGATTCAATCCCATAAATAAAGCAGCTGCTCCAGCAGCATGCGGAGCTGCCATGGAAGTACCACTGTAGAAAGCATATGCCTGGCTATAATCTGAAACAAAATCCAATGCAAGTGTTGTATTTGAACCATTCGCGACCAGTAAATCTGCAGAAGGGAAAAGTGCCCCGTCATCTTTCACTGTATACTGTTTTCCTTCGAAAATAGATCCATTACGACCCTTAACATTCATTTGCGGAGCCATATCAGGGTAGACCTTTAAATTAAGCAGTGACTTCACGAAAGGAGAGTCTTCAATTCCCCATAACGCATCCTGGCCAGTAAGCAGCATCTTCCCGCCGGTTTTCAAGTAGCTATCCAGTAAAGCGACATCTTCATCAGTGAGCGTCTTCCAATCAGGGGAATTGATTCCCAGTCCATGTCCAGTGAACCAGATAATTCCTTGATAATCACTTAGTTTTACGTCGCCGAGGCTTTTTGGCAATGTTGATGATGAATGAACCGTTATCTTGTCATATTTAATATTATAATTCGTTAATAACTCTTCATATACAGGAAGATAATCTTTGAAATACTTCTGTAAATATGGATCGTTTTTGAACTCGTTTGCCATGTCATGCTCGTCATCCTGGACAAGGAGAACTTTGCCGGCTTGCTTGTCGGAAATCAAATCATCCATAATAGTATTAAAAGCGTCCTGGCGTCCTTCGCTTGTAATCTTTTCAAATCCAATTCCGTCTACAACCGCCTTAAAGTTATATTGAGGATGGTTTATTTGAACAAGAGGACCGAAATCACCAAACATCTTTTTCAATTCATCGACAGGGAACTTTGGAATCGTGCTCATGATGTCCGCTCCAGGTGCTGCAACATCTACTGAGTATTTTCCGTAGTTAGAAAAGGGAGCCAGCTGTCCCTGGTTAGTTAAAGCAGCAACAGATAAAATATTTGGAGTTTCAAAGCCTGCCGGATAAAAACCGCCTTCATCGTTATTCATTCCATCATTTCCTGCAGCGGCAACAAAAAGGCAGTCACAGTTGGCAATCGCTTCTTCCAGCAATGGGTCATATTCACCGCCGCCCCAACTGTTGTTCGTAAGCTTCACGCCCATTTTCTTGGCATATTCAATGGCTGCAATGGCACCGGCCGTGTCTCCTCCCCATGGACCGAGAAATTTGATTGGCATGATTTTGACATTCGGTGCTACTCCAACTACCCCTTTATTTTGACTGATGTTGGAGCCTTCCATGGCTGCAGCGATCGTTCCGGACACATGCGTCCCATGTTCGTCCCCATCAAGCGGGTCGTATACAGAGTTATCATTATTGTAGAAGTCCCAACCATTTACATCGTCAATGTAACCATTTTTATCATTATCGATTCCATCCCCAGGAATTTCACCAGGATTTGTCCAAATTTTCCCTTTAAGATCAGGATGGTTAATATCTACTCCAGAATCAATAACTCCAACTACCACTTCTTTGAGATTCTTGAATTTAGACCAAGACTCAGGGGCATTGATGTCGACATCCTGTACACCTTGAAGCCCGTTGATCGATTGACCTTCGTTGTTCAGGCCCCATAGTTGTTCATAGTAATTTGGAGCAGCAACTTCACCAGTTGAATAATATCTGAAGTTTGGCTGAACGATTTCAACAGCGGGGTCTTTTTTAAGCTCCTTGATATAGTCTTCCGGTTTCTTTCCAGCTGGAATTTTCACTACCTCTGATTTGATAGATTTTATTTGTTCACCTTTCTTAAGCGAATACTTACTGTAGAGAGATTGGATGCTTTGAGAAGTGGCACCCTCTTTATACTTGATGATCAGCTCTCCGGGTACGACTTTTTGTTTATCGTTCTTGCTCTTTTTATTCCTTAATTTTTGAGCTAGAGGATTTTCCTCAGGTAAAGAAACATTGTAGTTATTGAGCTTGACTTTGGATTCCAGTTGGCTTTTCCGAACATTTTCCTGGGACTTGAACTCTGCGGCAGAACCAAAGCTGCTTGATGCCTGAAAAACACTTGTTATGGTGAGCATAGAAACGAGAGACATAGACAGGAATTTAGTCTTTTTCATGTAATACCCCTTTGATTTTTAATAGTTTCATATGGAATTATATAACATTTTGTTATTTTCAGATATAAATAAAATGTGACAAGAAATGTCGAAAGAACTCGTGGATTTGCCAACTAGAATATTATAAAAATAAAGAACCCGAAAACAACCAATCGCCTTTTTCGGGTTCCTTTTATTTCACCTTTGAAATATATTTTGCAGCTGCATAGCCGGTCGTCTTGTCATATATAATTTTGTACCAGGAACCTTTTTGCTCTAGGATTGTTACGGTTGAATTTATAAAACAGTAAAATCATCCTATAAAATGGTTTATTTTACCTTTTAGTTATATTACTATAATAGTATATAGAGAGAGAAGGGGAAATATAAATGGGGAGAAAAGTTTTAACTATATTATCAGTCCTATTATTGCTGCTGTGCGGAATGGGCCTTGCATCTGGGCAGGCAGCTGTAAAGGGGAAGGGGAATAATGTAAAGAAGAAAGCCGCTAGCGAAAACGTTGTTTATTTGACCTTTGATGATGGTCCCAATAAATATACACCTGAGATACTTAATGTGCTTAAAAAGAAAAAGGTGAAAGCAACCTTCTTCATGATCGAAGGAAACATTAAACGAAATCCCAAGATTGTAAAGCGGATGATCAAGGAAGGACATTATCCTGGACTTCATAGCGTCTCCCATGATGCAAAGAAGTTATATAAAGGCCATCCGGATAATGTGGCAAAGGAAATGGACCAGACGAGAAAGACCTTGAAGAAAGTAGCCAAAGTTAATAGCAACCTGGTAAGGGTACCATATGGAAGCAAACCGTATATGAAGAAGCCTTTGCGTGATCACCTTGTCAAAAAGGGCTTTAAAATGTGGGATTGGAATATTGATACTCTTGATTGGAAGTATAACAAGTCAAATCCAGCGAAAATAACCCAAAATGTAAAAGCAGGTCTAAAGGGAAAAAAGGGGCCAGTCGTCATTCTTTTTCATGACTCGAAAGGGACTGCCAAACAGCTGCCGGGAATTATTGATTACCTGTTGGAAAATGGTTATAAAATTGAAGTTTACCAGCCTGAGAAGCATTTTATGATGAATTACTGGAAGGATAAGAGGTTATAAAGAAAAAAAGCTGGATGTTTGATCATCCAGCTTTTTTATGATTAAATTTCTACCCATTACTCTTCTGGCAGTTGCTCAGTGAGGGGCTCTTGCGCGTTTTTTAGCTCTTCTTCAATGAATTGCTTCATTTGGATCAGTTTTTCTTCAATCTTCGGATACGTCTTGTATTTTGAAGGAGAGTTTTGTTTTAAGGTCTTGCTCTTTTTCTCCAGTTCATTTAGTTTTACTAAACTTGTAGTCGCATCTTCTATTTTACCATTTTTAATCAAGTCATTAATGGAAAGGGAGAGGGTGTATCGGTCGATTTCAAGTTGAGTGTTGTCAGCTGTGAATTTTGCAGGCAGGACATATTTCGATTTGGACAGCTTTCGAACCAGCTTTCCATACATTTTGTTGATTTTATTTTCACTATTAGCATAGGACTGCTTCAGTACCTTTTGTTCGTTAAGTGTAACGTCATCAAGTTTTCCTTGTGTGAATGAAAGGTCCAGCTTGTTGGCTGCTGTAATCAAGTTTTCACCTGTGCTAACACTATCCATGAATAGTGTTGACTTATTAGTATAGTAGTTTATTTTACTAAAATAACCAGACAGCTTCTTTCTATTCTTAGCTGGAAGCAGGGATACTTCACGAGCTAAGTTATTGGATTCCGCTGTGATCGAATTATAAAGTGCTTTATGTTTTTTATCTAGCTTTACATCATTTTCTTGCTTAATGATGGCATAGTAATAAGTTTTTAGCCCTTTCGCTTTTGTATGAAGGGTCTTTAGCTTTTTCTCCAGTTTCACTGACTCTGTTTCGATTCTTTTCTGTTTCAACTTTGCGCTTTCATTGGCCGCATATAATCCGACTGCCTGGTTTTCTTTCCATGCGCCTGGGAATTCGGAAAGAGGCGGGCTTGTTTCGTAATATGCCTTGGAAATCTCAGGAGTGAAGGCAGGACGTTGTTTGGCATGGATGAACCAATCTGTAAAACCGCCGCCAGAAGGATTCTTGCCAGCGAATACAAGACTATAGCCTGTCATCTTCCCAATTTGCTTTGCGTACTGGTAGTCACGTTTATAATTTGCTTTTGGTTGTTTCCAGTTCCAATAGAGTATTTTTCCTGTACTATGATAGGAAATCGCCATTTCAGGATTGATATCTGCTACAAATTTTAAGATCGCTTTTGTTTCAGCAGCACTTTCTGGAGCATATCCTTTGAAGTTCTTATATTTTGGTATAGCAGGACTGTTGATTTCTTTCCATCCAGCATTATATTGTCGGTTAAGGTCAATGCCTTTTCCGTTTGCTTTCCACCGTTTGAAATTCTTGCTGCCTTCATTCATTTTAATAAGTGATTTATGCGTCTTTTTAGGGAACGCTTTTAATCCGTATTGCTGAAGGGTTACGCCGTCCGGATTCACCATTGGGACGAACCAGATTGTCGTTGAATTTAAGATTTTCTTAGCATCATAACCTTGAATCTTCTGCTTTTTCGTATATGCTGCAGCATAATTCTCGATCATATACATATTCAGGCTTGTCGTCATCCATTCTCTAGCATGGTGGGATCCATTTATAAAAAGGTTTGCCTGGCCTTTCCCAAGGCCTACAGCATAAATTTTCCTGCCATATTCAGATTTTCCGATCACCTTTACCTGAATTTGGTCAGGATAGGCCTTTTTCAGTGTATTGATGTCTTTTACCATCTGTTTATATGTATATACTTTATTGGGATTCACGATCCCGCCTTTTGCTTCTGCTTCCGTGATGAACGGCAAACTAGATAATAATAGTACCAGTGTCATTAAAATAACTTTCAATTTGTGCATTCATGCTCCCCCTGTTATGTATGATGAAAAGTTTCCATTATTTGATTATATAATATTAAACTAGTAATATTGGAAATTTTTTTAATAAAAAGTTCCATAGCATCGACCATTTAATAGGAAAATAAACAAAATTGATGAAGCTCCCAAGAGATTCTCACGATGCGAAACTCCAGCCAATTTTATTTATGGGTCAATAAACAAACAAAGCTCCCTAAATGGGAGCTTTGCTGAAACTAATATCCTCTGTACAAGTACCCTGTATGGCTTATGCCGTCATATTGGAAGGTTACTTTGATATAAGTATCATAATTGAACTTTGTAACTGGGTTCTTAGGATAAAAGTAGAAGTATTCAGATTGCTTTCCAATCACTATCCAGTTCTTTGGCTTGTGCGTATAAATCACCTTGCCGTTATTTATCATTTCAAACTTCGTTACGGTCAGGTTTTTATAGCCTTTATTTTGAACCAAAAAGTAACCCGAATTGCTTGAGATGTTATAGTTCATATTCATTTGCCAAGACGGCGATTCTTTAACATCAATGGTGATTGTTTTCGTTTTCTTCTTAGTAGTTCCTTTTTGGCGTACATCAACGACTATTTTATATTTACCAGACCCGTATGGTGTAAAGTTAAAAGATTTGCTGGATGAGTAATCTTTATAAGTGTCCCAATATCCATTCGAATAAACCCGGAAACGATATTCAAGGTATTTCCCTGAAGCTTTTGCCGAGAAATTCATATTTGTTCCTTCCATTACAGGAGACTTTTTGCTGCTCTTGAAGGAAGTGATTGAAAATGCTGAAGGCTTGAAAATCGTATATTTCACAATTTTTGATGCTGATTTCCCTGAGGCCTTGCTTTTTATATCGACTTTAATTTGATAACTTCCTGCAGTTTTTGGCTTCCAAGTGTATGTTTTACTGGAAGAATACTTCTTCAAAGTAACCCACTTATTGTTCTGTTTTACACTGAACTTGTATTGTAAGTCGACACCAGTTGCCTTTGCAGTCCACTTAATCGATTTCGATGTCGGACTTGGTGAAGAGAGGCTTGGCTTCAATGATTGGATTTTAACATTTGGATCCTTTACTTCATAACTGATTTCCTTAAAAACGATTGAGTTTGGATACTCCGTTCTCCTGACTCCAACCTTAATTTTGTATTTTCCTATCTTTCCAGGTTTCCACTTGTATGTCTTATTCGACCCGAACTTCTGGACTACTTTATTGTCAACGTAGTATTGGTACTGAAGGCCGCTTTTGTTGGTATTGGCCGTAAACGTAATCGTCTTGCCCAGGATTTGCGGCGACTTCAGGCTTGTTGATATTGAACTGATACTGAAATCAGGCTTATACTTACTAATCACATAAGTGATTTCCCGGCTCGCTATTACTTTTGGATAATCTGGGTTCCGCGCTTCAACCTTGATTTTAAAAGTTCCCGGGGTGGAGGCTTTCCAGCTGTATGTATTGGCGGAACTGAAATCTCTGACTTGTTTGCCATTTACATAGTACTTGTACTCAAGCCCGATTGTACTGCTTTTCGCAGTGAATGTGATTGTCTTTCCTTCAACCTGAGGTGAGGCTACATTGCTCGTTATCGAGCTCACTGAGAAGTCTGGCTTGTAGTCAGCGTAAGTTAATAAGAAATATTTCTGACTGCCTAAGCTGCTGTAATCATCTGCCTTGACAGCAACATAGTAGGTGCCTTTTTCCAGTTCAACATCAAGATAGCGCAGGTAGATATAAGAATAGGAATCTTCATCATAGAAATAATCATAATTACCGCTAGCTACTTCATTCCCATTGCCATCAAAAACGGCTAAGTTATAATCCCAAATATAGTATGAGCTATCTTCTGGGTCATTTCCAAGAAAGGTAGCAGCGGAAAACGTACCCTTCATATCCATGCTGAATTGATAGACATCATAGTCTTCATCAGATAGTGTTCCCAGTATTGAATCTCCCGCAAGGATCTGATTTGCCTCGTGAAAATCATTGTTAGGTTCGCTTTCGTATATAAGTTCATCAGATTTTAATGTAAAACCTTGTTGATTAAATTTCTTCAGTAATTTTTCCTGTGCATTACCTGCTCCTAAGGCTGAGCCTGAAAACACCAGGACGAGGAACAACGTAAATATAGTTGCAAACGCCCGTTTGAACATGATCATCTCTCCTAATAATAGTCTATTAGTATTGTATCTTATTTACCTGTAAATTGGAATAATCACCCTTATAAGTATTTTATAGCAAAATCCTCTTGTTTTTGGGTTGTTTTTAACATAGATTAATAGGTGGGAGGGGTATAACTTGACAAAAAACTACATAATCCTATCATTGCTGATTCTTTTTAATTTGCTTGGCTGGTCCAGTTTACAAGTTTCAGCGGAAGAAATGGCAGAAACAATCGTCATTCAGGAGATTGGACCAGATTATATTCAAGGTACATATAGCGGGGAAGATAAAATCATTGTCCTGAAGGGTAATACTGTTATCGGAACTGGGAAAGCGGTCAATAACACATTCAAAGTGACATTAACTCAAGTTTTGAATGGGAGAACAGAGTTGTCTTTAGTGAATGAGGAAGGGGATGTGAAAACGAGTACAGTTTACAGTCCGGTGCAAATCTCAAAAACGGATGACCATGATAAAACGGTAGCCGGGGTAGCTGAGCCAGGTGCTGTTGTCAGTGCAACCGTAAACTCACAGTCTCTTAAGCTAAAGTCCCATGATAAAAACAAAGGCAATTTTACATTTTATTCTTCTGGTGTTTTAAAATACGGAACAACCTTTTATGTAATGTCGGAGGTAAATGGGCTAGTCAGTGTTGTGAAGGGCTCGGTTGCAGCTGCCCCGGCTCCTGCTAAACCAAAGGTGAATTCCATTTCGAACAAAAGTACTTATATATCGGGAAGTGCAGAGCCAAATAGTACGATATACATAACAGCTGGCGATCATAAATATACAGCACCAGTTTCATCTAATGGTACATTTAAAAAAACGGGAATCTATCAGGTAGCAGCAGGCACCAAAGTATATGTCTATGTCCGGGCTGATCGTAAGAATGCTCAGAGTACGACTGTAAAAGTAACAGTGATGGATAAAGTTCCCCCTAAGGTGCCAGCAGTTGGAAAAATAAGCAATAAGGTTTTTAAAATCAGCGGGAGCACCGAAGCTTATTCCACTGTCTATGTAATGAAAAATGGGAAGAAGTATAAGACCGTAAAGGCAAATTCAAAGGGGAAATTCACCCTTAACAAACCTTTACATAAAGCCAGTACAAAATTCGAGTTTTATGCAATTGATAAAGCGGGGAATAAAAGTAAAAAATCTAAGCAAATCGTTTACAATAAGAAAAGACCCAAGAAAAAGCTCATTTCTGCTCCACTAGTCAGACAAATGCCTGAATTGCCAAGAGGATGTGAAGTAACAAGCCTCACCATGATGCTGAATCACGCTGGAGTAAATGCTAATAAGATGGTATTGGCAAAACAAGTGAAAAAGGATCTCACACCATTAACCTACGTTAATGGGAAAAAGCGTTTCGGAAATCCTAACTATGGATTTGTCGGGAATATGTATACATTCAGCAAGCCAGGGTTCGGAGTGTTTAATGGTCCGATTGAGAAACTTGCAAATGAGTATATGCCTGGCAGAATTGTTAATTTATCAGGAGGGTCATTTAATACAGTTTTAAACTATGTAGGTGCTGGAAAACCGGTGTGGATCATTAATACAAGCTGGTTCAGCCATGTGCCAAGCAAGTACTGGCAAACCTGGTATACGCCACAGGGCCCAATAAGAATTACGATGAAAGAACATTCGGTTTTGGTTACTGGTTATGATAGTAAATATGTATATTTCAATGACCCTCTGGATGGCATGAAAAATAAAAAAAGACTAAAGAAACATTTTATTGAAGGCTGGACACAATATGGTAAGCAGGCAATCAGTTATTTTTAACGGAAGCAAAAAAAGAGTACTGCAAGCATAAACTTGCAGTACTCTTTTTACTATATACCGAGGTGATTTTTAAATTCCGATTTAATACGCTGATGATCTTCAGGATTAATGATCCAGTAGTAGATGCCGCCTATTTTTGTTCCGCTACCTTCGATTTTCATCTGTTCAATGTTACCTGCAGCAGATCTGTAGTTGCTCTGTATCTCTTTCATTTCATCAAATGTCATATTCGTTGAAACATTTTTCCCTAAAGCATCGAAGATATTATCAAATTTGGTAAGTGAACCGACACTTGCACCTTTGTTGACAATCCCCTGAATGATCTGGCGCTGCCTTGTCTGGCGGCCAAAATCTCCTTGTGGATCATTTTTTCTCATCCTTACATAAGCAAGGGCTTCTCTGCCATCAAGTTCAATTTCACCCTGGGGAAAGTTGAACTTGCCTACAGTAAATGCCAATTGATTATTGACCTTAACTCCACCGACAGCATCGACAATATCCTGGAAACCTTCCATATTCATTTGTACATAATAATCAATAGGAATATCAAGGAACTTTTCTACTGTGTCCATTGACATTTCCACCCCGCCAAATGCATAGGCATGGTTGATTTTGTCTTCGGTTCCACGACCTACGATTTCAGTCCGGGTATCCCGAGGGATGCTTAGCATCTTAACTGAATCCTGTTTCGGGTTGACGGTCATTACAATCACTGTATCAGAACGTCCTTTATCTCCTGCTCTTTCATCTACCCCAAGCATTAGAACGGTAAAGGGTTCTTTCTTCTTGAAGGTAATATCCCGCTTTTCTCGATCTATTGGTTTGTGCATTGTTTCTACAGCGTTTGTTAATGAATTATATATAGAAAAGATATACGCCCCTATTCCAATGAATAGCAGAAGGAATATAATCCCGGTGACTCGAAGCCATTTTCTTTTTTTCTTTTTCTTTTCGGCTCTCACTATGTTTCCCCCATCGTTTTACAAATTTTTCATCGTTAATAGAATAACAAAAAATAGGTCTTTTGGATATAGGAACTTAAAGGATTTGTCAATTTCTACAAAAATCTTCTTTTTGAATAAATATTCAGCAGTGGTTGCCGATAAAGAGAGTTGAATGGAGTTTTTTTTTCAGAAGGAGAGAAATAGATGAAGAGTGTAATAAAATTGTTATCCGTTTTGCTATTACTATTGTCATTGACTGCACCGGAAGTGGCGGAGGCCTCTTCCAAAACATATACCATTACAGCTAAAAGCAAACCTTATAAAGGGAACATGATGAATTACAGCACGTATAATAAGTATACGAAACAATATTACTTAATAAGGTCTTATTTAGAAAGACTAGAGAAAACGGGTGGCGGCAAGCTTGTATTGAAGAAAGGAACGTATACGATTCCTACCACCTTATATGTTCCTTCCAATGTCACAATCGTGTTGAAAAATGGTGTAAAGATTGTGAAGGGAAACAAGACTGGCAGCGGAAAAATCAAGACGACGAATACGATTTTTCAGTTGATCCGGCCTTCCCATGCTCCCAAAAAAGGGATCAAAGGTGGATATAAAGGAGAAAAGAATATCACCTTTATTGGGGAGGGAAAAGCAGTAATCGATCTAAAATATAGTAAAGATACTATTGCGATTGTTGCTGGCCATAATAAAAATGTTAAAGTGGAAAATATAACATTTCAAAACATGAATTCAGGCCATTTTATCGAGGTGGACGCAACGGATAAAATGGTAATCAAGAATAATAAGTTTCTTAATTCCAAACCATCGCCAGGTAAGAATAAAGAAGCGGTCAATCTTGATACCCCAGATAAAGTGACAAAAGGATGGGGCCATGCCTGGAGTAAATATGACAAAACACCCAACCGAGATATCTTTATAGAAACAAACAGTTTCAAAAACCTCGATCGAGCGATTGGGACACATAAGTATTCAGAAGGTAAATATCATGATAAGGTAATCATTCGTTACAATAATATAGAAAAAACCAGGCAAGATGCCATCCGAGTGATGAATTGGTCGAATGCGGTCATTGAGCATAATGTAATCAAGAATGTCGCTGGGCGTGCGGGTACATATAGAGGGATTTTCGCAAGTGGCGCAATCAATCCTGAATTTCGCCACAATACAATTGAAAATGCTTCGAGGCCGATCGTTTTTATGCCGTGGAAAAATATAGGGACAGGATCTTCTTATAAGACAACTTATAATCAAATCAGTGATCAAAACATAGAGAGTTTAAAGACAAACTCTGTAAAAGATGTAAATGAAGATTTTATCAGAATCAATTATGAGTATAATGTATTTGATCACAGTACATTAAAATTGAGCTTAACGAAATAAAAGAAATGGCTGCCAGTTATGAAGGCAGCCATTTTGTTAATTTATGATGTTGTTATCTTATTAATAGATAGTATTTTCTACTTCATTTATTTTCGATTATTTTTTGTGCCAGAAGTCATATAATTAAAACAGAATTGTTTAATCAACTGAGTTAGCCTGAAGAGTAGCCACAGCTGATTCGGTAAACTTAACAAGTGCCTTCTTTTTTAACGAAGCTGCTTTTTTGTCATCTGGGCTAACATTTAAAGCATGTTCTGCAAGTCGCAAAGCCCATTTCGTCTTGTTTCTGCTTAGACAATGCTCGCCTAACACTCTAACATACTGGTGTGATTGCCATCGGAGGTGTTTTTCAATTGTCGGAAGCTCGTCTCCCATTATGAAAGCTCCAACTAGTATTTTGAGTTTTCCGATCTGCTGCAAATAGGGTGCTGTCCTATGTCCAGCAAATCTGCACTCATAAAATACAGCGTTAGGATAAGAGACTCTTAACTCGCTCTCGATGTATTTTTGATCTGTCCTGTCTTTTGGGTCGTAGACAATGACGGGTGATATGGCAGAATTGATCGGATGAGACAAGTCATGATTAAATGCCATATTCTTTTTGCTGCCGTAAACTGGATGGGCAGAGTTTCTTGGGGATAAGGAGAGAATTTCACAGTTTAAGCTGGAAGCGAAATATAAGGAAGTATAACCTCCCAGGCTAAACCCGTATGCCAATCTTCGGTTATAGGGCTGAACCAGCTCACGTACAGTGTTTACATACTCCTCTATTGATAGGTCCTGATGGTAATTGTCAGCCGTTCTTCTCCTTAAAGCGATGATGTCTACACCCTGTTTTAATAAAAACTTAAATGCGAACGGATCCTCAGTCCAAATATTATTGATTGAATCGAAAGAAAGGCAAACCGTACTGGTCGGTTTCATTTGCTTGTAGTATTCAATTCTGCTTTCCCCGTTATCAAATAAAATTACTTTTTCATATTCCTTATCTGATTTCTTTTCCATATCAAAATATTGGTCAAACAGTTCCTTTCCTTCACGGTGTTTTCCTAATAAGTGGTTTACAATTGCCCGTTTCACATAAGTATTTTCCGGTATATCTTCTTTATGGAGATTGAAAGCACTTTTCCACCGTTTTTCTGCTTCTGGCCAATGTCTTTGCTCCATTGCGAGTTCAGCATGCTTAAGCAAGAGTTTCTGTTTAGATGGGTGAACGTCCAAACCCTCTCTTATTATTTTTTCTGCTTTTGCTAAATCATCTATTTTCTGATGAGTAATAGCGATTCGTAAATACCAATTAGCAGGAAGCTTCTTTTTCGTTCGACACACTTCCTGCCAGAGTTCAAGTGCAGCTTCCCAATTCTTTTTAGCCATTTCTAATTCAGCAGATTCTACCTTAATACCAATGCTATTGGGAAATAACGAGCTGCCAAAGTGCAAAACCTCATTAGCTGTATCGTGCTGTTTTAATTGTCTATGAGCCCTCGCCAGCTTTGGATAGATGTTCAATGCCGGTTGCGAGCCTTTCAAACGCAAAACACGATAGAGACGCCTTGCTTTTCTTTTTAATAAATATAAAGCAGCTAATTCGAGTTTTATTTTTATACTGCTGGGGATTAGTCCCATCCCATTTTCAAGGTGCCGTATAGCAGCAGTCAGCTTTCTTTGCTTGGCTAAACTTCTAGCCTGCATGATAAATGCATCTTCATTCCTAAAACTCTGTTGGTAAGCCATAATTTGGGTCAAGAATTCTATTGCCTGATCCCACTCTTTATTCTTCATGGCCTTATCAGCGGATGATTTCAAGACATTAATATTAATTTCCATCAAATCTCTCCATATATTTTTGTCAGTATCTGTTGCTATAATCACAAACAATATACTACTGTAATTATTTTACACCAACTATACATAAAGCTGAATAATTGTTAAAATCAATAAAGAGAATTTGTCGAAATTTCAGGGAGAGTGACATAAAAAGAATGAATATAAAGGATGAACGGAAGGTTTCCATTGTAATTCCCTACCACAATAACATGGAATTCATTGAGGATTGCCTAAATTCTGTATATGCACAAAATTACACCAATCTAGAGATTGTTTTAATAAATGATGGATCGAATCGTGAGAATACTGATTACATCGAATCTTTGCTCACAGACAAAAGAATTAAATACTTATTAAATGAATCAAGACATGGAGTTGCTAATTCGCGAAATCTGGGGATAGAGACCGCAACCGGACAGTATATCTTCTTCCTTGACAGTGATGATCTTCTAGCTGAGAATGCAATTGCACTACTTGTTGACCATATCGCTGAATATCCTGCCATAGCAGGGAGAACAAAGAGGCTATTGCGACCGTCAGACTTGGAACCGCCCGTCGAATTACCTGAGCTAAATATTAAGTTGAAGAACAGTAAATCTGTATTTAAGACAGGTTCCATTTTAAATGTGTTAATGAAAAAAGACTTTATATTGAAGCAGAATCTTAAATTTGATACTGATACGGAAGGTTCAACTGATATTTCTGGCCTTATTCCGTTGGTTATTAATACAGAAGGAATGCCTATCCTCAATTTGCGAACTTACTATAAGAGAGTGCGCAATGATCCAATTACTAACCCAAGCCTTGTTCAAAGGACTCCAGCAGAAAAGGCAAGAGATTTTTTGCAGGTTTATAAGAAACTGGCTGTAGAGTATCAACAGGATGAGAATGCAAAGTCTTTCTTGGATCGCTTATTTTTAAACTATTATCGCAGGCACGTGACTTCCATTTTTAAGGATCTTGAAAATTTCCAGGAGTTCTTTGGTTTGTTTTCATCTGCAGTGGAATTAATGGATAGAAGACTGCTATCTGCCCAGGCAATCCACATTCGTAGTGAATTGAAGCACTTGAAAAAGGGAAACCAGGAAAAGTTCAGGAAAAGCTTAAACTGGCATATGGAAGCAAGAGACTTTAAAAATGCACTTAGAGGAAGAACGGCGCTAAAGAAGTATATATACCGAAAAGTATTCCTAAAAAGACCAATGCGGGATAACTATATTGTTTTTGAAAGCTTCCTGGGGAAGAATTACTCGGACAGCCCGCGAAATATCTATGAATACATCATTGAAAACAGTCTAGATTATAAGTGTATCTGGGTATTTAATGATAAAAATCGGAAAATTCCTGGTAATGCTAAAGTGGTTAAAAGGTTCAGTCTAGCCTATTACTACTATTTTGCTGTTTCAAAGTACTGGGTAAATAATATGCGCCAGCCCCTCCACCTTGTGAAAAGAGAAGGGAATGTATTCCTAGAGACATGGCACGGTACTCCTTTGAAGAAGCTTGTGTTTGATATGAAGGATGTATATTCTGCCAACCCGAGGTATAAGAGAGACTTCTATCTGCAATCCAGAGCCTGGGATTACCTGTTGTCACCAAATAGATACTCTTCAGAGGTTTTCAAGAGTGCGTTCAAATTCGATAAAGAGATGCTCGAATTCGGTTATCCGCGCAATGATATCTTATATTCGCCAAACCGCGAGCAGTTAGCTGAAGAAATTAAAGAATCAATTGGCATTCCAAAAGGTAAAAAGGTCGTCCTGTACGCTCCAACCTGGAGAGATGATGATTTTTATGAACCAGGAAAATATAAGTTTGACCTGAAGTTAGATCTCCAAAAGATGCGTGAAAAACTCGGAGATGAATATGTAGTAGCACTGCGAATGCACTACTTCATCGCGGATGATTTGAATATCGAAGGAATGGAAGGATTTGCTTTCAACCTTTCCAAGTATGATGACATTGCCCATCTGTATCTGATTTCCGATATCCTGATTACAGACTATTCTTCCGTTTTCTTTGATTATGCAAACCTGAAAAGACCTATACTCTTCTATACTTACGATCTGGAGAAATACAGAGACCAACTCAGAGGGTTCTACATCGATTTTGAAAACGAAGGCCCCGGACCGTTATTGCGTACAAGTGAGGATGTCATAGACGCGATAGAGAATCTAGAGCAAATTAAACAAGACTATTCACAAAGATATGAAGACTTTTATGAGAAGTTTTGCAGCTGGCATGATGGGAAGAGTACGGAGAGGGTAGTGAAAAGAGTTTTTTCATAATTTTAATGGTTATCTTTACAGACAAAAACCACATACTGAGTCCTTACCATACTTGGTAGGGACTTTTAAATATGCTAAATATTTTACATACTTAACAAGTGATATTAGAGTAAGGATAGGTTTAACGAAACTAGTAAAGCAATTAATAAATGTAAAGGTATTGTTAATATATAGATAATCTTTAAAAGAAGGGGAATAATTAGTGTATAATGAGTTTTTTAGTAAAACAATTAGGTTGAATTAAGACCTTCAATAAGCCATCTGGCTATACTCAAATTATATATTGGGAGTAATAAGGAAGGATGATCCATCTTATGGAAAATGAAAAACCGAAAATTAGTGTTGTCGTCCCTATGTACAATGTTGAAAAATATTTAAAAGAATGTCTAGATTCGATCGTTACACAAACTTTCAAAGATATTGAAGTTATTTTAGTTAACGATCTTTCCGCTGATAATACTTTAAGTATTGCTGAGGAGTATGCAAAACAATATAGTAATTTTAAGCTTGTCACTGGACGAGGGCAAGGTTTGGGTGGAGCTAGGAATACTGGGCTAGAAAATGTAAATGGTGAATTTTGCTGTTTTATTGATTCTGATGATGTACTACCTATGAATGCTTTGGAAAAGCTGTACACAAATGCAAAAATGGAACCTGGTGTAGATATCGTTATAGGAAATATGGTGCTTTATAATGAAACAGGTTTGGTAAGGATGCCTGAATTTGATGCAATTCATAAGTATCCTTATATAGTGAAGGATATTTCAAAGTCCCACTCGCTCATTGGTTCCCAGACAGCATGTAACAAGCTTTTTAAAACATCGTTGATTTTTAAGAACAATTTGAAATTCCCGGAAAACTTGGTCCATGAAGATTTATTATTTACTCCGATCACTTTTTTCTTTGCCAATAAGATCAAGGTAATTCCAGACGAAGTTTACTGGTACAGAAAATTTTCAGGAGAACAAACGATCACTAGCAATATCAATGAAGAATTCTACTTTACAGATAGAATTGAAATTTTAAATCGACTGGATAAATATTTGAATGAGCATAATGCGCTTGAATATAAAAATTTAATTGATCTTTATAAGCTTAAAAAGTTTTTGGTACCTTTTGAGAGGAAAATTTATTCTCTATATACAGATGAATTTAGTGATAGAGCAATGAAAGCTTTATCAGAGCAATTACAAGACATTAGTTATGAGACAATTAGAAAGTCAGGCAATAAATTATTTATAGAATATTTGCTATTAAAAGAGAGGAAATTCGAGGAATATAAAAATTATAAGAAGAAGAATTTATTGGATCTTGAAGCTATTAATGGGGAGTTATACTTACAATTAGATAGTGGTGTTCCGGAGAGTTTGAAGAATGTCACCTTTATTGAAAAGAAATTGCCGCTTATTTCTGAGATAGAACATGTTAATATACGTAATAGTGTGATCACACTTAAAGGACATGCCTATATAGAGGGTGTTAGTATCTCAGATGAATCTTTACAAATCATAGATATTTTTTATACTCATAAAAAGAATAAATCAGAGCGTGCGTCTTTTTCAATTATCCCTGTATCCAGACCAGATATTTCATACATATATGGGAACCGTTACAACTATGATGCATGTGGGTTTGAAGCGACGTTTAACCTTAACGATCTAAAAGACATCAAGACTAATAAATATGAGTTAAACATCACATATATTATTGGTGGTGTCGAGAAAACGCAAAAACTAGCCCTTAATCAAAAATTCTTTAAAAGCTTGCGAAAAGAGTTTCCAGAAAAACTTTTATATAATGTGACTAACTTTACGAAAAGAACCCCTCAGCAAATAATGGAAAAAGAAAAACGGAATATGATCCTCAATATTGATAAAAGATCTTCATTAGTTAATGTTGAGGGAGCGGTCGATACTTATGTTGTAGAAAAAAAACATGTAATTGTATCAAATGGTAAGGTAAAAATTACCTTTGATACTCCAAAGTATAATAATTGCAACCTAATTATTTACAAAAGGGGCAAACAGATATTCGAGAAAGAAATAAAGAAAAGGTCGGTTACTATAGGTCTTGGTATTGCAAAGTATTTCAGTATTCTTGAATGGAATCTTTTTATTAAAGACCAGGACGGTTATTTAACTTATATTGATACAAAAAAATTAATTAATGTGAATAAGCTCTTTAATAAATACCGTCCTTTAAGATCTTCTTTATTTAAAAATAAAAAGAGCGAGTTCGGCTGGTATATTTGGTATTCAAAAACCAAAGGGAGTTTGAAGAAATGAATGTATGCTTTTTTGGCTTTTCGGCAATGGATTTCAAAGGTGAAGAAATAAATGAACCAGTTTTTTTAAAAGAAATGGTGGATGAATTTGAAAAAAGAGGGATACAAACATTTTATTTATTTAATGATGGTGGCAGCGGAATAAATGATGAAAATGTTTATAACCTACTAGAAATAAAAAGTAAGCGTCTTTGTTTAGATAAGTATACAAATTTCACTTATAAAGAGTTCGAAAAATATAGTAATGAAGAACTTTTTTCGATTATAGAGTTCAATTACCAGCTGGCACTTTTAAATACAAATAAAGATATTAGCCAAAAGTTGAATTACACAGTATTGAAGTGCTTAGAAAGCCTAAAGGAATATGATCTTCAATATAATATTGACTTATTTATTTTCTTTGGGAACTCCTTGTATAGCAATATCATTCGCTCTTACTGTATAAAAAATAATAAAAATTATTTTAATATGGAAAATGGATATTTTAGACCTTTCACTCTAATGGTAGATCCAAAGGGAGTTAACTATGACAGCACTATACCTAGAGAAACAGAATTCTATTCAAGTGTTGTAGTTGATAAGGAAAGACTGACGAAATACCTTCATCAACCGGAGGTTACAAAGGTAAACAGGACAGACACATTACCTTTAAGAAAGACGTTTTATGATTACTATGATTTAACAATAGAGGATAAAGAGTTGGTAAAGGATGTCAAGAAATCTGACTTCTCAACGGTGCATGAAGAATTGTACTTGCAGGATTACATTTATATCCCATTCCAATTAGAAACTGATTCCCAAATCATTAAGCATTCTAAGACTATAAAGTCAATGAGGCAGCTTGTTGAGGTTACATCTAATGCTTTAAGGGAATTTAATAAAAGTAATAACACCGATCTGAAAATCATATATAAAACCCATCCTTTATATAAATCAGAGTTGAATATTATTGATTTAGATGGTATTGAAAGAATTTGCAATAGCAGTGAAAATTTGATTTTTCTTACTGAAGGAGATAACAAAAAGTTAGTAGAGAATGCTAAAGCAGTAATTACTATAAACTCCACAGTAGGTCTTGAAGCATTACTATTTTCTAAACCCGTCATTACATTAGGAGAAGCTTTTTACGGAATCGAAGAAATATCGTATCCATGCAAGGATTTAAATGATCTCCCTCTTCTAATTGAAAAGGCATTATCCACAAGTGTGAATAAAGAAATGATAGATAAATTCATTTACTATCTACGGTTTGATTATTTTCATGAAATTTTTAGAAGTAATCCGGATAAACAGTCAATTAAACGGTTAGTTGATCGATTTTTGCTAATTTAAGAATTACCCCCTCTCATGAAGTGTATTATTTTACATGGTACCATCAGAAGAGGGGGTATTTTTTACAATCTAGGTTAAATTTTAATAGAAGGTGATGATTTGAAAATTTGTTTCTTTGGCTTTGCCAAAATGGATTATAAAGGTGAAGAGATAAATGAAGCCTTTTTTCTAAAAATGCTTGTTGATGAGCTATCTGAAAGAGGGGTTAAATCTTTTTATTTTTTTAAAGAGAATGATACAGGTCTTCATGATGAGAATCTTTATAATGATTTCAGTATAAAGGCAGAAAGATTATGTATTAATCAATATACAGATTATCCTTTTAAAGAATATGTAAATTATACAGAAGAGGAACTGTACGAGGTTATAGAGTTTAACCACCAAGTGGGATTAATAAAGAATGGTATGGACAGTGAACGGAAACTTCTGACTACAGTTACAAAATGCTTAGAAAACATTAAGAAATTTGACTCAGAGTACAATTTTGATTTGTTTGTGTTTTTTGGTAATACGATTATTAGTAATATAATTAGAGCCTATTGTAAAAAAAATAATAAACAATATTATAATATGGAGAACGGTTATTTCAGGCCCTATACCCTTATGGTGGACCCAAAGGGAGTAAACTATAATAGTACTATCCCTAGAGAATTTGAGTTTTATCGAAATCTTTCGCTAGATAGTAATCGGCTGTCGGAATATTTAATGAAACCAGAATATGCTGGAACAAACTCCGCAGAAACTTTGTATTATCGCAAAATTTTTTATAATTATTATGGAATCCATATAGAAGACAAAAAAAGAACCTCAAATATAAATAATAAAATGAATAAAGATTTTTTTGAACTTCCTGAAGAATATATATATGTTCCGTTTCAACTGGAGACTGATTCCCAGATTATTAAACATTCTCCAAACGTTAAAACCATGAACCAACTGGTTGAAGTAACCAGTAAAAGTTTAGAAAGATATAACAGGGATAACAATAAAAATTTGAAAATCATATACAAAACACATCCTCTTTATACCTCGGAACTGAAAATTATGGACCTAGAGGGTATTCAGCAAATTTGTAAGCAGGATCCTAATCTGATTTTTTTAACAGATGGCAACAATAAAGAACTACTAAGTAATGCTAAAGCTGTTATAACAATTAATTCAACTGTGGGCTTGGAAGCATTAATTGCTCATAAGCCTGTTATAACCCTAGGTCAAGCATTTTACAATATATCCGGACTGGTTCATGTTGTTGAAAATCTAGATTATTTAAGTGGAACATTAGAAAAAGCATTAACAGTTCCTGTAGATTCGACAGTAATTGATAAATTTTTATATTACTTAAGGTTTCATTATTTTGTTGAAATTTTTCGAAGCAGCCCTGATAAACAATCAATTAAACGCTTGGCAAACAAGTTAATAAATATTGAGTAGGAGGGTATATAGTATCAGGGTAGTTGTAAGGTTCTGTCAGAAGAGGACAAAAGACTTCAAAAAATGGCAGATTTCTTATATACTTTGTTAGAAATGCCTTTTTTATGATTAAAAACAAGAAGGTGAGAAGTTTTGAGAGCTCTAGGTATAATACCTGCAAGGTACGGTTCCACCCGGTTTCCTGGGAAACCGTTAGCCTTAATTAACCACGTACCAATGATTGTTAGAGTTTATAAACAAGTGAAGAGAAGTACGCTTCTTGATGAAGTTATTGTAGCAACTGACCATATCGAAATTAAACGAGTAGTCGAAGAAGCAGGAGGAAAAGCATTTCTGACCCAAAAAGATCATGAAACAGGATCAGATAGAATTGCAGAAGTAGCTGAGGCCTTTGATTGTGATTTTGTTGTCAATATTCAGGGAGACGAGCCTTTAATTGATGCAACACTAATTGATGATATTATCAATAAGGCGCAAGCTCACCCACAATCTGTAATCTCTGCTATGACTAAGATAGAAGATAGGGCATCCATTGATGATCCAAACAATGTAAAGGTTGTCAGCAATGAGGAAGGGAAAGCTTTATACTTTTCTAGATCTCCAATTCCCTATAACCGTCAAGGTTCAAAAGTGAATTACTACAAGCATATAGGCATTTATGGGTATCCAAAATCAATTCTATTGCAGTTTATTAAGTGGAAACCTTCAACTTTGGAAACCATAGAAGTATTGGAACAACTCAGGCTTATGGAAAATAATATTCCGATTCATCTAGTTGAAACAAATCAGCAGCTAATCGGTGTTGATAATCCAGACGACATACAAAAAGTTGAAAAATTATTGGAGGCACAAAACAATGAATAAAACAATTGAGTTAAATAAGAACATTGTGTTTGGCGGCAACAATCCATTCGTTTTACTCGCAGGGCCATGTGTAATTGAAAATGAGGACTTAGTTCTTTCAACAGCTGAGAAGTTAAAAGAAATAACAACAAAACTTAATATTCCATTTGTTTTTAAATCTTCTTATGATAAAGCAAATCGTTCTTCCATTCATTCTTTCAGAGGTCCAGGACTTGAAAAAGGCCTTGAGATTCTTGCGAAAGTAAAAGAACAGTTCGATGTACCTGTCGTTTCAGACATACATGACCAATATCAGGCTGAGGCTGCTGGAGAAGTACTTGATATTATTCAAATACCTGCTTTCCTATGCAGACAGACAGATTTGTTAGTAGCAGCTGCTAAAACCAATAAAATTGTTAATGTGAAAAAGGGGCAATTCCTTGCTCCTCAGGATATGAAAAATGTCATTACGAAGCTGGAAGAGGCAGGAAATGATAAAATTTTATTAACTGAACGTGGAAGCACATTTGGTTACAATAATTTAGTTGTTGATATGCGTTCTTTAGTAATGTTAAGAGAACTAGGAGCGTTAGTAGTATTTGATGCTACGCACAGCGTCCAGATTCCTGGAGGAAATGGTACTACAACAGGTGGAAAAAGAGAATTCGTACCTTACTTGTCTAGAGCTGCAGCAGCAGTTGGTATTGATTCGTTATTCATGGAGACTCATCCAGATCCAGATAATGCAAAGTCAGATGGACCTAACATGGTAAAGCTAGACAATCTTGAAGAAGTCCTGAAGCCAATTATTGAAATAGACGCAATGGTTAAAAACTTATAAAGGTGCGATTATTATGGCGAATACAGAGCTAGGTAAAGTAGATTATCTCGAAACTGTCAAACGTGTACTTGAGGTTGAGGCTAAAGCGATTACTGAACTTTCTTCAAATATTGATGCTGAAAAGCTAACACAGGCTATCCAGTTAATATTAGATTGCAAAGGCAGAGTAGTTATTACAGGCATGGGTAAGTCGGGCATTATTGGAAGAAAATTTAATGCTACACTTGCAAGTACGGGTACACCATCGCTATTTATGCATCCTTCAGAAGGTCTTCATGGTGATCTTGGAATGATCACTAAAGATGATGTGGTAATTATGATTTCTAATAGCGGGGAAACAGAAGAAGTCCTAAACTTGCTGCCATCCATTAAAAAGATTGGACCAAAGTTAATCTCGATTGTTAGAAATGAAAACTCAACCATGGGTCAGGTTTCTGATGTTACCCTTAGTATAGGAGTCGTCGAAGAAGCGTGTCCCCTTGGGTTAGCTCCAACTACAAGTACCACATTGACATTGGCTTTAGGAGATGCGATTGCAATTGCTTTGTTGGAAGCGAGAGAATTTACACCGCTGGATTTTGCTTTATATCACCCAAGCGGCTCATTAGGTAAAAAATTGCTCCTTACAGTTGGGGATATTATCTCAAAATCCGGTTGTAACCCAATTGTAAAAGAGACAGACTCTGTCCAGGATGCGCTTTTTCAAATGACTACTCACGGAGCAGGAGCAACAGCTATTGTAAATGAAAATGGTAACGTGACGGGGATATTAACTGATGGTGACGTTCGCCGTGCATTTGCAAAAGGAAATGTTCTGGGTGAAGAAGTGATAAATTTCAGCTCAAAGAATCCATTTATTGTTAAGCAAACTGAACTTGCCTTCAAAACATTGTCTATAATGAATGACAATAAAATTAGTGCATTAATTGTTGCTGATGATCAGAAGCAGCCCATTGGAATGCTTAGACTTCATGAATTAATCAACGCAGGTCTGTAAGGGAGATAATGTAGTTTGATAAAATTATTAGTGCTTGATGTTGACGGTGTCTTGACGAGAGGTGATATCGTCTTTGACAGTCATGGAAACGAATTAAAGGCCTTTAATGTAAAAGATGGTTTAGGGATCGGTCTTGCTAAGAAGGCGAATGTGAAAATTGCAATTATTACCGGGAGAGAATCAGCTCCTGTCACTAGAAGAGCTAAAGAACTTAAAGTTGATCATCTGCATCAGGGTATTCATAATAAGATTGAAACATTAGACCTTTTAATTGAACAGTTAAATATTGACTATAAAGAAGTTGCATATATGGGTGACGATTTAAATGATTTAGCTGTGATAAAAAAGGTTGGTTTTTCTGGTACTCCATATAATGGAGTGAATCAAGTAAAGGAAGCCGTACACTTCATTTCTAATTTTAACGGCGGTGAGGGTGCGGTGAGAGAATTTATCGAGGAAATTTTGGTGAAAAAGAACGAGGTATCAGATATATTGAGTCTTTTTGAAACAAGAACTCACAATATACAATAAAAGGGACAAGATGTTGATCATTAAGTATCAGCATCTTTGTTTTTAATTTGGACCTGTTATATCGTACTGTTGATTTCCGTCTTCAAACGCTCCGCTTTATGCTGGAAAGAATAAGAAAAAGACCAACTGAAAGAAATTCTTCTTTGGGGGAGTTGCTGAGCTTCCTCGCAGAAGGGGTCAACGTACCTGCCGCTACAATCAATGAACATTCTGTCTTACAGAGTATTTAATTATAATTTAATGAAGAAAGTTGAACGGGAGGCTAAAATGCATACGTGTAAAATGTGTGATTTTCAAGGAGCTGTCATAAATAAAGTTATAAAAAGGTGGAGAATGATCATTCCTCCAAAACCTGCTGATCTAAGCGGGTATGTGATTTTGACGCCTATCGAACATAAAGAAAACTGGAGTGAAATCACTGTAGAGGAATACCAGGAAGCTGCTTCCTTGCTTAGAGAAATTGAAAAAGCATTGAATTCAAAAAGTGCTTTAGAAAGGCTTTACACCGTCACAATAAGTGAAGAGGTAAGGCATCTTCACATTCATGTAATTCCAAGGTACAAAGACAGAAATTTAAAAGGTGTGGATTTAATCAAGTATGCAACTCAAGCACCTCCTGCTCCGGAAAATGAAGAAAATAATACTGATTTTTCTCATGCGCTGATAACTGAAATTTTCAACAACATGAAGGCTTAATCTAGTTAAGATGAAAGCAGGTTGAAAGCTCTAATGTGAAGCTTTCAACCTGCTTTTTCAAAAGGTTATTTTATTTTACTCATTTCTTTTAATAAATTTACTGTATTTAGCAGGATTCTTTTATTTTCAGTGATAATGCCAAATTGGAACTTATTACAGTAAATAGGAATATGGGCATCAAAACCTGCATGTTCATAGTCTCTTACCAGACTCCCCCAAATTACTCTGCGCTTAGAGGGTAATAATTTTTTAGGTAAAATCATAATTTTATTGTTGCATTTGATAAATAGTTGGTCCTCAGGTTTCATGAAGTACTCTTTGTTCATGAAGTTACCTTCAATATGCCATTTTAAGCCCCTGAAACGTATTTTCGTTATAGAGACATCCTGATTTGCAATCTTGGGCTTTGACTGTTTATATGGCCAGCCATGCTTTTTCAAACTTAATAAATATCTCTTGTAGTAGAAAGGCATGTCCTGCTCTTTAATATACTTATTTTCAAATTGCTGAAGTAAATGAACCAGTTCATTGAAAAACACTTTTTGCTCTTCTACGCTTAGTACTTCATAAATAACCTCATTGTTTTTGGGCAGAAGATACAATCTAATATGGTATACGATTAAAAACTGGATATAAGGAAGGACTTTGTCATGCATTCTTATGCTTTCTTCAACTAGGCTTCCATAACATTGGTTCAACATATTCGTGTATCTTGATTCATCATACCATGCGTTATTGACAAGTGAATCTTCTTCATGTCGTTTCCGATAATAATACTTCGGGGTTGATACAAGACCATAATTTTGATGTTCCAATAGAAATGTATTAATGAATAAAGCGTCTTCCCAAAACTTTAAGTCGCTACGGAAGCGAAATTCTGCATTGTTGAGAATGTGTCCTGCCCTGAAGAAACATCCGCCTATATGGAAGTGAATATCTTTATAATCTTTTGTGATGTCTACAATTCGGTCCCCTTTCTCAAACCTGTAATTCAGGCGATGTGGGGTGTCGATTTTTTCGAAATGATAAAGAGGTATCACAGATAGCTGGACGGTTGGGTTTTGTTTGAAGAATAAATCGATACTCTCCAAAGCGTTGCCAGAAAAATAGTCATCAGCATCCAGGAAGCCTATATATTGAGATTCTGGATTTACTAAGTCTAGTCCTTTATTTCGAGCGCTTCCGGGACCAGAATTTTCACTATAGATGTATTTAATATTGTTAGGAAATTGCTGCACATAATTTGTACATATAATTCGTGAATCATCTGTACTTCCATCGTCAACAAGTATGATTTCAGTGTTCTGACAGAAGTCCAGGGTCTGTTTGAGTATACTCTCAATTGCTTCTTTAACATATTTTTCGGCATTATAAACAGGGATAATTATTGAAAATACCATTTTTAGTTCATTCCCTCTTAGTCGTTGTAATGTATGGATTAGTTAATCGCTAGCGTAGAAGGTCCTTTTATTGTAATGGATAACATTTGTATTATATTATAAGATAGAAAAACGACCAAAATATTTATCTTCTGTTAAGTTAATAATAATTTCTCCCAAAAGCTGCTTGATGAATGTAAATGTTTAAACTTACAAAAGGTGGGAAACAGTTTGTTTTCTAAGTTGAAAAAAATGCCATTTACACAAATGGTGTATAAGTTACTTTTCCAGTTCGTGTCACTACTTTTCCCCAAAAAAGGTCTAATCATGTTTGAAAGTTATTTAGGAAAGCAATATAGCTGTAATCCAAGAGCTATCTATGAATATCTGAAAGAAACTCACCCAGAGCTTGAATTGATTTGGAGTGTGGACCCTCGTTATGAACGAGAGTTTATTGAAAAAAATATACCCTACTCTAAAAGGTTCTCGATTAAATGGCTTTTTTTTATGGCGAGGGCACAATTTTGGATCACCAATAGCCGTATGCCATTATGGATCCCAAAACCGAGAAAAACAATATATCTGCAAACCTGGCATGGGACGCCACTAAAGAAGCTTGCTCATGATATGGGGGAAGTGTTAATGCCCGGCACTACCACTGAGGAATATAAAGAGGAATTTTACCAGGAATCAAGGAACTGGGATTATCTTATATCCCCGAATAGATACTCAACTGATATTTTCAAACGTGCGTTCAAGTTTGATAAGCGTATTATTGAATCTGGATATCCGAGAAATGATATCTTCTATAAAAAGGATCTAAAAGAGACTGTTGCCATTTTCAAAAAACAACATCAATTGCCTGAAGATAAAAAAGTTATACTTTATGCACCAACTTGGAGGGATAACCAGTATCATCAGGTTGGAAAGTATAAATTTGACTTGCATCTTGATTTAAAGAAGCTTAGAAATGAGATAGGAGAAGATTATATTATCATTCTTCGGATGCATTATCTTGTTGCCGAAAACTTTGATTTATCTGCTTTCGAAGGGTTCGCATATGATTTTTCTAAACATGAGGATATTAGAGAACTTTATTTAATCAGTGATTTATTGATTACTGATTACTCATCTGTGTTTTTTGACTATGCTAATCTAAAACGTCCTATTATTTTTTATGCCTATGATCTCGAGGAATACAAGGATGATATAAGAGGCTTTTATTTTAACTTTGAAGAAAAGGCTCCTGGCCCAATAGTGAAAACTACGGAACAGGTATTAGAGAAGATAAAAGAAATAGAAAGTGGAAACAAGCTTAGTGAGAATTACGAAGAGTTCTACAAGAAGTTTTGCTACCTTGAGGATGGTAATGCAACCTCCAGAGTTGTTGATGTAATTTTGAATGATAAACTGAATTAAAAATGAACTGCTGTCGAACATTGTTGTTTGATGGCTTTTTTTTTGGAAAAAAGACACAGATTTTTAACAGGAGAAAGATCCTCTGTGGTTGAATTGTATAATTAATGAATTGTAAATATCGTTAAGCAAGTGTAAAGAAAATCTTTCTACTCCATGATCAGACAAAAAGTACTCTAAATTAGCTTTTAACTTATTAGATATGGAGTGTTTTATATGATCTACGCAGAAATTCTCGCTGGCGGCAAAGGTACACGGATGGGTAATGTGAATATGCCAAAACAGTTTTTGACATTGAACAGCAAACCAATCATTATCCACACCCTGGAGAAATTCCTGTTGAATGACCGGTTTGAAAAAATCATAGTGGTTTCTCCTAGAGAATGGATGTTCCACACGAAGGACCTGATCAAAAAATATATTCAGTTTGATGAGAGAATTGTGGTTGTTGAAGGTGGCAGTGACCGCAATGAATCCATTATGAAAGGGATAGGGTTTATTGAAGCACAATATGGGCTCCGTAATCAGGATGTGATTGTCACCCATGATTCTGTTCGCCCATTCTTGACCCACAGGATTATTGATGAGAATATCGATGCTGTCCTCGAGTATGGTGCCGTAGATACTGTTATTGAAGCGATTGATACGATCATTCAATCAAATGATGGAGAAGTGATATCAGATATCCCGGTCCGCGATACAATGTACCAGGGCCAAACTCCACAGAGCTTTAATATCAAAAAACTAGTCCAGCATTATCAATCACTTTCAAAAGAAGAAAAACAAATCTTGACTGACGCATGCAAAATCTTCACCTTGAAGGAGGAAAGGGTGAAGCTTGTCAGAGGCGAGGTTTTTAATATTAAAGTCACGACTCCATATGACCTGAAGGTTGCTGAAGCCATCATCCAGGAGAGGGTCCACAAATGATCAATCAAGTCTATCGATTAGTATCTCCACGTCAGTTTGAAGTGACCTACAAGGATCGCTCTCTGAAACATGACGAGGATTTTGTCGTCATCAGGCCGACCCATTTATCGATTTGTGCTGCAGATCAGCGATATTATACAGGTACCCGCGGGGTGGAAGCGATGGCGAAAAAATTACCAATGGCTCTCGTCCATGAGGGAATCGGTAAGGTGGTTTATGACCCGAAAGGTGAATTATCATCAGGTACCCAGGTCGTGATGGTGCCAAATACTCCAACAGAGCAGGACGAGGTTATTGCAGAGAACTACCTTAGAAGCAGTAAATTCCGTTCCAGCGGTTATGATGGATTTATGCAGGATTATGTCTTCCTTTCACGTGATCGGATCGTGCCTCTTCCGGAAAATGTTAATCCGCGGGTAGCTGCATTCACCGAACTCATCACGATCAGTACACATGCGATAGCCAGATTTG
Source organism: Mesobacillus thioparans (assembly GCF_965138835.1). Lineage (NCBI taxonomy): Bacteria > Bacillati > Bacillota > Bacilli > Caryophanales > Bacillaceae > Mesobacillus > Mesobacillus thioparans. The sequence continues at coordinate 83,288 of NZ_CBCSFH010000008.1, read as the reverse complement.
AACGAAAGTCGCATTCCCGGCGCAGCAATTTTGGAGTATGGGGGGATGGGAATCTTGGGTTTATCACATCACTTATTCTCAAGAAAAAATACCCAGGCAGCAAGGTGTTTGTCTTTGGGAAGACAGAGTATAAGCTGGATAACTTCACCTTTGTGGATGGGGTTTACCAGATAGATAAGATTCCCGAGAATTTGCTCATCGACCATGGGTTTGAGTGTGTAGGAGGGCAGGGGAGTCAACTGGCGATCAACCAGATTATTGACCATATTCACCCTGAAGGCGCCATTTCTATATTGGGCGTTTCGGAATACCCTGTTGAAATCAATACCAGAATGGTCCTGGAGAAAGGAATTACTGTCATTGGCAGCAGTCGCAGCGGCCGTGAGGATTTTGTTCAGACTGTCGAATTGATGAAACAGTTTCCTGACATCCTTGAGTATTTTGGGATCCTGGTGGGACAGGTGTGCGAAGTGAAGACCGTCCAGGATATCATCCAGGCTTTTGAAAAAGATTTAACCTCCTCGTGGGGTAAAACGGTCATGGAGTGGCACATCTAGATATAGAAAGGCAGGGGAGAGGAATGCCGTTCAAGTTTGCATCTACTATTATGACGAAGAAGGTCCTCCAATTTGTATATTTCTCATCTTGTCTTTTATTTAAGGTAAATGAAAATAAAGTGACATTTGCTTCCTATCGGTCCGAGCGTTTGTCTGGTAATTTATTATATTTATCGGAAGAAATGAATAGGACATACCCTGATAAGAAGTATGTTTATCTGCTCAGGAGGTTGAGGGGTGGCATTTGGGGAAAGCTGGCATACTTCACCCATTTGATAAAAGCAACCTACCACCTGGCGACGTCTGCGAAGTTTATCATTGATGATTTTTATATTCCAGTCTATTTCATAAAGCCCAGGAAAGGTACGGAAGTGATCCAGTTATGGCATGCTGCAGGGATCTTTAAAAAATTTGGCCTTAGTACAGTAGGGAAACCATTTGGTCCAAGCCCTGAGTATTTAAAGCATGTTCGTGTTCATTCAAATTATTCCCGTCTCTATGTAAGTTCATCTGAGGTTATTCCATACTACTCAGAAGCCTTTGGGATGGATGAGAATCGAATATTCCCGCTCGGTCTTCCGAGAACGGACTACTTTTTCAGGAGTTATCAAGGCACTTTGGCTGATCGATTCTACAGTCACTATCCTGACCTCAAAGGGAAGAAGTTGATTCTGTATGCACCAACTTACCGCGGGAGAAGTCATTATCAGGGAGCGTTCAAGTGCCCAATCGATTTTAATATGCTTGAAGAGAAGCTTGGGAACGAATATGCTGTGCTTATACATTTACACCCCTATATGAAGGTGCCCGATATGTCGGACCATCATTTCGTCTACCATTTCCTAAATGACTATGATATCCAGGAACTGATGTACCTCGCTGATGTTTTGGTAACAGACTATTCTTCTGTTATTTTTGACTTTAGCTTATTGGAAAAACCGATGGCATTCTTTGCCCATGACCTTGATGAATACGCACGGGAACGCGATTTTTATCTTGATTATAAGAACATGGTGCCAGGACCGGTTTTCGATCGGACAGAGGCATTGGCTGAATGGATTAAAAGAAATGAATACTCAATGGATACGATCAAGAGATTCCAGGAACGATTCTTCGACTATAGAGATGGAAGGGCTTCCGAGCGCATTGTCCAACATATCTTGTCAGAAGAAATCAGTGGTTAAGGGTTCTTTTTGTTTCCTGGAAATACATAAGATTGGAGATCACCGGCATGATTTCGAGAGTGAAGAGAAAGATAAAAAGATTAATGGGAAAAAGCAAACCTTCCCAACGAAATGAAGCGACGCAGATTGAGTATGGTAACTATACAGACCAGCTTGTCGTACACGAGGACGATAAACTTATAGTCAGCAAGGAAAACCTGAGTCAATCTTTACCCTTGATTGCAGAAATGGCGGGAATCGAGGAGAATTTAATTCCTCGGAGGAAAATCACCTTCATGCAATGGAATGGTCCAATTCTCGATATTAAAGGATATTTTTATTTGGATGCAATTCCTTTGGAAGAGGATGACCTGGTAAAGAAAAGACTTGTGCTGATAAGTTCTTCGGGTATCAAGATCACCATCCCTCTGAAAGATGTTGGGATTGATGGGCTTGATCAGCCTCTGGATATAGAAGGAAAGTACTACTGGGCAGGCTTCCAGGGTAAGATCAATTTTGCCACTCTTGACCATAACGCACCTCTTCCTCATGGGGAGTACAGTGTATATCTTGAGATAGAAGTACATGTTCTGGGGGATCAGCATTATCGGAAAAGATTCCCGCTGGGTAATATAGAAGGATATCTTGAGAATGGTTTCCATTCTTCGAAAATGGAGTACTATTCTTCGAAAAAGGAAATGAAATTTAATTTGCTGGCAACGTACGATTTGCCTCGCAAGACATTGAAAATTCATTCCAGTAAATTGAAAGATATGAATCCCGCTGAAATGTCCTTAGATGCTGACCAAAATAAGCGTGGCATTTTTTATAGTTTTTTTACGAAAACAGTATTCATCATTCTCTACCGCGTGTTTTGCCTCCTTCCGTTAAACGAGAACAAAATCATCTTCGCGTCAGATAGCCGTTCAGGTATGAGTGGTAATTTCCAATTTGTTTATGATGAGCTTATTCGTCGAAATCATAAATTTGAAATCCATACTATGCTGAAAAAGGGTGTTGCGGAGAAAAAAACATATAAAGAAATAGTGGAACTGGCTTATCAAATTGCCACCTCAAAATTTGTGATATTGGATGACTTTTATCCAATGGTCTATTCGCTGAAAATCCGAAATGGAGCAGAGTTAATCCAGTTATGGCATGCGGTTGGAGCATTTAAGACATTTGGTTTCAGCCGTTTGGGGCGGCCGGGCGGCCCTTCCCCGAGATCCAGGAATCACCGGAATTATTCGAAGGCGATCGTCAGTTCAACGAATGTAGCACGGCACTATGCCGAAGGTTTTGGAATTGAAAAAGATAAGGTTATTCCAACGGGCATTCCAAGGACGGATGTTTTTTTTGACCGAGCCTATCAAGAGTCTGTAAAAGAAAGATTGTACAGAGAATACCCATTTTTAAAAGGGAAAAAGGTCATTATGTTTGCGCCAACATTCAGGGGAAATGGGCAGCAATCGGCCCACTACCCGATGGAAGTGCTCGATTTGAACAGACTATATCAAGATTTGCATGAGGAATATGTATTCTTGTTTAAAATCCATCCTTTTGTTAAAAATGATTTTAGTATTCCGTATCAATATAGTGATTTTTATTATGACTTCTCTTCCTATCGGGAAATCAATGACCTGTTGTTCATTACCGATATCCTGATTACAGACTATTCCTCTGTTTGTTTCGAGTTTGCCTTACTGAATAAACCTATGCTCTTCTTTGCTTTTGATGTAGAGGAATATGTGAGGACGCGCGATTTTTATTATGAATTCCACTCCTTTATTCCTGGACCCCTTGTCCGGACTGCAGAGGAAATTGTTCAGAAGATTCAGCTGCGCAATTTCAATATGGAGAAAATCGAGCCGTTCGTTCGTTATTTTTTTGATGATTTGGACGGGAAATCCAGTGAGAGAGTTGTGGATCAAATTATTTTAGGAAAGTGTAATATTAACTAAAATCAAAACACCTAATTAGCAGGAATCAGTTAATTAGGTGTTTTTGTTTTGGGAAATAAATCAATAATTACCATTATTTTTATAGTTTAATTTTTGAAATAGGTTAAAAGTAACCTTTACTTATATTTATATTATACCGATAATAATAGAGTAGTAATTTTAAGATATTTTGTCAGATTTTGTAGTATATTGCTTTTCTAATGACGATGTTGAAGAGGGGTCTTGGACAGAGAAAAAAAGGAAGTGGGAAAATGAAGAAGGCAGGAAAGGTTGCTATACTAACTACTAGTCTAGTTTTTGGAGGAGTAGCTGGATCATTATCGCCAGTGCTACCGATAAAAGTGGAAGCATCTGAAACAGTTGCATTCACTAAAACCACGTACCAAACTACAGCTAATTTGAATTTAAGATCAGGTCCGGGTACTAATTTCAGTCTATTATTGACGATTCCTAGTGGGAAGATAGTGACTTCTTCTGAGAAAGATGGGGATTGGTATAAAGTATCCTATACTTACAAAAGTGATGATAAGAACATTACTAAAACAGGATGGGTAGTCGGAAATTTCTTGCAGGAGTACTATAAATACACAAGTATTTCTGGTTCATATTATTTTGCGAATAAGGCCACCAACCTTTATTCGAATGCTAATACAAAAAATGATGCTGTCGGCTCTGTTTCTTCTGGTGATGTTTTTTACACCAGTCAAGAAGTTATTAATAGTATTGGACAGAAATGGTATAGAGTGTATGTGAATGGAAAAACACTTTATATCAATAGCAGCGATGTTACAAACTCTGAACCTAAATATCTTGCTAAAGAAAATTATGATGTTATCAATAACACAAATCTATTTGACTATCACGGAACCATATATACTAAACTGCTAAGTATTCCGAAGGGTGAGAAAGTAACGACTAACCTTAGAATAGGCGATTGGAATAAAGTAAGCTATACTTATCAAGCTAATGGGAATCAGGTGACAAAAACTGGCTGGGTAAAGAGTAGTGATGTCCAAAAATCCTATAGTTATAAAGCTATAAGTGGAACTTACTTTTTGGTCAATGATGAAACTGGTCTTTATAAGACACCAGATACTAAATTCCAATCTGTAAACAAGATTGGTAAAGGTGACGTTATTTATACAACTCAACAGGTTACAAATAACTCAGGTGAAATTTGGTTCAGAGTTTATATTAATGGAGAATTGCTCTATATACCTGGTAAGTCATTAAATGGTATATCAGTACAGAATTTACCTTCGCTTAGTTATGAAATACTAAATGACTCAAGTTTGTATGAATTTCATGGGGAAATTTTCAGTGAAATGGCAGTCATGCCTAAAGGGGCTAAAGTCATATCAAGTGTAAGGGTTGGTGACTGGTTTAAAGTCAGTTTCAAGGTAATGAATAATGGGAAGGAAATCAATAAAACAGGTTGGGTGAAAAAGGATAGATTTAAAGAGTCCTATAAATACTCCAATATAAGTAGCTCTTATTATTCGGTAAACAAAAATTCTTATCTTTACGCTTTCCCAGTTAAAGAATCTACTCCTGTCAAAACGGTTGGAACTGGAGATGTTATTTATACAACTGAGGCAGTTACCAATAGTTATGGGGAGAGGTACTTCAGAGTCTTTGTTAACGGGAAAACATTATATATTCACTCAGGTGATGTAACGGTAACTGAATCAAAAAGTATGCCCGATGCCGAGTATGAGGTAATTGCTGATTCTAATATGTATGATTATCATGGCACGGTATTCAATAGTCTGGGAAAGGTGTCCCAAGGGACAAAAGTATCCTCTAATTTACGTGTTGGAGATTGGTACAAAGTTTCATCTATTAATGGAAGCGGGGCCCTTTCGGAAGGGTGGATGCATACAAGTGGTTTAGAAAAAGCATCTAAGTATACCAATATTAGTGGTATATATTTTTCCGTTAACAAGTCTTCTAATCTATATACCACACCTGATAATAAGAATACACCAGTTAACAGCGTACAGCCTGGGGATGTACTTTATACGACACAAAAAGTCGTAAATGGAATTGACGAGCTATGGTATCGAGTGTTTGTTAATGGAAAAACACTTTATGTCCGAGGAGATGACCTGACTCAATCCGTATCTAGGTCCTTCAAGGATGATAAGTATATTGTATTAGCCGACACAGATATGTATGAATACCATGGATATATCTTCAATAAGCTTGGGAGTTTGCCTAAGGATACCGAAATTTTAGTCAGTCAAAGTGTCGGGAATTGGTATAAGGTTACTTTTAGCCATATCGAAAATGGGAACAATGTTACAAAGACTGGTTGGGTAGATGGTAAGGTAATCGAAAAGCCTTATGTATTTAAAACAATCAATGGTACTTATTTTTCGATAATCAAACCGACAAATCTATACACAACTCCAGATACTAAACATCAACCAGATAGTAGCATTTCTTCAGGAGATGTTTTGTATACAAGCCAGCAAATCACGAATGGTCAAGGAGAAACCTGGTATCGGGTATATGTAAACGGGAAGACACTTTATGTGCATGGAAACGATTTGAAAATGGAATTATCAAAAAGTTTCCCTTCACTAAAATTGATAGCAAAAAAAGAAGTCCTATTATCTGCTTACCACGGCTCGATATTTGATACATTATCTAAAATTCCAGAGGGGACGGACCTATCTTCTAATTTTAGCGTAGGGGACTGGTATAAGGTTTCCTATGGTGGTAAAACAGGTTTTGTAAATGGAAGCGACTTTGAAGTCCTTGAGTCATTCACAGAGAATTTACTGAACAACAAGAAGTATCTTGTTAATGTAAACTTGAATTTACGGAAATATCCTAATGAACTTACTCAAGTCATGGACCAAATACCTTCTGGAGAAATTTTAGCTCCAACTCATAAAACTTCAAACGGTTGGTATAAAGTCTCATACGGAAATAAAACAGGGTATATTTCGGGTTCTTATGTACAAGAAGTTTTAACAGGAGATCCAATAACCAATTATGATAGTTACCAGTTTATTGATTTGCGTACCCAAAGCCCTGTAACGGCTGCCCAAATCAATAGCTATATAGAGAAATATGTAAATATAAATAAGAAGGTCAGTATTTTAACAGGAAAAGGACAGGCTTTCATAAATTCTGGAGCCAAATATGGAGTGAATGCTTTGTACTTGGTTGCTCATGCTATCCATGAAAGTGCTTATGGTACATCCCCAATTGCACTAGGGAAAATGAATCTTTTTGGGTTTGGCTCATATGATGCAGCACCATACCTTTCGTCTTACATCTTCTCGTCAGTTGATCAAAATATTGACTTTATTGCACAAGAGATGAAATCAACCTATTTAAATCCAAATAACTGGAAGTATAGGGGAGCATACCTTGGATTTAGTACCAAGAATATGAGTAATACTAGAATTGATGCTAATAGTGAAGGGATGAATTTCTATTATGCAAGCGATCCATACTGGGGAAGAACAATCGCGGCTCATATGGAAAAAATACTACCGTATGATAAAGCTTATTACAGCAGTGCTGCTATAAATACTAGTATCCCAAGTAGACCTAGTGCGCCTGTTCTTAGTGATGTTTTCCCGGTAGGTATCATTGCAACAGCGAAGCAGGATATTGGTACTATCAAAGCCGGATCAGATTTTACACTTCTTGAAAAGAGAAATGATTATCAGATAAGAGTAAAAGGAAGCGATAGTGCATTCTGGACTAATGAGATTAAGTTGCATGAATATACGAAGTATCTCTCCGTCAAAAATTTGGGAAGAGTCACAGCTGATGCTTTAAATGTCCGATCAGGACCATCCACATCTTATTTAACTATTGGCACATTTTCTTTTGGCGAGTATGTACACTTGGTATTAAAGTCCGATGGAACTCTCTCTATGAACAGTGATAAGTCCTGGTATGAAGTTAAACTGCCAAATGGTTCTAAAGGCTGGGTTAGTGCAGCGTATATTATAAGAGAATTAAAATAAAACGATAAAAGAACTGATAAGTAACCATAATCTGGTGGGCTTATCAGTTTTTTTTTTGGTAATAAAACTTATAAATTCCATATTATTTCCGATAGTTATAATGTACTAGAAGAACATAGAGAACTTTGAAAGTATATGAAGGGAAAGGGTGGGTTATGAAGCAAATTAGAAGAATAATTATAGCTGCGTTAGTTTTGATACTATTATGGGGAATGGTTCCGAGTTATCTTCCTTTTTATGTAAGTGCAAAAGCTGCACCTCAAATTAAAACAAAGATTGTGGAGTATCAAACTATCTCTAATTTAAATTTACGTAAAGCGCCAGGAACAAGGAGTAAAAAAATTCTGACAATACCCAAAGGAGAAACAGTCAAGTCTTTTCAAAGGAAGGGTGACTGGTATAAAGTTTCGTTTTCTTTCAAAAGTAAAGATAAGACTGTGGAAAAGACTGGATGGGTAAGTGGAGCTTATTTAAAGAAGAAAAGCACTGTAATGACAAAAAAGTCTGTTCCAACTAGTCAAGCTAAATACGCAAAAACGAACTATAAAACAACTGCCAGCTTGAATCTTCGGTCAGGGGCAGGCACCAATTACAAAAAAGTCATCACCGTACCTAAAAGTAAGGTGGTGGTATCAACTGAGAGTAAAGGTACATGGAAAAAGGTTTCTTACTCCTATTCAAGTAAAGGTAAGAAAGTAACAAAAACAGGCTGGGTAAGTGGGAAATACTTAAAAGAATACTATAAATATACAAAAACAAGCGGAACCTATTATTTAGCGGACCAGAAATCCGCTCTATATTCCAAGCCTGACACCAAGAAAAATGCTGTCTATGCTATACAAAAAAATACAGGTTTTTTCTCTACTCAAGAAATCATTAACAGTAAGGGCCAAAAATGGTATCGAGTAAGTTATAAAGGCAAGAAGTTTTATATACATAGCAAAGATGTAAAAAAACAAACGAAGGCAAAAATATCTAAATCGACTTTCGTTGCCCAAAAGGATTCAATTTTGTACTCCTACTATGGTGTTTCGCACGCTAAAGTGAATGCCATACCTAAAGGAACGATCTTGACCACCTCCTACCGTGTCGGAAACTGGTATAAAGCTTCATACGGAGGAAAGACAGGATATTTTTATGGCGATGACTTCACCATTAAGCAGGAAGCTGTTTCGTTAGAAGAAGAGGCTTTGGTGAGGGAGACTTATGCGACAACAGCTTCCCTTAACTTAAGAAGTACAGCTGGTGAGGAAGGAGCCATCCTTGCCACCATTCCTAAAGGGGAAATTATTATTCCCACACATAAAGTTTCTAATGGCTGGTACAAGGTCACCTATAGTGGAAAAACAGGGTATGTTTCTGGTAAGTATATCGAAAAGGTGAGAACGGGGGATCCTCTTACCACTCGCAGCGGTTACCAGTTCATTGATTTGAGAACCAAGTCCCCAGTAAAGGCAGCCCAAATTGATCAGTATATTGACAAGTCTATAGCGGGAAAAACCAGCGTCCTTAAAGGAAAGGGACAGGCTTTTATCGATGCAGGAGACAAATATGGAGTTAATGCATTGTATCTGGCAGCGCATGCAATCCATGAAAGCGCCTATGGATTGTCCAATATCTCACTGGGAAAGCGAAATTTATTTGGTTTCGGAGCTTTTGATGCTGCACCATATGTTGCTGCTTATCGCTTTGGAACAGTTGAACAGAACATTGAGTATATTGCACAAGAAATGAAAGCGACTTATCTGAATCCGGGGAATTGGAAGTATAAAGGTGCATATCTGGGATTCAGTACAAAGACGTTGTCGAATGCAAGGGTAGAAGAGAGCAGTGAAGGAATGAATTTTTATTATGCAAGTGACCCATATTGGGGCAAGGCGATTGCTGCCCATATGGAAAGAATGCTTCCTTATGACAAGAAGTACTACAACTCAGTTAAGCCTGATTTAACCGTTCCAGCTTTTCCTACAAAACCAGCTGGCAGCGACAAGTTCCCTGAAGGAATAAAGGCAGTTGCTAAGAAAGGCCTTGGATTGAGCAGTAAAAAAGGCAACAATGAAATAGTTAAAACATTAAAAAAGGGAATGGAATTCCAGTTGCTTGAAAAAACCAATGATTACTGGATGAAGGTCAAGGTAGAAGATGAAATTTTATGGACAGAAGATATTAGACTGGTAGATTATAAGAATTATATATCAGTCAAGAACTTGGGGAGAGTTACGGCTGTATCATTGAACGTTCGGCCAAGTGCATCGACTAAACAGGAACGCATTGCCGTGCTTAAACTAAATCAATATGTCCATCTGGCTTTGGATCAAGAGGGCAAGATTGTAACAGATAGCTCAAAAGGCTGGTATAAAGTAGTGCTGGCGGACGGTACTAAAGGGTGGGTTAGTGCAGCCTACATCATTAAAGAACTTTATTAATGGGAATGTAAGGACTGGTAAGGCATTTTTTCTTTACCTGTCCTTCTTTTTATGATTAGTATTCTAATTAACGGGTATTTGAATTACAAATATTTTACGTTCATATTAACAACGTAAGTTAAAATATGGCATTGAAATTACAGTTTCCTAGTTTTATAATGAGACGTAGATTAATTTTTTGTAAAAAATACTCGTTTATTGTAAATATTGCGACAATTGACCATAGAGCAGAATAATCCGAGGAGGAACTAAATAATGAAAAAGGTTTTAACTTACGGTACTTTTGATTTATTGCATTTTGGACACATTAACTTGCTTCGACGCGCTGCTGAACTAGGTGATCACTTAACGGTTGGCCTTTCAACAGATGTGTTCAATGCAGGGAAAAATAAAAAATCATACCATAGTTTCGAAAACAGAAAAATGATTCTTGAATCCATTCGATACGTTGACCAAGTAATTCCTGAAAATACTTGGGACCAAAAGATTCAGGATGTCATTGATAATAACATTGATATTTTTGTCATGGGTGATGATTGGGAAGGCAAATTCGATTTCCTCAAAGACTACTGTGAAGTCATTTACTTGCCGCGTACGATCGGCATTTCGACATCAAAGATAAAAAACGATTTAAATAGCAAGGTGAAAAATGGCTAGGGAACTGGCCATTTCTCTTTATCTTCTTGTCTTTAGGCTGGTGTTTATGTTTTTTAACTTAATGCCGCTTAAGGACAAGACAACCTTTGTTGTCACCTTTGGCGATAACAGTAAATATGTCTTCGAGGAAATGCGACGTCAAAATATCCAGGATGATGTTGTTTTTTTATGTAAAGGAAAAGGTTTGTCTTATTTCAAGGATCATGAATATATTGTCCCAGTTCCATTTGAATCATTCAATGTCGTTAACTGGTTAAAGTCTGTATACCATCTTGCAACATCAAAGAAAATCTTTGTTGATAATTACTTCGGCTTCTTGGCTGTAACTAATTTCCGGGAAGAAGTCGAATGTATCCAGTTATGGCATGCAACAGGGGCTGTTAAAAAATTCGGTCTTGAGGATCGATCAATTACAGGAAGAAGTCATAGAGCACTAAAGCGTTTTAAAGCTGTATATAAAAAGTTTGACAAAGTGGTCGTTGGTTCAGATGTGATGGCAAACATCTTTATGAAGGCGTTTAATGTGAAGAATGAAAATATATTGAAAACCGGTATACCGAGAACTGATTTCTTTTTTAATGAGGATGCAAGGAAAAAAGTAATTAGTAAATTGAAGCTAGAGAATAAGCAGTTCGCCGATAACAAAATTATCCTTTATGCTCCGACTTATCGGGACAACGAACTTGATGAGTTTCGCCTTAAGCTTGATATAGGGAAAATGAAGCAGGAGCTAGGGGAAGATTATGTTCTAATTCTTCGACTTCATCCCGCGATAAAAAAATCCGTGGATTACTCTGAGTTATATCCTGGTTTTGTATTTGACTACTCTGGCAGTGACTACGATATTAATGACCTGCTTGTCATTGCTGACTATTTAATTACAGATTATTCATCTATTCCGTACGAATTTTCTTTGCTTGGAAAACCAATGCTTTTCTTCACCTATGACTTGGAAAAGTATAGCAGAGAAAGGGGAATCATCGAAGGAAGTTTCCCTGGCCCGGTTGTAAAAGAAACAGATACCATTATTGAATTAATCCTTCAGAATCAATTTGACTTAAAAATAGTTGAAGATTTCTCGAAAAAATGGAATAAATATTCAAATGGAGCATCTAGCCGAAATCTGGTCAATTATATGTTCGAAGAGGATTTCAAAGAAGTAAAACACCAGCAAGCATTATAATTTGGGCTTCGAAAGATTGGTCTTTCGAAGCTTATGTTTTTATTTAGCATGCACCGGGGAAAATAGGTTATAATGTACAGGATAATTAATCGTTTTCGGAAAGGATATTTTTATGAAGTCAATGTTAACTGTAATAAAGGAACAGATAAGCTCTTTTTATCTTATTTTAAGATTATCTGCTTTTGAAATGAAAAGTGCTAATGCTAATAACTACCTTGGTATCCTTTGGGAAATTTTAAATCCAATGATACAACTCTCTATTTATTGGTTTGTCTTTGGGGTAGGGATTCGTCAAGGTGCTCAAATCGATATGGGTAACGGAATCCAGGTTCCCTTCTTTATCTGGCTTCTTTCCGGCATGGTTTTATGGTTCTTTGCCAATCAGGGAATAACTGAAACCTCAAGATCTATCTATTCAAGAATCCAATTAATTTCCAAAATGAGTTTTCCCATGAGTGCTATCCCTTCATATGTTATCATGTCTAAATTTTATCAGCATATTATGCTTGTTGGAATAGTAACGATTCTACTACAGTTTACAGAGTATAAAATGTCAATATATTACCTGCAACTTCCTTATTTTATGATTTCATCAATCATTTTTCTTTTTTCATTAGGGTTAATTACCTCTACTCTTTCTACGATCGTTAGGGATGTACAGCAAATTGTCCAATCCATCGTAAAAATGCTGCTATATCTTACTCCATTGCTTTGGCATACAGATAAACTTGTGTTTAAAGGAATGGATTTGACATTATTATTAAAAGCTAATCCTTTATACTATCTTGTTGAAGGCTATAGAGCTGCTCTAATAGGTACACAGTGGTATGCATTGCAGAACTCTCTATATACCTTATATTTTTGGGGATTAATTATAGTGTTGTTCGCATTGGGATCTATTCTTCATTTGAAGTTCCGTAACCACTTTATTGATTATATGTAATGGGAGTGGCTATTAATGAGTCAAACAGTTATTGTTAAAGATGTCTATAAAAAGTATAAAATGCATAGTAAACCATCTGAAAAGTTGCTTGATGTCATTTTACCCGGAGGCTATGGAGAGGATTTCTATGCGCTGCAGGATATCTCTTTTACGGCTAAACGAGGGGATGTTATTGGGCTCGTAGGAGTAAATGGTTCAGGGAAATCCACTTTGTCTAACATTATTGCAGGAGTCATTCCGCCTACTATGGGAACAATTGAGACAATAGGCCAAACTTCATTGATTGCGATTTCTTCTGGCTTGAATAATCAGCTGACTGGACGTGAGAATATTGAGCTCAAATGCTTAATGTTAGGATTCAGCAAGAAAGAAATCAAAGAGATGGAACCTGAGATTATTGATTTTGCTGATATCGGAAAGTTTATAGACCAGCCGGTGAAAAAGTATTCCAGCGGTATGAAATCTCGGCTTGGGTTTGCGATCTCTGTTACAGTCAACCCGGATATACTCGTTATTGACGAAGCATTATCTGTAGGTGACCAGGCTTTTGCCCAGAAATCAAAAAATAAAATGTTCGAATTCAAGGAAAAAGGGAAGACGATCTTTTTTGTCAGTCATTCAATGGGACAAATCAAAGAGTTCTGTGAAAAAGCGATTTGGCTTGAGTACGGTGAGATCAAGCAATATGGTCCAGTATCTGAAGTCATTCCTGAATATGAAAAGTTTCTGAAGAAATATAAGTCGATGACTGCCGCAGAACAAAAGAAATTCCGTGAAGAAGTTATAAGTAAGCAAAGTAAAATGATTGCGAAATAGCCATTAAAGACCCCATTTCCTTATAAAGGGGTCTTTTTAAGTGAAAGTTGGTTTTATTGACATTAAAAATTGCAAAGGATTTTGTCATGGAAAATACAAAAATCAGCATACTAGGAATACCTTTTACCAACATTACATTTGATGATATGGCAGACAAGCTTGCAGTCAAGATTTTGAACAAGGAAAAGACCTTCGTTGTGACGGCTAATCCTGAGATTGTGATGTTTGCTAAAAGAAACAGGGAGTATGAAAAAATAATTAAGTGTGCAGATGATATTGTACCTGACGGATTTGGTGTTTTGCTTGCATCCAGCATACAAAAGACACCGATTAAAGAACGAGTAACAGGATACGATTTAACCATTAGGCTTTTAGAGATGTGTGCCCAAAATTCCTGGAGTGTGTATTTACTGGGCGGCAAAGAAGAGATTAATGCTGCTGCGGCTGACAACATCAAGAAAAATTTTAAAGGCTTAAAATTGGTTGGAAGACACCATGGTTATTTTTCTGGGAATGAAGAGGGAATCGTGAAGGAGATTCAAAATAAGGAACCAGATCTTGTGCTTGTTGCGTTAGGGTTTCCTCGTCAGGAACAGTGGATTTCTTCCCATCTATCTTCTTTTCAAAAGGGAGTTTTCATGGGGGTTGGCGGCAGTATTGATGTACTTTCGGGAACGGTCAAACGTGCGCCAGGTATTTGGAGGAAATTGAATTTAGAATGGCTATACCGCTTATTAAAACAGCCTTCACGTTGGCGCAGGATGCTGGTGCTGCCAATCTTTGTTTTGGAAGTACTACGAACTGGTAAGAAAAAATCTTCTTAGTTGTGTAACTTTTTCTTTTCTGTCTCGTCAATAATGTGGCAGCAAAGTTTAAGATAAAGGTTCATCCTTAGTTAATAAGGGTATAAAATATATAATTTCCATTATTTTAAGTCAAATCTACGAATCTGTTACACTAACATTTGCTATTATATGCTATAATAGGAACGTTTGAAGCTGTTTTAGAATCCTTATATTTAATGGTTCTAGGGGCATCATAATCATGAGGAGGGTCTATATGTTCTATATGACCTTGATATTATGTTTTGTATGCTCCATTCTTATTACACCAATCATCAAAAAATTGGCGTTTAAAGTTGGAGCAACAGATCGGCCAAATCAAAGAAAAGTTCATGAGAAAATCATGCCCCGTATGGGCGGACTAGCGATATATATTAGCTTTGCAGCTGGAGTATTGATCATGAATCCACAAAGCCCGTATCACCTGGCGATCGTTGCCGGAAGTATCATTATTGTGTTGACCGGGGTTTTGGATGACATCTTTGAACTTCAGGCAAGATATAAATTCTTGAACCAGGTTGCCGCCGCACTGATTGTCGTGTTATGGGGCGGGATTGATGTTGATTTCATTAACCTTCCTTTTGGAGGAAGGCTTGAATTTGGAGCATTTAGTGTACCAATCACCATACTATGGATTGTTGGGGTTACAAATGCAATCAACCTAATTGACGGTCTGGATGGTTTGGCAGCGGGAGTTTCCTCCATTGCTCTAATCTCGATTTCAGGAATGGCCATTGTGATGGGCGATGTATACGTTATGACGATCGGCTTCCTTCTTCTTGCAAGTACTTTAGGCTTCTTGATTTTTAATTTTCATCCAGCGAAGATTTTTATGGGCGACACGGGCGCATTGTTCCTGGGATATATGATAGCCGTACTTTCCTTACTAGGATTTAAAAATGTAACGTTTATCTCCTTTATCATTCCCGTCATCATGCTCGGAGTACCAATGACAGACACGATTTTCGCGATTATCCGACGCCTTGTTAAGAAGGCACCATTAGCAGCACCTGATAAATCGCATTTGCACCACTGCTTGCTAAACCTCGGATTCACACACCGTCAAACAGTGTTATTGATATATGCAATAAGTGCCATGTTCGGACTTACTGGATTCATCTTTTCCTTTACAACTATGTGGGGATCACTCTTGATTCTTACTATCATCATCCTTTCCATTGAATTAATCGTGGAGAGCGTGGGACTGGTCAGCAAAGATTATAAGCCTCTCCTAAATATGATGAAAGGGATTAAATTTGCGAAAAATCGATAACAAACTTCCCCTCGTCCTTATTTAAGGCGAGGGTTTTTAGTTTTTAATTTCATAAAAAAATGACCCCCTATTAAGGGGTCATCGATTGGCCATCATTAGCTGTAGTTTGGTCTGATGTCATGCTGTCACTATTTGTATCTGTGGTAGTCGCAGCAGGATCATCAGGACTAATATTGAGATGCAATTGCAATGTTGCGATTGTCTCCGCTAATGCTAATTCATCAAGCTGGTAATAATAAATTCCATCAATTCTTGAATCTGATCCAGCAAGATTTAATGTCTCTGTATTTAGATTGCTTCCTGCAGTAGCATATTCAATGAATGATTTCATCTGGTCGAACCTTAAGTCTGTCGTCATATTTTTACCGACTGCTTCCATTACATCAGTGTAATTTCCAATCGATTTTACAGATACCGCTTTTTTGATAATTGCTTTAATGATTTCCTGTTGGCGTTTTCCGCGTTCTATATCGTTGTCGAGCTTTCTAGTTCTTGCTAGTGCAAGAGCTTCCTCGCCGTCAAGAGTTTGAAAACCTTCATTTAATGTAATGGCACCTTTGCGATCTTGAGAATCTTGCTCTGTAAACGTATAAGGCACATTAACTTCAATTCCATTAAGAGCATCAATTACATCAATAAATGCATCAAAGTTCATTTTCACATAATAATCTACTGGAACGTCAAGCAATTCTTCTACAGTTTCCAATGTAAGTTCTACGCCGCCATATGCATGTGCATGATTAATCTTTGTATAAATATTTTTTTCGGGAATATGGACGTATGAATCTCTGGGAATACTTAAAAGTTTAATTGACTTATCATCCTGATTAAACGTAGCAAGCATCAAAGCATCAGTCCGTGAGTTTCCTTCAAATTGACGTTTGTTGCTGTCATCGACCCCGATAAACAAAACAGAAAAGTTTTCATCGAACGGATTTACGGCTCTTTTTCCTTCGCGGTCAATTGGGTTGTAGGATTCTTCCATTACGGACTCAGCTTTATTAAATAAGAATGCACCGTATGTTACGAGACTTAGTGAAATAAGCAATAGTGGCAGTAAGACCCAACGAATGACTCTTTTCCTTCTTAAACGCTTTTTATGAAAATTATTATTGCTCCTAAATGAAGCCATATATTAATCTCCTTTATTCTAATGTTAATTTATTGTAAAGATTAAAATTGCCCAACCTTCATTTTACAACTTTTCGGCTGATTCGTAAATTGAATTTTTTGTCAGACATCCTGTTCCATGTAGATTACTTCCCCAGGTCGAATATGACCTTGCCCATTCGTCATCTCAACCATCCACTCTTTAAAAGCTTCGGTCTGGGAATCTTCTGCATATGCTTCGATTTCCACCTTATCCAGGTAATGGATTTCCTTCAATTGATAAACAGAGGACCTAAGTTCGTTCTCCACTTTTCCAAGCAAAGTGTAATCAATGGTCGTGTGCATAATTCTCATAAGCTTTCTTTCCACAATGCCTGTTGCTGCAAGTCCCTCGGACGTTGACTTCCCGTAAGCCCGGATCAGACCGCCAGCACCGAGCTTGATTCCGCCAAAATAACGGGTAATGACCACAACGGTGTCTTTTAAATGCTTCTTTTTCAGTACTTCAAGTATCGGCACGCCAGCAGTCCCACTAGGCTCTCCATCATCATTCGCTTTTTGTATCTGGTCGTTTTCACCAATCATATAAGCAGAACAATTATGCGTCGCGTTCCAATTTTGTTTTTTGATTTTCTGGATAAACTCCTGGGCTTCTTCCTCTGTCTCGGCTCTTTGTATATATGCGATGAATCGGGATCTTTGGATCTCGATTTCGTGTTCTCCGTAACCTTTTACGGTATAGTAACTAGCAAGCAAATTTGGCTCACCTCTCTCAAAAATTTCCCAACACTATATTCGACACCGTTTGTATGTTCGACACGGGTACTTAGTGCTACAATTCATTATAAGTTGACGGCAATCGAGGAACAATGGTGTCTTATGATTGTAATATAACTTTAATACTGTAAATGGGTACGAATGGTATAATAGTTAGTGGTCTGACAAGCCGTCAATTGTTTTTGGAAAAATGTTTTAATTTTCATTTTGGAGTTTCGCTCCTAAAATAATAGGATATAAGACTTAGAATTAAAAATCAAATCTATGTCTTTGTATCGATTTTCAGCAGAATTGGCATGATTTTCTTGTTGAAAATTAGTATCTAGTTTGTTTTCAAGTTAAAATATCATTAGTGCCGCCCGTGGGGGAATTTACATGGCGATTAAAAAATTCGACACGAAAGCCCTCGATCTGATATTGGAAAAAATGATCGAAACCGTTGGGGACAGCAAAGACGAAATCTTCCGGATCGCTGAACAGTGCCGGACGGATTATGAGTCTATCACCAACGAATTAAAAGAGATTAAGAGGAAAGTAGCGCAGATCATTAATGATGGTGATAAGTTGGATGCCCAGGTAAGGAGGGCGAGGCTGCGACTTTCGGAAGTGAGCAAACATTTTAAGGACTATTCCGAATCTCAGGTTCGCGAAGCTTACGAAGTGGCTCATAAACTGCAAATGGACCTGACGATGAACAGGCAATCGGAAAAGCAGCTGAGGGAAAAACGAGATGATCTGGAACGAAGGCTTGTTGGTCTTAATGAGACGATTGAACGAGCTGAGCACCTTGTATCCCAAATATCAGTTGTGATGAACTACATGATGAGCGATATTCGCCAAATGGGCCAAGCGCTTGAATCTGCCAAGGAAAAGCAGGATTTCGGCTTGAAGATTATTGAGGCCCAGGAGGATGAGCGTAAGAGGCTTTCTCGTGAAATTCATGATGGTCCTGCTCAAATGATGGCGAATGTGATGATGCGTTCTGATCTGATTGAGAGGGTTTATAAAGAGCGTGGCGCGGATGAGGCAATCCGTGAGATTCGAAGTATGAAAAAAATGGTCCGATCAGCTTTGTATGAAGTCAGAAGAATCATTTATGACTTGAGGCCGATGGCTCTTGACGATCTGGGTCTCGTACCCACCCTCAAAAAATACCTTCAGACAATCGAAGAGTATCATAAGACAACCAGAATCCAATTCACCAATATCGGTGAGGATAAAAGGCTCCCATCTAAGTATGAAGTAGCGTTATTCCGGATGATTCAGGAATCCGTCCAGAATGCGTTAAAGCATGCTCAAGCAACCCAGATTCAGGTGAAACTGGAGATAAAGAGAGAGCACGTAATGGCAGTCATAAAGGATGAAGGCAAAGGCTTTGACATAAATGAAAAGAAACCTGAGTCATTTGGTCTTCTTGGAATCAGGGAAAGAGTCGAGCTGTTGGAAGGTGAGCTATCCATCCATTCAAAAATTGGCACTGGGACACTGGTCATAATCCAGGTTCCAATGAACTTATAAAAAGATAGAGGCAGCTGATCTGCCAATAAAGAGAAAAATAGAGACAGAAGCCATAAGGGAGGCGAATGCTATGACAACAAAGATTGTCATTATTGATGACCATCAACTTTTCAGAGAAGGGGTAAAACGGATCCTGGACTTTGAACCATCATTTGAAGTCGTTGCTGAAGGAGACGACGGCAGTGAAGCAACAACGCTAGTAGAGCAATACCAGCCGGATGTTGTCATTATGGATATCAATATGCCTAATATGAATGGTGTTGAGGCAACAGCTGGATTGATTGAGAAGTATCCAGATTCTAAAGTCATCATTTTATCGATTCATGATGATGAGAATTATGTAACACATGCTCTTAAAACAGGTGCTACGGGGTACCTTTTAAAAGAAATGGACGCAGATGCCCTGGTTGAGGCTGTTAAAGTCGTCGCTGATGGTGGTTCTTATCTGCACCCTAGAGTTACTCACAATCTGGTAAAAGAATACCGTCGACTGTCTGCGGATGAAGGTGATACAGACAAGTACATATCTCAGGTTGAAATCCGCCGTCCGCTTCACTTGCTGACACGCCGGGAATGTGAAGTCCTACAATTGCTGGCAGATGGAAAGAGCAACAGGGGGATTGGTGAATCACTCTTCATAAGTGAGAAGACTGTTAAAAACCATGTAAGCAATATCCTGCAGAAAATGAATGTAAATGACCGTACCCAGGCAGTGGTAGTTGCCATCAAGAATGGCTGGGTAGAGGTTCGATAGAATCAGGTGAAACCACATTTGTCGACATGACAGATGTGGTTTTTTGTCGTTTCTTGTTGGAAAAATACGACAAAAATATCTCCAGGGATTTACAAAAACTTAACAAAATCCGATATAATGAGAGAACAATCAAAGAAGGGGTGGTCACAATTTCTGGACTATGGGAACTCAACGACGAAAAATTAATAGAAGCTTATGAAAAGGCTACTCTATTAAGTTTGGATGATAGTTTTATAGAAATGCTTATAGAAGAAATAGATAGCAGAGGATTAGCATATTCAATTCAATCATATATCTCTTAATTTTGTAACGCTGTGCAACCGATTGCCAGCGTTTTTATTTATTTAAGCTTAATGCTGAAGGTTTCTAAAATAGTTTTCCCGAAAGAATGCATTTTACTGGAAGTTCATATAAAATGGGATTGTACATACTGTAGAGAAAAACATAAGGATGGTAATATACTAATGAAAACGGCCGTTGTTACGGATAGTACTGCGTACATCCCGAAGGAGTTGCGGGAGAAATGGGATATCCACATGATTCCGTTAAGCGTGATATTTGATCATGAGACATATAGAGAAGAAATAGATATCAAGGCAGAAGAGTTTTATGAGGAAGTCAAGCTGCGTGAGCTTCCAACGACATCGATGCCGCCGATCGGCGAGTTCGTCGAGCTTTTTGAGAAACTGGCCAAAGACTACGATTCGGTCATCAGCATCCATTTGTCCAGCGGGATCAGCGGGACGTATCAGGGCGCGGTGAGTGCTGGCGAGATGGTTGAGGGTATTGATGTGTATCCCTTTGATTCAGAAATCAGTGCGATGGTGCAGGGATTTTATGCCTTGGAAGCCGCAGAGCTGGCAGAAAAGGGTGTGGAACCCGGGAAAATCATTGAGCGATTGAATGAGGTGAAAGAGTCGATCCGTGCCTACTTCATTGTCGATGACCTAAGCCATCTCCAGCGCGGCGGACGGTTGTCCAGTGCACAGGCATTGATAGGGAGCCTGCTGCAGGTTAAGCCACTGCTGCATTTCGAAGATAAAAAGATCGTTCCATTCGAAAAGGTGCGTACGCGTAAAAAGGCAATGAACCGTGTTGTTGAAATGCTAGCCGAAGACGCCAACAGCGGCGGCGAGTACCGTGCGGTTGTCATCCATGCCAATCGTGAGGAAGAAGCGGTTGAATGGAAAAGCGAGCTCGAGGCTCAGTTCCCGAATGTCGAATTCCTGTTAAGCTATTTCGGTCCGGTCATCGGAACCCATCTTGGTGAAGGTGCGATGGGGATGGGCTGGTATAAGAAATAAACACGGAAAGTCACTACAACAATGTCGAAGCGCCATTTCCGTATCAGGAGCTGGCGCTTTTATTCATTATCCACATAATAATGGTAGTTATCAACAAAACGATCCACTTACTAACAACCTCCTAACTCCTTAGTTACATTTATCCACATAGAAAAACGCTTACATCCACTAAGAATTAGAGTTACCAACAAAATAACCCACATTACCCACAGAAAAACACTATTATCCACACAATAATCCACAAAAGGTTGTGATTAACTTTGCTGAAAGAAGAAAAAGTAATCCCCAACACGAAAAAGTCTGTTGATGAATGGGCATTCAATCCTCCGGATACCCACATTTCTACTTTATTCACAGAACAATCTAACCATTACAATCCACAGTTGCAAAAAATGCTCATAGGTAAACAGTTACTGCCTGATGAACTGCCTTTTACAAAGGAGGAAATCAAGTATCACCATGAACTTGGATATCTAACCTACAGGAACGGAATCACCCGAAAGCCGCTTTCATGTACAAGGTGCGGCACAAACGATCCATCCTGGTTTGCGGAGTTCCCTTGTTCCCGATGCGGAAAAGTGGAACTGTATTGCCGGAAGTGCTTGACGATGGGGAGGGTTAGTGATTGTACACCTTTAATCAGCTGGGTAGGACCGAATCGGGAATATGAAATTGTGGATAAACCACTTCTTTGGGAAGGACAACTATCAGAAGGTCAGAAAGCTGCTTCACAACGAGTTGCAGAGGCTGTGGAAAACTCAGCCGAGCTCCTTGTCTGGGCAGTAGCGGGTGCTGGCAAAACGGAAGTATTATTCGCCGGCATAGCAAATGCTTTATCCACAGGCAAGCGGGTTTGCGTGGCTACGCCAAGGACGGATGTGGTCCTGGAATTAGCACCTCGGCTCCAAAAAGTGTTCCCGGATATTAAGGTTGCGGCTCTCTATGGCGGCAGCGAAGACCGCCATGAATATGCCGAGCTGACAATCGCTACCACGCACCAGCTGCTTCGTTTTTACAAAGCATTCGATGTCATGATTGTCGATGAAGTCGATGCCTTTCCATATTTGGTCGATGAAACCCTCCAATATGCTGTCCGGCAATCAAGGAACCCTGAATCCGCATTGATTTATTTAACGGCGACACCGAATAAACAATGGCAAACAGACTGCCGATCGGGAAAAAGAGACTGCGTCACGATTCCTGCCCGCTTTCATCGCCATCCGCTTCCGGTACCAGAGTTTGTCTGGTCTGGAAATTGGGAGAAGAAGCTGAAAAAAGGAAAGTTATCCACTCCAATAGAAAAATGGATAGAATACAGGCTGGCCAGCGGGAAACAGGCTATGGTCTTCACCCCGAAAATAGCTGTAATGGACAAAATCCTCATCCACCTTCGCGCACTGAATCCTCATATTGAATCCGTCCATGCTGAAGACCCCGACAGGAAAGAAAAGGTCATGAAGTTCCGCAACAAAGAAATCCCCATTTTACTGACGACAACGATACTCGAGCGAGGAGTTACCATCCCAAATATCGATGTCGCGGTAATCGGCTCGGAGGACAGAGTTTTTACCGAGAGCGCCCTTGTCCAGATTGCCGGCCGGGCAGGGAGGAGTGCGGAATATCCGACAGGTGAAGTGACCTTTTTTCATTATGGCAAAACAGAGGCGATGCTCAGTGCGCAAAGGCAGATTGTGATGATGAACAAGGAAGGAATGAAGAAGGGGCTGATCGATGTATGAATCATTGTTTATTATGCCATGGAGAATTGAAAACAGTATTGTCTTGGCAATCCCTTTTTGGTAAAAAAGAATCCTCTATTATTTGTGATGAATGCAAGGGGAACTTTGCGTCAATTACAGGTGAAATCTGTCACATATGCGGCAGGCCATTTGCCTTTATGGAAGCAGAATATCGTGTTGGGAATATGTGCCTGGATTGCAGGCGTTGGGAGGAAGACGAGTATTGGAGTGGCTGCCTTGATCAGAACCGGTCACTGTACCGCTATACTGATTTTGCAAAAGACGTAATCGCTAAATTTAAATTTCGTGGGGACTATATTCTGGGCAGTGTTTTTGCTGAAGATCTTCAGCAGGCTTTGCAAGCCTTTCAATATGATTATATTGTCCCCATCCCGCTTAGTGAAGAACGACTGTACGAAAGAGCCTTCAACCAGGCAGAGGCACTAATCCATGTCGCAGGATTTGAATTCACCCAATTGCTCTCAAGAATACATACTGAAAAACAGTCAAAAAAATCACGTACTGAAAGAATTCATATAGAGCAAGTATTTAAATTGGAAACAGACCTAAATCTTAACAGTAAAACAATCTTACTGGTTGACGATATATATACTACAGGCTCAACACTGAGACATGCAGCCAAAATATTAAAAGACAACGGGGCGGCGAAGGTGTATTCATTCACTTTGGCGCGCTAGATGAGATATGATTGAAGGAGGAAGGACATTGGACCTTCAAAATTGCCCAAAATGCGATTCACTCTATGTAAAAAATAAATTTCGTGATGTATGTGAAAAATGCTGGAAAGAAGAAGAACAAGCTTATGATTTAGTTTCCAAGTTCATGAGAAAACGTGAAAATAGA
Source organism: Mesobacillus thioparans (assembly GCF_965138835.1). Lineage (NCBI taxonomy): Bacteria > Bacillati > Bacillota > Bacilli > Caryophanales > Bacillaceae > Mesobacillus > Mesobacillus thioparans. Next base: position 59,409 of record NZ_CBCSFH010000008.1, on the reverse strand, counting down.
GCAGCAACGATCTTGCAAGTTGTAGAAGCAACAGGCGTTTCGGAAGATTTAATCTTAAAATTCATTAAAGCCGGCAAATTCCAGCTGACCCAATTCCCAAATTTCGGTTACCCTTGTGATAAATGTGGAAGTATTATACGTGAGGGCAGGCTCTGTGTTAGCTGCGCAAGCAGTTTAAAGGCGGATTTGAAAACTGTTGAATATGAGGAACAACGGAAGAAAGAACTGGCAAAACGCGCGACTTTTTTCACGCACCGAGATTAGGTGAAAAGAATCATTAAATATCGGTGGACGATTGCCGATAATAAAAGTAGAAATCGTTCTGAAAGAGAGGTTTAGACGATGAAAATCAACAATAATTTTGGCCCATCAGGGATCAATCCATATAAACGCCAAATGAACAAACTGGATGCAGCAGCTGCTGCCCAAAACAAAAAGGCTGATAAAGTCGAGATTTCTACAACTGCCAAGGAAATGCAACAGCTTTCCCAGGTATCCGTGGAACGCAAGCAAAAGGTAGAGGAATTGAAAATCCAGGTGGAAAACGGTACGTATAAACTGGATTCAAAAGAAACAGCCAAAAGCATCATCAATTTTTACCGTAATAAATAAGGAATATACTCGTCTCACAGACGAGTGTTTCTTTATGCCTAATAAGGAGGGCAGTACATGTCTGTTGAATCACTGATTAGCATCATGGATAAATTGCATAAAATGCATAAAAGCCTTTACGAATTGACCGTAAAAAAGACCGAAATCGTGAAAAAAGGAGATACTGCTGCCCTCGATCAGATTTTGAAGGATGAGCAGGCCCATATGGCGGCCATCAATAAGCTGGAGCAAGAAAGGGCTGCCGTATCAAATGCGATTTTGCCTGGTGCATCTTTACAGGAAATAGCTGATGGAAATCCTGCAGGAAAAGAGCAACTTTTAAAAATAAAAGAAGATTTATTAAAGGTTATAACAGAAATCAAGGCGCGAAACGAACTGAATCAGCAGCTGATTCATCAATCTCTGCAATTCATCAATTTTTCCAAGAGCCTTGTGATGCCCCAGGAAAAAGAGATTAATTACGGACCACCAGCCGGCAAAAAAGCAAAGCCCGGCCAATCGCCGGGAATATTCAACTCAAAAGCATAATATTTGGAGGAACGAAACATGCGTTCAACCTTTATGGGACTAGAAACAGCGCGCCGCGGAATGTTCACGCAGCAGAGCGCTTTGCATACAACAGGACATAATATAGCGAATGCTAATACACCAGGATTTACACGTCAGCGCATTAACTTTGAGCAGACAGAACCATATCCAAACGCATCACTCAACCGCCCGCAGATTCCTGGGCAGGTTGGTACAGGTGTTAAGGCTGGTTCAATCCAGCGTGTGAGGGAAAGCTTTTTGGATGTCCAGTACCGCGGCGAAAATAATAAGCTGGGTTACTGGGAGACAAGAGCAGAGGCTTACAATAAGCTTGAGGAAGTTCTGAATGAACCGTCAGATTCCGGATTGGCAAAGACAATGGATCAGTTTTGGCAGTCGCTTCAGGATCTTGCTGTGAATCCGACGAATCCTGGGGCTCGCTCCGTCGTTCGCCAGCGCGGAATTGCAGTTGCGGAGACCTTCAACTATCTGCACAACTCCCTATCTTCCATTCAGCGGGATTTAAAGAACGAGATTTCTGTCACGGAAAAAGAAATCAATTCGTTAACTTACCAGATTAGTAAGATTAACGGTCAGATTGCTGATGTCGAGCCGCATGGATATTTGCCAAACGACTTATATGATGAACGTGACCGTCTCATTGACCAGTTGTCATCACTTGTGAATATCAAAGTTGATTACACAAACTCAGGCGGCGGTTCGCTTAAAATGGCAGATGGACAGGCAGTCATCAAAATGATCAGCGACAGTGGGAGAGAGCTCGGAATCCTAGTCAGCGGTGACCGTAATAATAATGTGACTGTAAATTTTGATGGAGCTGATGAATCCGTTAAATCGGTTTCTATTGGGAATTCAAAATTCGATTTTACAGAGTTGAAGTCAACAGGAAAGCTTAAAGCTTTAGTAGATTCATATGGATATGAGGAAAGCGGCAAAGTCGATGGTGTCTATCCTAATATGTTGGCAGAGTTGGATAACCTAGCATTCACGTTTGCAACAGAGTTCAATAATATTCACAAAGACGGGATGAGCCCGAATGATATCGCAAGCAAAACAAAAGCAGGTAACGCATTCTTTTCAGATTCCGAGAATGTGGATCTTCAACACAAAGGTTTTGCAAGCCGTATTCAATTAGCGGATGCGATTAACCAAAGTCTGGATAACATTGCAACAGCAGATGGATCAGATATCGCCAACGCAACGATTGGCAATTCTGCAAACATCTTGAAACTTGCGAATATCATTAATGATAAATTTGATTATGCCGGCAACAACCAAAAAGCAAACTTCCGTAATTACTACGAAGGTGTGATTGGCGGCATGGCGGTAAAATCACAAGAGGCAGTTCGCCTCACACAAAACAGCGGCTCCCTTAGAGAGTCAGTGGAAAACCGCAGGAAGTCAGTCAGCTCTGTATCATTAGACGAAGAAATGACAAACATGATCCAGTTCCAACATGCCTACAACGCATCAGCCCGGATGATCACCCTCCAGGATGAAATGCTCGATAAAATCATCAACGGCATGGGAACCGTGGGAAGATAGGTGAAGTAAAATGCGGATAACACAATCAATGCTTTCTTCCAATTCATTAAGAAACCTGAGCGAGAGCTATCGCCGAATGGGGCAGTACCAGGATCAGCTGGCGACGGGGAAGAAAATCACGAAGCCTTCCGACGATCCGGTTGTGGCGATGAAAGGTATGTTTTATCGTTCTGGATTGACAGAAGTGGAGCAGTATAAGCGGAACCTTTCTGAACTATATTTGTGGATGGAGAATTCTGAGGCGGGGATTGAACAGGCGAATAATGGGCTGCAGCGTGTTCGTGAGTTGGTCATTCAGGGGAAGAACGGCGCACTAAGTCCAAGTGACCGGGAAGCTGTTGCAAGGGAAGTAGAACAGATTAAAGCGGATTTAGTGCAAGTAGCGAATACACAGGTTTCTGGCCGTTATATATTCCATGGTACGGATACAGATAATCCGCCTGTTCCAGTAGAAAACCCACCAACAGTAGCAGTCAATTTATCAGATCCTTCGCTCAATAATTATAAAGTCGAGGTTTCCCCAGGGGTATCCCTAAGAGCAAATATCAGCCCAGCCAATGTATTTAATCAAGAATTGTTCAATGTGGTTCAGGAAATTCAAACTGCATTGGAGAATGACAAGCCTGAAGATTTGGAAGGCTTGTTAGGCCGGTTAGATAAAACAATGGATACTCTTTCCTCCGAACGTGCAGAATTAGGAGCCCGTTATAACAGACTGGAAGTGATTGACTCTCGACTAGGACAGCAGGAAGTCATGGCAAACAGGGTTCTGTCTGATAATGAAGATGCCGATATTGAAAGAGTCATTACAGATTTAAAAACGCAGGAAAGTGTACATCGAGCAGCTTTGGGAGTTGGTGCCCGAATTCTTCAGCCAACACTTTTAGACTTTTTAAGATAAGCTATTCTCACTGGGAATAGCTTTTTTTACTAGAAGGGAGGAAGAGAAAATGCAAGTACCGCAAATTCGTATCCAGTCAACACCTGGTAAAATTGAAATCAATACGATTAAGTCCAATTTAGAGATGGAGCAGCCAAAGGCGGAATTGAGCATTGAGCAGCCAAAAGCAGAACTTACAATCAACAGTACCCCTTCCATGCTAACAATCGACCAATCAAAAGCCCGCGAGGATATGGATTTAAAGAGTATATCAAAAAGAATTGAAGATGCTGCGGCACAGGGGTATCAGGATTTATTGGCGGGTATTGCCCGTTTCTCCCAGGATGGCGACGAGCTCATGATGATTGAGAACGGAGGGAATACAATCGCTACACAGGCTAAGCGAAACAGCGAGTCTCCAATGCTTGACTTTAATATTGGCTGGATTCCATCAGCTGGCTCAGTGAAAATTAATTGTGATCCCGGGAAAGTAGATATTAACTGGAAGGTAAATAAGCCCGTTATCAACAGCCAGACGAATAAACCAATCATCAACTATACCCCTGGAAAAGCGGAAATTACAATGAAACAATATCCATCGTTGAAAATTGACTTTGAAGGGTAACGGATTTTAGCTAAAGGAATGGTGAAATATGAAAATTGGAACAAAGTATCATGGTGAAGTAGAAATTCATAATAATGAAGTGCTTGCATTTGATAAAGGAATACCGGGCTTTTTGGATGAAAAGAAGTTCGTGCTGCTTCCTTTATCAGAAGAAAATATTTTTTATGTGATGCAGTCGGCGGCCACTCCTGCTCTTGCGTTTATTTTATCCAATCCTTTTAATTTCTTTAAAGACTATGATTTTAAATTAGAGGATACAGTTGTAGAGGAACTCGGTATAAAATTAGAACAGGACGTTCAGGTGTACTCGATCTTAACTGTCCACGATCCTTTTGAGAAAACAACAGCGAACCTTCAGGCTCCAATCATTCTTAATGTTGAAAATTATAAAGCAAAACAAGTAATCTTGCATGAAGAGCAATATTCTACAAAGCACCCAATCTTTGGCGAAACAAAAACGGAAAGGTGATGGAAAGTGTTAGTCTTGACAAGAAAAAACGGAGAGACAATAAAAATCGGCGATGACATAGAAATCATAGTGATTTCCTCGAAGAATGATCAAGTCAAAATTGGTATAAATGCACCAAAGAATATTGAAATATTTCGAAAAGAAGTACTGGATCAAATCCAGAGTGAAAATGAAGAAGCGGCAAAGGATATTTCCTCTGTACTCGACTTTATGAAAAGCAATAAAAAAAATTTATAAAAAACTATTAAACAATATTTCCTCCAGACGATAAAACTAGTGTAAGAGATAATAAGGGCGGCCGACCTTATCACTCGGACAAATTATAATCTTGTTCACACGGATGTGAACACCAAATTCAAGGAGGAAAACAAACAATGAGAATCAATCACAATATCGCGGCTCTTAACACTTACCGCCAATTGAACACTGCAAACGGCGCACAAGGAAAATCAATGGAAAAGTTATCTTCAGGTCTTCGCATTAACCGTGCTGGAGATGACGCAGCTGGTCTTGCAATCTCTGAAAAAATGCGTGGACAAATCCGTGGTTTAGATCAAGGTTCAAGAAACGCACAAGACGGTATTTCAATGTTACAAACAGCTGAAGGTGCGTTGAATGAAACACACTCTATCCTTCAACGTATGCGTGAACTCGCAGTTCAATCATCAAGTGATACAAATGTAACGGAAGACAGAGCAGCAATCGATGAAGAATACCAGGCATTAGTGACTGAGATTGATCGTATTTCTGATGAAACTGAGTTCAATACTCAAAAGCTATGGGATGGAACAACAACAGATGTTGACTTCCAAGTGGGAGCGAACGTTGGTCAAGTTATTTCTTATACTTTCTCAAATGCAGATACAGCTACATTAATGGGAGCAGCAGCAGTGGATTTAACAACTAAGACTAACGCTCAGGCTGAACTTACCAAAATCGATACTGCAATCGAAACAGTATCAACTGAGCGTGCAAAATTAGGTGCAACTCAAAACCGTTTAGAACATACTATCAACAATCTGAACACTTCTTCTGAAAACCTAACTGCTGCAGAATCACGTGTGCGTGACGTTGATTATGCTTTAGCTGCTTAAGAGCAGTGACAAGCACAGTCGTCCTGGCTGGTAACGGCCAGAGATCATGATCGGGTGAATTGCTGGGAACCCCTTAGAGCTTTTCTTGCCACAACGCAGCTGGAAACGGCAGGCGTGAGGGCTTGAAAAAAGAAAAGATTGGGCAATCAGCAGCCAAGCTCCTGGCTCGAAAGAGTGGAGAAGGTTCAACGACTAGGATAAACCATCTAAGGCGGAAGCTATGAATGATGAAATCCATAGGTGAAGCAATGACCATCAGCATTGCGAATCCGAAGTGCCCGACCCCTACTAGTTTATTAGAGGGTGAAGATATAGTCTGGTCATTTGTGAAAGCAAATGTTCGCACGATGGCGAAAGAAATGATGGAACAAACTAAGAATTCTATTCTTTCTCAAGCAGCACAAGCTATGTTGGCTCAAGCAAACCAACAGCCACAAGGAGTTCTTCAACTTCTTCGTTAATTTTTACCTTAAGAGGTTTGTCCACTGGACAGGCCTTTTTTTCTTGCTTCAATGATTGAAATAGACAAAATCTCACTCATTGTAACTCCTGTTTCTCTATGAATGGAATAAACTTTTAATAGTTCTTCATTAGTTAAAGTTACTTGATGTGCGAATTGCCATTCTAAATGATTAGGGCTAATAAGATGATAATCTTCGAACCATTTTTTGATGAATCTTTCTGGTGTTATAGAGTGGATCAGCTCTTTAATTTCCTTTGTGGGTTTCTGAAGTTTAATGGGAAGATATACTGATGTCCGTTTTTTCTGTGGGAAAATTAAACCTGTTTCAGAACAAGAAGGTATCTGCTTTCTCATCATTGAAGGATGCAAGTAATCCTTTACAAGGTGAAAAAAATACATGATTTGCCGTTTGTCGTATATGCTTAATCGATTTTGGCCATCAAGCGAGAATTGTAATTTGAATTTATCCTTGATCATTTCCATTAACAATTATTTTCAGAAGGGGAAAAGTTATCTGTTGAGAGGATGATTTTTTTAACAATCCCTCCCTTTATCAAAAGATAGCCGTCATCCTGATACCACCATGCTAACGCTTCAGGAGTCAACGTTAATTGGAGTATGTCTATCGGAATGACCTTCACCCGTCCTTTATACCATTTCTCTTTCAAATAATTAAAAACAACTGGTGTTTTCGATTGAACATACACTGATTCCGAGAATCCCATGCTGACTCTTGAATCTTTATCTCTTTTATATATTGGCTGCGTAAGGGGAACAAAATCTTTAAGACTCTTATAACAATGGTGACACCAGTCTTTATCTTTGTAACGATGTTGAAATCGAAGACGAGGGCTTTTATTTTGTTCGATTCCCATCTCCTAGTAATTTTCCATTAATCAACCCCAACTGATAAATAGGTATACTCTTCAAAACAAAATTAAAATCATCCATTACACACCTCATTTTTTAGAGCGTATGTTCCTTTTTGATTTATTGTAATCTATTGATCTGAAAAATAATAGTAAAATATACCTATTAATCAACCGAGTCTTTTGTAATAAAATAAAAGGTAAATACATGTGAAAAAGGCAAATCATAGGAAACTGTGAGACGCAAAGCCAAGGGCCTGTTCTACCTATCTAGTTATTTAGGTGGATGGCAGCCGGTTACCACGGGATACATAGACTTATTTACTATGGACCTTGGTAAGGTCTTTTTGTTTGCCCTTTTTTCGGAAAAGGAGAAAAAGATGATAGGAAAATTTTTTAAAATCCAAACTTTAGTCGTGGTAATGGTTATGTTGGCCCAATTAATCCTTCCTATAGGAACAGCCCTAGCCAATGATGCTGGTAGCATGCTTCCTCCAAGCAATCTGGCCCATTCAAAACCATCCCCAGAAGATGTAAGGCTCAGCTGGGATACTGTTTATGGAGCGACAGGGTACAACGTTTACGAGATCAAGGAAGGGCAAATGACACTGATTGGTACTTCCAACACAGCTAGCTATGCTGTGAATGACCTGCCTGAAGGAAATTACAGATATACAGTTTCTACTTTGAACGGTGATGCTGAATCTGGTCCTTCTGCACCCATTTCTGTGGACATTGTCTATCCATCTATGGCAGCTCCTGCGAACCTGACATACAAAATTCAAAATGGAAACGACTTAATCCTCAATTGGACAGCTTCGCAGTATGCTGAAGAGTATTTCATTTATGAAATTCTGAAGGATGGAGAGAAAAAAATAATTACAAAGACAACTTCCAATAGTTATGCAAAAACGAATGCTGTAGCAGGCAGCTATACATATGTGGTTACTGCATCGAATAAATTCTTTGGCGAATCTGGAGCAACAGGTCCGATCACTGCAGAAGTGATCCAGCCTGTTATGCAGAAGCCGGAAAATTTGATATTTACGATTACCAACGGGACGGATGTCACATTGAAGTGGCAGTCTTCTTATCTCGCAAATAAATATAAAATCTATCAAATGGTAAACGGGGAAAAAATTCTGAAAGAAACCGTCACTGGAACAAGTGTTAAATTCACTAACCAGCCAGAGGGCGACTATGAGTATATTGTCCATTCATTCAGTGACCGTTTTGGGGAATCTGAAGAGGGCAGCCGGATCTCGCTGGCGGTCAGCACGGTTGTCATGCAGACTCCTGATGCCTCGGCAAGAGTTATTAATTTTAATGATATCGTCCTTAGCTGGGGGCGCGTTGATTATGCGAACAGCTACAAGATCTATCAGGTTATTAATGGGGAAAAGGTTCTGAAAAATATTGTTACAGGAACTTCAATGACTTTTTCAAGACAGCCTGCCGGTGAATATCAATTTGAAATCAATTCTTACAGCGATCGCTTTGGCGAGTCTGAAAACGGGTCTAAACTAACTGTTACAGTAGATAGCTATGAACTTGCGGCACCGGAAAACGGAAGCCATAAGATTTTAAACGGAAACGACTTGAACATATCCTGGAATACTGTCGCAAATGCAAGCGAATATAAGATTTATCAGAACGTGGATGGCCAGCGTGTGTTGAAGGATACTTTGACGGGCACCACTAAAACCTATTCAAACCTTGCTGAAGGAACATATGATTTTGAAATCTTTTCGTCGAATCCAAGAATTGGGGAATCTAAAGACGGATTGAAAATCAGTGTTGACATTGTTCATCCGAAAATGGCGGCACCGGGCAATGTAGAATATTCTACTAGCTCTCCGACAAGCTTCTCCTTAAGCTGGGATAAGACTGAATACGCAACGAATTATAATGTTTATCAAATACTTGATGGCAAAAAGGTCCTAAAGAGGACGGTAACCGGTATGAGCATTTCCTACAGCAATATGGAAGCTGGGGAATATGACTATGAAGTGTATTCCTATTCTTCAAGGTTTGGCGAATCAGCAGCAGGCGGCCGGGTGAAAGTCACCCTTGATGGCTATGTCATGCAGGCTCCTGGAAACCTGAAATACTCAATCCTCAATGGCAATGATATCAAGCTTGAATGGGATTCAGTCGAGTATGCTGCCAGTTATAAGATCTATCAGATTATAGATGGCGAAAAGGTTCTAAAGACGACTGCAAAAGGAACATCTGCTGCGCTGACTAACCAACCGGCTGGTGAGTATGAGTTCGTCATTCATTCTTACTCCTACTTCTCAAGCCAGTCACCTGAGGGTTCAACAATAAAGCTATCACTTGTTCATCCTATAATGGAAAAGCCGGAAAATGTAACAGCATCTATCCTAAATGGAAATGATGTAGCACTTGCATGGACCTCAGTTCCTTATGCTAATAGTTATAATGTTTATGAGTTAATAGATAATAAGGAGCTGCTGATTGGCTCCGTTTCGTCATCATCTTCTCCAAAAAAGACGTTTGCAAATACATCAGAAGGTGAGCATCGATACATCGTCCGTTCCGTCAGCAGCCGCTTTGGTGAATCAAACGAAGGCGGGAAGGTTGAAGTTTCGGTTGTATTCCCTAAAATGCAAAAGCCGGAAAACCTGACATACAGCATTGCAAATGGAAATGACATTGTTTTAAAGTGGAATTCATCATCTTTTGCAAAATCCTACAATGTTTATAAAATCGTGGACGAAGAAAGAGAGTTATTAAGGACTGTTACCAGCACATCAACTACGTTAGTGAATATGCCGGAAGGGGATTATATCCTGCAAGTAACTTCAGTAAGCGATCGTTTTGGTGAATCAGCTGAGTCAAGTTTAGTAGAGTTCAAGCTTGTTTTCCCAATCATGCAGTTACCAGCGAACTTTACGTATAGCATTGCTAACGGAAATGACATCTCCCTGAGATGGAATGCCTCTGTCTATGCAAACTCTTATAATATTTATCAGGTTACTGATGGAAAAAAAGAGCTGGTGAGGACGATTAAATCTACGTCTTCGACTTTCACCAACATGCCGGAAGGGGGCTACACCTATGAGGTTCATTCATTTAGCGACCGCTTTGGTGAGTCTCCAGAGTCAGCTAAACTTGAGTTGCAGCTGACATGGCCTAAAATGCAGCCTGCTGTATTAACAGGGTCAGTATTTAATGCCAACAATATTACCCTTTCCTGGCAAAAGGTAACCTGGGCAAATGGCTACCAGGTCTATAAAGTTAATGGTGATAACCGTGAATTGCTTTATAAGGGTATTGCACTATCTTATAAGGTATACAACCTGACAGAGGAAAAACATTCATTTGAAGTTGTAGCTTACAGCGACCGATTCGGAGAGTCGCCAGCTTCTAATAGATATACTGAAACAATTGTCTACCCTGAAATGGGAGTGCCGAAAGCCACTCTGAAGCTACTCAGCGAAACAAGTGCCAGAATTTCGTGGGATTTCGTCACATATGCCAACGGCTATAACATTTATGAACTGATTAATGGCAAACCGGTTCTCGTAGCGGAAAAGGTGAACAACTTATCCTATACACTCTCAAATCTGACTTACGCGAACCATCTTTATTATGTGACATCATACAGCAACTCCTTCGGGGAATCAGCTCCCTCGGAAACAGTGCTGGCCAAATTGATCATCGATGAGGAAGCGCCGGTGACAACGTCTGATGCAAAAACGGGTTGGACAAATAAAACAACAACGGTAAAATTGTCTGCGACTGATAATGAAACAGGTGTTGCGGCGACGTACTATTCTCTGAACGGCAAAGATTTCATTGAAGGCACGACTTTTTCGATCGAGAATGAAGGCGTTCATCATATATCCTTCTATTCAAGCGATAAAGTCGGCAATAAGGAAGAAGTCCAAACAGTCGAAGTGAAGATCGATCAGACAAAGCCTCAAACTGAATCGGATTTAACAGGCGAGTGGTCCAATGAAAATGTTGCTGTAAAACTAACAGCAGAAGACAATCTGAGCGGCATTGCAAAAACATTCTACTCCGTAGATGGTTATGATTACGCAGAAGGAACGGAATTCACAGTTACTGGCGATGGAATTCATGAAATCAAGTATTTCAGTATCGACCATGCCGGTAATGCGGAAGAAGTTCGAACCGAGGCCGTGAAAATTGATACCCATGCTCCGGCAATGGCTTCGAACATCGAAGACAAATGGCACCAGGATGCCTTTAAAGTCGAGTTGTCTGCAAACGACAATCTTAGCGGTGTGGCAGCGACCTTCTATTCCCTGGATGGCATCCGCTTTTTTGAAGGCACAGAATTGCTGCTTGAGAAGGATGGAATCTACACAGTAGCTTATTACAGCGTGGATAAGGCCGGTAACATCGAATCGGCCAAGTCGCAAACAGTGAAAGTCGACAGCCAGGCGCCAGAGACTGCTGCTAATACTACTGACGATTGGTACCAGGAAAATGCAGAGGTTGTTCTGGAAGCAGAAGATAACCTCAGCGGAATTGCAAAGACATTGTATGCGGTCAACGGTTCTGAATTTACAGTGGGGACAAGCTTCACCGTTTCAGAAGAAGGGACGAATGAAGTGTCATTTTACAGCGTTGATGCTGCCGGAAATAGCGAAGCACAAAAAACAATCACGGTTAAGGTTGATAAAACAGCTCCAGAAGTGTATGCAGAAGTAAACGAAGAATATGAGCTTGGTTCTGAATTCGCAGTTACTTATAGAGCTAAGGACGAGCACTCCGGGGTGGCGGTTGAAGAAGCAGTCATCAATGGAGTTAAGTACAAAAACGGCGATTCTATCGTCCTCGACCAGCCGGGTGCCTACACCTTTAAAGTAACAGTGACAGATCGTGCAGGCTGGACGACAACAGTCGAAAAACAATTCGTTGTTTATGTCCCGATAAGCCTAGAAGTGTTACCGAAAGTCATCAAAGGAAACAAAGGGATTTTTACAGTGAAAGCGATTTTACCTGAAGAATTCTCTGGATTTTCCTTTGTGATTTCCACTGTCACTTTGAATGGCGTTGCACCAGTTTTGTCTAACAGTGGCTTGAAAAAACAAGCTGAAAATGGCCATTTTAAATTCGAGCGCGAAAACTTTGCCTGGAAACCAGGAAAGGAAACCCTTCAGCTGCTGGCTTATCTTGATAATGGATACCTTATAAAAGGTACTGCCAGCGTAGATGTAAAATAAACAATTGGCTCCTCTTTTTGAGGAGTCTTTTTTTGCGAGAAAATAATTAGGGTGTCAAAAACTAAATAAACGGCAGTAGGTTCCGATATTAAAATAAAAGAATGTTGAATTCAGGGGGAACTAATGATGATTGACCGGATATCATCAAATCAATTTACCTCTCAGCTTAGGGCTGATGCAGGCAATACAACAAGTGAGATGCAGGAAAAATTCGTGGAGCTTTTACCAGAGACATCCTTTGAAGATAAGAGTGAAAGTATTTCCTTTCCTAAGGAAAAGGTTCAGGAAATGGTCGCTGATATGAATAAATTCATGGAGTCTTCCCCTACATCATTGAAGTTCGAATTTCATGAAAAACTGAATGAGTATTATGTGAAGATTGTGGATGACAAAACGAAGGAAGTTGTCAGAGAAATTCCTCCTAAAAAAATGCTGGATTTTTACGCGGCAATGACGGAATTTCTTGGATTGATGGTAGATAAAAAGATTTGAGGGTGATTTAAATGGCAGGCATACGAATTGGCGGACTGGCCAGCGGAATGGATATAGACCAGATTGTCAGTGATTTGATGAAGGCTGAAAGAATGCCTTTAGATAAATTGACACAAAAAAAGCAATACCTTGAATGGCAGCGTGATGATTATCGGGATATGAATAAATCTCTGTTGGAAATGGATCAGCTGATTTTCGATGGGGTTCTTAGAAAAGCATCCTTTGTCCAAAAAACTGTTTCATTATCTAATCCTGGAGCACTATCCATCAGGAATATCAATTCAACAGCCGATTTCTCAGGTACTGTTCAGGTGAATCGGCTTGCCTCGGCAGCCAGCATGTACTCAAATGGACAATCAGCAATCGATCCCTCAAAAACGATGGAGGGTAATGGAATAGATGTTCAGACCCTGAAAATCCAGGCTATTGGCAAGGATGGGAACCTGGGTGCGGCTAAGGAAATTAAAATCGAATCCACCGATACGATCGATATGGTAATATCAAAAATCAACAATCAGAGTGATGTATCTGCGTATTTTGATAAAGCGACAGGGAAACTGTCCATTATCTCCAAGAATACTGGTGATATTGTCGGCAACTCTGAAATCAGCCTTGATAGCGACGGGAACTTCTGGACTGCAATGAATATGGATGCCAACAGTGAAGCTGCGATTGCCAATAATGTGGGTAAAGGCGGAGTAAACGCTTCGCTAACGTATAACGGAATGCCAATTGAGAGGCCGACAAATACATTCACGATAAACGGTGTGGAATTCTCACTGAAAGCTGTGACAACTGAACCAGTGTCCTTCTCTTCTGCGACTAATACGGATGCAATTATAGAGACAATCGTGAAATTCGTAGATAAATACAATTCGCTTATTGAGAAGATGAAAGGTGAATTAGAAGAAAAACGGTACCGTGACTTCCAGCCGTTAACGAAAGAACAGAAGGAATCAATGGACGAAAAGGAAATCGAACGCTGGGAGGAAAAAGCAAGAAGCGGAACTTTGAGGGGTGATTCGGTCCTTTCCGGAGCGATGAATAAGATGCGTTTGGACCTCTATTCAGTGGTTTCCGGCCTCGTTGGTAAAAATCAGCTCGCTGAAATTGGAATCAAGACTTCAAGCAACTATATGGATGGCGGAAAGCTGATCATTGACCAAACAAAACTTAAAGCCGCGTTATCCGAAAATCCGAACGCTGTGTATGACATTTTTGCCAAAGATGGAGCTACTACAGAGGAGAAGGGACTCGGCCGCCGCTTACGGGATACAATAAAATCTACAATGCTGAACATTGAGAAGCGCGCAGGCAAAGCAAGCAGTACCAATAATGCATTTACTTTGGGCAGGAATCTAACGAGTATTGACAGCCAAATCAACCGTTTTGAGGACCGGCTGATTAAAGTCGAAGACCGCTATTGGAGACAATTCACGGCAATGGAAAAAGCAATTCAGAAGGCGAATAGTCAGTCGGCATATTTAATGCAGCAGTTTAGCTAATAAAATGCCCTTTTACAAAAAGGAGATTAAAACATGGCACTAACTAATCCATACCAGTCTTACCAGCAAAACTCTGTCAATACCGCCTCACCAGGCGAGTTGACGTTAATGCTATACAATGGATGTCTCAAGTTTATTAATCTGGCAAAGCACGCGATTGAGACGAGGGATATTCAGGCTAAAAATACCAACATCCAAAAGGCGCAGAAGATAGTTCAAGAGTTGATGGTCACGCTTAATATGGACCTCGAAGTATCTGAAAATATGATGTCTTTATACGACTATATGAATCGCCGTCTGATCGATGCAAATATTAAAAACGATACCGTAATTTTGGAGGAAGTGGAATTGCTTGTCACTGACTTCCGCGATACCTGGAAGCAGGTCATCCAATTGAACCGCCAGAAGCAGCATAGCCAGGGCGGCATGGCGTAGTGAGTGTGGTCATCCAATTTCATCACCTAACAACTGAATTGATCCAGCTATTAGAGGATCGCGGTATCGATCGGGATGATAAAATCACCCGGGTTGAAGAATTGTTAGTCAAGCGAGAAACGCTAATCGGGGATATTCATCCCCCCTATAGTCCTGAAGAAATGGAAATTGGGAAGAAGCTTAATCAGTTGAATGGGAGGCTGTCTCAGCTTTTAAAACTGGAAAAAGCGGCTGTCCAAAAAGACATCAAGGATCTTCAAAACAAAAAAGAATCTAACACCAAATATGTCAACCCATACCAAAGCCTTGCAACGGACGGCATGTTTTATGACAAGAGGAAATAGGTGGCTGGTTTGAACACATTAATTGAGGAAAAGTTCCTATTAGTCAACCAGTATATCGGATTGCTTGATACCATCGATGAAGCTTTTGGCCATATCCTTATCAGTCTCTAAAGGAATAATCATCAGGATGCCGAGCATTTATGGGAAGACGTTACCATGGCTTTTATGCAAATTGATGAATCAAACAAGGTCCTTGCTGAGCATTTTGCCGACCAGCCAGGGTTTATCCAACAATTTTCACAATTTGATTTGGTTTTGGAGAAGGCACAATTGGTTCAGTTCACAGACAATCGATTTATAGAGGTATTTTTGAGGGAGAAGATATATCTTGCTTTCCTTGTATGGTCGGGTCAAATCACTCAACAATTTAGGCCCTATTACATTAACTGAACCGCCCACTCCCGGGCGGTTTTCCTATATTCGGACACCCCTCAACAAACTATCCACTATTCCGACAGTAAAAACAGACATAAAAATGTCAAATCTTCAGACTGTTTTTGCAGGAGTTCTTTGGGGTAAAATAGAATTAGTAATACATAGTCATATCCCAAAGGAGGAGTCCACTATGAACTACAACATTCGTGGAGAAAACATTGAGGTAACTCCAGCAATCAGAGAGTATGTTGAGAAGAAGGTTGCTAAGCTTGAGCGTTATTTTACGGAGTCACCCAATGCTAATGTGAACGTGAACTTGAAAGTCTACCAGGATAAAAAATCAAAAGTTGAAATTACGATTCCGATGAAGGATCTTGTGCTTCGTGCAGAGGAGCTTCATGAAGATATGTATGCTGCGATCGATCTGATCACGGATAAGCTAGAGCGTCAGATCCGCAAGCATAAGACAAAGGTTAACCGCAAATTCCGTGATAAGGAAAGCCTGAAGGATTTCGTTCCGATTTTCACAGAAGTTGAGCAGGTTGAAGAAGATGAGGATCTTGAAGTTGTCCGTACTAAGAGCTTCGACTTGAAGCCAATGGACAGCGAAGAGGCGATCCTGCAGATGAACATGCTGGGCCACAGCTTCTACGTGTTCACAAATGCTGAAACAAACCAAACAAACGTTGTTTACAAGCGTAACGACGGCCGTTATGGTTTGATTGAAGCTCAGTAATAATCTAACACTCTACCCACAGTCAGAAATTGGCTGTGGGTTTTCATTTGTTCTTTGAAGGAAAAATTATGCCGAGTGCCGAAATGATTTTTATAGGAGGCGATTTATATGACATTTTCAATCGTTGGTTATGATCCCAAGGAAAAAGAATGGGGAATTGCCGTGCAATCTAAATTTCTTGGCGTCGGGGCTGTTGTTCCGTTTGCGAAAGCGGGAGTTGGAGCTGTCGCTACTCAGTCTTACGCAAATACAGCCTATGGGCCAGAAGCGCTTGAACTGATGGCGCAGGGAAAATCGGCTGAAGAGGTCATGGAATTGATCACAAAGGACGATCCTGACAAGGAAATGCGCCAGGTCGGCTTGATTGACAGCGAGGGCAATGCTGCTACTTTTACGGGTACATACTGTTATGACTGGGCAGGCGGAGTGACTGGCAAGCACTTTGCGGCGCAGGGGAATATTTTGGTGGACGAAAATACTGTTAAAGCCATGGCTGAAACCTTTGAATCAACGGAAGGTTCCCTTGCACACCGTTTGCTTCAGGCGCTCAATGCCGGCCAGCAAGCAGGTGGTGACAGCAGGGGCCAGCAGTCAGCAGCACTTCTTGTTGTCAAGGAGCAGGGCGGTTATGGCGGTTTTAACGACCGTTATATCGATCTGCGTGTCGATGACCATCCTGAACCAATCACAGAGCTGATCCGCATCTACGGCCTGCAGCAGCTTTATTTTGCAAAAGCGAAGCCGGAGAATGTAGCGGCAATAGAGGGAGAGGTCAGGGAAACAGTCGTCAAGCATTTGAAGCGCCTTGATTACCTGAAGGCTGATCCGTCTGACGGAGAAGAACTCCACAAAGCACTCACAGCCTATATCCACACCGAAAACTTCGAAGAACGAGAGCAGGAGAAGGGCAAAATCGATCTCGAAGTTTTGGAGTTCATGAAAAAACAATAATCCTTGAGTCCCCTGTCAGCTCGATGGGGGACTTTTCACATTTCCCCATTGGTTGTCACCCCTTGTCCTAAGTGGTAAAATAGTAAGAAGCAATAAATCGAATTTTTCTAAAAGGGATTCGGTGCATTCAGGTCGAATCTTTTTTCTTTGGGATTAATTTTTACGATTCGAATTCATCGAGATTCAATAGATAAAAGGAGCGTCTGTATGGGGATTTTAACGAAAATTTTCGACCAGAATAAACGCGATATTAAAAAATTGACAAAAATGGCGGATCAAATCGATGCGCTTGCAGGTGATATGGAAAAGCTGTCTGACGACCAGCTCAGGGAAAAAACGGAAGAGTTCAAGAATCGCTACCAAAACGGCGAATCCACTGATGACCTTCTTGTTGAAGCATTCGCGGTTGTCCGTGAAGGCGCCAAGCGTGTTCTTGGTCTGTATCCTTATAAAGTCCAGCTGATGGGTGGTATTGCTCTTCATGAGGGGAATATCTCTGAGATGAAGACTGGTGAAGGTAAAACCCTTACAGCGACAATGCCGGTTTACCTGAACGCAATCACTGGCCGCGGCGTGCACGTCATCACGGTCAACGAATACCTTGCGAGTCGTGACGCCGTCGAGATGGGCCAGCTGTATGAGTTCCTTGGCCTGACTGTCGGCCTCAACCTGAACAGTATGACGAAGGAAGAGAAGCAGGAAGCATACCGTGCCGATATCACTTATGGTACGAACAACGAGTTTGGCTTTGACTATCTGCGCGACAATATGGTGCTTTACTCAGACCAGAAGGTTCAGCGCCCGCTGCACTTCTGCGTCATCGATGAAGTTGACTCCATCTTGATCGATGAAGCGCGTACGCCTTTGATCATTTCCGGCTCTGCGCAAAAATCGGCTGCGCTTTACATCCAGGCGAATGCATTCGTCCGTACATTGAAGCGTGAAGAAGATTACACTTATGATGAAAAAACGAAGGGTGTCCAGCTGACGGAGGAAGGGATCACGAAGTCCGAGAAGGCTTTTGGCATCGATAACCTTTTTGACATCAAGCATGTGACATTGCTTCACCATATCAATCAGGCGATGAAAGCCCAGGCGAGCATGCATAAGGATGTCGATTACGTCGTCCAGGACGGCGAGATTGTCATCGTTGACCAGTTCACTGGCCGTCTGATGAAGGGCCGCCGCTACAGCGAAGGCTTGCACCAGGCGATCGAGGCGAAGGAAGGCCTTGATATCCAGAACGAAAGTATGACGCTTGCGACGATCACATTCCAGAACTACTTCCGTATGTATGAAAAACTGTCCGGTATGACGGGTACAGCGAAGACAGAGGAAGAGGAATTCCGCAATATTTATAACATGAATGTTGTGGTCATCCCGACGAACCGTCCGATTGCCCGTGACGACCGTCCGGATTTAATTTACGCATCGATGCAAGGCAAGTTCAAAGCAGTTGCTGATGACATCGCTGAGCGTCATCAGGCCGGACAACCTGTTCTTGTTGGTACGGTTGCGATTGAAACGTCTGAAATCATTTCTGCGTTTTTATCGAAAAAAGGCATCAAACATAATGTCCTGAACGCGAAAAACCATGAGCGTGAAGCGGAAATCATTGCTGAAGCCGGTCAGCAGGGATCGGTTACGATCGCAACAAACATGGCCGGCCGCGGTACGGACATCAAGCTTGGCGAGGGTGTTAAAGAGGTTGGCGGCCTTGCTGTCATTGGTACTGAGCGCCACGAGAGCCGCCGTATCGATAACCAGCTCCGCGGACGTTCCGGACGTCAGGGAGACCCTGGTGTGACGCAGTTCTACCTTTCCATGGAAGATGAACTGATGCGCCGCTTCGGTTCTGACAATATGAAAACGATGATGGAGCGACTTGGCATGGATGATACTCAGCCAATCCAGAGTAAAATGGTATCTAGAGCTGTTGAATCCGCGCAAAAGCGTGTTGAGGGCAACAACTTCGATGCCCGTAAGCAATTGCTTCAATACGATGATGTTTTGCGCCAGCAGCGTGAGATCATCTACAAGCAGCGTGACGAGGTTCTTGAATCTGAAAACCTTCGCGGCATCGTTGAAAACATGATCAGATCTTCATTGGAGCGCAACGTTTCCGCCCATACGCCAGCCGGCGAGGATATGGAAAGATGGGATCTGAACAGCATCATGGATTACGTGAACGGCAACCTGCTTCATGAAGGCGACATCACTGTTGAAGACCTTCGCGGCAAAGAGCAGAATGAAATCATCGAAGCCATCATGGCGAAGGTGAAAGTGCGCTATGATGAAAAAGAAGAAATGTTGACTGATGAACAAATGCGTGAGTTTGAAAAAGTCATCGTGCTTCGCTCGGTTGACTCGAAGTGGATGGACCACATCGACCAGATGGACCAGCTGCGCCAGGGTATCCACTTGCGTGCATATGGCCAGATCGATCCGCTGCGCGAATACCAGCATGAAGGCTTCGCAATGTTCGAGAGCATGGTCCTTTCCATCGAAGACGATGTTGCGAAATACATCATGAAGGCCGAAATCCGCAGCAACCTTGAGCGTCAGGAAGTAGCGAAAGGCCAGGCTGTGAATCCGAAGGAAGACGAAGGCGGAAAAGTGAAAAAGAAGCCAGTCGTCAAGACAATGGATGTTGGCCGTAATGATCCATGTATTTGCGGCAGCGGCAAGAAATACAAGAACTGCTGCGGCAAAGCTGAATAAACTGATACAAGAGGCCGGCGGGCAACCCGCTGGTTTCTTTTTGTAGACCAGATGTGAAATTCATTTAGCAAGAAGCTATAATATACTATGAGGTGAATGATATGGAATTAGCAGATATCAGGAATGAGCTTGAGAAAACAGCTAAGAAATTAGCGGACTTCAGGGGGTCTCTTTGACCTCGAAAATAAGGAAGCACGGATTGCTGAACTAGAAGATGGCATGCTTGCGCCAGACTTCTGGGATGACCAGCAGAAGGCCCAGGTCGTCATCAACGAAGCAAATGCGCTTAAGGAACAGGTTAATGTTTTTAACGAGCTTAACGAGGCATATGAAAATCTGGATTTGACTTATGAGCTTGTAAAAGAGGAAGACGACGCAGATCTTCGGGAGGAACTGGAGAAGGAGCTCGTTGAATTCAAAGAGCGCATGAGTGAGTTTGAACTCCAATTGTTGTTGAGTGAAGAGCATGATAAAAATAACGCAATCCTTGAGTTGCACCCTGGTGCCGGCGGAACGGAGTCCCAGGACTGGGGTTCGATGCTGCTGCGTATGTACACACGCTGGGCGGAAAAGCGCGGCTTCAAGGTTGAGACTTTGGATTACCTTCCAGGGGACGAAGCGGGTATCAAGAGTGTCACGTTAGCGATCAAAGGGCATAATGCATACGGATATTTAAAGGCGGAAAAAGGCGTACACCGATTGGTTCGTATATCTCCATTCGATTCTTCAGGCCGCCGCCATACTTCATTCGTATCCTGCGAAGTTATGCCGGAGTTCAACAATGAAATCGAAATTGAGATTCGTACGGAAGACCTAAAAATCGATACGTATCGTGCAAGCGGCGCCGGCGGTCAGCACATCAACACCACTGACTCCGCCGTCCGGATCACCCACTTGCCGACTGGTGTCGTTGTATCATCCCAGGCGGAACGTTCGCAGATCAAGAACCGTGAAACATCTATGAAGATGCTGAAAGCCAAGCTTTATCAGCGAGAAATCGAGCAGCAGCAAGCCGAACTGGACGAAATCCGCGGCGAGCAAAAAGAAATCGGCTGGGGCAGCCAGATCCGATCTTATGTTTTCCATCCATACTCCATGGTCAAAGATCACCGCACCAGCGCTGAATCCGGCAACGTGCAGGCCGTCATGGACGGGGATATTGATATGTTTATTGATGCTTATTTGAGATCTAAGTTGAGTTTGGGTGAGTAAACCGAACTGCGGATGAATTAAGGGAGTCCCCCGCCGGGTTGAGCGGGGGATTTTTTTATTTCGGTTGGTACCTTCTGCTTTTTGTTGCACCAGTTGCAATGAGATTTGAATTTGCCAGCAGCTTGGATGCTAGTTTTTTTGATGGTAAATGCACGAACGACCGAAACTGCTTGTTATTGATGGTTGGGTTAATTAAGAGGAAATAGTCTTCTAATGTTTGTAAGTGGGCATCTTTAGCAGTGGCTCCGCAGTGGGGACAATTCCAAGTACCGCTGTATCTCTCCATAGCATAACGAATGCAAGATGGACATTGGACTCCAGTAAGGTATTCGGATGGTTTAATTTGAAATTTTGGTAGGTGGGATTCAGGAGGCTGGTCACTCTTTAGTAAAAGCTTACTTAGCTTCTTATGTTCTTTTAAGGTAAGCACGTCTTTTTTATACCTTGAAAGAAACTCTTCAATTTTAAAAATAAGTCTTCCTGGAGGACATACGCGATGGTATACCTCTGGACCATTAGTGGGATTTCGCAAGGCGGTTGAAGGGTTACTGCTAAAGACTAGGTATTCGATAGGAATCTTAGGGTAATGATGGAGGTTCAGCCACTTTAGCAAAAGAATGCGGTGTCTTTTTACCTGAAGAAGTGGGTCATCAAACGTATCTGTCTTATCATTAAAGCTTCGGTCCATTTGATTGAATTGGGAATTGAAAATGAGGGTGCCTGCCATGTTCTTGGATTCAATGATAATGGCGAGTGAAGGGGAGAGGAGCAGGGAGTCCATTTGGAAATGAGTTTCACCTGTTTTTAAGCGCAAACCCTGAAATATGTGAAAGGCATCTTCATGGAGCAGGCTAGTGTAGTAGTCTAAAGT
Source organism: Mesobacillus thioparans (assembly GCF_965138835.1). NCBI lineage: Bacteria > Bacillati > Bacillota > Bacilli > Caryophanales > Bacillaceae > Mesobacillus > Mesobacillus thioparans. The sequence continues at coordinate 37,442 of NZ_CBCSFH010000008.1, read as the reverse complement.
TACCTCGCCTTTGTGTCCAGCTCCGAATCTCATAGAGTCCTGTGTGACTTCTGCCCGTTTGGGATGTGGATCAGACAATCTTCTTAAGACAGCATCATTTATTTTGAGTCTTAATGGTACTTTTCTTCTTTTAACAATCAAAATTGGTTCCCTCCTTGTGTGAGATCCTAAATTCTTCGACAAAATACACTATAATTCCTGCTAGGAGAGGGGGAGATGAAAAATATTCACTAATATCGAAGGTAATCTCTACGAAATCTCAACTATTCTCTACGAAAAAAGAATAATCTCTACGAAATGAACCACATTCTCTACGAAAACTGCAATAATCTCTACGTTTACCAATTAACTAGGAAAAACAAAGGCAAATTACCTTTTTTCAGCAACCCCACCCAACTGAGTGCGTGCTGTTCCCAAAATAAAGCAGCCCTCCGCAGAAGGCCGCTCCCAAATTAGATAAACAAATTCAATCCAGAATCCTCAGCATCTCCAAGATATGCTGCGACTCCGCCGATTTCGACTCCGTCGATGAGCTCTTCCTTGGAAATACCCATGATGTCCATGCTCATGCCGCAGGCGACGAGTTTCACGCCGGCGTCCATGGCGTTTTTCATCAGAGTTTCGAGGCTGTCGACGTTTTTGTTGGCCATGACAGTCTTGATCATCTTCGCACCCATGCCGCCCATGTTCATCTTGGATAATGGCAGGTCGTTCGCACCCTTTGGCATCATCATACTGAACATTTTCGCCATCATGTCCTTCTCGGTTGATGGTGCGTCGTTGCGCTTTAGGATGTTCAGTCCCCAGAAGGTGAAGAACAAGGTTACCTCTTTACCCATCGCCGCGGCGCCGGATGCGATGATGAACGTTGCGATGGCTTTGTCGAGGTCACCGCTGAACACGACCATCGTTGCACCGTTTTTAGCAGGAGCAGCTGTTGGCACTCCAGTCGGCATTTCGACCGGTGCTGCCATTGTATTCAAAGGCACGACGTCATTCCCTTTCATGATCTGCGCCTTGAACTTCTTATCCTCAAACTTGTTGCTGATCAGCTTGTTGCCTGTCTTTTCGCACCATGCCTTGATGTCTTTCGCAAAGCCTGGGTCTGTTGCATGAATCTCAAGCACTTCACCATCCTGCATGTCGCCGATCGCTTTGTACACCTTCATGATCGGGCCCGGGCAAGATAAGCCGCAGGCGTCAAGCGTCGTCTTCACAGTCGGCGGAGCAACTGGAGCAGCCACAGCAACTGGAGCTGCCTCAACAGCCAAGCAAACACTAGACTGGGCAGCGGCAGCAGCAATTTCCTCCGTCGCAGCATTACGCTGGGCAACGCCATTATCGCTGATTGGGGTACCGCAGTTCTCGCTCGCATCTGGCTCGAACACGCAAGAGTAGGTTTTGTATCCGCCGTCCAGGTTGCGAACCTTGAATCCAGCTTGCTTCAGGATACGAGATGCTAAGTATCCGCGAAGTCCGACCTGGCAGTAGACGTAAACTTCTTTGGTTGGGATTTCACCAAGACGGTCGCGAAGCTCTCCTAAAGGAATATTCACAGAACCCTCGATCAAGCCCATATCGCGCTCGATCGGCTCGCGGACGTCGATCAGGTAGCCGCCATTGGCAAGAATGTCATTGATCTCATGCCATTGCACCGTTTCCACAAGACCTTCTGCAATATTCTTCGCTGCGTATCCTGCCATGTTGACTGGGTCCTTTGCAGAAGAATATGGCGGTGCGTAAGCCAGCTCAAGATCTGGCAGGTCAAAAATCGTCATGCCGCCTTTGATGGCAGTTGCCAGAACGTCGATACGCTTGTCGGCGCCATCGTAGGATACAGCCTGGGCGCCAAAGATTTTTCCGGTCTCCCGGTCGAAAATTAATTTCAGCGCAATCGGGAATGCGCCAGGATAGTATCCGGCGTGAGAGCTTGGGTGAACGTGCACGACATCATAAGAGATGCCAAGTCGCTTCAATGTTTTTTCGTTATTTCCTGTTGCCGCAACGGTCATGTCGAACACCTTCGCAATGGATGTGCCAAGTGTGCCCTGGTACTTGGAGTCGATGCCGTTGATATGGTCCGCGACAATGCGGCCCTGGCGGTTAGCTGGCCATGCAAGCGGAATGTGAGTCGCCTGGCCGTTGATATAGTCTTTCACTTCAATTGCGTCACCGATGGCGTAGATACTTTCATCAGCTGTCTGCAATCTTTCATTGACGCGAATTGCACCGCGAAGTCCCAGCTCCAGCCCAGCTTCCTTCGCCAATTTATTTTCAGGAGCAACGCCAATTGCAAGGATGACCAGATCAGTCTCGATTTGCGTGCCGCTGTTCAAATTGATTAACTTACCGTTGTTTTCAAAAGATTTCACGCCATCTTCAAGAACAAGGTTGACGCCTTTTTCACGAAGGTGTTGGTGTAAAATAGAAGCCATCTCAAAGTCGATTGGCGCCATAATCTGGTCAGCCATCTCGACGAGTGTTACTTCGACTCCGCGTTCCCAGAGGTTTTCGGCCATTTCAACACCGATGAAGCCGCCTCCGATGACGGTCGCTTTTTTAGGCATCCGCTCATCGACATACGCCTTGATTTTATCAGTGTCAGGAATATTGCGAAGCGTGAACAATGCTCCAGCCTCATCAATACCAGGAATCGGAGGCTTAATAGGGCTCGCTCCAGGTGAAAGAACCAGTACATCATAATTTTCTTCATATGTTTTACCAGTTTTTAAATCATTAATTTCCACCACTTTGCGCTCGCGGTCAATGCGAGTCACTTCGCTCAGGTTACGGATGTCCATATTGAATTTTTTAGACATGCCTTCAACTGTCTGTACAAGCAACGCGTCTCGTTCCTGGATGGCGCCACCGATATAATAAGGAAGCCCGCAGTTGGCAAAAGATATATATTCACCGCGTTCGATCATCACGATTTCTGTTTGTTCATCCAATCTTCTTAAACGTGCAGCTGTTGTAGCTCCGCCGGCAACTCCACCTACGATTACCACTTTTTTAGCCATATATATTACCCTCTTTCTCGTGAATTTTAATGTGTAATGTTGAGCAACCTCTGGTAAAAAAATAATTTCCTTCTATTACAGGAAAGACTAATCAATATGACCGCCTCCTTATACGTGAAATATATCACAAAGTACGGCTGGGGGTAAGGGTATTTGGCGAAACGTCAATAATTGTTCAAAATTTCACAAACTCAGGCATCCAGCTAAAAACTTTTACTTGCAAAAAATGCATTATCCAGTTTGATATAGTGCATTTTACTGGGAACTCTAAAACAAACAGTTTACATGACGACAGAATTCATCCTATATAATAGAAGCCTTTCTTTCACCCTTTAACACGGCGCACTACTAGCGTTTACAGAAAATTCGACACATGCTATACTCACTGACGGCATTAATGGAAAAAGGGGATAGGACATTGAAAAAACGACGAAATCATACAGTTAATCCAACATTGGAAAAGCTGATTGAATATGTATATGTGTTGATAGGTTCTGGGATTGTGGCTGTATCATTTAATGTGTTCCTGCTTCCGAACCGTGTTGCTTCAGGCGGTGTGAGCGGGATCAGTACGATTTTGGATGCGACCCTTGGCTGGGAGCCGGCGTATGTGCAATGGGCCTTTAATATCCCGTTGTTTATTGCCGGGGTTGTTTTACTTGGAAGACAATATGGGTATAAAACTCTTGCAGGGACCATCTTCCTTCCATTTGTCGTGTTTCTGACGAATGATGTGAAGCCCTGGACTCTCGATCCTTTACTTGGGTCATTGTTCGGCGGTATTGGTGTCGGTTTGGGACTAGGAATTGTATTCAGAGGAAATGCTTCCACAGGAGGCACGGATTTGGCGGCGCAAATCATCCATAAGTTCACGGGGTTTTCGCTTGGTACCTGCGTGGCGCTGATTGACGGACTGATTGTGTTGTCTGCAGCGATTGTCTTCGATATTGAACGCGGTCTATATGCTTTAATCGGGCTTTATGTCACTAGTAAAACAATCGACCTTGTGCAGGTCGGCATCGGGCGCTCGAAGATGGCGATGGTCATCACGAACCGCCAGGATGAAGTTCGCGAAGCAATCTTGAATAAAATTGACCGTGGAGTGACAAAACTATCAGCATACGGCGGCTATACGGACCAGGAACGGCCAATCATCATGTGTGTTGTGGACCAGACGGAGTTCACAAAATTGAAACAATTGGTCCAATCCATTGATCCTGCTGCATTTGTGATCGTAATGGATGCTTCAGAGGTATTGGGCGAGGGTTTTAAAAGGGCTTAGTATTGGTATAAAATAGTCGTGTATGCAAAATTTTCTTAGGGGGAGTTATATTTGAAGAAGAAATTATTAGCTCTATTAATGGGAACCTCCTTGGCACTGGCAGCCTGCGGCGGTGGTGGCGGCGATGAAGCTGGCGGCGACAAAGCGGGTGCAGATCCGGAAAAGCTTTTTAACCAAAAATGCTCAAGCTGCCATGGCGGCAATCTTGAAGGCGGCGTAGGACCGAAATTAAGTGATGTAGGTTCCCGTCTATCCCAGGATGAGATCGAAAGCACAATCGCCAATGGTAAAGGAGCAATGCCTCCGAAGTTGCTTGAAGGTGACGACGCTTCAGCAGTGGCTGAATGGCTGGCAAACAAGAAATAATACTTAAAAGGAAACGTTCTGATCATCGTCAGGGCGTTTTTTTTGTGCTGATTTTTGCAGCTCGATCAAAGTTAAAATGCTGTCCTTATGCATTTTTGGAAAATCGCCAAATTATTTAGCAATTCAGCAAGCTTCACAATTTGTACATACAAGTTTTGATAAACTGTTGTTACACACCGGTAATAAAACTAAAAATTCGACAAATATACAAATACTGTAAAGATGAGGATTCTACTAGATAAATAACTAACTTGGCAATCATTATGCATGGTAAACTAGTAGATAAATTACCCTCAATAGGTATAAAGTGGTAGTTTTTTAGTGAATTGAAAAGAAACTGTAATATAATAAGGGGTTTTTTTGATAGAGTGAGATGCTATAATAGGTTTGTTACAAATTGTCGAAGAATAGCCGTGTGATAAGACTAACTATCTAAGGTGATACAAAAATGATCGATATGCAGGATGTTTACAAGACTTATTCCAACGGCATCATGGCCGCGAATGGAATAAATGTTCATATAGATGCAGGTGAATTTTTATACGTGGTAGGTCCCAGCGGTGCCGGGAAATCTACTTTTATAAAAATGATGTACCGTGAAATTAAGCCTTCCAAGGGATCCATCATTATAAATGGTGTCAATCTCGCAAAGCTTAAGAACAGCAAAGTGCCATTGCTGCGTCGAAATATTGGCGTCGTCTTCCAGGACTTCAAATTGCTGAATACTCTTTCAGTCTATGAGAATGTCGCGTTTGCAATGGAAGTGATCGAGGAATCGCCACAATATATCAAAAAGCGGGTAATGGAGACTTTGGAACTTGTCGGGTTGAAGCATAAGGCCAGATCGCTTCCAACTGAGCTTTCAGGCGGGGAGCAGCAGCGTGTTGCCATCGCTCGTTCAATAGTGAACGCACCGAAAGTGGTGATTGCCGATGAACCAACAGGAAACCTTGACCCAGACACTTCCTGGGAAATCATGAACATTTTCGAAGAGATTAATATGAGGGGAACCACAATCGTCATGGCGACCCACAACAAAGAAATCGTCAACACAATCAAGCATCGCGTCATCGCGATCGAGGACGGCCGGATTGCCCGTGACGAAATGAAAGGTGACTACGGATATGAAAGCTAGAACATTCCGCCGCCACATTCGTGAAAGCTTCAAAAGCTTAGGCCGAAATGGCTGGATGACGTTCGCATCCGTTAGTGCCGTAACGGTTACCTTGCTTTTGGTCGGTGTCTTTTTCGTCATTATGATGAATTTAAATAAAGTCGCAACCACAATCGAAGAGGATGTAGAAATCCGAGTCCATGTGGATGCCGCAGCGAATGACAAAGATAAAGAGGTATTGGAACAGCAAATCAATCAGGTTTCCGGCATCAAGAATGTCACTTTTTCCCCTAAGGAAAAAGAACTTGAGAACCTGATCAACAGTCTTGGAGACCAGGGTGAAGCCTTCCAGCTGTTTGAGCAGGACAATCCTTTGAACGATGTGTTCGTCATAAAGACGAAAAATCCTACTGACACAATGAAAGTCGCAAAGCAGATCGAGAAGCTGAATTATGTGGCAGCTGTAAAATATGGACAGGGCAAGGTTGAAAAACTGTTCAATTTTATAAAAGTAAGCCGTAATGTCGGGCTCGTCCTGATTGTCGGGCTTCTTTTTACAGCGATGTTCCTGATTTCCAATACGATTAAAATCACGATCATGGCACGTAAACGAGAGATTGAGATTATGAGACTCGTTGGTGCCACGAATGGTTTCATCAGGTGGCCATTCTTCCTCGAAGGACTATGGCTGGGTATTCTTGGCGCAGTGGTGCCAATCGCCGTAGTATCAGCAGCGTATTATTACGCTTACGACTTCCTGAACGAAAAGCTGAAAGATCATTTCATAAGATTGCTTGAATTTAACCCATTTGTATACCAGTTATCAGCCATCCTGATCATGATGGGAGCTGCAATTGGCATCTGGGGAAGTCTCATGTCCGTCCGCAAGTTCTTGAAAGTGTAAGGAAGATTGAAATTCTTCCTTAACACTACATAAATAATAGACGATAGATATAAAGACAAAGTTACGAAACTATCATGAGTAAGAGAGGGGAAAAGATCTAGTGAAAAAGCAGATACTCTCACTAGCAATAGTCAGTACTTTAAGCCTGGGTGCCATTGCAAGCCCGATATATACGAATCATGCGAATGCAGAATCAATTTCAAATCTGGAAAAGCAAAAACAGGAAGCTTTGAATAAACGTTCCGGTTTGAACAGTGAAATTGAAGAGAAAAAATCGCAAATAACTGAGATTCAGTCTAAGCAAGATACAGTAAGGAATGAAATCAGTGCACTTGATAAATCAGTAACAGATACCGAAAATAGAATTGCAGAAAAAAATGCACAGATCGATCAAACAACGGCTGAGATTAAGCAGCTGGAAGTTGAAATTGCAGAACTGATCGAGCGTATTGAGAAAAGAAATGAATTATTGAAGGAAAAAGCCCGCTCTATGCAGGAAAGCGGAGGAACGGTCAGCTATATGGATGTTCTTCTTGGCGCACAAAGCTTCAGTGATTTCATCGACCGAGTAAATGCGGTGACAACGATTGTACAAGCTGACAAAGGTATTCTTGAGCAGCATCAAAAGGATAAAGACGACTTGGAGAAAAAGCAAGAGGAAGTCAAAACTAAGCTTGCCAACCTTCAATCGATGAAAAGAGACCTTGAAGACTTAAAAGTCCAGCTTAAAGGAAAAATTGCTAGACAAAAAGAGTTGATGAAAGAGCTTGAACATGAAGAGCACAAAATGCACGGAGAAATCAACGATATTGCCGAACAACAGAAAATCTTAGCTTCACAGGCAGCAGCGATCGAAAAAGCGATTGCCCTTGAGAAGAAACGCCAGGCTGAGATTGCAGCCGAGCGTGAAAGACAAGCTAAATTAGCTAGGGAAAGAGCAGCGGCAGCAGCAAAACAGAAAAACAGTGGATCATCCGCTTCTACTTCAACTGCAACAGTTGCTGAAGTTTCTGCGCCTCCAGTGTCGAATGGCATGTTCATGTGGCCTGCCCGTGGTTATGTTTCTTCAAACACTGGTTCAAGATGGGGAGCTTACCACTTTGGAATCGATATTGCGAGCGGAGGAACTGTTCCAATCGTAGCCGCTGCAGATGGCGTTGTCAGCCAATCTTATACATCCAGCAGCTATGGAGAAGTTATCTTTATCACTCACTCTATTGATGGCCAAATCTATACGACTGTTTATGCTCATATGAGATCCGGTTCGAGACAAGTCGGAAATGGAGCAGTAGTATCAAAAGGCCAAAGAATTGGTACAATGGGAAGCACAGGCCAATCTACTGGTCAGCATTTGCACTTCGAATTGCATAAGGGACCATGGACTGCTGACAAGAGAAACTATGTCAATCCAATTCCATATCTGAGATAATCCTTGAAAGGAAGAGACCACAAATCTCTTCCTTTTTTATTTTCCCATTTATTAGACTTGGAAACTTGTAAAATATATCCAAAACATCCCTTGCTGCAAAATTAAATCCTTCATACCCTGTCCATCTCCGTCATATAATGGGAATCATAGAAATTTTTACGGCAGAGGAGCAGTTTGCGGTAAACAGGGAGGAGTTTGGCAATGGAACGTAAGTGGATTGCCGTTTTGATGGCGGGCTCGCTGCTGACTGGGGCGGGGAGTACATACGCTGGCATGCAATGGTATGAGAACAAGGCTGGGGTGCTGGAGCGCCAGATTGTCCCTTTCAAGGATCATGCGAGGGCCGAATCCGGTGAGCAGGACAGTCTTGAAAAAGTTGAGCAGGCCTACAGTTTGATTTTTAATAGTTATGTGGAAAAAGTAGAGGACAAGAAGCTGGTTGAAGGCGCGATCAAAGGCATGTTGTCGACTTTGGAAGATCCGTATTCGGTGTATATGGACAAGGAAACCGCCAGGGAATTCAATCAGACGCTGGAGTCTTCATTCGAAGGGATCGGTGCTGAAGTCAGTACGGTCGATGGAAAGATCGTGATTGTTTCGCCTTTTAAAAATTCGCCTGCGGAAAAAGCGGGCTTGAAGCCAAATGATCAGATTCTGAAGGTTGATGGTGAAAGTATCGAGGGTCTTGACCTGTTTGAAGCGACAACGAAAATTCGCGGGAAAAAGGGAACGCCTGTCGTGCTAGAGATTGGACGGAAAGGCTTGAAAGATCCACTTCAGGTGAAAGTGATCCGTGATGAAATCCCTCAGATTACCGTTTATCGTGATATGAAAAAGGTGAATGGCGAAAACGTTGGTTACCTTGAGATTACCTCATTTTCTGAGGATACATCAAAGGAGTTCAAAAAGGAATTGAAGGCTTTGGAAAAAGAGGGGCTGGATGCGCTGCTGATCGATGTGCGCGGCAATCCTGGCGGGCTGCTAACGAGCGTCGAGGAGATTTTGCGAGAACTGATTCCTAAAGATAAACCGCTTTATCAAATCGAGGAACGCAGCGGTGATAAAACACGTTATTTTTCCAACTTGGATAAAGCCAAAGCTTACCCGATTGGCGTGTTGACAAATGATGGCAGTGCATCGGCAGCGGAAATATTAGCCGGGGCCCTGAAGGAAGCGGGCGGCTATCCGGTCATCGGTGAAAAGTCATTCGGAAAGGGAACAGTCCAGCAGGCTGTGCCAATGGGTGATGGAAGCAACATCAAGCTGACGCTGTTCAAATGGCTGACGCCGGACGGCAACTGGATCCATAAGAAGGGCATCGAGCCAACAGTCGAAGTCAATCAGCCTGCTTTGTATCATACTCATCCAATCCAGGTTGATAAACCGCTGAGGCTGGATATGAATAACGAGCAGATCAAAAATGCCCAGGAAATCCTTGCAGGCCTTGGATTCGAACCTGGACGCACGGACGGGTACTTCAGCAATCAAACCGAAATCGCTGTCAGGGTATTCCAAAGGAACAAGAGCATGAACGTAACAGGCGTGATCGATGCAAAAACAGCCACCGCACTTGAGGAAGCAGCTAGGGAAGCGATGAAACAGCAAGAGAACGATTTGCAGCTGCAGACTGCGTTGAGACTGCTTGCCAGGTAATCAACTCCAACTGCATATTAAGGGTGAAGATAACTTTGGATATATAATTTGACGCTGTACCTTAGACATGGGTGCAGCGTCTTTTTGTTAGTTTATGGAAAATGTAGAGAATATGCATCATTTCGTAGAGAATATGGCCGCTTCCGTAGAGAATAAGTAACATTCCGTAGAGATTCCAGACTAAACCGTAGAGAATAACCCGGATTCCATAGAGATTAGTTGCGTTCGGCCGAAATAAACCCCCACAAGAAAAAAATCCCATCCCAATTCCGCAACTATTAATAGGTTTTACCCCCCAGATTTGATAGAATAAGCTTAATATCAAGTAATTTTACGGGGATGGTGACATAGGGGTGGCACAGGATTGGTTCATCGAGCTTTTGAAAGGGACGGGCAGGCTTCTGCTTCACCCTGTGTTCTATTATTCTTTATTTATAGCTGCGATTCTTGGGATTTCACGCGTGAAACGGGAGCGCAAAAACTTCACGGTCCGGTCGGAGGATGCTTACTTTGAGCTCAGGCAGCTGTTTCCAATCGGATTGCTAATCGGTCTGTCGATTTCGATTATCACAATAGGCGCGGGGCTTACAATTCCGTTCGCGGCGATTGCTCTGATTGCGGCGGCGACATTGTTATTGAGCTTTACCACGAGAGTCAGGCTGCTGGCTCCTGCATATACGGTTGGCGCCGCTTTCTTTGCTTTAATTTTTCTGTCTGGCAAAAAAATCGAGATTCCGCTGGCTGGCGACCTTTTTTCCAGTCTTGATGAAAAAATTTATCCATCCATCGCGATTTTGCTGGCTTTGCTGACAATTGGCGAGGGAATGTTGATTTTAAAGAATGGCAAAAAGGGAACTTCTCCAAAATTATTAAAAAGCAAGCGTGGCCAGACGGTCGGTGTCCACGAGGTGAAACGTCTGTGGCTGGTTCCGGCATTCATGCTCATTCCGGGAAACATGCTGACGATGCCGTATGAGTGGTGGCCGGTGTTCACACTTGGCGACAATACATATTCCTTGCTTCTCGTTCCATTCGCGATCGGTATGCATCAGCAAATCCAGGGGTTGCTGCCGAGAGAGGCCATTCAGCAACAGGGCAGCCGGGTAATCGGGCTTGGCATTCTTGCCACGCTGATTGCTGCAGCCGGGTACTGGTACCCAATCGCCGCCATCGCAGCTGTATCGATTGCGATCATCGGCCGCGAAGCTCTGACATTCCTGCAGAGAATGCACGAAGAGAGCCGTCCGTTCTATTTTTCAAAAAAGAATCATGGCGTAATGATTCTCGGTATTTTGCCAGAGTCGCCGGCCGATAAAATGGCTCTGCAAGTCGGGGAGCTTGTCACAAAGGTAAATGGAACGAATGTCCATGACGAAAAGACATTTTACGAGGCCCTGTCGCGAAACAGGGCGCATTGCAAGCTTGAAGTTCTTGATACGAACGGACAGATCCGTTTTGTGCAACGGGCCTTATATGAAGGAGATCACCACGAGCTGGGCATCCTATTCGTTCAGGATGAGAAAAAGTGGGCCAGTGAAGTTGGATAATGTGTAGTAGGTTTGCGAAATTGATGAGAATTTTGTCAAAAATAATTGGAGATTATTTGGAAAGCTGGTTAGTCCTTTGAGATAATTATCTCGAAGGACTTTTTATTTACTTTCCACGCCCATATGCGTACGAGGGGGGTTTAAAGGGTAAACTCCTGCCATAGGTTCTGAAATTTGCAAAGCTGGCCAATCATTAATAGATAATTTATCGAATATATGATTTTAATTTACATTTTTCCCCATAATCAAGGTAATACTTAAAGAAAAGATGTGATGGGAATGAAAATGTATGGTAGAACATAAACCGAAAATAACATCTGCTGAAATTTCGATGTTGTGGAGTACTTATATAGGTGACACCATGTCTGTATGTGTGCTAAAACATTTCTTACATACTTGTGAGGATGAGGATATTAAACCTATTATTCAGCTTGCACTGGACTATTCAACCGATCATGTTGCTCAAATAACAGATTTATTTTCAAAAGAAGGGATCCCTTTACCTAAAGGGTTTGGAGAACAAGATGTTAATTTACAAGCGAAGAAACTTTTTTCTGATGTAACGTACCAGCGTTACTTGCACCATATGGGGAGAACGGGATTGAATTCATTTAGTCTAGCTAAGTCTATATCTGCTCGTAAAGATGTCCGTAGCTTGTTTAAGCGTTTTTTAAATCAAGCAGAAACTTTGTATGACCAGAATGCAGAACTGATGCAAGAAAAAGGGGTATTTATCCGGGCACCTTATATTTCTTATCCGGATAAAGTAGAGTTTGTTACAGACCGAAAGTTCCTCGGTGGGCTAATAGGACATCGCAGACCACTCCTTGGGGTAGAAATTGCCCATTTAGGGGTTAATATTGAAGTAGCAAATGTAGCCACAACTTTTCTCTTGGGATTCAGTCAAGTCGCTCAGTCCAAAAAAATTAGTGACTACTTTAAAGTTGGATATGATATAGGAAAGAAAATGGTTGAGGATTTTATGATCAAACTAAAAGAAGACGATAATTCTTATCCTTCAACTTGGGATTCTACTATTACAAATAGCACTGATGCACCATTCTCAGATAAATTAATGCTATTCCACACGAATGCTCAAAGTGCCATCGGTATAGGGGACTTTGGTCTTGCCATAGCTGCATCACTTCGGAAAGATTTATCCGTGAAATATGAGGAGTATATCCTTAAGGTTGGTGCCTATGCTGAGGAAGGTGCAAAAGTTTTAATTGAACACGGTTGGTTTGAAAAGCCACCCCAATCCATTGATAGAGAGTTACTTCGAAATAAAAAGAGAATTTAAGTATGGGTCACAATAGAGGTTTTTCGATGTTAGTATGATTTATATGCATTGGTAAAAAAACATAAAAAATCTCGTCAACTCCTGATGAATTTTTTTATATGGGATGTTCTGAAACTTATTAAGATTACGTACTCATAAGTTTTTTCTACGAATGATGCAGTGGAACAAGTTTGGATAAAAGGTCTGTTTCTTTTTGACTTGTATTGATTTAAGAAATGGAAAAATATTTTTCCTAAGGAGTATTTTCTTTAAATACCGTGTATTTAAGTCATTTATGCATAAGTTAATTACAAACAATTAAAGATGGTGACTATATGCAAACGGTTGGGCTTTTCTTGATTTTAGCGATATTATCAATTATTTCTTTGTATTTCTTGATAAAGAAAATGAACGTCACGAATATCCTGGGCTGTTATTTTTTATCCAATATTCTTATTACAAATACAGGTTTAATCATTAATTTAAATTTAAAGCTAACAAAGCAAGACCCATCAAGTGAATTAATATTTTGGACACAAAAAATACCTGAGTTAACACTCAAGCCAGCCTTACTTATATGGTTAATTTATATTTTGTTCTCTAATAGAACTATCCTTAGTAAATCAATCTATTCATTCATCTTTTTAACAGCTCTAATTTCAATTGAAATATATTTCGTCCATATTAAATATTTGGAATGGGTAAATTGGAATGTATTTTATTCATATTTGAGATATAGTCTTATTATTTTTTTATTGGCAATCTACTCCTTTTATTTAGAAAAACTGATTTATAAAGGCAAAGAGGTGAAAACGTTATGATTTTACCTCTTCCTAAGAATTTTGACGAAAATGAAATCTTTATTATCGCTTCCACAGTGCTTACTTTTGCCCTGATGTTTAAATTACCTAGGCACTTGTCTGCTGTAACCATCACTATCATTTGGACATTTAACATCTTTCTTGCTTTGTTAGCTGACATTACTCTTAGTGTAAAACCTTATGAATTATACTTTACGATCGACCATAAAACCCATGAACTATTTGATGTATTATTGCACTTTGTAACGTACCCAACACTGCCTTACTTTGTAGTTAACTTTTATCAATATAAGAAACCCAAAGGTTTAAAGAATCTCTTTTATATTGTTTTTTGGTCAGGAGTCGCCATAACGATAGAATGGATATCTGTTAAATTTCATGTTTTTACATATACCGGCTGGAATTTGTTCTTATCCTTTTTGGTTTATTTAGTTGTATTTGCCGCTAACATTTGGCTAACAAACTTCACTGAAAAAAAACATCCTTCCAAATGGACATAAACTTGTTGATACAAAATCATACCAATGGTTTTTTTCATTAAACTATCAATAAGAAATACATATAGTCCTTATACCTCAAGGGATGATTCCAATAAATAATAAATGAACCAAAGCGGGAGCCATCACACCAGGCTCCCGCTTTTTGGGTATAATTATTCCACAACTCCTGTCCTCAAAATCTCAAAATTAATTTTCACATCGACTTTGCTTTCAGGGTACATTGCATGCCATTTCTTTGTTGTCAGGTTGGAGTGGCGGACGCTTTTCCGGTAGATTTCACCGAACCCGAATGGGTCTGCATTGACTTCCTGTGCTTTGGCAATCAGGCCTTCAATATCGGATTTCATTTTATTGCAAAGTTTATTTTCCAACTGCTTGAGACTATCAGGATTTTTCAGGTCGAGCGCCTGGTTGATTTCAAGCAGCCTGGTCTTAAGGGTAATCTTCAATTCGAATTTCGGGGTGTCTTGATCTAGCAGGCTGATATCCGTTTTGCTGTTGATGGTATCAAGGACAACAGCCAGCTCGCCTGGTCCCACGACATCCTTTGTATATTGGAGGCCCTCAGGGTGGACGGTCACTTCGATTGAACCTGCTGTATAGCGGTCATTAATCAGTTTCAGGAAAAACGATTCCTCGGGATTGATTTTGCCGACCATTTTATCATCACTGATCAGCGCCATCCCGGTGATGACGATTTCGCCTCCTTGATCCTTGATCAGCGGCATGCTTGGGTCCACACCGGGTGCATAATAGTCGTGCATTGTCTCCTGCAGAGTCGAAGAAGGGATTGTCTCCCCCTTGATATTCTGGTCGAGCTGTTTATAAACCATCTGGTTGATATCGGCGAATTTTGAATTTTTCTGGTCCAGCAGTTTTTTTGTGCTGCCTTCCACGACTGCGAGGTAGGTCAAATCGCTGATGGACGGGTCCCGGGAAAGGGTATCAGCAAGATTGATCAGTCCGAGTTTGACGACTTCTTCGCTGAAAAGGGCAACCCGAAGCTGGCCTGATTGCAATTTTTTCGGGCTTTTTAAATCGGCCTCTATACGGGCCCCTTTACTTGTCAGGGCTTTGGTCGTAAGGACAACCGAATTTTGTGGTGCATTCGGATCGATTTGCAGCAGCACGAAGGTGGTCAGGAGTTCTCCATCCTCCGTGACGTCATAGCCTATCGTGGTGATGAGTCCCATCCGCTCGAGAGTCTTGGGATCGGCGCAGCCGGCAGTCAGGATGACGGCGATCCATATGATCATCAGCTTATTCCGCATTTTTCGCAGCATTTCCCTCACCCTTTTTCGAAAAAAGTTTCTTCTTGATCAGGACAGCAGCATAGAGGACGAATGGATATCCGAAAATCAAATAAAAAGCCCCTCTGGAAAAATAGTTATTCATCATGTTGATTTGCAGCCTGTTCATTGGATACAGCAGGGTCAAGTACATCAATGCTAAAAGCAACCAGCTGATTTTCTGCTCTTTTTTATTGAAAATCCGTGATATTCCGCGAGCGGCGGACCACATATAGAACATCAGATTCGGCAGGATCAGCAGGACCCAGAACGCGATCGCCACATATTCGAATCTCTCGATGAACGGGAAGCGGACAATTTTGAACAGTGAAAGGGTGCCCCAGATGGTCCTTTCCAGCTGGCCACCGCTGAAATAGGCAAGGGAGATGATCATGAGTGCAAGGTAGAGGACCGTTGTGAACAACAATCCATATTGCATATGTCTGTGCACTCGATCCTTCTCTTTTAAAAATGGGTAAATGAAATAGATGATCTCAAAACCGACGACTGTGAAGGTCATCTGCTTCGCTCCTCTCAGCATGTCCGGGATGCTCGCTTCAAACATCGGGAACAGGTATTCCCACTTAGCGAACTGGAAGGGATAGGCTAGCAGGATGACCAGCCACAAGGAAAGCACGACGCTGAAAAAACTGACGCCGACGATTGTCCGCATTCCGCCGTTCAAGGCGTAATATACAAGGTAGACAAGTGTGAGCGCGAGCAGCCAGTTCGGTACCTCAGGAAAAATCCATGCCTGGATGACCTCGATATAGTTCCTGACGATGACATGGAAGCTGGCGAGGCAATAGAGGATGAAGATGAAATTCAGCAAGTTTCCAAGCCATTTTCCAAGCACATCATATTGAATGCCATATAAATCCGTTGATTCATAGGCAGCGAGGGTTTTCACCATCACGAAACCGACGACAGCCATGGCTGCCCCGCTCAGAATCACGGAGACCCAGGCATCGTGTTTTGCATCAAGATAGATGATGCGCTGGAAACCCTGGATTCCGACTCCGAGCTGCATGGAATGGACCACAAACACAAGCAGGAATGTGTTGACCATATGCTGGGGTTTAGGCTGGATTAGCACTTTCATTCATAACACCACAACTTTACTCTTTGGTTTTCTTAGTCTGGAATTTCCTGCTATCCACGGGCCTTGTCTGATAAGGCCTTTTATTGGTCCAGGCGATCGGCAGACGGAAGATGCTATCACGCCAATCCGCAAATCGCGGCGGATAAAATGGTGTCATGAACGGGACGCCCATGCTTGTCTGCCTGATTAGGTGGATCAGCAGGAAACAAAAGCCGATCATCAGTCCGTAGAATCCCCAGAAGCCAGCTAAAATGATCAGTGGAAAACGCAGGATCCGGATGACATTTCCCATCATATAGTTTGGTGTCGTGAACGAGGCAAGTGCGCTGACGGCAATGATGATGATCAGGATATTGCTCGTGAATCCGGCATCAACCGCAGCAGTCCCGACCACGATACCGCCAACGATACCCATCGTCTGGCCAACCTTTGTCGGCAAACGGGCTCCTGCCTCCCGAAGCAGCTCGATCATACCTTCCAAAAGCAAAGCCTCAATGATGGGAGGGAAGGGGACCAGGGACCTTGATTCACCAAGCGGGATCAGGAGTGTCTGCGGAATGATTTCATAATGGAAGGTCAAAGCTGCCACATAGATGGCTGTAAAAAAAACTGAAACAACCATCGAAAAGACTCTCAAAATACGTAAAAAGGTGCCGATTTGCCATCTGACACTTTCATCCTCCATGCTCTGGAAAAATTCGAAAAAACTTAATGGTGCTCCAATGACCTGTACGCTGCCATCCACCAGGACTGCCACCTTCCCGTTCAACAGCCAGGAGCAGGCACGATCCGGCCTTTCGGTCATAAGAAGCTGCGGGAAGATAGCGAAAGAATTATCCTCTACCAATTGAACGAGTATTGAGCTGTCAATCACACTGTCAATCTCGATTTTCTGGATCCGTTCCCTCATGCGGTCGACCATTTCATCATCGGCAATATGTTTTATATATAGAAGGGATACCGCTGCGTTTGTCTGTGTACCCAATGTGAAACTTTCATTGCAAACATTTGGATTGGCAATATATCTCCGTATCAGGGAGATATTCGTTGCAAGGCTCTCATTGAAGGCGATTTGCGGCCCCAATACCTGTGATTCGTTTTCCGGACGTGTCAGGGATCGGTTTTCCTGGGTTCCGACTGAAGCCTCGATAAGTACAGGGAAACCCTGCGAGTGGACGAGTACGGATCCTTTAAGAGCCTTTTTGATGCTGTCCTCGATATACTTCATCTTTGAAACGGAGCCTACGGTGATCTTTTTATAGGCTTCATCTGGTGAAGCCTGGATCCCTTCAAGCTGACGGAGGATATCCACGTTGATCAACGTGTTATCTGTCATGGTGTCAAGGTAGAGCAGTGTAAAGCCATTGGGAAGTTCCTTTATGTTCAGATCGGCACTGTGGTGAAAAAGGTCCTTCATTCTTTGGATGAAGTCCTCTTTATTGGCAGGAATCAATTCCTTGTCTTCGAGATTTTTTTCATTCACGCTGTCAGGAGCTTCAGGTTTCTTTTTCTTGAAGAACATAAAAAATCCCTCCGATGCATTCCTCTACTTGAGAGGTTTTGCATTAAAGGGAAAAATTATACTGTTTTGATTGTAGGGTGGGAGACGGAGGCAACCTGATCTCGCGAAAAAAAGAAGCCGACAAAAGCCGGCTTCCACTTTAAATGAGCCCAAGTGAATCAAGGAAGACAATGATGATGACGACAGGAACGACGAATCTCATGACATTGTACCAGAGATTGAATAGCCAGCTGCCGGCTTTCGAATGTTGCAGCAGCTCCTGCCTTAACAATTCTTTCCTGATTTTCAGCGGAACGAATATCGAAATCAGCAGGACTCCGAGCGGCATCAGGATGTTGCTTACCAGGAAATCGGCTGTGTCGAAGATGTTTTTACCGAACATCGTTGCCTCTGCCAGGGTTCCAAAGGACAGGGCGGAGGGAATGCCGAGCAGGAAGATCAATCCGCCGGCAATCCATGAGAATTTTGCACGCTTATTGCGATCACCTTTTGCAAGAGTGGCGACGACAATTTCAAGCATCGAGAAGGCTGATGTCAGTGTCGCGAACAGGAATAAAGCTAAAAACAGCAGCAGGAACAGCTCGCCGAAAACCATTTTTTCAAAAACGGCTGGCAGGACGACGAACAGCAGTCCCGGACCTTCAGCCGGTTCGAATCCGAGTGAGAATACAGCTGGAAAGATTGCCAGTCCGGCAAGCAGGGCGATGAACAGGTTCATCCCGACAACCGACAAGGCCGGCTGGACGAGGCTGCCCTTTTTCGGCAGATACGAGCTGTAAGTCACCATCACTGATACCCCGATGCTCAGCGAGAAAAAGGACTGTCCCATTGCGAACAAAATGCTCTCGGAGGTGATGCTTGAAAAATCGGGAGCGAGGAAGAACTTTACCCCAGCTAATGCATTGTCGAGCGTGAGTGAACGGACGATCAGGATGATGAAAAGCAGGAACAACGCCGGCATCAGGATTTTGCTCGCTTTTTCAATCCCAGACTGGATGCCTTTTGCGACCACGACGATGGTGACGAGCAAGAACGCTGCCTGCGCAGCAAGAACGCTCCCGGAATCGCTGATTGTCTTACCGAACAATTCGCCGTAATCAGCGCCCTCCTTGACCACTCCGCCAGCAAGCCCCTTTATGAAATAAAGGCTGATCCAGCCGCCGACCACACTGTAAAAGCTGAGCAGCACAAAGCTTGTGACAACGCCGAGTATCCCAATGAAATACCATTTGCTTTTAGGTGCGATTTCTAAATAAGCACGGATTGCTTCCTTCCCGGTGCTGCGGCCGATGACGAACTCTGCAAGCAGCAGTGGCAGGCCGATGAACAGCGAAAATAAAATGAACATGAGGAAAAACGCTCCGCCCCCGCTGACCCCTTTCACATATGGAAGCTTCCAAATAGCCCCGATTCCAATCGCCGAACCGGCTGCGGCAAGGATAAATCCTATCTTTGATGACCACTGTTCTTTCTCCATGTTGATTCTCCCTTTTCTCTCTATTTCAGCTGATCCGCTGGACGTCACGGCAAAATAAAAAGCCACGCCACTATCCAACGATCTGGATAGGGACGTGGCTGAACACGCGGTACCACCCTATTTGGAAGCAAAAAAAACGCCTCCCGCTCAAGTTAATTGGATAACGGCCAAGACCGTCCTTTTTTACAGGCTTGTATCAAAGGAAAAGCTCCAAGAACGAAATTCACCAGGCCTTTGTATCAGTTCCCACCAACCACTGATTCTCTAGTAACAGGGAGACCGGCTTAATAGACTCTCTTCAATGCTTTTAAACTATGAGGCTCTTATACGAGCCGTGAAATGTATTTCTTGGATTGTATTATGATATTAAGATGCTGTCAATATGTTTTTTTATCTTCCAGGTTCGATATGCAGCAAGTGAAAGGGCAGCAGCGAAAGTCAGGAATCATGCTGCTCGAGCCACTCTATCCCTTTTTCGGTGATCATTGTGCCGCTCCTCCCGCGGCGGATAACGACGAGTCCGTCTTGCTGCAAGTCTTTGAGGCGAAGCCGGATTTGCTGTTGAGTCAGCGGGTGGCGGGTGCCTGCAAGTTTTGAACAAAGTTGGGGCCTGCCTGAGCTTTGTCTGGAGAGATTCAAATCTCTGATGCATTGAAGCAGGTTTTTTAATTCTTCGGCTTTAAAATATCCTGTTGCAGGCTTTTCAGTTTGATGCTGTTTCTCCTGCTGGTCAACAGGCAAATCTTCGCTGGAAATGCATTCTCCCTCGGAGACTGCCAGCATGTAGAGCAAGGTGTTCTTCAGTTCACGGATATTGCCTTTCCACGGCATGACCGTCAGCCTGTCCATTGTATCACTGGTGATTTTTGCCTGGGGCCGATCGCTAGCATAAATGAAGTGCTGTACGAGCTGAGGGATGTCTTCCTTCCTGTTCCTTAGCGGCGGAAGGCTAAGCGACAGTACCTTCAAACGATGGTAAAGATCTTCCCGGAAGTCTCCTTCATCAATCATCCCCTTCAAGTCCTTATTGGTTGCGGCAATGATCCTGACATTCACGGGGATATTCCTGTTGCCGCCAATCCTGCGAATCTCATGTTCCTGCAGAACGCGCAATAGCCTTGCCTGCAATTTCATGCTGATATCGCCAATTTCATCGAGAAAGAGGGTTCCGCCATCAGCCTGCTCGAATACGCCTTTTTTACCGCCCTTTCTCGCGCCTGTGAAGGAGCCTTCTTCGTAGCCGAATAATTCGCTTTCAAGGAGCTCCTCCGGCAAGGCGTTACAGTTGATTGCCAGATAAGGGGCATCTTTTCGGCTCGAGGCCATATGAATCGCACTTGCGAATAATTCCTTCCCAGTTCCGCTTTCGCCCTGGATGAGGATGGGCAAATGCGTTCTTGCCAGTTTGCGGGCAATCTTTTTCGTTTCTTTGATTGCTTTGCTTATGCCAAGGATATGTTCAAATGTATGTTTTGCGATATATCCTTTCTTCTGGAGCTCAAGCCTGACCGCTTTTTCCATTTCAATCGTTTCATCCATATTTTTAAACGTGGCTACTACCGTATTTTCTCCGGCAATCGGCATGCGATGGACCATTACATTCGTCTGCCTCACAAGGAATGGCATCGGCACCGTATCCTCTGTTTCTCTTAGCAGGAAACCGAGGAGATCAGGGGGGAGGAAGAGTTCATTGATCTTCCTTTTCAGCGCCCGTTCCTTTGGGACGCCGGTGATTCTCTCGAGCACATCATTGAAGACGGTTATGCGTCCTGCTGCATCGAGAGCCATGATGCCGTCATTGACACCGTCAACCACGAGCTTAAGGTACTGGTTCAGTTTCACCGCTTCTTCTTTTAAAAAGGACAATTTCTGGCTTAATTCAATGATCCTGCGCGTGTACTTGTCCGCGACCTGGATGCCGAGCGATTCAGGCAGGCTGAGGAGGTCCACGATTTTCATGATTGTATGGATGTCAATCAGCCTGACACCGATATTAATCTTTGTAGGGATATGATCAGGAATCAGCTCGATTTCCCCGGGAGTGAGTGCAACCTCGATTGAATCACGATATTCTTCTCCAGGGAAATAGGGATGGTAATGCAGATGGTCGATTCCCAGAGCCTTCAGGGTGTGAATCGAGTCTTTGACGCTCTCGGGAAAATCATTTACATAAAGGACATGTGTGCCGGCTGGCAGGCTGAACAGTTTATCGATATACTGGTGGTTGATGGTCCTGGAAGCAACAATCACCTCGCAATTTTCGCCAATCACATGCCGTACTTCTTCTTCGATCAAGTAGGAAGAGTAAATGACAATTTTCCCTGAAATTTTATCCGGCAAGCCTTCGTCTGACGAATAACTGCTGACAGATACATAATTTCCGAGAATGCTTTCAAGCTGCTCCAAGAGAGCGAGCCTTGTTTCTTTTGTTCCGGCAAGCAGAATAAGTTGTTTTTTCATGAAAATGGTTCCTTTTGGGTGTATTTATTATCGATAATAACATCTTTGTAAACCAATTAGAACCAATTAAATAGTGAATGTCTCGGTAAAAAAGGTGTATTAGAGATTAATTCTAATTGGCATGAAAATTGCAAAAACTTATTCAGCACTAATTTTTTATAAAAATCAAGGAGGTTTCATGATGAAAAATAAAGTATGGAAGGTTCCGCACACGTTTGTCATCGTATTCTTCGTCGTCTTGCTTGCGGCAGTGGTCACATACTTCGTGCCTGTCGGCCAGTTCGATACGAAGGATGTCACCTACAAAGAGGGTGGAGAAGAAATAACGAAAACCGTGCTGGATCCGGCAAGTTTTCAAATCGTAAAAGATGATCAGGGAAACCCTGTCCATAAAGGGACGGGTCTATTTGAATCAGGCGGTGGAGCAGGCTTTCTTAATTTCGTCTTCGAAGGACTTGTTTCCGGAGATAAATGGGGATCTGCAGTCGGGGTCGTCGCCTTTATCCTGATCATTGGCGGAGCCTTTGGCATCATCATGAGGACAAGAGCGATTGAAGAGGGAATCCTGAATGTCATCGACAAGACGAAGGGGCGTGAAATCCTCATCATCCCAATCATGTTCTTCTTGTTCTCGCTCGGAGGGGCCGTTTTTGGTATGGGAGAAGAAGCAATTGCTTTTGCGATGATTCTTGTCCCGCTGATGGTTGCACTCGGTTATGATGCGATCACGGGCGTGATGATTACTTATGTGGCCACACAGATTGGTTTTGCGACATCCTGGATGAATCCGTTCGGAGTGGCTATTGCCCAGGGGATATCCGGCGTCCCAGTCTTGTCTGAGGCTCCGTTCAGGGTGGTGATGTGGGCTGTCTTCACGCTCATAGGGATTTTCTATACATGGCGTTACGCTGCTAATATCAAAAAGGATCCTGTCAGGTCACTGTCATATGGAAGCGATGATTATTTCCGCAAGGATATGAAAAACCATGACCTGAACGTGAAATTCACCCTTGGTCACAGCCTGGTTATATTAACGATCGTTGCCGGGATTGTCTGGATTGTCTGGGGAGTGGTGGAGCATGCCTACTATATCCCGGAAATTGCCTCGCAATTTTTCACCATCGGCCTTGTTGCCGGTATCATTGGAGTTATATTTAAATTGAATGGTATGAAAGTCAATGACATTGCCGACGGGTTTATTGATGGAGCGAAGGATTTATTGCCTGCAGCACTAGTCGTAGGAATGGCAAAAGGAATTGTCATCATTCTTGGCGGTGACAGCCCGGTTGCGCCATCAGTACTGAATACGATGCTTTACGGAGCGGGTCAGGCGATTGGCGACCTGCCTGCAGCCGTTTCTGCCATCTCCATGTACCTTTTTCAATCGGTCTTTAATTTCTTCGTCGTTTCCGGTTCAGGCCAGGCAGCCCTGACCATGCCTTTAATGGCCCCGCTTTCGGATATTGCCGGTGTTTCCCGCCAGGTTGCAGTCCTTGCTTTCCAGCTTGGAGACGGCTTGACGAATATCATTGTCCCGACTTCGGCAGCCCTGATCGGGACGCTCGGAGCTGCAAGGGTTGATTGGGGTGTGTGGGCGAAATTCATCGGCAAATTCATGCTGCTAATGATCGCGGTATCGATTGTCTTCATTATCATAGCTGTATCGATTGGTCTATAATTAAGGGAAAAAAGTAAAGGTGGGAGATCTACTTGCTGACATTAATCAAGAATGGCGATATATACGCACCTGATCACCTTGGGAAAAAGGATCTTTTAATTGTCGAACGGAAAATTGGCTTCATCCAGGATGAAATCGAAGTTCCAGAGAATTTCGTTGAAGTCAAGGTCATTGATGCGAGCGGAAAAAAAGTCGTGCCTGGCTTCATCGATTCCCATGTCCACCTGATCGGTGGCGGCGGGGAAGGCGGATTTCGCACCCGAACGCCTGAAATCCAACTGACCCAGGCGACAACTGCCGGAATCACGACTCTGGTCGGCGTTCTTGGCACGGATGGGACGACACGGACAATGCCGAGTCTGATTGCCAAGGCCCGTTCGTTGGAAGAAGAGGGGATTACCACCTATGTGCAGACCGGCTCCTACCAGGTCCCGGTCAAAACGCTTACCGGCAAAATCGAGGACGACATCATTTTGATTGATAAGGTCATTGGAGCGGGTGAAATTGCGATTGCTGATCATCGTTCATCCCAGCCGACTGCCGAGGAGCTGGCCAAGATTGCTTCGGCTGCGAGGATCGGCGGGATGCTTGCTGGGAAAGCTGGGATTGTCAATGTTCATGTTGGCGATAGCTTAGACCATCTTAAGCTGATTGAGGAGGTTGTCGAGAATACCGATATTCCGATTCGGCAATTTTACCCGACGCATATCAACCGCAACCCGCATTTATTTGAAGCGGGAATTGAATATGCGGAAAAAGGCGGCTGGGTCGATTTCACCACCAGCACCATCCCTAAGTTTTTAGATGAAGGGGAGGTCAAATGCAGTGCCGGCCTGAAGCGGATGCTCGAAGCGGGCGTGGATATCAGACAGATTACCTTCACATCCGATGGCCAGGCGAGTCTGCCTGATTTTGATGAAAACGGCGAGCTGATCGGCCTGCAGATCGGCCAGGTTTCCTCTTTATATGAAGCTGTAAAGGAAGCCGTTTTATCAGAGGGGATTCCGCTCGAGGTGGCCATCCGTGTGATTACCGCAAATCCCGCCGCCGTTTTGAAGCTTTCGCAAAAAGGACGGATCCAAACTGGGCGTGATGCAGACCTAGTGCTGCTGGATGAAGATTTGGAGATTGATACGGTCATCGCCATGGGAAAAGTGATGGTGGAAAATAGAGTTCCGCTGGTAAAAGGGACATTTGAATGAAGATAGAAGAACCTTGACCGTAAGTGGTCAAGGTTTTTTTGACTTGGTCGATATATCTGTAAATGTGGTCGATATATTCGAAAAAGTGGTCGATATATTTGAAAATCCGCCGAAATAATCAAAAATGTGGTCGATAAAATCAGATTTTCGCCAATAACCCCCCTTTACCTGTAATCGGAGCGGGAATATGGGTGCGAAATCAATGAAATCTCTGACAAACAGCAAAAAAAACGGGCAAAAGCCCGCACTTTTAAAATATCAAAGACAAAATCATTCCGCCAACTGCACCGGTAACAACGATAATCCACGGTGCGAGCTTCCAATACACAAGCATGCTGAACAAAACAGCGGCAAACACGAAATCAATAGGCGCGAGAATCGAACTCGTCCAGATCGGATGATAGAACGCCGCAATCAGGATGCCGACAACAGCGGCATTCACGCCCATAAGCGCCCTGCTGATCTTGCTGTTCCGTCTCAACGCATCCCAGAATGGCAATGTCCCTAAAATCAGCAGGAATGCCGGCAAAAAGATCGCCGCTGTTGCGAGCAGGCCGCCCTTCCAGCCGCTGATGATCGCCCCGATGTAAGCTGCGAAGGTGAATAATGGACCAGGAACTGCCTGGGCAGCGCCGTATCCAGCGAGGAAGGCTTCCTCACTCAGCCAGCCGGTCGGCACGAATTCCCGTTCAAGCAATGGCAGGACGACATGGCCGCCGCCGAACACGAGTGAACCTGAACGATAAAAGCTATCGAACATAGCAATCCAGTTCAGTGAAGTCGCTTCCCGTAAAATTGGCAGGACAATCAGCAAGCCGAAAAACAAAGCGAGACTGACATAGCCCACGGTTTTGGAAATGGAAAAGGTCATCCTGTCATCATCTGCGGCATTGTGTGATTTAAACAGCAAGTATCCTAAAATACCAGCAATGATGATGACGCCAATTTGAGTGAACGCAGTCTGCCAAAGCAGTGTGGCAGCGAGCGCAAATAAAGCAATCGTCTTCCGCGGCAGATCTGGCGTCAGTTTTTGCGCCATGCCGAGGATGGCATGGGCCACAACCGCGACAGCGACGACCTTAAGCCCGTGAATCCAGCCTGCATCCGCAATATAGAATCCCTGCAAAATGATCGCAAAAATAATGAGCGCGAAAACTGAAGGCAGGGTAAACCCGAGGAATGCGAACAATCCTCCAAGCAATCCTCCGCGCATCAGCCCAACGCCGATTCCGACCTGGCTGCTAGCAGGGCCGGGCAGGAATTGGCATAACGCCACCAGATCGGCATAGCTTTTTTCGTCCATCCACTTCCTGCGGCGGACATATTCTTCATGGAAATAGCCTAGATGGGCAACAGGCCCGCCGAAGGATGTCAATCCGAGCCTGGTGGACACCATCAGGATTTCCAGCAGTGACTGGAATGTAACGCGTTTTCTCTCTGTCATTTCTTTTTCTCCTCCATAACGAATTGTAAGTGATCATCTAAAACTTCATTCCTTGATTTCCTTGAACAATTCAAAAGCCTTATTCCGGGCTTCCTCAAGAACATTGTTCCCTTTTTCTGTTGTCACATAGTATTTACGAATTTTCCCTTCGACATTTCGTTCTTCTTTTAAAAGCAGGCCGTCAGACTCCATACTGTGGAGAATGGGATATAGAGTCCCGGCGCTCATGCTGTAGCCGTGTTCCTTAAGCTCCTCAAGCATCCACATCCCGAAAATCGGCTGTTCCTTTGCATGGTACAAAATATGGATTTGAATGAATCCGAGAAATAGTTTCCTGAGGACTTTATCCTCCATAATAATTCCTTCTTTCATTGATATCGAAATCCAATAACGAAACTCGATATCATTTTACCTGAAAGAAAGTGAAAATCCAAGCATGACCAACTGGTGGCAAAAGCTAGCATATTTTTAAGAAAGGGTGTAAAAATGAGGTTATAAGAGATGAAGAGGAGTGGGGCGGAGTGTCCAAAAATGCTTTGTCGAAATGGATCAGACTGGGTGGTTACATCGTTATTGCAGTCTTTGCAGGAATGTTTGTCCTCGGCTTTATGACCGGGGAAACAGAATTGATGAGCGAGCTATTCAAGAACGGTGGAACGATCGCTGAAATAGGGGCAATCACTGCATTCGCATTATGGATCGTCAGATTGCTATTCATGCAATTGAAAAAACGGAAATTTGGATTCTTGAAATGGGTGCAGCTGGCTTTCAAGCTGTTAAGGGAGCATCATACACTGATTGGCTGGGCTGCTTTTTCCGCTGCGCTCGCCCATGGATCCTATTTCTTTCTGCAGACAACTGAAGAATGGGAAAGCATCTACAGCGGATTGGCGACATTGATCGGTTTTGGCATCCTCGTAGCCTTTGGCTTGTTCCTGGACAAGCGGGCCAAGGGAAAGAAGTATCTAACATTTAAAAAAATTCATCAGGCAATCGCGATTGTTTTTGGGTTTGCATTAGGAATCCATCTTTTGTTTGGGTAATAAGACTCCGGCGCAATGTCCGGAGTCTTTTTTTGAACCCGTTTTGCTATTAGCATAAAATCCAAACAGCCTGGGCACTGCTAAGAAGTAAATTCAATTCAAAGAGGATGTCATTATGGCTCTATCGATTTATTTGACGATTTCCATTCTGATTTTGCATTATGCCTACCATTTGAAAAAGCCGCTGGGATTCCTTGAGAATGGAATCATTTTCATGGTGGTTGCGATCATTACGCGCCAATGTCTGACGCTGATGGCCCTGGAATGGAGTCTGTACAGAATGACAGAGGATTACTGGCTTTTCATTTGTTTATTATTATGCCGGGATTTATTGACGCCGTTGATGGCGGTTATTTTCATCAATTATTATGTCCGGGCTGATGGTTGGACTTCCAAAACGGCCTCTTTTTTCATCTCACTGATGGTTTTGCTGGGCCTCCATAAGCTGGCGGTCCATTTTGGCCTTATTACCTATTTGAAGTGGAATTTCTTCTATACCATCTTGTTGAATGCCGGTTTCCTGCTTACTGGTATCGCCGTTTTAAAGATTATTTCAGTTTTTAAAGTATCGGAGAATGTCGAAAATGAAAGTTTATGATACGGCGTTTAATGAAAATGAGTGGTTTGTCGTCATCAGCATCATTGTCATGAATGCTGCAATTTGGTTCGCCCCGAAAGCCTTCAGTAAACTGGAGGCGATTGGTTACTATATTTTCGGCATATACATCGGCCTGTTCTATGACCATACCATCAGTATTAAACCATGGGATTACTATGATGTGAATGACACGTCTTCGTATCAGTTCATCGACTTCCTCAGTTACATCATGTATGGGCCATATAGTTACTTTTTTATTTACTTTTATCAGAAGTGGAATATCAGGCGCATGAAAATCATTCCTTATATCCTGGTCTGGTCAGCACTTTCATTGTTGATGGAATGGATTGGCCTGAAGGTTGGCCTGTTCCATTTTGATAAAGGCTATAACATGCACTGGTCATTCCCGATTTATCTGTTTTCACAAAGCTTGATGATTATCTTTTACAATTTGAGCGTAAAACAGAGGGGGTCATGAAAAAACTGGAAATCAGTAGGGAGGTCCATTATAATTTAATGGGTAAGTTTGGGAATGAGGGGGTAGAGAACATGGTTAGAGAAGGGATGTTGCGCCTTCTTCAAATCTTGGTGCAATACATATCAGGTGTGCTTATTTTTATCCTCATCGGCAGTCTGCCAATCCTCCTGAGGGATTTGAGCTATGATACGGGAGGTTATTTTAAAGGCATAAAGGACCTTACCCTAAAGGTTTTGACATTGACTGGCCTGACTTACGATGGCCAGCATGAGATGCTGCCGGCGGTGATGGACCGCTTTTTCTATTCGATGACGACTTTGGGCATGGCTCTTGTCGCGGCTGCTGCTGCGGCGTTTATGCTGTCCTATTTGCTCGTTCTCTTTTTTGAAAAGCAAAAAGACTATATTTTAAGCTTCATAGAAATCATCAGGTCCATTCCTGATGTGCTATGGATGTTTCTGCTGCAGGCAGGGGTAATCTGGGTTTTTAAAACTTTCGGGGTTAAATTTGTCCAGACGACTTCGCTTGGAAGCGATCACCAGGCTGTCCTGCTGCCGCTGATCAGCTTGAGCCTGCCGATTTTTTTGTTTTTGACACAGGTTATCATCCTTAAAATCTTTGAAGAACTGGATCAGCAGTACATACTGCTGGCAAAAGCAAAAGGCCTCTCTTATTTTTATATGCTGAATGTCCACGTGATCCGCAATATCAGCCAGGACCTGCAGGGACACTTCAAGACAATTGTCTGGATGATGCTCTCGACGCTTGTCATGGTCGAATACATCTTCAACCTGGACGGCTTGATGCTGTTCAATATCAAGCATATATCCGTCGAACTGTTCGTATTTAGCTGCATCCTATTTTTCACGCCGTTTTTCCTGATTTACAGACTAATAGAACTAAGAAGGTTACCACTATGAGCAAATTGCTGAAAACGAAGAAATTCATATTCGGAGCCTCCTTTCTGACGGTCATTTTGGTACTGAGCATTTTGAACACCGTTGTGAACGACGGAAAAATTCGGCAGGTGCAGTTCGTCTACAATGAAGATGGGAGTCTCGATAAGGCACCGCCGTATCCGCCGTTCGATGTGTTTCTTTTTGGCTCGGACATGTATGGTTACGACATGCTGCATACGGTCATTGAGGGAGCGAAGTATTCAATCGGCATCGTTCTTATTGTCGCTTTTTTAAGGATGCTCATATCGATTGTGCTCAGTTATTTTCTCTTCCGGGTGCCGGAGCGGATCTTCAAGCTGTTAAAAGCAGTTTCCGAACCTTTGTCGTTTTTCCCTCAGACGCTGATTGCCTACTTTCTGCTGGCCACTGTCGTCATGTATACCATCCACGGCTTCCATCACCCTTTATGGGTAAGGGTGGTCTATGAGTTCATCATTTTGGTATTGATCGCGCTGCCGGCATTAACCGTCCAGCTGATCGAGCAAAAACGCCTCGTCTGGAAGGAAGAGTTCATTGAATCGGCGATCACGCTTGGCGGAAGCAAACGCCATATTTACTTCAAGCATATCCTTCCGCAGCTTTATGAAGAATGGATTCTGATGTTTGGCCAGCAATTCCTGCAGGTGCTTACGCTGCTCGTCCATCTTGGCGTCATGCTTGTCCTCTTCGGCGGGACAATCATGGGCGAAGGTCCGCCTTCATCGGTCACCCATGAGTGGTCAGGTTTGATCGGCCTGAACAAGCGCTTCATGCTTGCTTATGAATGGATCGTCTATGTGCCGATCCTGTTTTTCGCCCTGACCGCCCTCAGTGTTGCGATGATCAACAAAGCCTTGAGCGACTTTTTCAGCCATAAGGATATGGTGAGGAAGAACAAGGGGGTATAACACTTTTGTACTATAAAAATACCCCGTTTGATGAATAGTCATTAACCAAAGCTTTTGACATAATAGTGTTCAACGAAACTCTTCATGAGTTTGGCCCATTCATTGGCTAGTGGCACCCCCATTCGGCCAGTGAGTGGGTTTTATTTGTATTATAGAATCTGCCGTTATAAAATTAATTAACTGAAAATTCTAAAATAGAGAGGAGTGAAAAGCGTGAAACAAAAAAGGGAGAGGTATGCAAAGCTGTTCATGAATTCAGTTACGCTGATTGGCTGGATGCTCATCCTTTTTTCCTTTGTAAAATTGGAGCATCCCGGCGAACCTGTTGTTTTGGCACTTTTATTTATTTTTTTGCTGGTTAGCGAGTACTACCCAATGCCGGTGTGGCGAGGGCATACGGCCATCACTTTCCCGGTCGTTTATGTGCTGTTTTTACTGTATGGCTTTTCCTACACAGCACTCGCCTATGCAGGGGCCGTCCTGATTGTCAACTTCCTGCATAGAAGGCCGCTGCGCACGGTATTGTTCAATCCGGCCCAGCTTGTGCTCAGTTTTTATGGGGCTTCAGCCATGCTTCCTTTTGTGGAATCCATTCTGGAAAAACTGGCGCTGGAACCGATTTTCCAGGGCATCCTTAGCTACTTTTTCCTGCTTGCTATGTATGTCATCATCAATAACCTGATTGTCGACCTTGTATTGCTTATCAGGCCACAGCCTTACTCCTTTCAGTTTTGGAAGCAAAAATCGCTTACGGAACTGAATAGTGCCGCGATCTCCCTGGTTTACGGAATTACCCTGTATGTTGTCGGCAGCCAGAACCGCGGTGAGATTGATGTCTTTGCCTATTTCTTTTTCTTTTCACCGCTTGTCGGGATCTCACTGTTAAGTGCGACGATTGCCAGGCTGAAAAGAGAGAAGAACCGGCTGAAACTGCTGTTTTCGATCACATCAGAACTGAATCAGATGCTCCCTTCCCAGGACTGGCTTTCAGCCTTGAAGGGAAGCTTCAATGAACTGATTGGCGCAGAGGCGAGTATATTATGGATCAAAAAGGAAGGGGATTGGGAGCTTAGCTTTAAGGATGGCAGGACACAATCAGAGTGCGGCCTGCTGACTGACGCATTTGCTGAATTTGAGGGGATGCGCCGCCCGGTGATTTACAATGATCGAAGAAAGGATGGCGGTGCTGCTGCTTCTTGCTTTGAAGAAGATGTGAAGGCATTCGTTTACTCGCCGCTTGTAATCGAGAACGAAACGATTGGAATGTTCATTGTTGCCCGCAGCCGGACAAAAAGCTTTGAGGACCATGACGTCCAATCGATTGCGACGCTCTCCAACCAGCTTGCGGTCATTATAAAGACAAGGATGCTTTTTACTGAAAAGGAAAAGCGGATTGTCCTCGAGGAACGAAACCGAATTGCCCGTGATATTCATGACGGTGTCGCCCAGACGCTTGCCGGGGCAGTGATGAAGCTGGAAACCGCCGGGAAGAAGTTCAGTAAAAATCCGGAAGAAACGAGGAAACTGGTTGACGAGAGTGTACTTGGCCTCAGGGAAAGCCTGAAGGAGGTCCGCGAATCGATTTATGCATTGCGGCCATATCCGACGCAGAAAGCGACGCTGGCAGAAGCGATTCTGCGGAAAATCGAAGCGGTTCAGAAGGAATACGGGCAGACAATTCAGTTTGAAATCAGGGGGAAGGAGCAGGAGCTCAGCCCGATGGTCGAAAAGGTCCTATTCGATACCTTCCAGGAAAGCCTGCACAATGCCATCAAGCATTCACAGGCAACGAAGGTAGAAGTTCTCTTAAGCTATCAATCCGAGCATATCCTTCTAAAAATCAAGGATGATGGAAAAGGATTCTCGTTGTTCCAGGCCATGCTGAAGGCCAGGAACCAGCCGCACTTCGGCATCCTGCAAATGAACGATGCTGCTGAAAAGATCAACGCTTCCTTGCAGATTGACAGCAAGGAAGGCTCAGGAACGGAAGTTAGCATCACCGTTCCTAGAATGGGAATCGAGGGGGAAAGCAAACATGATCAGGCTCATGCTAGTGGATGACCATGCTGTACTGCGCGACGGGCTGCGCAATATCCTGTCCGTTGAAGAAGATATCGAAGTCGTCGGTGAAGCCGTATCCGGAGACGAAGCCCTTTTACAGGTGGAAAAATGCAAGCCGGACATGATCCTGATGGATATCAACATGCCGGCAAAAAATGGAGTTGAAGTGACAGGGATCCTGAAAAAGAAATACCCGCAAATCAAAATTCTTGTGCTGACGATGCACAGCCACGAGGAATACTTCATGTCCGCAATCCGTGAAGGAGCAGACGGCTACTTATTGAAGGATGCACCATCCGACCAGGTCGTAGAAGCGATCCGGACCGTGGCCCGCGGGGAGTCGGTCATCCATCCTTCCATGACCAGGAAGCTGCTCGCCTTCCACCAGCAAAAACAGACCGAACAGGAGGACAATACGCTGACAGAAAGGGAAAAAGAGGTGTTGCTCTGTCTCGTGGAAGGGCTAAGCAACAAGGAAATCGCCGACCGCCTGTTCATCAGCGACAAAACGGTCAAAATCCACGTCAGCAAAATCTTCAAGAAGCTGAATGTCAAAAGCCGCTCGCAAGTCGTCATCCATGCCGTCCAGCACCAGCTCGTGCCAATCCCGCCGACATCGAGCGGAGCATAAGAGAGTCCTCATAAGGAGGGCTCTCTTTCTTTCGGATACTACTTTGGTAGTATTGAAGATTAGTACGGAGGTTATTATTTTTTAAACACAATGCAGAATGGTTTTCGTGTAAATATTGTGGGAATATTAAGAAAAATAACGAAGGAGCTGAAAAACTGAATGAAATGGAAAGCTGCATTTTTTTCATGTATTCTCATGGCCGCGACCTTTTTCGCAACGATTGTCCCTGGAACCGCAACAAAGGCGCTTGAGCCTGTAAAAGCAGTGGTAGATGCCAAGTTGACGAAGTCACTTTTATCAGCGGCGGGTCCGGTGGAAGCGATTGTAACGTTTAAAAGTGACGAAGGGGTGCTGCCAGGACAAATAAAGCTTCTTGAAGAAATCGGCATCACGAAGGGTTTGACATTGAAAAGTCTGCCAATCGCAGGCGTTTTGGCGACAAAGACGCAAATAGACAGACTGGCCGCGAGCGATCAGGTTGTTTCGATTTATCTGAACAAGAAGCTTGCGTACGAGAATGCTGAAGCGACCGACCTAACTGGTGTGGACCAAGTTCGGACAGATGACAGCATGAGAAAGCTGAACGGCGGATTGCCGGTAACAGGCAAAGGAATTGGTGTCGTGATAAATGACAGCGGTGTGGACGGTACCCATAGGGATCTTAAATTTGGCAGCCATCTCGTACAGAATGTACTGGGTTCGACTAATCTGAATGCGCTTAGCGCCCTCCTGCCCGTCTCCTATGTGGAGAATGTACCGAATACCGATTCCAGCTCTGGACACGGTACACATGTTGCCGGGATTGTCGGCGGAACTGGCGAAATGTCCGGGGGCAAATATGAAGGTGTTGCTCCGGGCGCGAACCTGATTGGCTACGGATCAGGAGCTGCGGTGGCGATGCTTGATACAATCGGCGGCTTTGATTATGCCCTGACCCATCAGCAGCAATACAATATTCGCCTCATCACCAATTCATGGGGAGACACAGGTGACGCCGGCACTGACTTTGATCCATTCAATCCTATTAATATAGCAACCAAGAAACTGTACGACCGCGGAATCGTGACCGTATTCTCCGCAGGGAATTCCGGGCCGGACGCTAAGACCATTTCCGGCAATTATAAGAAGGCACCATGGGTAGTGACCGTTGCTGCCGGGGATAAATCCGGAAAACTTGCTGACTTTTCTTCACGAGGAGAAGCAGGCCGCGGAGGAAGTGTCACTGTCGACGGCCAATCATGGACATGGGCAGACCAGCCTACGGTTACTTCACCAGGCGTCGACATTATTTCAACACGGGTCATCAGCCCGCTTGTGTTGCTCGGTGCCACATCTGATGCGGAGTTTATCGAGCCAGCCTATCTTCCTTACTATACAACAATGAGCGGAACATCGATGGCAGCACCGCATGTCGCCGGCATCATTGCCTTGATGCTGGAGGCAAATCCGCTGCTGTCGCCTTTAGAGGTAAAATCAATCCTTGAAAAAACCGCCACAGCCATGCCAGATTACGAAGTATGGGAAGTTGGCGCAGGCTATGTGAACGCTTATAGAGCGGTGGATGCAGCTTTTAAAATGAAAAAGTGATGATTTGTTGATCTCCCTTGCCCGGCAAGGGAGATTTTTGCAACACTGAAGTGAAAAACTAGCAAGTTACGCGTTGAGTTAATCTGAAAACCCTTTAGTTGCTGGAATAACGAATCGAGCTTAGGAAAATGTGCTCTTTAGAACAGAAACTGACGCTGTAAAATGTCTATTTTAAGAGATTATCCAGTTCCTTTACTGACTGGAAAAATTATTCTCTTACTCAGAGATGCTAATTGCACGAAAAATCAGCAGAATTGCGCGATCAAAGACATTAATTGCACCATCTTTGACGATAATTGCGCGGATAAACCGGATAATTGCACCGTTATCCTAATTTTTGGTAAACCGGAACTGCTTCGGCACTACTCCATCTATAACTTTTGTACGATGCAAAAATAGACATTCTGGAAATGAAGTTTATAACCTTTGAAGAATAGTTATTCAGCTGGGATTTCATGATAATCGAGTTAGGAATATTCGAAATTTTATAGAATGAGAGGAGAATATGATGAAACGCTTTATGTATCTGTTGTTGGCATTCTTGCTTTTTATTCCGGTTTTTGCCGTACCCCAGGGGAAGGCGAGCAGTCTCGCGATGATTGACCCGCTTGTCACCAAGGCGCTTGACACGGCTAACTCTCTGCAAGTCATCGTCACTTTCAAGGGAGACAGCGCTCCGACAAGCTCTCAGTTATCGCTGTTAAAAACGCTCGGAATTGAAACGGGAGTAAGCATGAAGTCCCTGCCGATTGCAGGAGTCATTGCGACAAAAGCACAAATCGAAAAACTGGCTGCGAATCCTGAAGTCCAATCAATTTACATGAACAAAAAACTCTCTTACTTCAACGCAGATGCCACAGCGATCACCGGCGTCGATAAAGCGAGGACCGACGACGGCTTTCGCAAGGCGAATGGCGGACTGCCGGTTACAGGCAAGGGCGTCGGCGTTGTCGTGAATGACAGCGGTGTGGACGGCACACATAAAGATCACCAGTTCGGCAAAAATCTGGTCCAGAACGTAATGGCCCAGACGAATCTGAATGCACTGGCGCCTGGTCTGCTGCCAATCAGCTACCAGGAAAACGTCCCTAACACGGACACGAGCTCCGGACATGGTACACATGTTGCTGGAACGGTTGGCGGAACCGGTGCAATGTCCGGCGGCAAATATGAAGGAGCCGCACCGGGTGCTGACCTGATCGGCTATGGCTCAGGAGCAGCATTATTTGTCCTTGATGGCATTGGCGGTTTTGACTACGCGATCACCCATCAATCTCAATACAATATCCGTGTCATCACGAATTCATGGGGTTCTTCAGGGGACTTCGATCCAAATGATCCAATCAATATTGCCAGCAAAAAAGCGCATGACCGCGGCATCACGGTTCTTTTTGCGGCGGGGAATGAAGGACCAGGGGAAAATACTCATAACCCATACGCTAAAGCACCATGGGTCATTTCTGTAGCAGCCGGAGTAAAGGATGGTACGCTGGCTGATTTTTCTTCAAGGGGAACGAAGGGTGTCGGCGGTACTTTTACAATGGATGGCAAGGAATGGACATGGAAGGATGAACCGACCTTGACTGCTCCGGGGGTAGATATCGTCTCGACCCGTGTTCTCGCGCCAGTATCATCCCTGGGAATCGACAAGGATGCGCAAACTATCGAGACTGCTTACCTGCCATATTATACGACAATGAGCGGGACCTCTATGGCGACGCCACATGTTGCCGGGATTGTCGCTTTAATGCTCGAAGCGAATCCGCAGTTGTCGCCAGATGAAATCAAAGCGATCCTTGAACAGACAGCTACGAATATGCCAGGCTATGAAACATGGGAAGTGGGCGCAGGATATGTGAATGCCTATGCAGCAATCGATCAGGCATTCAATGGTACAGCTTATGGTGCTACACTAAATTCATCCCAGACATTCTACAGCAATGTTGAATCATCTACAGAACGGAAGGAGTTTTCGGTAGATTATAACCCAATAACCTTTATTTCTAAGAATCAATACGAATTCACTGTCAAGGAAGGAATGTCCAGCCTTGTGGCGAAAGTGGATGGAGCGGGTCTTATAGAAGAAACGGGCAATCCGGTCAACCTTGTGCTGATTGCACCTGATGGCAAAGAATACAGTTCGGGCGTCAGCCTGCTGTTCCCGCTCTACTATGATCGCACAGTATCGGTAACTTCACCGGCACCGGGCACCTGGAAAGCTGAAATCCGCGGACTTCGCGGCGCGGATGGTAATCCGCTCGGCATTGCTTTGCCTGAAACGGTAAAAGGAGAAATGGCGTTCACGAAAGTCAGCGGCTTCTCCGGGCTGAACGATATCACCGGACACCCAGCAGCTGAAGCGATCAAAATGGGAGTTAGCGAGCGTTTATTCGATGGATTTTCAAATGGGGCTTTCAAACCTGATGCACTTTTAACCAGAGCTGAGCTGGCAAAATATCTGGTAATGGGTGCTGAAATCAAGCAATCACTCCCTGCAGCGCCTAGTTTCTCGGATGTTTCGAGCTCAGACCTATCATTTGTAGAAGCAGTCGCAGCTAAGGGAGCCTCCTTCCGCGATCAGCAGCATATACAGAATGGAGTCATCCTTCCAAAGGCAAACGGCAAATTCGCCCCTAAGGATGGCGTGACTCGCGCAGAATTGGCTTACTCACTCGTCCAGGCAATAGGACTTCAAAAAGAAGCTGAAGAATTCAGCGGCAAGCTGACAGTCCAGTACAACGACGAAAGGATCTCGATTTCAGATGCAGCAGAAGTACCAGAACATCTGAGAGGCTATGTCCAGGTGGCGCTAGACATGAATATCCTCAATGCAAAATTCGCTGTAACACAAGGACCGTATGACCTGAAACCAAAGGTGACAGCAAGCTTCAATCCAAATGTAAAAAACACTCGCGGTGATTTTGCCGTTGCAATGACACGCTACTATAATGCATTTTTAAAGTAAGGTAGAATAAGGGCAGGCCAATCTGATATGCTCCCCTTTAGGTAGACAGATTAAAAATAAAATCTGTTTACTTAATGGGGAGTTTTTATTATGTCAAAAAGGGCCTTTCCACTCCAAGATAAAATTAAGATTATAAAGGCATTG
>NZ_CBCSFH010000007.1:0-259117 GCF_965138835.1 Mesobacillus thioparans | reverse complement strand
GGTTTAGGCGGAAAGCAGGAAAAGCTGTCAGAAGTAAGCCGAAGTTCGGACAGGTTTAGGTGAAAGTAAGGAAAAGCTGTCAGAAGTAAGGCCAAGTTCGGACAGGTTTAGGCGGAAAGCAGGAAAAGCTGTCAGAAGTAAGCCGAAGTTCGGACAGGTTTAGGTGAAAGTAAGGAAAAGCTGTCAGAAGTAAGGCCAAGTTCGGACAGAATTAAATGCTAAAATGACTATTGGAGCTGAACAATGAATACACAAACTCTTTTTAAAATGCAAAAAGCGCTGGATGGCCACATTGAATCCCAGCATAATTTAGAGCAAGAAGATCTTTTTGACAGGAAGGTTCTCGCGCTGCTTGTTGAGATTGGCGAACTGGCTAACGAGACAAGATGCTTCAAGTTCTGGAGTGTGAAGCCTGCCTCCGAAATAGATATCATCCTTGAGGAATTTGTGGATGGCGTTCATTTTATATTGTCCTTGGGGATCGAGTGTGGTTTTGAGGACCTCACGGAAATCCCTCAAAGCAAATCAGATGAGCTGGACGCTACCAATCAGTTCCTTGCTATTTACGAGCATGTACAGAAATTCAGGACGAGCCGCAACAAAGAAGATTACATGCAATTATTCCAAAGCTATCTGAAACTCGCTGAGCTGCTTGGTTTGACAGAGAATCAAATTGAACAGGCATATATTCAAAAAAATGAAGTAAATTATGATAGGCAGCGAAAAGGGTATTAGGCAGAATTTTTTGTACATTGCAGCACATCTCTAGTATAATAGGTTTCGAAAATACATATTAAGGGAGTCGAAATAATGGCGAAATTAGATGAAACATTAACCATGCTCAAAGATTTGACCGATGCCAAAGGCATTCCCGGCAATGAGCGTGAGCCAAGAGAAGTAATGAAGAAATACATAACTCCATTTGCTGATGAAGTAACGACTGATGGTCTGGGCAGCTTGATTGCCAAGAAGGTTGGAGATGCAAACGGCCCTAAAATCATGGTAGCTGGCCACCTTGATGAAGTAGGATTCATGGTGACAAGCATCGATGACAAAGGATTCATCCGCTTCCAGACAGTCGGCGGCTGGTGGAGCCAGGTCATGCTTGCACAACGTGTGACAATCGTTACCCGCAAAGGAGAAATCACAGGGGTCATCGGTTCTAAACCGCCTCACATCCTTCCGGCAGAAGCACGCAAAAAGCCGGTTGATATCAAGGATATGTTCATCGATATCGGTGCATCAAGCCGTGATGAAGCGAAGGAATGGGGAGTCACTCCTGGTGACATGGTCGTTCCTTACTTCGAATTCACAGTTATGAACAATGAAAAGATGCTTCTTGCTAAGGCTTGGGATAACCGAATCGGCTGTGCAATTGCCATCGATGTCCTGAAAGGCCTTAAGGATGCTGAGCATCCAAACGTGGTTTATGGAGTTGGAACAGTTCAGGAAGAAGTAGGCTTGCGCGGAGCGAAAACATCTGCCCAGTCAATCGAGCCTGATATCGGTTTTGGTGTCGATGTAGGAATTGCCGGCGACACTCCAGGTGTTACTGAAAAAGAAGCTCTAAGCAAAATGGGTGACGGTCCGCAAATCATCATTTATGATGCATCAATGGTGTCCCACAAAGGACTTCGTGATTTTGTAACGGATTTGGCTGACGAGCTGAACATTCCATATCAGTTCGACGCAGTTGCTGGCGGCGGTACAGACTCAGGTGCGATTCACCTGACACACCGCGGTGTACCTGCGCTGTCCATCACAATTGCGACACGCTATATCCACTCTCACGCAGCGATGCTTCACCGTGACGACTATGAGAACGCAGTTAAATTGATTGTCGAAGTCATCAAGCGTCTTGATAAAGAAACTGTTGAAAAACTTACTTTTGAATAAAAAATAAGATTTAGTTGTCCAGAAAATATTTTCTGGACAATTTTTTTGTGCCTATATACGAAAGTTGTCTTTTATCACTACATTTTGGACCGGTATCACTACGGAATTAACGATAGTCACTACACAAATGACCGTATTCTCTACGGAATTAATAATAATCTCTACAAAAACAGCCATAATCTCTACGGAATTAGCCATAATCTCTACGGAAATAACCTTTTTCTCTACTTTTTCCATAAGACTGAAAACAGGCTGTTTACTTTATAAAAAAAGAACCCCTCAAATATTAAGGAGTCCTTCAAAAAACTATTTCCCTTTCAAGCCTGATTGCAAAGCATCCAGCATTTCCTGTTTTTCCTGCTCGGAGGCGTTCTGCCAGATGACTTCGAACAGCACTCCCAGTCCTGGAAGCATTTTTTCCTCGCCGTTCTGGATGGCGTCGACGATTGTATCTTTCAGCTCGTCCTGTGAATTTCCTGCTACATTTGAAATGACAGCGTTTCTAAGGTTTAGGTTCATCCTTGCTCAAACTCCTTTCAAATTTCCATTGCTGGTTATAGCTTTAACAATTTTGGTTTTATTATGTATCCGTTTTGAGCTATAATAATAAAATTGAACAAGCCATATTAAAGGAGAGCCAGAGTTGAAGTACATTCAATCTGATAAAAATCCGCAAGTAAAGCAATGGAAGAAGCTAAAGACCAGGAAAGAGCGCGATAAGACAGGGATGTTCCTTGTGGAAGGCTTTCACCTGGTAGAGGAAGCGCTGACAAGGATAGACGATGTAGAGGAAATCATTTTAAGCGAAAAAACGGAACTGCCGCCGGGTCTTGATTATGGGTCTGTACCTGTTACAGTCGTGACGGATGACATTAGCAAACAACTTGCTGACACGGAGACGACTCAGGGCATTTTTGCTGTATGTAAGCAGCATGAGCAGACGCAAACAACTGGGAAGACCTATTTGCTGATTGATTCTGTCCAGGACCCAGGCAATCTGGGAACGATGATCCGTACGGCTGATGCAGCTGGGATTGATGCGGTCATTGTCGGCAAAGGGAGTGTCGATATGTATAAC
This sequence comes from Mesobacillus thioparans, assembly GCF_965138835.1. Taxonomy (NCBI): domain Bacteria; kingdom Bacillati; phylum Bacillota; class Bacilli; order Caryophanales; family Bacillaceae; genus Mesobacillus; species Mesobacillus thioparans. The sequence goes on along the minus strand of NZ_CBCSFH010000007.1, from coordinate 256,143 downwards.
CCGAAGGTGCTTCGTTCCGCACAGGGAAGCCACTTCCATTTGCCGGTTTTAAGCGGGGATCTGCATGAGTGGATCAACAAGCTTAACGCAGAGAGTATCCCGGTATATGGGACGGCTCTTGAAAACGGAGTGGTTTATACTGAGGCTGGAAGTCCGGAGGCGTTTGCGCTGTTGGTAGGCAATGAAGGAAACGGTGTCCATAAAGACCTTCTCGAAAAAACAACGCAAAATCTCTATATCCCGATTTTCGGCCAGAGCGAGTCGCTGAATGTCGCAGTCGCCGCAGGTATCCTGCTATATTATCTAAAAACAGCAAATTAGGCTCGTTATTTCTTAAAACCATTTGATACTGCGGGAAGAATATACTATAATAAACAGCAAAATTAATATTTCAAAAACGATGACGGAGAAGAGTAGCTTGAAGCTGGCCATCAAGGGAGAAAATGCCGATGACTGGAAGCATTTTTATGGAGCAGGCAGGCGAAGTTCACCTCCAGAGTTGGCATCGGGACCGCTTTTCACAAAGCGTAAAGGTGTATCGGCACAAAGCCGTTATCTCAATGAAGCGAACATGTAATACATAACTGTATTGCCTGTTAAAAAGGGTGGTACCGCGAAACCTCAGACCTCGTCCCTTTATCAGGGATGGGGTCTTTTTGTGTTCAAAAAAGAAGAAATTGAAGGAGGATTTACCATGCAGGATCGTTTAAAAGAACTGCAGGCTGAGGCGCTTGAAAAAGTGGCCGCAGCAGCTGACCTTAAAGAATTGAATGATATTCGCGTTTCCTATCTTGGAAAAAAGGGTCCAATCACAGAAGTGCTAAAAGGAATGGGCAAATTATCGGCTGAAGAAAGGCCGAAAATGGGTGCACTTGCAAATGAAGTGCGCGATGCAATTTCCGGCCAGATTGAAGGAAAGCAAAAGGAACTCGAGGAAGCAGCCGTCCAAAAACAATTGGCAGCTGAAGAAATCGATGTCACGCTGCCAGGCAGACCTGTCAAGACTGGCAGCCATCATCCGCTGACAAGCATCATCGAGGAAATCGAAGATCTTTTCATCGGCATGGGCTATACAGTTGAAGAAGGACCTGAAGTCGAAAAAGACTACTACAACTTCGAAGCGCTGAATCTTCCGAAAGGACATCCGGCACGGGATATGCAGGATTCCTTCTACATCACCGAAGAAACATTGATGCGCACACACACATCTCCTGTCCAGGCAAGGACGATGGAAAAGCATCAGGGCAAGGGTCCTGTGAAAATCATCTGCCCGGGCAAGGTGTACCGTCGCGATAATGATGATGCAACACACTCTCACCAGTTCATGCAAATCGAGGGACTTGTCGTCGATGAGAACGTGAGAATGAGCGACCTTAAAGGGACACTAGAAGTTTTTGCTAAGAAAATGTTCGGCGAAGACCGCGAAATCCGTTTGCGTCCTAGCTTCTTCCCTTTCACTGAGCCATCTGTCGAAATGGATATCTCTTGTAAAATTTGCGGCGGATCAGGCTGCAGCGTATGTAAAGGAACTGGCTGGATCGAGATCCTTGGAGCTGGGATGGTCCATCCGAACGTACTGGAAATGGCAGGCTATGATTCAAAGAAATATACTGGTTTCGCATTTGGAATGGGACCTGAGCGTATCGCGATGCTCAAGTACGGTGTTGATGACATCCGTCATTTCTATACAAACGATGTCCGTTTCTTGAAGCAATTCTCAGTAGAAGAATAAGGATTAGGAGGGTAAAACCATGTTGGTATCATATAAATGGCTGCAGGAATATATCGATTTGGAAGGCGTATCTGCTGAAGAGCTCGCTGAAAAAATCACAAAAAGCGGCATTGAGGTAGAAGGCGTAGAAAAATTGAATGAAGGTTTGAAGGGTATCGTTGTCGGCCATGTATTGGAATGCGAAAAGCATCCGAATGCAGAAAAGCTGAACAAGACACTTGTTGACCTTGGCAATGGCGAAACCGTACAGATTATCTGTGGCGCGCCAAATGTCGGCAAAGGACAGAAGGTTGCGGTTGCAACTGTTGGCGCGGTTTTGCCAGGCAACTTCAAAATTAAAAAAGCAAAGCTTCGCGGAGAAGAATCCCATGGGATGATCTGCTCCCTTCAGGAGCTTGGCATTGAAGGCAAGCTGGCGCCGAAGGAGTATGCAGAGGGAATCTACAATTTCACTCCTGACACAGAAATCGGCCAGGACGCGCTGGAAGTCCTGAACAGGGATGACGAAATCCTTGAGCTCGGTTTGACGCCAAACCGTGCTGATGCAATGAGCATGCTTGGTGTTGCCTATGAAGTAGGTGCGATTCTCGGCAAAGATGTTAAGCTTCCGAACCCGCAGCCTGAAACTTCATCAGAGCAGGCTAGTGACTATATCAGCGTAACAGTGGATGCAAAGGGAGATAACCCGCTATACGTCGCGAAAGTGATCAAGAATGTAAAAGTCGGCCCGTCACCGGTGTGGCTGCAAACAAGATTGATGGCTGCTGGCATCCGCCCTCATAACAACGTTGTCGATATCACGAACTTCATCTTATTGGAGTACGGTCAGCCGCTTCATGCTTTCGATTATGATAAGCTCGGCTCAAAAGAAATCCTTGTCCGCCGCGCCAAAGACGGAGAAGTAATTGAAACGCTTGATGATGTGAAACGCACTTTGACTCCAGATCATCTGGTCATCACGAACGGTACAGACCCAGTGGCACTTGCTGGTGTTATGGGCGGAGCGAATTCCGAAGTAAGCAGTGACACTACAACTGTTATGTTGGAGTCCGCTTATTTCACAGGAGGAGCGATCCGCAAGGCTTCAAAAGACCATGGTTTGCGAAGCGAAGCAAGCTCACGCTATGAAAAAGGTGTGGATCCTGAGAGAGTCCGTCCTGCTGCGGAACGTGCTGCTGAATTAATGATCGAACTAGCAGGCGGTGAAGTCCTTGGCGGTGTGGTCGAAGCTGATGCTTTGGAGGTTAAGCCAGCAGTTGTTTCAACCACTCTTGGGAAAATCAATAAAGTATTGGGTACCGATCTTGAAATGACGCAGGTTGAGGACATTTTTGCCCGCCTGAAGTTTGAAACATCTGTGGATAATGAAACAATTACAGTAACGGTACCTACGCGCCGTGGGGACATTACGATTGAAGAGGATTTAGTTGAAGAGGTTGGCCGTCTATATGGCTATGACAACCTGCCGACAACCCTTCCTGAAGGGCAGTCAACACCGGGACACCTTTCTGAATACCAGAAAAAGCGCCGTGTTGTTCGCCGCTACCTGGAAGGTGCTGGTCTTTACCAGGCGGTGACATATTCCCTTACAAGCGCGGAGAAAGCAACACAATACGCACTGGATCAGCGCGAGCCTGTTGAACTGGCAATGCCGATGAGTGAAGACCGCAGCCTGCTGCGCTTAAGCATCGTGCCACAGCTGCTCGAAGTATTGAAGTACAATAATGCTCGTCAGATGGACAGTGTCGCTGTTTATGAAACAGGTGCAGTGTTCCTGAAGAACAGCAATGACGAACTGCCTGAAGAGCGCGAGCACTTGGCTGCTGCGATCACTGGCCTGTGGGAAACCCATCCATGGCAGGGCGAGAAGAAGCCTGTCGATTTCTTCGTGCTAAAAGGAATCGTTGAAGGCCTGTTTGCCAAGCTTGGCCTTGATAGCCAGCTTGGATTCCAGAAGGCTGATCTTGATGGAATGCATCCAGGGCGCACAGCTGAAGTTCTGCTGAACGGCAATGTGGTCGGCTTTATCGGCCAGGTTCACCCAACCATGCAGAAATCGCTTGACCTGAAAGAAACTTATGTATTCGAGTTATCACTAAAAGCATTACTTGAAGCAGAAACTGCACCATTACAGTACACTGCAATCCCGCGCTTCCCATCGATCACAAGGGATATCGCCCTTGTAGTTGAAAAGGGAACTGCAGCCGGTGACCTTGAGAAGATCATCACCGAAGCTGGCGGATCACTTTTAAAAGAAGTGAATGTTTTCGACCTTTATGAAGGTGAAAAAATGGAAGAAGGCAAGAAATCACTTGCGTTCTCCCTGAAATACTTTGATCCTGAAAAGACATTGACGGATGAAGACATTGCAAAAGCGCACAATAAAGTCCTTGCTGCACTTGAAGAAAAAGCTGGAGCAGTATTAAGAGGATAAATGGAAAAAGGCAGCCCGCGGGCTGCCTTTTTCATATTTAAACCCTTGCAATCTTCTTCGCTTTTTCAGTATTGGCAAAATGGAGTTTGACGAACTCAGGCAGCACATCCATCCCTTTTTCGACGATCAGCCTTGCCGCTGCCTTATCAACAGCAGCGCCGGCACCTTTCGGGATCGTGAAACCGGCTCTCTTGCTCAGGTTTTCGAAGTGGCGTACAAACGCATAGCGGGCAATCATCGATGCGGCTGCGACCCCGAGATGGATTCCTTCTGCTTTTGTACTGAACAGGACATTCTCGCGGATGATTTTCCTCTGACCTTTCAGATGCGCAAAATAAATAGGCTCTTTTGCGAATTCATCGATCAGGATCACTTCCGGTTTTTCCGGGGCGATTTTATCAAGAACATGGTTGATAGCCTGATTGTGCAGGAGGGCTTTCAGCTTTCCCTGAGACATGCCCTTCATTTGCATCTTGTTATATTTTTCATTATGTAAGGTCAACAGGCTGTGAGGCAAGAAGGTGACCAGCTGTCTCGCGATCTCGATGATCTTATCGTCCTTGAGGTTCTTGGAATCCTGGACTCCTAGTTCCTTCAGGACGGGGATATCCTGCCTCCTAACATAGGCGGCGACAACGGTGATTGGACCGAAATAGTCACCGGTACCGACCTCATCCGAACCGATGATCGCCATTTCTGCGATATTTTTCGGCAAATGGGCTCCCGGTGTTAGCGCAGCACTCTTTTTAGCAGCAGGTGCTGTTGCCATGCCCCACTTTGCTGCTTCACTTTCTCCGTCTTTTCCCTGGAATAGAACTTTACCGGATTTATATGCAGTGATTGCACAGGAAGGAGTTTTTGCGGCAAAAACACTGCCAGGCGGAAGCTTATCAATCAGGAACTTACTGTAATACTCTTTCATCTTTCTGATTTCTTCCGGACTTTTTTGAAGCACACTATTTCCCATGGCTCTTCACTCCTTGTTAAGGTTAGACATTTTCTTCCAAAAATCATTTCAATCTGACAGGCAACTACTTCCCAGCGATTTACGTTCATGTTATAGTATAGAATAGGATTCTTATGAATGGGGGCATAAATGTTGTCAGACACAAAAAAAAATCGGTCGACTGTCGATATATATGGACAGCAGTATACAATAGTCGGCATTGAAAGCACCAGCCATATCCGGCTCATTGCCTCGATGGTCGATGATAAAATGCGTGAAATCGGTTCAGCGAATCCTTCACTTGATACTAGTAAATTAGCTGTGTTGACGGCTGTGAATGCTGTTAATGATTACATAAAAATGAAAGATCGTGTTGAATCGCTTGAAGCGGAAATTAAAAGGTTAAAGGACTGAATAATTCATGCTTGATCTTGCTGTTTTGGCTATATTGGTCATAGGCTTCATTGTAGGACTGAAGAGGGGGTTCATCCTGCAAACCATTCATTTGGCCGGTTTTATCGCAGCCTTCGTTGTTGCGTACCTATATTACGACCAGCTTGCTCCCAAGCTGACTCTATGGATACCGTATCCAAACCTTAGCGGCAATTCTACATTGAATCTCTTATTTGAGAATGCCAATTTAGAAGATGCCTATTATCGTGCAATCGCGTTTGCGGCCATTTTTTTCGCGGTGAAAATCCTGCTCCAGATTATCGGATCGATGCTCGATTTTGTAGCACATCTGCCAGTCCTGAAGCAGCTGAATGTCTGGGCAGGAGGGTTCCTTGGTTTTATCGAAGTTTACCTGCTGCTGTTCATCGTTCTGTACATTGCGGCCCTGCTGCCGATCCAGGCCATCCAGGGACCATTGAACGATTCAATTCTAGCCGAAAATATCATAAAAAATACCCCGGTATTCTCTCAGCAAATTAAACAACTATGGATTGAATACATGGCTGCATAACTTCTCTTTTGCGGAGAAGTTTTTTTTATCCGGCGAAAAATTTTCATTTGATTTCACAGTAAGGCATGTTTTCTATAAAATAGAAGACAATGACCTAGTCCCGTTTTAAAAAAACGGTCTGGAAATCGAGAAGGCAGGTGGAGATCATGTCCATAAATAAAAAGGATATCGTGCAATTGCTTGAAACAATTGCTATATATATGGAACTAAAAGGAGAAAACCCATTTAAAGTATCCGCATTCCGGAAAGCTGCCGCTGCTCTGGAAGGCGATGAACGCAGCATGTCGGAAATAGGGGATCTCACAGAATTAAAAGGAATCGGCAAAGGCACAGCGGGGGTCATCCAGGAGTTCATGGAAACCGGCCAGTCGACCGAGCTGAAGGAATTGCAGGAAGAGGTACCGAGCGGACTTATCCCGCTGCTCCAGCTGCCAGGAATGGGCGGCAAAAAGATTGCCAAGCTGTATAAAGAACTGGGTGTGGAAAGTATCCATGACCTTGAGGAAGCAGCGAAGGCAGGGAAAATCCGGGATTTGGCCGGCTTTGGAAAAAAATCGGAGGAAAAGATCCTCGCTGCGATCGAGAACTTCGGAACAAGGCCTGAAAGACTTCCGCTCGCTTATATGCTGCCGGTCGCCGAATTAATTGAATCGTATCTTCAAAAGATAGAGAATATCGAACAATTTTCAAGAGCGGGCAGCTTGCGGAGGATGAGGGAGACAATCAAGGACCTGGATTTCATCATCGCGGCAAACGATCTCTCTGCCGTTAAGGATGAGTTGATCAAGCTTCCGAAAATCAAGGAAATCATCGCTGCGGGCGACACGAAGGTATCTGTCACCCTTGGGCTTGACTATGATGTGAATGTCGATTTCCGTCTTGTTGATCCCGAGGAATTCGCGACAGCCCTCCATCATTTTACCGGGTCGAAGGACCACAACGTGAGGATGCGGCAGCTGGCGAAGGAAAAAGGAGAAAAAATCAGCGAATATGGTGTGGAGAACGTAGAAACAGGTGAAGTCACCACATTCAAGTCAGAAGAAGAATTTTATCAATATTTTGGTCTGCCATTCATTCCGCCAGAATTGCGGGAGGATGGATCGGAAGTTGAGTTATACAGAAAAGATCAGGAACTCATAACGCTTGATGCCATCAAGGGGGATCTTCACATGCATTCAACCTGGAGCGATGGCGGCCATTCAATTGAGGAAATGGCGATGGAGTGTATCGCGAGAGGCTATAAATACATGGCTATCACCGACCATTCCCAGTATTTGAAGGTAGCGAACGGCTTGACGCCGGAACGAATTAGGAAGCAAATAGAAGAAGTGAAGGAACTGAATAAGAAATTCGATGACTTCACGATTTTGACGGGAATCGAGATGGATATTTTACCGGATGGCACACTGGATTTTGAGGATGAATTGCTTGCCGAGCTGGATATGGTCATCGCATCGATCCATTCATCCTTTTCACAGCCAACCGAAAAAATCATGAACAGGCTGAAGACGGCCCTGGAGAATGCACATGTTGATATCATCGCCCATCCAACTGGACGGCTTATTGGCCGCAGGGAAGGGTATTCTGTCGATATCGATCAGCTGATCAAGCTTGCGAAGGAAACTAATACAGCGCTGGAGCTGAACGCCAATCCAAACAGGCTTGATCTTGCAGCGGAATATTTAAGAAAAGCGCAGGATGAAGGCGTTAAAATCGTCATCAATACGGACGCGCATAAAGTGGACACGCTGGAACACATGGAGATCGGCGTAACGGCCGCCAGAAAGGGCTGGATCAAGGAATCATCTGTCCTGAATGCTTTGGAATTGGACGGTTTGCTCGATTTCCTGCACGGCCGGGATCAATAAGGGACTCTTAGTTCTATGTAGAAATGGCTAGCTTCAGCGCTTAGCCCCTCGAGTCGCTTCAGTCCGCCCAATGAAGTCAAAGAACGACTTCACTGGTCGGCCCTCCAGCGCTTGTCGGGGCTGACCAAAGCGCTTACGCTTTTCTAATAACCTTCGCCAAAAAAGAAGGAGGAAATTTTTGTGCAGCAACGAGTTTTGAAAACATTGGAATTTGATAAAATCAGGGCCCAGCTGATTGAACATACATCATCCTCATTAGGACGGGAAAAGGCAGTAGCCCTGTTGCCCTCGGTCGATTTTGCCGAGGTTTCCCGTTTGCAGGAGGAAACAGATGAGGCAGCAAAGGTTCTAAGGCTGAAAGGAAATGTGCCGTTAGGCGGAATCCACGATATCAGGCCACATGTGAAGAGAGCCCAGATTGGCGGGATGCTTAGCCCTCATGAACTGGTACAGGTGGCAAGCACGGTGCATGCCAGCAGACAGATGAAGCGTTTCGTCGAGGATCTGCAGGATGTGACGGAAGTGCCGATTTTGCTGAGCTACACCGAAGGCATCATTGTACTGGCGAACCTCGAGGAATCGATCAGGAATGCAATCGATGAAGGCGGCGAAGTTCTCGATAGCGCAAGTGAAGCACTGCGCTCGCTGCGCCAGCAAATGCGGTCAAGAGAAGCAAGGGTGCGGGAAAAACTGGAGAGCATGATTCGTTCATCCAATGCATCGAAAATGCTTTCTGATGCCATCATCACCATCAGGAATGATCGTTTCGTCATTCCGGTCAAGCAGGAATACCGTTCCCATTACGGCGGGATCATCCATGACCAGAGCTCTTCCGGCCAGACGCTGTTCATCGAACCGCAATCGGTTGTCCAGCTGAATAATGAGCTGCAGAACATCCGGGTAAAGGAACAGCAGGAAATCGAACGTATTTTGGCTGAACTGTCGGCACTGACCGCCGATCACCATGATGAGCTCCTGGAAATCGTAGCCATCATGGCCGAGCTTGATTTCATGTTCGCAAAGTCACGATATGGAAGCAAAATCAAGGGTTCGAAGCCAATCGTCAATGACGAAGGCCGCATCAATCTTTTCCAGGCAAGACATCCATTGATTTCAATGGATGAAGTTGTCCCGAACAGCATCACTCTGGGAAGTGACTACACAACGATCGTCATCACCGGGCCGAATACCGGGGGTAAAACCGTTACATTGAAGACTGTTGGACTTTGTACACTGATGGCCCAAGCCGGGCTGCAAATCCCTGCCCTGGATGGTTCAGAAGTCGCTGTATTCGGTTCAGTTTACGCGGATATCGGGGATGAACAATCTATCGAGCAAAGTTTGAGTACTTTTTCATCCCATATGGTCAATATCGTTGAAATCCTTAATAAGGTGGATAATAACAGCCTCGTTCTTTTTGATGAACTTGGTGCCGGGACTGACCCGCAGGAAGGTGCGGCGCTGGCAATTTCCATCCTTGATGAAGTATACAAGTGCGGAGCAAGAGTCATTGCGACGACCCATTATCCAGAGCTGAAGGCGTATGGGTACAATCGTGACGGTGTCATCAATGCGAGCGTCGAGTTCGATGTCGAAACACTGAGCCCGACCTATAAGCTTCTGATTGGTGTGCCGGGACGAAGCAATGCCTTCGAGATCTCCAAGAGACTCGGATTGAAGGATACTGTCATCGAAACAGCGAGATCCTATATTAGCGCCGACAGCAATGAGGTCGAAAACATGATCGCTTCCCTGGAATCCAGCCGCAAGCAAGCGGAAAGGGACAGGGATGAGGCCCACCAGCTGCTGAAGGATGCAGAAAACCTCCACAGCGACATGCAAAAGCAGATGGCTGAATATTATCAGAAAAAAGATGAACTTGCTGAAAAAGCAAAAGTCAAAGCAGCATCCATCGTGGAAAAGGCGAAGGATGAAGCAGAAGAAGTCATCCGTGAGCTCCGGAAGCTGAGGCTGGAAAAAGGCGCTGAAATCAAGGAGCATGAATTGATCGATGCCAAAAAACGCCTAAGTGATGCAACACCAGAGCTTAACCAGGTGAAGAATGCTGGCAAAGCGAAACCTGCCAAACATGAATTCAAGCCTGGGGATGAGGTCAATGTGCTCACATTCGGCCAAAAAGGGCATTTATTGGAACGCGTGAATGCAAAAGAATGGCAAGTCCAGATTGGCATTCTTAAAATGAAAGTGAAAGAGTCCGATATGGAATTTATCAATACGCCAAAGCCGGTGGAAACAAAACCGATTGCGACAGTGAAAGGGAAGGACTTCCACGTCGGCTTGGAGCTAGACCTAAGAGGGGAGCGCTATGAAGACGCGCTCATGAGGGTCGAGAAATATATCGATGATGCCTTGCTTGCCAGCTACCCGCGCGTAAACATCATTCACGGAAAAGGAACAGGAGCACTAAGGCAGGGAGTCCAGGAATATCTGCGCAACCACCGCTCCGTCAAGAAAATCCGCTTCGGAGACGCCGGAGAAGGCGGAACAGGTGTGACCGTAGTAGAATTCAAATAAAAAATACTAATCCACTCCAGAAACCATTATAATAGGCTTAGGGGTAAAATATATTCAGGGAGATTGGACATGGAGCATTTCTGGGAAAACGAATATGTTGTGACAGCAGGTTATTACAGTGTGGCGATTCTCTGCATGGTTGTATTCCTGGCTGTCTTTGAACTGGTCACAAAATACCGGAACTGGGATGAAATCAAAAAAGGAAATCTTTCAGTCGCGATGGCCACCGGCGGGAAAATCTTCGGTGTAGCCAATATATTCCGCCATTCGATCAATCAGCATGATTCACTTCTTACTATGGTCAGCTGGGGAGTTTTCGGATTCATACTGCTTTTGATCGGATACTTTATTTTTGAATTCCTGACTCCGAAGTTCAACATTGATAAAGAAATAGAAAATGACAACCGTGCAGTCGGACTGATTTCAATGATCATCTCTGCCGGCCTGTCCTATATCATTGGCGCAGGAATTTAACAGGGGGACCTGAAACAGATGGAAAAACTGGCAAAAATCTTGCTGATCCTATGCGGAGTATTCCTGCTGGTCGGCGTGATCTATATGATGTTCTTTGTGTAAAATAGCAAATAAAACCACAAAACCGTCTTCCATGGCGGTTTTTTTCTATGGGCTAAAATATTCCTGCTAGAATATATTTAGGAGTTTGTCCCTATTATCCTACAAAAAACTATTCTAATTGTCATAAAAAGACCATTATATTATAATGGGAGATAGAATTTTCAAAAAATTTTAAATAAGGAGGCGTAAAGATGGAAAGAGAAAAGCCGTGGCTGTCACAATATCCTCCGGAAATCCCTGCCCATCTGGATCTTCAGGAAGCAACCGTCCAGGACTACTTGAAACGGACTTCCGAGAAATATCCAGAGAAAGTGGCAATCCACTTCATGGGCAAGGAGCTCACGTATAAACAAGTCTACAATTATGCGAAAAAGCTGGCTGCCTATCTGCAGGACCTGGGAATTGAAAAAGGAGACAGGGTGGCCATCATGCTCCCTAACACTCCCCAGTCAATCATCAGTTACTATGCAATCCTCATGGCCGGGGGAATCGTTGTCCAAACCAATCCGCTGTATATGGAACGGGAACTGGAGTACCAGATGAAGGATTCTGGTGCAAAGGCAATTATAACTCTGGATATTTTATTCCCGAGAGTCTCGAAGGTCATTGCCAACACGGATTTAGAGAACGTAATTGTAACCGCTATCAAGGATTATCTTCCATTCCCAAAGAACCTTGTCTATCCATACATCCAGAAAAAACAGTATGGTCTGATCGTCAACGTGAAGCATGAAGGCCAGAATCATCTTTTTACTGAGATCATGAAAAATCCTGCAGGCATAATAAAAGAATACGATCTTGATTTTGAGGAAGACTTGGCTTTATTGCAATACACTGGGGGGACGACAGGTTTTCCGAAAGGTGTCATGCTGACTCATAAAAACCTGATCGCCAATGCGGCAATGAGCAATGCCTGGTTGTATAAATGCAAGGAAGGGCAAGAAACGGTCCTGGGAATCCTGCCATTCTTCCATGTCTATGGAATGACCGCCGTCTTGATCCTGTCAGTCATGCAGGGATCGAAAATGGTCTTATTGCCGAAATTCGATCCGGAAACAACTTTAAAAACAATCCAGAAGCAGAGGCCTACATTGTTTCCAGGAGCTCCAACGATTTATATCGGCCTGCTGAACCACCCTGACCTGAAAAAATACGATTTGTCTTCCATTGACTCATGCATTAGCGGATCCGCTCCACTGCCTGTTGAGGTCCAGGAGAGGTTCGAAGAGATAACAGGAGGCAAGCTTGTTGAAGGGTACGGCCTTACTGAGTCGTCGCCAGTCACACATGCGAACTTCCTTTGGGACAAAAAACGTGTAAAGGGAAGCATTGGTGTACCTTGGCCAGATACTGATTCTGCTGTCTTTTCAATGGAAACCGGTGAACCGCTGCCACCTGGAGAAATTGGTGAAATAGCAGTAAAGGGCCCGCAGGTGATGAAGGGCTACTGGAATAGGCCGGAAGAAACGGAACAGGTCCTTAAGGATGGCTGGCTGCTGACTGGCGACCTTGGCTATATGGATGAGGAAGGATATTTTTATATTGTCGACCGGAAGAAGGACATGATCATTGCCGGAGGCTTCAATATATATCCGCGTGAAATTGAGGAGGTCCTCTATGAACATCCTGCGGTCCAGGAAGTTGTCGCTGCGGGCATACCAGATCCGTACAGAGGGGAAACAGTGAAAGTCTATATCGTCCTCAAGGAAGGCGCAAAGGTGACAGAGGAAGAACTCAATGAGTACTCACGCAAGCATCTGGCGGCCTATAAGGTACCGAGGCTTTATGAATTCAGAAAAGAATTGCCGAAAACAGCAGTCGGTAAAATTCTAAGAAGAGCACTTGTGGATGAAGAAAAAGCAAAAAATGCAGCAGATCAGCAGAAGCGAGCTTAACTTTCAAAGCCGGCTTACTCGGCTCTTTCTTTTTGGCAAAGAAAGCTTGTCCAAATGAAACACATTTCCTTGACAGAAATGTGAGTGAATACTATTATAAAAATATGAATGACGATTCATTCAGTGAAAAGTAGTGCAGACAAAATCGTAAACGGGAGTGTGCCACTGTAGCATTTAATGCTTGTGCTTTTCCTGGAGCGGGAGTGGAAAAAATGAAAAAAAACAGGCCGAAATATATGCAAATAATTGATGCAGCAGTCGTCGTTATCGCAGAAAACGGCTATCACCAGGCGCAAGTGTCTAAAATAGCGAAGCAGGCTGGAGTGGCTGACGGGACCATTTATTTGTACTTCAAGAATAAAGAAGACATACTTATTTCTCTGTTCCAGGAGAAGATGGGTTACTTTGTAGAAAATATCGAAGAGAAAATTGCAGGAAAAACGACAGCAACAGAGAAATTATACATGTTGGTCGAAACGCATTTCAAAATGCTTTCCCAGGACCGGCATCTTGCAATTGTGACCCAGCTGGAGCTAAGGCAGTCGAATAAGGACCTCCGCCATAAAATCAACGAGGTGCTGAAAGGCTACTTAATGCTGATCGACAAAATCATTGTGGAAGGCATAGAGAATGGAGAGTTTTCGGGCTCCCTGGATTTGCGTCTTGCTAGGCAGATGATTTTTGGAACGGTGGATGAAACTGTGACTTCATGGGTAATGAATGAACAGAAGTACAATCTGCCTGACCTGGCTGAAGCGGTACACCAGCTGCTGATCAACGGCTGCGGTTACCACGGTGCCAAACCGGTCCTTTAATCAAGTCCTTTCCACCTTCCTGTTCAGCAGGTATGTGGAAACGGTCCGTAAAAGGCATGCTTCGCATATAAAGCATCATTCCTGTGCGAAGCCTGTCTTCATGTAAAAGGAGGGGAAAATGTGGAGTATCTCAAATGGTCTACGGAGGACAGGATCGCAACGATCACGATTGCCCGTCCGCCGGCGAATGCCCTTGCATCAGGATTGCTGAAGGAATTATCGGCAGTGCTTGATGAAATCGAGGGAAATGAAGAAGTCAGGGTAGTCCTGGTTCATGGAGAAGGGAGATTCTTCTCTGCGGGTGCGGATATCAAGGAATTCACTACCATCAAAACCGGTGAAGACTTTGCAAAGCTGGCGGAGTATGGACAAGATCTTTTTGAACGCATGGAATATTTTCCAAAGCCGATTATCGCAGCTATCCATGGTGCGGCACTGGGTGGAGGACTGGAGCTTGCCATGGCTTGTCATTTCAGGCTTGTGGCAGAAAATGCGAAATTAGGATTGCCTGAGTTGCAGCTCGGATTGGTTCCAGGCTTTGCAGGCAGCCAGCGTCTTCCAAGATATGTTGGTGTTGCGAGAGCAGCGGAAATGCTGTTCACAAGTGATCCGATCACAGGAGTGGAAGCAGTCCAATATGGTCTCGCCAACCACGCTTACCCTGAAGAGGAATTGCTTGAAAACGCATACAACCTGGCTGGCAAGATTGCGAAGAAGAGTCCTGTGTCCATTGGGGCAGCTATCAAACTCTTGAACTATACTAAGCATGAAGCCTTCTATAAAGGAGTCAAGGATGAAGCGAAACTCTTCGGCGACGTCTTCCTGTCAGAGGATGGCCAGGAAGGAATCAGTGCATTCCTTGAAAAAAGGCAGCCGGAGTTCAAAGGCAGATAAGCAAACTTTTAGCATCAATATTTTTTTGTTATAAATTTTTCTAATCTTTAGAACAGCTAAAATGTTTGAATACTTAGGAGGGGAACAAATGAATATCTACGTTCTAATGAAGAGGACATTCGATACAGAAGAAAAAATCACGCTATCAAACGGCAAAATTAATGAAGATGGCGCGGAATTCATCATAAATCCATATGATGAGTACGCAATCGAGGAAGCAATCCAGGTCAGGGATGCTCACGGCGGAGAAGTAACAGTCCTTTCTGTCGGCAATGAGGAAACCGAGAAGCAGCTTCGTACAGCATTGGCTATGGGAGCTGATAAAGCAGTATTGATCAATATCGAGGACGATGTAGAAGGCGGAGACCAGTTCACGACAGCAAAAATCCTTGCTGAATATCTGAAGGATAAAGAAGCTGACCTGATCCTTGGCGGAAATGTCGCCATCGATGGCGGTTCCGGACAGGTAGGGCCACGAGTTGCTGAACAACTTGGAATGCCTTATGTAACGACCATTACGAAACTGGAAATCAGCGGAACTACTGCTACGATCACCAGAGATGTAGAAGGGGATTCCGAAGTCATTGAGACAAGCCTCCCAGTTCTTGTAACTGCGCAGCAGGGCTTGAACGAACCGCGCTATCCATCTCTTCCGGGGATCATGAAAGCGAAGAAGAAGCCTCTTGAAGAGCTAGAGCTTGATGATCTTGATCTGGATGAAGATGATGTGGAAGCTAAGACGAAAACAATCGAAATTTATCTTCCTCCGAAAAAAGAGGCAGGAAAAGTCCTTCAAGGCGAGCTAGCCGACCAGGTTAAGGAACTTGTCAGCCTGCTTCACACAGAAGCAAAAGTCGTTTAAGACATAACGGAAGAATAAATACGCAGGAGGTAAATCAAATGGCGAGAAAAGTATTAGTATTGGGAGAAGCACGTGACGGACAACTAAGAAATGTTTCCTTCGAAGCAATCGCAGCTGCAAAAACAGTTGCTGAAGGCGGAGAAGTTGTTGGAGTATTGCTTGGCGAGTCTGTAAGTTCATTAGGCAATGACCTGTATCAATATGGTGCCGATAAAGTTGTCGCAGTAGAAGATGGCAAACTGGCACAGTATACACCAGACGGCTTTTCACAGGCATTGATGGCTGTCATCGAGCAGGAAAATCCAGAGGGAATCATTTTCGGGCATACATCCCTTGGAAAAGACCTTGCACCGAAAATCGCAAGCAAATTGGGCTCAGGCCTCATTTCAGATGCGGTAGCGGTAGAGGAAGCGGGCGGCAATCTTGTATTCACTCGTCCAATCTACTCAGGCAAGGCTTTTGAAAAGAAGATTGTCACTGATGGACTAGTGTTTGCGACAATCCGTCCAAACAATATTGCACCTTTGGAAAAGGATGCAGGCAAATCAGGCGAAGTATCAACGGTTTCAGCAGAAATCAAGGATCTCAGAACAATCATCAAGGATGTTGTCCGCAAAGCAACTGAAGGCGTAGACCTGTCAGAAGCAAAGGTTGTTGTAGCTGGTGGCCGCGGCGTCAAGAGCGAAGAGGGCTTTGAGCCACTTAAGGAACTTGCAGACGTCCTTGGCGGAGCGGTTGGCGCTTCCCGCGGTGCTTGTGACGCTGACTATTGTGACTATTCACTGCAGATTGGCCAGACAGGAAAGGTTGTAACACCTGACTTATATATCGCTGCCGGTATCTCAGGAGCAATCCAGCATCTTGCTGGTATGTCAAACTCCAAAGTCATTGTCGCAATCAACAAAGACCCTGAAGCAAATATCTTCAAAGTCGCAGACTACGGAATCGTTGGTGACTTATTCGAAGTCGTTCCAATGCTTACTGAAGAATTCAAAAAACTTAAAGTAAATGCTTAAAATAACACATGAAAACGGACGTCAAACAACGTCCGTTTTTCATTTTCCGCAGGAATATTAGCATGCAAAAAGGGTAAATTACAACAAGAGCATATAAATAGCATCAATTGGTAAACGATGATATACTGACGGTATTATTCAGATTTATTTAGGAGGCATTCAAATGGCAATTACACATGCAACTGACGCAACTTTTGCTAACGAAACAGGATCAGGCCTAGTGCTTGTTGATTTTTGGGCACCATGGTGCGGCCCTTGTAAGATGATCGCTCCTGTGCTTGAAGAATTAGATTCAGAAATGGGCGACAAAGTGAAAATCGTGAAGCTTGATGTTGATGACAACCAGGAAACTGCTGCACAATACGGCATCATGAGCATCCCGACTTTACTTGTCCTTAAAGATGGACAGCCGGTTGATAAAGTAGTCGGTTTCCAGCCAAAAGAAGCACTTGCAGGACGTCTGCAACAGCATATCTAATCTTAAACAGAAGTCCCGCCTTCCCTCGGAAGGCGGGGCTTTTTTTATGGCTGAACCTCCATTTAAATAGGACATATTAATTTGGATTGTCAATACTTTGTCAAAGTTTTCTCATAAAGTTCATTGACAGTGAAAATCATTCTCGATTATAATAACAACTGTGATTGAAAATCATTATCATTTAAAAAAATAAAATTATCATATGGGGGCATACAATCATGAAAAAACGAGACCTTAAAATTATTTTTGCTAGTTTCATAATGGCAAGTGCTGTATTGGCTGGATGTGGATCTGACAACGAATCGGCTTCAAAGCCTGACGAGAAAAAGCAAGAGGAAACTGTGAATAAGGATGCAGCATCAGATAAAGAAGAAGCAGATTTGGAATATGGCGATGTATACAAGGAAGCGGTCGCTGAGCTAGAAAAAGCCAAAGAAGGCAAGGAAGTAGACTTTGACAAGGTAACGAAACTTTACACCGAAAACCTTCAAAGCCTCGTTCAAAATAGAGATCAGGAATTTGAAGATAAAGTTGACCAGCACATCACGACAGCGCTTCAGGCTGGAAAAGACGGTTCAATGGATAAGGTAGTTGTTAAACAAATTTTCGATAAGCTAATGCAAAAAGTATTTTATACGACAATGAAACATGAATTCATCGAAGTTGCGGAAAACTGGGACAATAAAGAGGCAGTGAAAGAAGAAATTGAAGAGGCAAAAGAATTCTATGCAATTATCGAAGGTACTGTCCAAAAGCGCGATGATGCCTATGGAACGAACATGAAGGATGCAATCGCAGGCGGCTTCGAGGAAATGGAAAAAGCTGTAGAGGCAGATGACCAATTAGCATTCAAACTTGGACAACAAGTTGTCGATAAAACGTTAATGAAGACATTCTATCTTGCGACTGCTGCGGTTCCAAATGGTTATGCAACTAAAGCTGCAAATGAGGCAAAAGAAGATGCCGAAGCGGCTAAAGTTGAACAGGCAGAAGGATGGGCCTTCTACCAGTCAATTGCTAGCTACCTTGTAAAGAACGCGCCGGAAGAAGCAGAAAAGATCGAAAAACAATTCAATTTGGAAACAGATGTGAAGACGATTGATCCAAAGGCTGTAAATAACGCGGCTGTCAGAGGTTTTGCGAAGATCGCCTTGCATGAATTGGAAGAAAGTGAAGAGAACTGGGGCCAGGATAAAGGTGTCATCACAGCACTTGAAGGTGCATTGTTCACAGACATGATTGGCGAAGACATTAAGCGCCTGATCGGTGAAGAAGAATATGCCGCTCTATCAGAGAACGCCCAAAAATATTATGAAGCTGCCAAAGCTCAGGATAAAGAAAATGGAGATGCTTTGAGAAAAGAAGTGGAAACAGCTCTCCAGTCTGTAATCGATTCAGCAAAATAATGATTGACGGAAGAACCTTGTACTCTGACAAGGTTTTTCCTTTTTTACTCTCCTTCTGATTTTCTCTATAATATAGAATGGCAGAGACAATGTTGACTGAGGTGTATTCTTTGAAAATTATCGTCACGGGCGGGGCCGGATTCATCGGCTGCCACCTATCAAGAAAGTTAGTGGAAGAAGGCAATGAGGTACTGGTTATAGATGCATTACATCCTTATTACTCAAAAAAGAGGAAAATTGACCAGTTAACATATATTGGAGAAGCAGGAACGTTTCGATATGAGGAAAAGAACCTGCTGGATGATGAGGAAGAAGTCCAGAAAATTTTCCTGGAGTTCCAGGCAGACTGTGTGGTACACCTGGCAGCCTTGCCGGGGGTCAGCTATTCACTTGAAGCCCCAGGGCAATATGTGGATTATGATGTGAAAGCAACAGTCAATGTCCTAAAGTTTTCCGGGGAGTCGAATGTGAAGCATGTTCTTTATGCTTCTTCATCTTCCGTGTACGGGGAACAGGCGAATGAACCATTAAGCGAAGACATGGCTGCGGGTAAAGTGATTTCCCCATATGCCGCGGCTAAATATGGTGCCGAGGCCTTTTGCCATGCATTTGCCAGCATGTATCAGTATGATATGACAATCCTCAGGTTCTTTACAGTATATGGACCGTGGGGCAGGCCTGATATGGCAATCACAAAGTTCATAGAAAGAATCCTCAATGGTGAAGAAATAACGGTATTCGGCAATAGGACATCGCGGGATTATACGTACATAGATGATATTATTGAAGGAATTAGTGCTGCGATCCAGAAAGCACGCGGAACCAATATTATCAATTTAGGATCTTCCATGCCAGTTTCCATCGAGGATTTGCTTGCCGCTTTGGCAAAGCATTTTCCTGAAATGAAGATCCAGCAGGCAGGCTTCAGGCAGGGTGATGTGACATCGACATGGGCTGATACGACTAAAGCCAAAGAACTGCTTGATTACCGGGCCAAGGTCCCTTTTGAAGAAGGCTTGGCCAGGACGGTGAAATGGGCTGTGGATTACTATGGCAAGGAATAAATCTTTTCTATTAAAAATTGTGGCAGTCATCCTCATGATTATTTTCGCGATCCTGTCGTTCAGGTACTTCCATATCGATACGCTGGTGGACGAGAGTATACATTTTTGGAAATCGGCTTCACTGTTCTGGGGTGCCGTATTTGCATACCTCCTTGCTTTTCTAATCAGGGCCCTTGCATGGAAAATGTATATTCCGCAACATGTGAAGTACACAAACTGTGTGCAGGGCGTATTTTTAAGTTTATTCATCAATCATATTGCCCCGATAAAAGCAGGAGATCTATTTCGTGCAGGTTTCCTCGCCGCCAAGGAAAAGGAATTGACTCTCGATGAATCTGTCAATTCGGTGATTTTTATGAGGATCCTTGATGTATTCACATTGGCATCGATAGCTGGAGCAGGGATGCTGCTGTTAGGAAAAGAGCTTGTATTCAGCCTCTCCCTGCCTTTACTGGCTAGTTTCGCGATTCTTGTCATGATCATACTATTGCTTCTGAACCGATATCTTCCTGATTTTTTCCAAAAGCATCTGCTGATGTTAAAAAATGCCCTGGCCAAAAAGACGAGTCTCTATCTATTGCCACTGGTCCTCATCAGCTGGGTGTTGGAAAGCTTCGTCATCTGGAATGTCGCAAAGTCAATGGGGATATCCCTCGCCTTCCTTGAAAGCATGTGGGTCAATTCCATTACGGTTGGAGGGCAGGTATTCCAAATTACACCTGGCGGGATATCAACCTATGAATCAGTCATGACTGCAGCTTTGGCTCTTTTGGGAATCGGGACGAGGGAGGCTTATACAGCTTCCATCTTAAGCCACGGCTTTAAATTTATTTTTTCATATTTCACTGGCCTGCTCTTATTGGTAACCTCTCCTGCATACATTCGCAGGGAACTTAGGAGTCTCGGGACAGGGAGAAAGAAGGGTTAGAATGAAGAGCGCATCAAAATTTGAAAAATTCGCGGCCCGAAGCTGGAATCTGCTGAACGAAGGGAAGCCGTTCACACCAATTTTCACCGTTGGCACAATGGTGCTATTCCATCTAGGCGATTTGGGCAGCCCGGGGACAATCACAGATTTTCTTTTCGCACTGCTTACAGTGCTGCCGCTATTTATCATGTATTTTATTTATGATTTTCCATTGTTTTTGAGAAACTATCTATGGCTTCCGTTTATTGTTTTTATCATTGTTTGGCCAGCTCTTAATTTGAGTTTGCTGCTGTTTGCGGCAGGCCTCTATTTCTTCTTTACTGTGTTTTTCTGGGGGACGTTTTATTATCACCTAAGGATTGGCACTTCCTGGCTGAACTTCACGAGGTTCTGGAAGCTCGTTTTAAAGAACAGTGATTCGACTAGCGGGAATGCGCAGGAACAGCTTCCGAAGTTCTTGCTGCTTCTCTCTGTATGGGAACTGTCATTTACCGCGATTTCTGGCGGCCCTGGTCTGCCGCTGGCGGATTTGGCTGTGTTTTACGGCTTTGTATTACTCTTTGCCTTTATTTTGCACAGATATTTATTTGACTGGAAACCTAAGGCCTATGAAACCTACACAAATGACGAGGGACTGGAAGTGCCTGAAAATGGACTGTCGGACAAGGTGATTGTCATCGTCATCGATGGTATGAGGAAAGAACGGTTTTATGAAGCCAATACACCTTTTCTTGACGAACTGAAGGAGAATGGCACGGAATATCTGAATATGGAAACACTGTACCCCGCAAGAACCGTGGTATGCTTCAGTTCGATGTTTACTGGGACCTACCCGTTCGAACATGGGATAAAATCGAATATGGTCTATAAGCTTGGGGTCAATACAGAAACGATCTTTGACTCGTTAAGGAAAGTTGGCAAAAGAGGGAGGCTGCTTGGCATCGCCCATCTGGTTGATGCAATGGGAAGCGATGTCGAGACCGTTACGGCAGTCATGCATAAGGATAAGGCTGACACGAATATGCTGGCCAGGGCGAGAAAAATCATGGACGAGCAGGATCCAGACTTGTTTGTCGTGCAGATGATCGGGACGGATCAGGTGGGCCATAGCCGCGGGGTCCTCTATGATGATTATATTGAAAAAATCGAGGAAGCGGACGCCCTGATTAAGCAGTTTGTTGAATGGCTCGAGGCAGAAGGGAAGATGGAAAACACAACGCTTGTCGTTTGTGCAGACCATGGACAGGCTGACGGCATCGGCGGCCATGGACACCTTGATGAAGGGGAAAGGTTTGTTCCATTTTTCATGCATGGGCCGCATATCAGGAAGGGTAATAAAGTCCAGGAAAAGCATAGCCTTGTCTCGCTGGCTCCAACGATCTCCTATCTGATGGGAGCTCCATATCCAGCCAGCAGCAGAGGCAAAGTGTTGATGGACGCAATCAAAGCAGAGAAGGAAGAGAATTGATTTGAATAAAGTGATCGTATTTTTGCCGGCTTACAATGAAGAAGAATCAATAGCTGAAGTGATTGGCAATATACCTCGCAGTTTTGCCGGTGCTGCTCAGGTGGAAGTGCTGGTCATTGACGACGGCTCAACCGATGGAACAGTTGCTGAAGCGAGAAAAGCAGGTGCCGACCATATCATCAGCTTTGAAGAAAACCGCGGCCTGGGTGCCGCGGTCCGAAAAGGAATACAAGAATGCTATCGGATGGATGCTGATGTCGGAGTGATGATCGATGCAGATGGAGAATATCCAGCCTGGCAAATTCCAGACATCGTCAAGCCAATCATAATTGGAGAAGCCGATTATACGATGGGCTCGCGATTTATGGGCACAATAAAAGGAATGAAATTCCACCGCAGGATGGGGAATTATTTTTTCACATTCCTGCAAACCTTATTATTAAGAAAATGGCTTTTTGACGGCCAATCGGGCATGAGGGCATTTTCAAAGCAGGTACTTAAGCATGCAGAAATCATCCATGATTACAATTATGCGCAAGTATTGACACTGAACCTAGTCAGGAAAGGCTTCAGGGTGCTTGAAGTCCCGATTCAATACCGTGTGAGGATTACAGGTACATCCTTTATTTCATTCAAGAAATATATGACGAATGTCGTACCGGCTGTCTATCGCGAAATGTCCAGGCCGGTAGAAAAGCTTGCTGGCGAAGAGATATACCAACGTAAAAGCAGTAAAAATAGTGACAAAAAGGTGACGGTTATCAAATATGATTGACATTCATAATGATAATCATTATCATTATCATTGTAGGAGGGAAACAACGAATGAAGAGAGCTATATTTTTTTGTTTTTCACTGATATTGATTCTCAGTAGCATTCCACTATCTGCCAGCGCATATTCATATGGGGATCCCAATGAAGAAAAAGTTGCAGAAGTTTATAAGGACATGCAATTGAAACTGGATGAGAACCCTCCGAACTTCTCGGCGGCAAAATCCCTGTTCGGAACAGTCAAGGAAGAAATCGACATGCATATGGGAACTGAGCCAGGAGAAGTCATCATGGAAAGTCTTAATGATGAAGATAAGGAAGCAACGATTGAAAATATGGAAAAGCTTCTCGTCTTGAATATAGCAAGAAGGCTTGAAAGCATTGAAAATAATTTTGCTGAATATGACAATTCCAAGAAACTGCTTGCAAAAGGCTTTGCTACATATCAGGCTTTATCGCCAAAGGTAGAAGCTCAAAATGCCGAAGTCGATCAGCAAATCAAAGCTGATTTCGATGCCGCATTGGAAGCATTGGGAAATCCCGGACTGTTTGGAGTCGGGAAAAAACCATCTGACATTGAAGCTTTTAAAATGAAAAAAGAAGAAATCCTTGCTGCGCTGCAGAAGGAGTTCAATATTGCCAGCCTGGAAGTCGGCCATTTCACCGAAACTGCCGAAGAAAAAGGCCCCGGTAAGAAAGACTGGACAGATCTATCGAATATCCGCAACTGGATTCCAATCATCATCATAGTTGGCGTGATTGCGACAGTAGTAGCCATTGGCATTAAGAGAAGAAGATCATAAATTTTGATGACACCTTGGAGAGGGGAGAATCAGCAATGGAAGTTCAAGCGTTATTGATTACATTTCGTGAAGTATTGGAAGCGTTATTAATTATTGGGATCATCACAACCTATCTAAAGAGGATGGATCATTCCAAATATACGAAATATGTCTGGCTCGGAGCAGGTCTTGCCGTCCTGGCAAGTGTAGGGGTAGCGATCCTGTTCCAGGTCGTATTCACTGGATTCGCCGCGATGGGCAGCGAAATTTATCTGAAAATCGGCATCATGATTGTATCGACGGTCCTCCTGACCCAGATGGTATTCTGGATGGCGAGCCACAGCAAGAACCTCAAAGGCAATATGGAAGGGAAAATGAATAAGTTCATCTCGACAGGCAATATTGTCGGTATGGTCATCCATTCATTCCTCGTAGTCTTGCGTGAAGGAATCGAAACAGTGTTCTTCTTTGCAGCGATCACTGGCGGAAACATCGGTGCCGCGATGCAGGGGTGGGGAGCGATCACCGGAACACTGATCGCTGTAGTCGTTTCCTACATGTTCTTCAAAGGTACAATGAAGGTCAAGCTCAAGACATTCTTCCAAATTACAGGTGCCTTCATCATCCTGATTTCTGCCGGCTTGCTCGTACAGGCAATCTCAATGATGCAGGACATTAACTTGATTGGAAGCGTCATGTACCATGTGTATGATATTACATGGCTGTTGCCTGAACATCCGATTGATTATGCACACTATCTCCGGGATAACGGTGTAGCGCCGCTCATCTCAGGTGATGTCGGGATCTTCCTGAAGGCGTTGTTCGGATATTCATCAATGCCATCTATTGAAGAAATCGTCGCATATATTGGCTACTTTGCGGCAATCTTCCTGCTGACTTCATCACGCAGCACAAAGAAAGAGCACTCTGTTGAAAAAACGGCAGAAGCAAAGCAGGTCAATGTACTGAACCCACAGGTAAAATAAAGCTTTGAGGCGTAAATCTCCTCTCTCCGGAAAAAGTACAGGGAAATTCCTTGTACTTTTTTCATACGTAAAAACAAAGTTGGTGTGTGTATGTTGAATTTCGCCAAAATAAACAGAGCGATGATATCAGGAGTAAGTTTGCTTGCGATTCTCTATGTTTTCATGACTCAGCTAGGCAATCTGAATCCTTTTGTCTCATCATGGGATCAGGTCGATTTCTCCCTGGCGCTCCACCGGTTCGACTTAAGGGCGATGCAGCCCCATTTTCCTGGATATCCTTACTTCATTTTAGGAGGATTGCTTACTGAAAAATTCATTCAGAATCCGGGACAGGCATTGGTGGCATTCAATGTGCTCGTATATGCGAGCTCCATCGTGCCCGTGTACCTGCTTGCGTCAAGAGTGCTATCCAAAGAAAGTTCCCTTCTTGTGGCAGGCATCATTTATACTGCGAGCTATCCACTGATCATCGTCAATCAGCCGATGTCTGAAGGTGCAGCACTTGCGGCATTCTGGTGGTTTTTCTGGAGCGTAGCGGCCGCTGAATCAAAAGCTTCAGGGAAGTGGCTGCTCCTTCCTCTGTTTCTATTCAGTGTGCTATTAGGGATCAGATTGAGTTATATCCCGATGGGAATTGGGCTCATCTATCTTTTTTATAAAAAATGGACCAAACAAGAGCTTACTATGCCTGGCATCATTAAATATGCGGTCATCGCCGGCCTGTTCCAGCTGATATGGGTCGGCGGACTGATCATGACCGAAGGAAGCCTGAGCAATTTCCTCGAGCTGGCATTCGGATTCACCGGCGGGCATTTCCAGGAATGGGGAGGCACATCGGTATCGAATGAGCTATCCTTTTTTGCAAGGCTGAAGGCATTTTTGTTTACCAACATTTTGTGGTGGGGAATATTTTCACGAACAACTGTTTTGATGGTATTATATATAGTTATCGGCATCATTATTTTATTGCCGTCGCGCAAAAGCGGGATTTTTAAGGAAAGCAGCGGGCAATTGAGCCTGTTGCTGATGCTTGCCTATGGCGGATGGGCGCTTTTTGCCCAGAACATCGATAAGCCGAGGCATATATTGCCCGTGGCACTGCTGTTTGTATTTGTTTGCATGCTTGTTTTTTTTAAAAAAAGACCAGAGAAATTTACCCGCTATCTAGCTCTTGCCTTAATCATTGCCCAGGCAATTGTTTCATCAAGCTATGTGCAGGAACAGGCCGAGTCATCACCAGCTGTCTACCAGCTCGCGAATTATCTCGAGGAGCAGCCTGATGTCGTCCTCTATACATGGGAGGAAACAAGGGTGCTGCAGTTCCTGGGAATGCCCTATCCCCATAAACGGATCTACACCTATAAGATTTTTCTTCATGATCAGGGGTTATATGAAGGAAAAACGATTTATGTAACAAATAGTGTTATAGACGGCTTCCGGTCACAGGGTGTCGAACCTGGAGGGAAGCTTGAAGAAGTAAGGACATTTTCGTCAAATGAAATTTTCGACCCAGTCTATCATGAGATTGTTTTATATAAATGGACACCGTAACAGGAGGTGAATGGCATGAATGAGCAAATCAGGAATAAGCTTGCTCTTCTCCCTGCGCAGCCAGGATGTTATTTAATGAAGGACAGGCAGGGAACCATCATTTATGTGGGGAAAGCCAAGGTTTTGAAAAACAGGGTGCGCTCCTATTTTACCGGATCGCATGACGGCAAAACACTTCGGCTAGTGAATGAAATCGAGGATTTTGAGTACATTGTCACCTCATCCGATATGGAGGCCCTGCTGCTTGAAATCAATTTGATCAAAAAACATGACCCGAAATACAATATCATGCTCAAGGATGACAAGAGCTATCCTTTCATCAAGCTGACGGCAGAACGGCATCCGAAGCTGATCATCACGCGCAAGGTCAAAAAAGACAGCGGTAAATATTTTGGGCCGTATCCGAACGTCCAGGCAGCGAATGAGACGAAGAAGCTGCTCGACAGGATCTATCCGCTCAGGAAATGCTCGACGCTGCCGGACCGCGTCTGTCTCTATTACCATATGGGACAGTGCCTAGCACCCTGTATCAAGGACGTCAGCAAGGAAGAGTATAAGCAGATTACCGATGAAATCACGAAATTCCTGAATGGCGGTTATAAGGACATCAAGGTTGATTTGACGGCAAAAATGGCTGCGGCTGCCGAGGAACTGGATTTTGAGAGGGCAAAGGAATTCCGCGACAAGATTGCCCACATCGAGGCAACGATGGAAAAGCAGAAGATGACCACGACAGACTTTACCGACCGGGACGTGTTTGGCTATGCTGTCGATAAAGGCTGGATGTGTGTCCAGGTATTCTTTATCCGCCAGGGGAAATTGATTGAAAGGGAAGTTTCGATGTTCCCGATCCATAATGAGCCTGAAGAAGATATCCTCACATATTTGGGCCAATTTTATTCGAAAAATGAGCATTTCAAGCCGAAGGAAGTATTGGTGCCTGAAAGTGTTGATCTGGAATTAGCAGAGGGATTGCTTGGCGTAAAAGTCCTCAAGCCCCAGCGCGGCAAGAAAAAAGAGCTTGTCCATTTAGCTTCCAAAAATGCCACCATCGCCCTTCAGGAAAAATTCTCGCTGATCGAGCGCGATGAGGATAGGACCATCAATGCTGTCGAAAACCTTGGCAAACAAATGGGGATCTATACACCGCATCGGATCGAATCATTTGATAACTCGAATATCCAGGGGACTGACCCGGTTTCGGCGATGATCGTTTTCATTGATGGAAAGCCTGAGAAAAGGGAATACCGCAAGTACAAAATTAAATCAGTCAAGGGCCCGGATGACTATGAATCTATGAGGGAAGTCGTGCGGCGCCGGTATACCCGTGTGTTGAAAGAGGGGTTGCCGCTGCCTGATTTGATCATCATCGATGGAGGGAAAGGGCATATCGAGTCGGCCCGGGATGTCCTCGAGAATGAACTGGGTCTCGATATTCCGATTGCCGGACTGGCCAAGGATGATAAGCACAGGACCTCCCAGCTTCTATATGGCAATCCATTGCAGGTGATCGAATTGCCGCGGAACAGCCAGGAGTTTTACCTGCTGCAAAGGATCCAGGATGAGGTGCACCGCTTCGCCATCACTTTCCATCGCCAGCTGAGAGGCAAAAGTGCCTTCCAATCGATCCTCGATGATATCGCAGGCATTGGTGAAAAGCGCAAGAAAGCACTGCTGAAGCATTTCGGTTCGGTTAAAAAAATGCGTGAAGCCTCTGTGGAAGAATTGACTGCAGCCGGGCTGCCGGCGAATGTAGCTCAGGAACTATATCAGAAATTACAGGATTAAGGTAGCAATCTATTTTTTTGTATGCTATAATGATAAAAATTTCATATTGCTATCACTTTAGAGTACTAAAGTGAAGATAGAGGTGCGAGCTTCAAGAGTAAAAGTCCGGAGAATTTTAGGATTCGAAGAAGGCTTTGAAAGGGGATGCTTGCCGAAGTGGGGAAATGCCTATTCATTTTCTCGCTGGTCCTTCGTTGAATAAACGCTGGATTGTCAAGATTGCCATCTTGGAGTGCTATCTCATGTTGCAGCGTATATACACGTTTATTAAGCAATGGGAGCCACTTCCATTGCTTTTTCTGTTTTTACGGCTCTTTTTTAAAGGTACGGGGAAAATACATATGCGGATAAGCCATGAAGCTCTTACAGAGGCAAAATACTGAAAAAGAGGCAGGGGAAACTTATGGGATTAATTGTACAGAAATTCGGCGGAACATCGGTTGGCAGTGTTGAAAAAATCAGGAATGCTGCCTCAAGGACAGCAGAAGAATTGAAGAACGGCAATAATGTCGTCGTTGTCGTATCAGCAATGGGCAAGACAACAGACCATCTTGTCGACATGGCGAACGATATTACCAAATCGCCATCCAAAAGGGAAATGGATATGCTTTTGACAACGGGAGAGCAAATCACCATCGCGCTTTACTCGCTGGCTCTTGCACAGATCGGCATAGAGGCCGTTTCTTTTACAGGCTGGCAGGCTGGAATCAAAACTGAAGCCATCCATGGAAATGCCCGGATCATCGACATTGACACAGATAGGATCTCCAATGAGCTGGAGTCAGGTAAGGTCGTCATTGTCGCTGGATTCCAGGGGGTAACGGATGATGGAGAAATCACGACACTCGGACGCGGCGGCTCAGATACAACAGCTGTCGCGCTTGCAGCCGCATTGAAGGCGGACAAATGTGATATTTATACAGATGTAACAGGCGTGTTCACGACCGATCCAAGATTTGTGAAAAGCGCAAGGAAACTGCTGAGCGTTTCTTATGATGAGATGCTTGAACTGGCAAACCTGGGGGCAGGCGTGCTCCACCCGCGTGCGGTCGAATTCGCTAAGAATTACGGACTGCCGCTTGAAGTAAGATCCAGCATGGAAAAAGAAAGAGGCACGATCATCGAGGAGGAGAATGAAATGGAACAAAATCTAATTGTACGCGGAGTAGCATTTGAAGACCAGATCACGAGAGTTTCAGTACTGGGAGTGAGCACTTCATTAAAAGGGCTTTCGACGATTTTCACAACACTTGCCCAAAATCATATCAATGTGGATATCATCGTCCAGAGTCGCACAGAAGCCGGCACGGCCAATATTTCATTCTCTATCAAGAGCAATGATCTGCCAGAAACACTGGACGTACTGGAACGAAATAAAGAATCATTGAATTATCAATCCGTCGAATCAGAAACAGGCCTGGCAAAGGTATCGATCGTCGGATCAGGCATGGTTTCTAATCCCGGGGTTGCCGCGAAAATGTTCGAAGTCCTCGAAGGAAACGGCATCCAGGTGAAAATGGTAAGCACTTCCGAAATCAAAGTTTCCACAGTCGTAAACGAAAAACAAATGGTCCATGCCGTCGAATCACTCCATGAGGCATTCGAGCTTTATTCAGGAGCGGTTAAGGCGAACTAATAAATCAATCAATGCTTATTGCTTTCCTGGTTGCCCTCCAGGAAAGCTTTTTTATAAAATATCGCCGCTTGCCCGGTGTTCGGATGAAGGAGGAGAAAGCAATCAAGTCAAGCTGTCTGTGCCTGTCAGAGGGAAACGATGGAATTGTGGGATACAAAAAAGAGAAACATATGCCCGTGAAAAGGAAAAGAAAGAGTTGACGGGCACAAATTAGGCAAACATGTGCCCGAAAGGTGGAGGAACAAAAGATTTCGGTAACAAGTATGAGAAACTTGTGCCCGAAAATCGGAGGAACAAAGGATTTCGGTAACAAGTAAGAGAAACTTGTGCCCGAAAATCGGAGGAACAAAGNATTTCGGTAACAAGTAAGAGAAACTTGTGCCCGNAAAGTGGAGGAACAAAGAATTTCGGTAACAAGTAAGAGAAACATNTGCCCGAAAATCGGAGGAACAAAGGATTTCGGTAACAAGTNAGAGAAACATGTGACCGAAAAGCGAAGGAACAAAGAATTTCGGTAATGGGAGAGGGAAAAAAGAGGGTTGATGGCCATATAAAAGAAAATAGGGGTAACTGCTCCATTTCAAAACGTATCGGTCAAGCAACCGGAATATCTCAATTTTTCGGCCGAAATTAAAAGGCTACTGCGACCGAATTTCGAATCAATCCAAATTCGTGCGCAGTAACCCTCAAATAAGGCTACCATTATTTACTCAATAATATCAGTCTTATCCCACTTGATTGTAAACTGGACTTTCGATGACTTCTTATTGGGATGCTCGAATGCTTCTGCTGAAAATTTTTTCTGCTGTTCCATTTGCTGGGCAATGAAGCCCGCTTCCAGTTGGAATGTGGAGTGTGGATTTTTTTTCAGTCGGGAGGAAATCAGTTCGCTGCTGAGTTCCATCAGTATTTCTCTTCTGGATTCTTCCTTGACGGTGAGACGGCCCCAGCCTGCGTCCTGGAAAAACTGGATTGTCTCTTCAAGGTTTGTCAATGGATGTTTGCGGGCGATTCGTTTACCTGCCCAGTACAGGATTTCAGGTGTATCTTTGCCGAGCAGTTCGTTTAATAGTTCTTCCCTGATCAATTCATAGCCGAATGCGCTGACAACGGGTGGGGCGCATTCGGTTTTTTGTTCTGAAGTTGTTGTTTCGCTCATGTTCTCCCCTCTTTCTATGACTCTATTATAAACAATTTGCCGAAGAAACGACCGGCGTTGTTAAAAATAAGGCACTGTAAAATTTTTGTTTCCATTTAAAAATTTATAAATTATTTCCATGTTTATTCCATACCCGTAACCGGGGATTTCAAAAATTAATTTTTGAATATTTCATTGTACAGGGCAATAGTGTTATTTTAATATACTCTTTCAAAGGTTGGAATACATAAAAAGTGGGATTTTTATAATATCAATATATTTTAAAAATTTTATTTATATAAGCATTTTTATGTATACGTTTTCTTGACGCTCCAATATGATGGGAGTAAAATGAACATGTCACATAATTGTAAGAAATGCTTATTTATTTGATGTAGGGTTGAATCAATCTGTTAGGTTAATAGGGATGGGTAGAGAACCTTAACATCACGGCCAAATTTCAAGGGGGGTATACATATGGCAGGTAGACAAGAGTTTTATTGGCGGAGGCTGCATTCATTGCTGGGTGTCATTCCGGTAGGTCTTTTCCTCACGCAGCACCTTGTAGTCAATCACTTTGCTACTGGGGGAGAGGAATCATTCAACAATGCTGCACATTTCATGGAGCAGTTGCCTTTCAGGTATTTTCTAGAAGTTTTCATTATCTTCTTACCATTATTATTCCATGCTATTTACGGTCTTTATATTGCTTTTACAGCCAAAAACAATATAGGCCAATATGGCTATTTCAGAAACTGGATGTTCATGCTTCAGCGTGTGTCCGGTGTGGTTACTTTGATCTTCGTAGCTTGGCATGTGTGGGAAACACGTATTGCTGCGGCATTCGGTGCTGCTGTTAACTTCCAGATGATGGAGACGATTCTTTCAAATCCATTCATGCTATGGTTCTACTTGATTGGTATCATTTCTACTACTTTCCACTTTGCGAACGGATTATGGTCCTTCTTCGTAAGCTGGGGAATCACAGTTACACCGCGTTCTCAAGTGATTTCAACTTATATCACGATTGGTGTATTCGTTGCGCTTTCCATCGTCGGAGTCCGCGCGATCCTGGCGTTTGTATAAGATTTTCACATGAACAGATCAGCTAATGCTGAAAAAAAGATTTACCCATGAACGGATATGAAAGTCAGACTTGGATTTAAGGGAGTGAGTCACGATGAGTAAAGGTAAGGTTATCGTAGTCGGCGGCGGTTTGGCTGGCTTAATGGCTACTATAAAAGTTGCAGAAACAGGAACTCCTGTTGAACTGTTTTCTCTTGTGCCGGTAAAACGTTCCCACTCTGTTTGTGCACAGGGCGGAATCAACGGTGCAGTAAATACAAAGGGTGAAGGTGACTCTCCATGGGTGCACTTCGATGATACAATATACGGCGGTGACTTCCTTGCGAACCAGCCTCCTGTAAAAGCAATGGCTGAAGCAGCACCAGGAATCATCCACCTTCTTGACCGTATGGGAGTAATGTTCAACCGTACACCTGAAGGATTGCTGGACTTCCGCCGTTTCGGAGGTACACAGCATCACCGTACAGCTTTTGCTGGTGCGACAACAGGCCAGCAGCTATTATACGCTTTGGATGAGCAGGTTCGCCGCCATGAAGTGGCTGGTTTGGTCACCAAGTACGAAGGATGGGAATTCCTCGGAATAGTTAAGGATGAGGAAGGAGTGTGCCGCGGAGTTGTAGCACAGAACCTGACTTCAATGGAAATCAAATCATTTGCTTCAGATGCAGTAATCATGGCAACTGGAGGCCCTGGCATCATTTTCGGTAAAACAACAAACTCTGTCATCAATACTGGTTCAGCTGCTGCGATCGTATACCAGCAAGGCGGTTATTATGCTAATGGTGAATTCATCCAGATCCACCCTACAGCAATCCCTGGGGATGACAAACTCCGCTTGATGAGTGAATCTGCCCGCGGTGAAGGTGGACGAGTATGGACGTACAAAGATGGTAAGCCATGGTACTTCCTTGAAGAGAAGTATCCTGCTTATGGAAACCTTGTACCGCGTGATATCGCTACACGTGAAATCTTTGACGTGTGCGTAAGCCAGAAACTTGGCATCAACGGCGAGAACATGGTTTACCTTGACCTATCACACAAGGATCCTAAAGAGCTAGATATTAAGCTTGGCGGGATCATTGAAATCTATGAAAAATTCATGGGTGATGACCCAAGAAAAGTTCCGATGAAAATCTTCCCTGCAGTCCACTATTCCATGGGCGGACTTTGGGTTGACTACGATCAGATGACGAATATTCCTGGCCTGTTTGCTGCCGGTGAAGTTGATTACTCACAGCACGGTGCGAACCGCCTTGGCGCCAACTCATTATTGTCCGCAATTTACGGCGGAATGGTGGCAGGACCGAATGCGATCCGCTACATCAACGGGCTTGAAAAAAGCTCAGATGCTGTTTCATCAGCTCTGTTTGATGATGCTATCAAGGTGCAACAGGAGAAGTGGAATAATGTTATGTCATTGGATGGCACTGAAAATGCATACGTCCTTCACAAAGAGCTTGGCGAATGGATGACAGACAATGTCACAGTTGTCCGCTACAATGACAGACTGAAGAAAACTGATGATAAAATCGTTGAACTGATGGAGCGTTACAAAAATATCAATATCAACGATACAGCAAAATGGAGCAACCAGGGTGCGGTGTTCACGCGCCAGCTTCAAAACATGCTGCAGCTTGCACGTGTTATCACAATCGGTGCCTATAACCGTAATGAAAGCCGTGGTGCACACTATAAGCCTGAGTTCCCAGACCGTAATGATGACGAGTTCTTGAAGACTACTATGGCTAAGTTTGTTGATGCAAATTCAGCACCAGCTTTCCACTATGAAGAAGTTGATGTTTCCTTAATCAAACCGCGTAAGCGCGATTATTCCAAGAAGAAAGGGGAGTAATAAGGTATGTCAGAGAAAAAGACTGTCCGTTTTATCATCAGCCGCCAGGAAACTCCTGATTCAGCCCCTTATCAGGAAGAGTTTGAACTTGATTATCGTCCAAATATGAATGTCATTTCCTCATTGATGGAAATTCGCCGAAACCCGGTTAACGCCAAAGGAGAGGCGACTACACCAATTGCTTGGGATATGAACTGTCTTGAAGAGGTATGCGGAGCTTGTTCAATGGTCATCAATGGCCGTCCGCGCCAGTCCTGTTCAGCGCTGGTTGACCAGCTTGAGCAGCCAATCAGACTTGAGCCAATGAGAACGTTCCCGGTTGTCCGTGACCTTCAGGTTGACCGCAGCCGCATGTTTGACTCATTGAAGCGTGTGAAGGCATGGATTCCAATCGATGGAACTTACGATCTTGGACCAGGACCGCGTATGCCGGAGAAAAAGCGTCAATGGGCGTATGAACTATCCAAGTGTATGACTTGCGGTGTCTGCCTTGAGGCTTGCCCGAACGTTAACGACAAGTCAGATTTCATCGGCCCGCAGTCATTATCACAGGTTCGTCTGTTCAACGCTCACCCAACGGGAGCATTGAACAAAGGAGAGCGACTTGAAACAATCATGGGAGACGGCGGACTTGCAAACTGCGGTAACTCGCAGAACTGTGTCCAGTCCTGCCCTAAAGGCATTCCTTTGACTACATCAATTGCTGCCCTGAACCGTGATACAACATTCCAATCATTCAAAAACTTCTTCGGAAGCGACCAAGTGTAAAGAAAAGCGCAAGCGCCTTGGTCAGCCTCGACAAGCGCTGGAGGGCCGACCGGTGAAGTCGTTCTTTGACTTCAATGGGCAGACTGAAGCGACTCTGAGCTGCTCAAAGCTAACGCTTTTCGCAAGATACTCTAGGAAGTCCACTTGAGGGTGAAAACTGGCTAGGCGCTGGAGCTGGACACTCGTCTAAGTTTGAAAACTTTATCCTTAATGTAATACTGCCTCCTTTTCCATTTGGAAGAGGAGGTTTTTCATTTTATGCTTTTTTTACAGAAGCCCGGCTTGGTATACTGATATCAAGAACAAAATCAGGAGCGGTATATGAAAATATCAAAAATGTTAGCTATTGTCATCGTCATCAGTGGAATCGTGATTCTCGGCATTGGTTTGTTCCAATTATGGGATCTGAAGCGACAGGAGCAAGTTTCCCTTGAAGCGGCGAGGGAGCTGGTTAAAAAGAATCAAGAGACTGTGACAAAGGAAGAATTCATGCCAGATACAGGGGAAGCATCCGGCCTGCTGCTGATTCCGAAAATTGAAGCGGAATTGCCGATTGTCGAAGGGACCGATCCGGATGACCTTGAAAAAGGAGTCGGCCATTATAAAGACTCTTTTTATCCTGATGAAAAGGGACAAATCGTGCTTTCGGGACATCGTGATACCGTTTTCCGGAAAGCGGGGGATCTGAAATTGGGAGATCATATGACGGTGAAAATGCCTTACGGAGATTATACATACGAAATCGTCGGCACAAAAATCGTTAGCGCTGATGATACCAGCATCATCACTCTGCAGAATTCCGAGGAGGAACTCGTGCTAACAACCTGCTACCCATTCAGTTATGTTGGCGATGCCCCGGACCGTTATATTATCTATGCCAAGAGAACGGATGAAGGCAATTAAATATTGAGTTTTCCGCCAACCTTGTATTCATGGTTGGTTTTTTTGTATGGCCAAAGCCAAATAAGGTAAACTTATATACTCTTTATCTGTTTTTATTTCCAAAATCAATAAAAATACTTATAATAAAGAAAAGAATGAATGTTCATTCAGTTTACGGGAGGTTTCAACATGAAGAAGATGGAATACATTGACGAGATTGTCAGCTGGGAAAAAGAATTCGATTTTTTTTACCAGGTGAAGGTGCGTTTTTCTGAAACAGATATGTTCGGACATTTAAATAATACAGTGCCGTTTACATATTTCGAACAGGCAAGAATCGAATATTTCAAGAGTCAGGGATTCATGCAGGATTGGGTAAAGCCCGAAAACAAAACGATCCCGGTGGTCGCTGATCTGCAATGCGATTATTTAAGCCAGATCTTCTTTGATGAGGACCTGAGGATTTTCGTCAAGGCCAACTCAATCGGCAATTCCTCGGTCGACCTTCACTATATGGCAAAGAAAGCGGACGGTTCGATTTGCCTAACTGGCAGGGGAACGATTGTCCAGATCTCCAAGAAGACGGGCAAAGGTGAACCCTGGACAGAAGAGATGAGGGATTTATTTTTTAAAAGCAAAAAATCCACCGTTCGATAATAAATCGGCATTTTGTTATCCATTCACAAAGGAAAAGGTTTGTCCTAAAGCTTTATGCACAGGCATGGCTTTTCAGTGATTTGGCGCATTAGAAAACCAATCAACGTGCGGAATTCCGCCTATTTATAAAAATTGGCATGAAGTCCTTTAATTATTGTCACTCCAGTAGTTTCCTTCACATATGATATTTTGACTAAATTTATACCCACCCCGCAGTTCACAGCTGGCGAAGGCAAGGAGGGTTACAATACTTGAAGGAAAATGAATATACTCACAAGCCATTACTCACTAAACGCGAAAGAGAAGTTTTCGAACTGTTAGTACAAGACAAAACAACAAAAGAGATCGCTAGTGATTTATTTATCAGCGAAAAAACAGTTCGGAACCATATTTCAAACGCCATGCAAAAGCTTGGTGTAAAGGGGCGTTCCCAAGCTGTTGTAGAGCTCCTGCGAATGGGAGAGCTAGAACTTTAATCATGACCGGCCGACCCTTGATGGTGGGCCGGTTAAGATATTTATAGGGCGGATACTTGCTCAAATCAGAATTCTGTCTTGAAATTTGCTCGAAAAAAGTAGAAAATAAGGGCAATAGTATAATTATTATTTCGGCTTGGGTTCCAAGTTTTATGGATAAAGCATATTTTTAGGAGTTGTTACGGATGAAGCTTGAAGGGATTGACAATAATCAGACACTGGGAACGGTTGCTGATATTGAAAAGGATTTAAGGTACATATCGGGAATCATTAAGCAAAAGGGCCGGGAGCTTCTCAGCAATTACACGATCACGCCGCCTCAGTTCATTGCCCTGCAATGGCTGTTTGAAGACGGGGATATGACGATCGGTGAATTGTCGAATAAAATGTTCCTGGCTTGCAGCACGACGACGGATCTTGTTGACAGGATGGAAAAGAATCAGTTGGTTGTAAGGGTGAAGGACCCTAATGACAGGCGTGTGGTCCGCATCCATCTCCTGGACGAAGGGGAAAGGATCATTGATGAAGTGATCAAGAAACGCCAGCTGTACCTTCAGGAAGTCTTGAAGGATTTCTCCGGTGAAGAAATTCTGTCGCTTAAGGAAGGACTAACAAAATTACATCAAGAAATGCGTGGAGAATGAGGCGAGTTTTTTGAACCGACCAATCGGAATCATTGATTCAGGAGTAGGCGGGTTAACCGTTGCCAAGGAAGTCATGAGGCAGCTGCCTTACGAACAGATCATCTACGTCGGTGATACGGCCCGTTGTCCATATGGACCAAGGCCAGTTGAGGAAGTGAAGAGATTCACCTGGCAAATGACCCGGTTCCTGCTTGAGAAGAATATTAAAATGTTAGTCATCGCGTGCAATACAGCGACTGCGGTGGTGCTCGAGGAAATCAGGGAAGAGCTCTCCATTCCGGTCCTCGGTGTCATCCAGCCTGGCGCGAGGACAGCTATCAAGGTAACGGAGAATTACAAGATCGGAATCATCGGGACTGTAGGTACAGTGAAAAGCCGTGCGTACGAGCATGCGCTGAAATCAATCAACCGAAAGACTGCTGTTGAAGCACTTGCCTGTCCAAAATTCGTGCCGCTGGTGGAAAGCGGTGAATTTAATGGCCGTGTTGCAAAGAAAGTCGTGACAGAAACGCTGAAGCCATTGCAAGGACAAGGACTCGACACATTGATCCTGGGCTGCACCCACTATCCTTTGCTTGAACCGCTCATCAAAGAAGTCATGGGACCAGAAGTGAAGGTCATCAGTTCTGGAGAGGAAACAGCACGTGAAGTGAGTACCATCCTCGGCCACAATGATATGTTTGCCGACCGGGACGAGCTTCCTGAGCATTCGTATTACATGACAGGATCCAGGCCGATCTTTGCCACCATTGCGTCACAGTGGCTCGAAAGGCCAATCGAGAACGCGGAGAAAATCAAATTAGGTTGATGTTAGAGGCCTCCAGGGATGGAGGTCTTTTGTGGTTTTTAGTGAATTATAAAAGTATTTTNGTGTGGATAACTANATATGGGAGTCTTAATCCAGCTCCAGCGCCTAGCCAGTTTTCTCCCCTGAATAAACTTCCTCGAGTATCTTGCGATAAGCGTTAGCTTTGAGCAGCTCGAGACGCTTGGCTAGCTGCGGCTCCTAACTCCTCGAGACGTTTCGGTCCTGCCAATGAAGTCAAAGAAGGACTTCACTGTCCGGCCCTCCAGCGCTTGTC
The DNA here is from genome assembly GCF_965138835.1 of Mesobacillus thioparans. Lineage (NCBI taxonomy): Bacteria > Bacillati > Bacillota > Bacilli > Caryophanales > Bacillaceae > Mesobacillus > Mesobacillus thioparans. The sequence goes on along the minus strand of NZ_CBCSFH010000007.1, from coordinate 218,162 downwards.
GGGGCTGAACAAGTCGCTTCCGTTTTTGTATAAAACTAGCATTCCAAAAAATCTTCCCAGAGACGGTCTAAAATATCGAAAGGCTCGTATACATGATAGTACAAACTGTCTTTGGAGGGATTTATATGTCAAAAAATAAAAAGGCTGTGGTCGTTACAGCTGCTACATTGGCAACTACGGTATTCCTGTCTGGCTGTGGGCTTTTCGGAGGCGAGGAAAAGAAAAAGATTGACCCGCCTCAGGATGTGACTTTGATGGAAAATGGCCAGGCGCTGGATGAAAATGTTACGACAGAAACAAAAGAGGATGGCAAAGAAGCGGTCGAGACATCCATCCAGACAGAGCTGTACTTGATTGATAAAAATGGTTATGTCGTCTCCCAGACATTGGCGCTTCCTAAGACAGAGAGTGTCGCTAAGCAAGCATTGGAATACCTAGTGGCGAATGGACCAGTTGAGCAGATGCTCCCGAATGGTTTCAGGGCTGTCCTTCCAGCTGACACGCAAATGACTGTTAATATCAAGGACGGGACAGCAACGGTTGATTTTTCAAAGGAATTCGCTACCTATAGAAAAGAGGATGAGAAAAAGATCCTTCAGTCTGTGACCTGGACGCTCACACAATTCGATACCATCGATGAGGTGAAGCTCCAGATGAATGGCACGCCGCTGGAAGCGATGCCTGTTGATGGAACGCCAATCGGAGGGGAATTGAGCCGTGCTGATGGCATCAATGTCGACAATTCGGATGTCGTGGACATCACTAATACGAAAGCTGTAACCGTCTATTATATCGGGGGTGAGGAAGGCGCGTACTATTATGTTCCGGTAACGAAGCGTGTCAGCTATGGGGTGAAGGATAATATCACTGCCATTGTCAATGAGCTTGTCGAAGGTCCTGCCTATGCATCAAATCTGCTGTCGGATTTCCAGTCCGGTGTGAAGCTGCTTGATGATCCGAAAATCGAAGATGGCAAGGTGACGCTGAACTTCAACGAATCGATTTTTGAAAGCTTTGAAGAAAAAATGGTATCGGAACATCTGCTTAATTCCCTTGTGCTCTCACTGACAGAGCAGGAAGGTGTCAAGAGCGTGGCATTGACTGTGAATGGTAAGGGCGATGTGCTGTCAGAAAAGGGTGAGAAACTGGCTGAGCCGGTCACAAGGCCTGAAAAAGTAAACACAGGTAGTTTTTAATCGCAAAATTTTGATATACTAATTAAAGACATTCAAAGAGGCAGGTGTATTTCCTGCCTCTTATTTATTTTGTATACAGGCAAACTGATTGCCATCATGCTAAGGAGGGCTTTTAATGCGATACGATGGGCGAGAACCCTTACAATTAAGACCAATACATATTGAAACCGATTATTTAAAACACCCGGAGGGCTCCGTGCTGATCTCTGTTGGAGATACGAAAGTGATTTGCACTGCAAGCATTGAAGACCGTGTACCGCCGTTCATGCGCGGCGAGGGAAAAGGATGGATCACGGCTGAGTATTCCATGCTGCCAAGAGCTACCGAGCAAAGGAATATACGTGAGGCGGCCAAAGGGAAGATTTCCGGCAGGACGATGGAAATCCAGCGCCTGATCGGCAGGGCATTGCGCGCAGTCGTGAATCTGGAAGCCATTGGCGAGCGGACAGTATGGGTGGACTGTGATGTCATCCAGGCAGATGGCGGCACCCGGACGGCATCAATTACAGGAGCCTTTATTGCCATGGCGCAGGCTCTTGAAAAACTGAGTAAGCAAAAAAAGCTGTCTGCCTTCCCGGTGAATGATATGCTCGCAGCTACAAGCGTTGGGGTATTGAAAGACGGGGAAGTTGTGGTTGACTTGAATTATGTCGAGGACTCTGCTGCCCATGTGGACATGAATGTGGTCATGACTGGCAATGGGGAATTCGTTGAATTGCAGGGGACAGGCGAAGAAGCTACTTTTTCATACAATCAGCTTCAGGAGCTATTAAAGGCTGCACAAGAAGGAATAACGGAACTATTCGAATTGCAGAAGGCCGCACTGGGTGAGGAATTGGCCGCAAAGATCGAAGGAGCAAAAAAGCGCCAGGGGAGATCTTAAAATGGAATCAGTGATTATCGCAACAAAAAATCAGGGGAAAGCAAAAGAATTCGAGAAGCTTTTTTCGCCCAAAGGGCTTTCCGTGAAAACCTTGCTCGATTATCCGGAGCTTGAGGATGTCGAAGAAACAGGCTCGACTTTCGAGGAGAATGCTGTCCTGAAAGCCGAGACAATTGCCAGGGAACTTGGAGTCAGGGTGATTGCGGATGATTCTGGTCTTGAAATTGAAGCCTTGGATGGCCGGCCTGGGGTCTATTCAGCACGATATGCCGGAATCGAAAAGAATGACGAAGCCAATATCGACAAAGTTCTTGCTGAACTCCAAAATGTTCCAGAAATCGAACGCACTGCCAGATTTTGCTGCGCTTTGGCGATGGCAGAGCCTGGCAAGGAAACAGTGACAGTTTTCGGTACATGCGAAGGACGCATCCTTCCTGAGCGAAAAGGCACAAATGGATTTGGCTATGATCCGATCTTCTTTGTCGAAGCAGAAGGGAAAGCAATGGCCGAGTTGTCATCTGAGGAAAAGAACAGAATCAGCCACCGGGCCAATGCGATCAGGAAATTGGATGAAGTTCTCAAGGAGCGGGAGTAATCGCTATGAGTAAAGTGCTGATTGTCAGTGACAGCCATGGGTCGACAGAAATGCTTGAGGGAATCGAGAGGCAGCATGGAGAGGATGTGGACCTGATGATTCACTGCGGCGATTCGGAGCTTTCCGAGAAGGATCCTGCCATTGTGAATTTCAGGTCAGTCAAAGGGAACTGCGATTTTTACGGCAATTATCCTGATGAAGAGATCCACGTGTTGAACGGCAGGAAAATCCTCGTGACCCACGGGCATTTATACTCAGTGAAATCCACACTCGTGAACTTATATTATAAGGCAAAGGAAATGCAGGCTGACATCGTCTGTTTTGGACATTCTCATATCCTTGGTGCTGAAATGGTGGATGATGTGATTTTCATCAATCCGGGGAGCGTCAGGCTTCCGCGCGGCAGAGACGAAAAGACCTATACCATCCTCGAGCTTGAGAATGATCAGGCTTCATTGAGGATCTTTGACTATGGTAACGGAGAGCTGTCCGACTTAAGACAGGAGTTTTCACTTCACAAAAAAGGCTAATCCTACTATAATAGTTTTCTGAGGGGAATAAGATCTCCCCTCGGAAAAAAGTTTTGATTTATTATTGACTTTTAGTTGTTTGGCTAATATAATAAATCTTGTCTTTAAAAAACAACTATGTCCCAGTAGCTCAGTTGGATAGAGCATACGCCTTCTAAGCGTACGGTCGGGAGTTCGAATCTCTCCTGGGACGCCATTAATCTACATACCTTAACTCACCTTCCTCGAAGGTGAGTTTTTTTTATGTTCTTGATCCTCCTCAGGGAAAAAAATTAAAAATTAACGAATGTGAATATATCAACAATGTAAGCGTATACAAATTGATTAACAAATCTAAATTATCAAATAATTTAGAAAAAGGGTGTTGACGAGGCTGATAAATGGGCGTAAGATAATCCTCAAATATAAAAATACAAGTTTTCACCACTGCAGTTTTTGCAATAACCTATTGTGTAAAATTGTATTTTTTTAAAACTAAATTTTATTTATTTAAAGCGTTTATTTATTAAAGGAGTGTTGTGTTGTGCCCGATCAGTGGATCTACTTGAATGGTGAATTCGTCACCAAGGAAAATGCTAAGATTTCGGTATATGATCATGGATTTTTATACGGGGATGGTATTTTTGAAGGGATACGGGTATACAGCGGCAATATTTTCAGGATGGAAGAACATATGGATCGGCTTTACCGGTCAGCAAAATCCATCATGCTGAATATGCCACACTCTAAAGAGGAGTTCACTGATCTGGTTGTAGAGACAGTAGAACGGAACCAATTAAGAGATGCCTATATCCGGATCGTTGTGTCACGGGGTGTTGGTGACCTGGGACTGGATCCCTATAAGTGCCCGAATGCGAATGTCGTCATCATTGTGGAACCGCTGGCCATCTTCCCTAAAGAATTGTATGAACGCGGTCTTGAGATCGTTACGGTGGCGACCAGAAGAAATCGGCCGGATGTTCTGAGCCCGAAAGTGAAGTCATTGAATTATTTGAATAATGTTCTAGTGAAGATCGAGGCGCATCTGGCAAATGTGAGTGAGGCTTTGATGCTGAATGACCAGGGCTATGTTGCCGAAGGTTCTGCGGATAATATTTTCATCGTGAGAGGCAGCACGTTCCTCACCCCGCCTGGATATGTAGGGGCTCTTGAAGGAATCACAAGGAATGCAGTCATTGAAATCGCTGGAAAACTAGGTTACGAGGTGAAGGAAGAACCGTTTACACGCCATGATGTATACACGGCAGACGAAGTGTTCCTTACCGGTACTGCAGCCGAAGTGATCGCCGTCGTCAAAGTGGATGGAAGAGTCATCGGCAATGGGGTGCCAGGAGAGCATACGAAAAACATCCTGAAGGAGTTCAGGGCAAAAGTTGTTGCCGACGGCATCCAGGTCTACCAGGAAAAGGCCCATCAAGTCAGTTAAGAAAAGTTTTCTGATAGTCTTGGAGTCATATTGCAAACTTATAAACGAACCGAAGAAAATTCAATATAGATAAAGCGAAGACAGGGACAAGTAATTCAATGCGATCAGCATGCACAGAGAGCCGGGTTAGCTGGAAGCCGGTGATGCCGTATTGAATGAACTCACCCTGGAGCGCCAGTTTGAAAGGAATCCTAGTAAAACTGGTCGAGTGCATCGCACTTGTTATCAAAATCACGAGCGCACGCGTAATGCGTGAAGAAGGGTGGTACCGTGGAACAAGGAGATAAAGCCTATTCCATCCCTTTGCCTGGGCAACCTTAGGCATATGGAGATGGATGGGCTTTTTTATTTTGAAAAAATACACTGAATCCAAAACGGGAGGTTCGATAAATGGAAGCTGCCTTGAAGGAAACCAAGGTTAAAACGAGTGAAGTGAGCGGCGCAGACTTGCTGCTAAAGGCTCTGGAAAAGGAAAACGTCGAAGTCATTTTCGGCTACCCAGGAGGAGCGGTCCTCCCAATCTACGACAAACTCTATGATTCTAAGATTCTTCATGTACTGCCAAGGCATGAACAGGGGGGAATCCATGCTGCTGAAGGATATGCACGGATCAGCGGGAAACCGGGTGTGGTCATCGCAACTTCTGGTCCTGGCGCGACAAACATTATCACCGGCATTGCCGATGCGATGATGGACTCGCTGCCGCTGGTTATTTTCACCGGCCAGGTCGCGACAGGCGTCATCGGTACAGATGCCTTCCAGGAAGCTGACATACTGGGAATCACTACCCCGATCACGAAGTACAACTATCAGGTCCGGGAGATCAAAGATATACCACGGATCATCAAGGAAGCTTTTTATATTGCAACAAGCGGCAGGCCTGGTCCGGTGGTCATCGACTTCCCGAAGGATCTTGCGGCGGGATTATTGGCAGAACTGGAGCCGGCAGACCAGGAAATCCATTTGCCAGGTTACCAGCCGACAATCGAGCCGAATTTCCTGCAGGTCAGAAAGCTCTCTGAAGCTGTCAGTAAGGCAAGAAGACCAGTCATCCTCGCTGGCGCTGGCATCCTTCATGCAAAGGCATCGACTTTGTTAAAAGAATATGCCGAACAGCAGAACATCCCGGTTGTTCATACACTGCTGGGATTGGGAGGATTTCCGGCAGGACATGAATTGTTCACGGGAATGGCTGGGATGCATGGCTGTTATACGGCCAACATGGCTCTCTATCATTGTGACTTGCTGATCAATATCGGAGCACGGTTTGATGACCGTCTCACAGGGAACCTGCAGCATTTCGCGCCAAAAGCAACTGTCGCCCATATCGATATCGACCCTGCAGAGATCGGCAAGAACGTCCCTACGCAAATTCCGGTTGTAGGAGATGCGCGGGAAGCGTTAACACAGCTGCTCAAGCTCGAGGGGAAACCACCGGAGCATCAAGAATGGATTGAAACACTTGGGTCCTGGAAACGAGATTATCCTTATCAGTACGAAGACAATGACGTCCTTAAACCACAAAAGGTCATGGAACTGCTTTATGGAAAAACGGCAGGCGAAGCGATTGTCGTTACCGATGTCGGTCAGCATCAAATGTGGGCAGCTCAATACTATCAGTTTAAAACAGCTGATCGATGGGTCACCTCAGGGGGACTCGGAACAATGGGATTTGGACTTCCGGCAAGTATCGGAGCACAGCTGGCAGACCCGCAGGCTTGTGTAATCGCGGTCCTCGGTGATGGCGGATTCCAGATGTCGACCCAGGAACTTGCGGTGATCGCCGAATTCCAGCTTCCAATCAAGATTGCGATTTTCAATAACAAGGCACTCGGGATGGTGAGGCAATGGCAGGAGATTTTTTACCAGGAAAGATATTCACACAGCAAAAACCCGGTACAGCCATCCTTTGTGAAACTGGCTGAAGCATATGGCATCAAAGGGTTTGAAATCAACTCCGAGGCTGAAGCGCATGCCATCCTGGATGAAGTGCTCAATGACAATGAACCGGTTCTGCTCGATTTCAGGGTCGATGGAGCGGAGAATGTCTATCCAATGATTGCCCCGGGAAAAGGAATCCACGAAATGGTGGGAGTGAGGAAATGAAACGAATCATAACGATGACGGTCCTGAACCGGCCCGGAGTCTTGAACAGGATCACCAATCTTTTTACAAAACGAAATTACAATATTGAGAGCATTTCGGTCGGACTTACCGAGCAGGAAGGCGTTTCGCGGATGACCTGCGTCGTGCATGTTGAGAATGACAGCATGGTTGAGCAGATTACAAAGCAGTTGAATAAGCAGATTGATGTGCTGAAGGTGGCGGATATCAGCGACCAAGCGATTGTCGCCCGCGAGCTGGTTCTTGTAAAAGTACCAGTCCTTCCCCAGAACAGGGCAGAAATCTATTCTATCATTGAGCCATTCCGGGCTTCGGTGATTGATGTCAGCAAGGATAGTATCATCATTCAACTGACAGGTGAAACGGAAAAAATCGAAGCGTTTATCGATTTGATCAAACCATATGGAATCAGGGAACTGGCCCGGACTGGGACGACTGCATTCCCACGGGGTAACCAGCGTACCAATCAGCAAAAAACATTTTCTTTTGTCTGATCAAAGGCTCTTTTCTCAAACTTTGTTGCTATTGTCTACAAAATAGAATTGAATTACCTAAGATTATTCACACAATTAACGCTTATGCTGAGAAAAGAGCTTGCAAACTTAGTACCGACATACAAAATGGCTATTATCACGTTAAAATCGGCTTTAGGATTTTAACAACAATCTATACGAAAACAGCCAATCAAAAACAAATTTTTTTAATAGAAAGGAAGAGGGAATATGGCGGAAATGTACTATAACGGTGATGCGAATGAGGCTTATTTCAACGGAAAGAGAGTTGCGGTGGTCGGGTATGGCTCACAGGGTCATGCGCACGCACAGAATCTACGTGACAGCGGTGTGGAGGTTGTCGTTGGCTTAAGGCAAGGAAAGTCTTGGGAAAAAGCTGTTGAAGATGGATTTGAGGTCAAGACAGTTGCAGAAGCGGTTGCCACATCGGATGTAGTCATGGTGCTTTTACCGGATGAGCGTCAGACAGCGGTCTACAAAAATGAAATTGAACCCCAGCTTTCTAACCAGGCTTTGATGTTTGCCCACGGTTTCAATGTCCATTTCAACCAGATCGTGCCGCCGGAAACTTGTGATGTCTTGCTGGTCGCACCAAAAGGGCCGGGACATCTTGTCAGAAGGACTTACGAGGAGGGAGCTGGCGTACCAGCATTATTCGCTATCCATCAGGATGTATCGGGAGAGGCGAGGGAACTTGCGCTCGCTTATGCTAGAGCGATCGGGGCATTAAGAGCAGGAGCGCTGGAAACAACCTTCAAGGAAGAAACGGAGACGGACCTGTTCGGGGAGCAAGCAGTGCTTTGCGGAGGGCTGACTTCGCTCGTGAAAGCGGGCTTTGAAACGCTTGTCGAAGCAGGATACCAGCCGGAGCTGGCCTATTTTGAAACGATGCATGAACTGAAGCTGATCGTAGATTTGATGTATGAAGGCGGACTTGAGGGAATGCGCTATTCCATCTCTGACACGGCACAATGGGGCGATTTTGTCAGCGGGCCAAGGGTCGTCAATGAACAAGTGAAAGCGGAAATGAAAAGGGTTTTGACAGACATCCAGGAAGGAACCTTCGCAAAAGGTTGGATTGCAGAAAATGAAAAAAACAGACCGGTCTTCAATGCGGTCAATGAAAAAGAAAACAGCCACCAGATTGAAGTGGTGGGAAGAGAACTGAGAAAGATGATGCCGTTTGTCAACAAACAAAAGCAGAGAGAAGTGGCTGCCAGTGCGAAGAATTAAAATCTTTGATACGACGTTGCGGGATGGTGAGCAGTCAGCCGGAGTCAATTTGAATTTTACAGAAAAATTAGAAATCGCCAGGCAGCTTGAGCGGTTGAATGTCGATATAATTGAAGCCGGATTCCCGGCAGCTTCCAAAGGGGATTTTGCCTCGGTTGCCGAAATTGCCCGTGAGATCAAGGGAAGTTCGGTGACGGGTCTGGCACGCTCGGTTTTAACGGATATTGATGCTGCTTGGGAAGCGCTGAGATATGGAGCGGAGCCGAGGCTTCACCTTTTCATCGCAACTTCTCCGATTCACAGGGTGCACAAGTTGAAGCAGACAAAAGAAGAAGTGGTCGAAACAGCGGTACGGACCGTTAAATATGCGGCAGCCAAATTCCCGGTCATTCAATGGTCTGCGGAGGACGCATGCCGCACCGAGCTTGATTTTCTTGCAGAGATTGTTGAAGAGGTAATCCAGGCAGGGGCGAAGGTGATCAATATTCCTGACACTGTCGGATATATTTCGCCGCAGGAATATGGCCAGATTTTCACTTACTTGCGTGAGCATGTTCCTTCTATTAGTAAAGTTGAACTTTCAGCGCATTGCCACGATGACCTCGGGATGTCGATTGCGAACTCCCTTGCCGCTGTATCTGCAGGAGCTTCGCAGGTGGAAGGAACCATAAACGGAATCGGCGAGCGGGCCGGGAATGCAGCACTAGAGGAGTTCGCTGTTGCCCTTCATATCCGTAAAGATTTTTACGAAGCCGAAACAAGGATGAACCTCAAGGAAATCAGCAGAACGAGCAGCCTTGTCAGCAAGCTGACGGGAATGGCGGTTCCGGCGAACAAGGCGGTTGTCGGCCGGAATGCCTTTGCACATGAGTCGGGAATTCACCAGGACGGTGTGCTGAAAGAGAAAACGACTTATGAAATCATTTCTCCTGAGCTAGTTGGCTTGCAGAATAATTCAATGGTCCTCGGAAAACATTCAGGACGCCATGCTTTCCGGAACAGATTAAATGAAATCGGGCTATCGGTTCCGGAGCACGAAATCAATCATTTATTCTCTGTATTCAAGGAGCTGGCTGACAGGAAAAAGGAAATGACCGATGATGATCTTGCAGCCATCATCCTTGAAGAGAAGCTGTCAAAAGAACAGCAGTATTACCGGCTTGAATCCATTCAGGTCCAGTACGGGACCAACCAGGTACCTACCGCAACGGTCACCCTGTCTGGCTGTCAGAATGAAAAAATCCAGGAAGCTTCAACAGGTTCCGGAAGTATCGAAGCTTTATATAATACGCTTGAAAAATGCATGGAAGAAACAGCGAGTTTGCTAGATTACCGGATCCAGTCAGTCGGGGCGGGCAGGGATGCTTTGGCACAGGTTTACGTGAAACTGGATTTCGGGGGAATGGAGACAAGCGGAAGAGGCCTCGCACAGGATGTGCTTGAAGCTTCAGCGAAGGCTTATCTCAATGCTGTCAACAGAGTCCTATATATGGAAGAAACAAAGAAGGTTGCCGTTAACGGTTAATCAAAAACTACTAAAAAAGTGGAGGCGAGTGTAATGGAAAAAAGGATCGCAATCCTGCCAGGAGATGGCGTAGGCAAAGAAGTAAGCAGGGGGGCGGTCACCATCCTCCAGGCAGTGGCTGAGCTTTTCGGGCATAAATTCCAATGTGTATATGGAGAAATTGGCGGTGCAGCCATCGATGAATATGGAACCCCGCTTCCCGAGCACACCCTGGATCTCTGTAAAGCCAGCGATGCTGTACTTTTAGGAGCAGTAGGCGGCCCGAAATGGGACCGAATGCCAGGACATATCCGCCCGGAAAAAGGCTTGTTGAAAATCAGGAAAGAGCTCGGATTATACGCCAATGTCCGCCCGGTCCAATATTACTCCAGTATTTCCGGAGTATCACCGCTTCGCAAGGAAGTCGTCGAGGGAGCTGACATGGTAGTCGTCAGGGAACTGACAGGCGGGCTTTACTTCGGGAAGCCGAGTGAGCGGACAGTCCAAAAGGGTGAAGCTTCCGTAGTAGATACTTTGTTTTACCAGAAAAATGAGATGGAGAGAGTCATTCGCTATGCATTTGAGCTGGCTGCCACACGCAAAGGCAAGGTCACTTCCGTGGATAAAGCCAACGTCCTGGAATCAAGCAGGATGTGGCGGGAAACTGCTGAAGAAATTGCGAAGGAATTCCCGGATGTCAAGCTTGAACACATGCTCGTAGATAACGCAGCGATGCAGTTGATCAAAAATCCGCGGCAGTTCGACGTGATGGTTACGGAAAATATGTTTGGAGATATTTTAAGCGATGAAGCCTCGGTGCTGACAGGGTCACTTGGCATGCTGCCGTCAGCCAGCGTTTCAGTCCAGGGACCATATTTATATGAGCCAATCCATGGTTCAGCACCAGATATCGCCGGAATGAATGCCGCCAACCCAATCGCGATGATCCTTTCAGCTGCGATGATGCTGAGGATGTCCTTTGGGATGGAGGAGGAAGCGGAAGCAGTCGAGAACGCCGTGAAGCAGGTCCTTGAATCGGGAAGCAGGACACGGGATATCGCTGTAACCGGGAGCTTCCCGGTCACAACTGAACAAATGGCCGAAGAAATCAAAGCAGCATTGCTCGATAATGAAGCGATTTTCAATATCATGGGCGCTTACGCCTAAGCCAGTTTAGAGGAGTAATCTTAAGCTGGATAAAGGAAAACAGTTCAACCTATTCAAAGAACAATGAAAGGGGAGGGTATTTTGGGGAAAACGATCATCGAAAAAATCTGGGAGAAGCATGTTGTCCATCAGGAAGAGGGCAGGCCTGACCTGCTGTACATCGACTTGCATCTTGTCCATGAAGTGACCTCCCCGCAGGCATTTTCAGGGCTGAGGATGAAAGGCCGGACAGTTAGGAGGCCTGACCTGACGTTTGCGACGATGGACCACAATGTTCCTACCATTAATCGCAAGGAGATCAATGACCAGGTTGCGAGGAACCAGATGGACACATTAAGGGATAATTGCGAGGAGTTTGACATTCTGCTTGCTGATCTTGACAGCCCGGAACAGGGAATCGTCCATGTCATCGGCCCTGAGCTCGGATTGACGAAGCCGGGGATGACCATCGTCTGCGGGGACAGCCATACATCGACACATGGCGCCTTCGGTTCACTTGCCTTCGGAATCGGAACAAGTGAGGTGGAGCATGTTCTTGCAACGCAAACGCTCTGGCAGACTAAACCGAAAACATTGAAAATCGAAGTTTCCGGTTCGCTCGGGCCGGGGGTAAGCGCCAAGGATGTCATCCTTTTCATCATCAGTCAATATGGCGTCAAATTCGGTACTGGATATGTCATCGAATTTTGCGGCGATGTGATCAGGAATATGTCGATGGAAGAAAGGATGACCCTTTGCAATATGTCGATCGAAGGCGGGGCAAAAGCATCAATCGTTGCTCCTGACCAGAAAACTTTCGCCTATCTTAATGGAAGAAAGTATGTTCCAGAGGGAGATGCATTTCTCGATCAGATCCGTGAATGGCAGCAGCTTGCCTCTGATGAAGATGCAGAGCATGATGATGTGATAGAGGTTGATGGAAGTGAGATCGCGCCGATGGTCAGCTGGGGTACGAATCCGGCGATGACGGCCCCGGTGACTCACAGAGTGCCATATTTGGCAGAATGTGAAACGGAAGCAGAAAAGAAATCCGTTCAAAGAGCATTTGAGTATATGGGAATTGAAGAAGGCCAGCTTATTAAAGATATCCATGTGACGAAAGTGTTCATCGGTTCCTGCACGAATTCAAGGATTGAAGACCTGCGGACAGCCGCTGAGATTGTCAAAGGCAAAAAGGTCGCTGCCGGAGTTAATGCGATCGTCGTACCTGGTTCGCAGCAGGTGAAAAAGGCAGCAGAAGAAGAAGGCATAGCCGCTATTTTTATCGAAGCAGGATTCGAGTGGCGGGAATCGGGCTGCAGCATGTGCCTAAGCATGAATGCAGATATCGTACCAGCCGGTGAGCATTGCGCCTCGACATCAAACCGGAATTTCGAAGGAAGACAGGGTGCAGGGGCGCGGACACATCTAGTCAGCCCGGCCATGGCTGCTGCAGCTGCACTTCATGGACACTTTGTCGATGTCAGGACGCTCGCTGGAGTAACCGTATAGGTGATTTTTTACCAAAAAGTGGTTAATGATGCAATTATTGACCCTGAGTGTGCAATTAATGGATATATTGGTGCAATTACTGGCACACAAGCTGCAATTATCGCATCTTTTCGTGCAAATATCGCTTATAAGTAAGAGGATAATTTTTTCCAGATGGGAAAATAGCTGCAAAATTGCTTGGGAACTCAAAGGAATTTCTTGAAATTTCATACAAAATGAAGATTTTTCGATGAAAGGAGCCTGAAATGTCCAGTTTTAAAGAAATGACAGGAAAAGCCGCTGCAATGGACCGAACCAATGTGGACACAGACCAGATCATACCGAAGCAATTCCTGAAAAGAATCGAGAAGACCGGGTTTGGTCAGTATTTATTTTACGACTGGCGCTTCAAGCCAGATGGGGAGCCGGATGAAAAGTTTGAGCTCAACCATCCTGCCAGCCAGGGGGCATCGATTTTGATCGCCAACGAAAATTTTGGCTGCGGCTCATCCCGGGAACATGCGCCATGGGCATTGCAGGATTATGGTTTCAGGGTGATCATTGCTCCATCTTTTGCAGACATTTTCAAACAGAACTGCCTGAAGAATGGTATTCTTCCGGTTGTATTGTCTGATCAGGAAGTATCCTATTTGCTCGGAAAAGCAGCAGGACGGGAGTATGAACTGACCGTTTCGCTGGAGCAGAAATGTGTGTATGACAAAGAAGGTTTCAAAGCGGAGTTCGAAATCCACCCATACTGGTATAATATGCTCCTGAACGGGTGGGACGAAATCGAATTGACTCTCCAGCTTGAAGGAAGCATTAAGGAATATGAAGATAGAGTGGCGGTAACAGGGTCTTAGTTTTCTGTCCAGGCCAGCACATAATCCAAAAATAATTGATTGATTCACAGGCGCTGCTTGTGAATCTTTTTGTTTTTTTCGAAAATCATGCTACACTTTCTAAAAAGCTGAAGTGCTGACCATTATAGCTATTTTTTAAAAAGTAAGGCGGTATGCATATGAAAAAACGGGATGCAAATATGGATAATGTGATCCTGTTTCCTGGTGTGGGAAAGCGGCTTTTGGAAAAAGGCCTGGATTATTTAAAACAGCAAAAATACCGGGATGCCATTCAATACCTGGAGCAGGCTCTGGAGCACGAACCTGAGGACAGCGACATTTATGTAGCGCTCATTCTCGTCCATTCTGAAACAGGGAACCACAAGCTGGCCAAGGAAATTGCAGCGGAAATGCTAAAGAGCGGCCGGGGTGATTATATTCAGGTCATCGAATTGTACCTGATGATCCTCGTCCAATTGAATGAATACCGTGAAGTCGTTACCACTGTTGAAGCACTGCTCGAAGATCGGGAAATCCCACCGGATAAGCATGAGCATTTTGTCCGGATGCTCGAGTTTGGGAGAAAGATGCAGGATTTACCTGAAACGGAAGAGATTCACGAAGAAGAACTTCAAATTGACGATGATGAACTAGAAGAACAGGAACTCAATCTGTTTGACACGAAAGACATCAATAAACAGGTGATCGCTCTAGCCAGCCTCACGAACGTGAATATTCGTCCATTCATCAAAGTCCTGCAAAACTATGTGTTATCAGAAGAAGGCCATGCATTTTTGAAAACCATGACAGTGAATATATTGAGGGAACAAGATTTTTCAAAAGAATTTGGAGTAAGTAAGTTTGGCTGGACCGAATCCTTTATTCCAGCTCAATTGCCTGATGTCAGGGAGTATATCGAGGAAAGCGGAGTTCTTCAGCTATTAGCTGATGAAATCGAAAATGATGATCCAGTATTGTTTGAACAGGTGCAAAGCTTGGTTGAAAGGTATTTTTTCCTGATTTATCCTTTTGAAAATCCTGTCGGCGAGCCTGCTGCCTGGGCAGCTGCGATTCATTTCATTGCCAACGAGTACTACGGATTTGAGGATCCGCTGGAGGATTTCGCAGAACTTTACGGCAGTGCAGAAGAAGAAACAGCAAAGGTTCTTGAGTTTATCAGGGAGCTAGAAGAAATTTCTTACCCGATAATATAGTCCAGGCTGTTGAAACGAAATAATCCTGTGTTATAATGTAGTGGTTGTATTATGTAAAAATCATTCTATTTTACATTTAATCTGGAATATTGCTTGGTTAACAAGAATATTCATCGTCGAATGAAAATGACAATAGATTATTGTTGGAGGGAACTATATGTCTGCAAAGGTAGAAAAAAGAGAAGGGAACCAAACGGTTCTAACAATTGAAGTAGATGCAGAAAAGGTCAATAAAGGTCTTGACGCTGCATTCCAGAAAGTCGTTAAGCAAATTAACGTACCAGGATTCCGTAAAGGGAAAATGCCTCGCCAAATGTTTGAAAAGCGTTTCGGCGTAGAGTCTTTATATCAAGATGCAATTGATATCCTTCTTCCAGAAGCATATGCAAGTGCAATCGACGAAACTGGTATCGAGCCAGTTGACCGTCCTGAAATCGATGTTGAGCAAATCGAAAAAGGCAAGAGCCTGATCTTCAAGGCAACTGTAACAGTTAAGCCAGAAGTAAAGCTTGGGGAATATAAAGGACTTGAAGTAGAAGCATTCGATACAAACGTAACAGATGAAGAAGTAGATAATGAATTAAAAGCAATGCAAGAAAAGCAGGCTGAGCTTGTAGTTAAAGAAGAAGGCACTGCAGAGAATGGCGACAATGTTGTCATCGATTTCGAAGGATTCGTTGATGGCGAAGCTTTCGAAGGCGGAAAAGCTGAAAACTACGCACTTGAACTTGGATCAAATTCATTCATTCCTGGATTCGAAGAACAGCTAGTTGGAACAGCTACTGGCGAAGAAAAAGATGTAGAGGTTACTTTCCCTGAAGAGTACCATGCAGCTGAACTTGCTGGTAAGCCTGCAACTTTCAAAGTGAAAGTACACGAAATCAAAGGTAAAGAGCTTCCTGCTCTAGATGATGAGTTCGCTAAAGATGCTGACGAAGAAGTTGAAACTTTAGAAGAGCTTAAGACGAAGATCAAAGATCGTCTTGCACACGATAAATCACACCAAAAAGAACATTTCGAACGCGACACTGTTGTAGAAAAAGCAGCAGCTAACGCTGAAATCGAAGTTCCTGAATCAATGATCAACACTGAAATCGACCGCATGGTGAACGAATTCGAACAGCGCCTGCAAATGCAAGGCATGAACCTTGACCTGTACTACCAGTTCTCTGGTCAAGATGAAGCTGTTCTTCGTGAACAAATGAAAGAGGAAGCCGCTACACGCGTACGTGTGAACCTGACTCTTGAAGCAATCGCAAAAGCTGAAAACATCGAAGTTACAGATGAAGAAGTAAGTGCAGAGCTTCAAAAAATGTCTGAAATGTACAACATGACTGCTGACCAAATCCAGGCAGCACTAGGCGGAAGCCTTGACGGAATCAAAGGCGACCTTCAACTGAAAAAAGCAGTTGATTTCCTTGTAGAAAACAGCAAGACTGTTGCATAATATTAGAAAAGCGTAAGCGCCTTGGTCAGCCCCGACAAGCACTGGAGGGCCGACCGGTGAAGTCGTTCTTTGACCTCATTGGCCGGACCGAATCCGAAAAGTATAGCCGACTGCCCAGAAACGGAGAAACTGGAGACTCGGACAAAGAAGCGCTTTTTGCTTCTGCCGGCGGAGTTGAAGTTTCGGAGTTTCTAGGAGGCGACACTAGACAAGTGACTCGAGGGGCTAGGCGATGAAGCTAGACATTTCTCAAAGTGAATTTTATAATTAGTATATAAGATAGAAACAAGGCGCGAGTGAATCGTGCCTTGTTTTCTACAATTATCACCATTATACATACATAATTTTTTAGCAATTTCCATTAAGCCGATTTAATGGCCGGATTTATGGTTAAGATGATTTAGTACATATTTTTTTCGATTCATAAGCGCGAAACAAAAATGGCCGAGGGTTATTATTTCCTGTACCCTGGCAAAATATGATACAATGCAATACATACCTGCTACAATGCAGCAGAAAAACCGTTACTTAACTGTTCGTTTGCTTATGAATCGCAGCTTTATATATGATTTTGAAGTTCTCAAGGGGTGAAGGCATTGTTCAAATTTAATGATGAAAAAGGGCAGCTCAAATGTTCTTTCTGCGGCAAGACACAGGATCAAGTCCGCAAATTGGTAGCCGGTCCAGGTGTCTATATCTGTGACGAGTGTATTGAATTATGCACAGAAATCGTTGAAGAAGAACTTGGTACTGAAGAAGAAGTTGAGTTCAAGGATGTTCCAAAGCCACAGGAAATCCGTGATATCCTTAATGAGTATGTAATTGGCCAAGACCAGGCGAAGAAAAACTTGTCTGTAGCCGTTTACAATCACTATAAGCGAATCAACTCAAACAGCAAGATCGATGATGTTGAACTTTCGAAAAGTAATATTGCGATGATCGGGCCAACTGGAAGCGGTAAAACTTTACTTGCCCAGACTTTAGCTCGTATTCTCAATGTACCGTTCGCAATCGCGGATGCAACATCATTGACAGAAGCAGGATATGTCGGTGAAGACGTTGAAAATATCCTGTTGAAACTGATCCAGTCAGCTGATTACGATGTGGAAAAAGCTGAAAAAGGGATCATTTACATCGATGAAATCGATAAGATTGCCAGAAAATCCGAAAACCCTTCTATTACAAGAGATGTTTCCGGTGAAGGCGTACAGCAGGCATTATTGAAAATTCTTGAAGGAACAGTTGCGAGCGTACCGCCACAAGGTGGACGAAAGCACCCTCATCAAGAATTCATCCAGATTGATACAACGAATATCCTGTTCATTTGCGGCGGGGCATTCGATGGTATCGAGCAAATTATCAAACGCCGCCTAGGCCAGAAAGTAATCGGCTTCGGCTCTGAGAAAAAAGAAGAAGATCTAGACAAGAAGGAATTGCTTTCAAAAGTGCTTCCAGAAGACTTACTGAAATTCGGCTTGATCCCAGAATTCATCGGCCGTCTTCCGGTTATTGCCAGCTTGACTCCGCTTGATGAAGAAGCGTTAGTCGAAATCCTGACAAAACCGAAGAACGCACTTGTAAAACAGTATCAAAAAATGCTTGAGCTGGATGATGTCGAGCTTGACTTCGAAGACGATGCACTCATTGAAATTGCCAAAAAGGCAATCGAACGCAAGACAGGTGCCCGCGGACTTCGTTCCATCATCGAAGGCATAATGCTTGACGTCATGTTCGATCTTCCTTCACGCGATGATATCGTAAAATGTATCATCACTAAGGAAACAATCGAAAACAACATGCCGCCAAAGCTAGTGCTAGAGGATGGCACAGTCCTGAAAGACGAAAGAAATTCAGCATAATGCTTGTTAAATCCCGGTGATTATTCACCGGGATTTTTTTCTATATTTAATCCCCTTTGAAAATTAGATTGGTGTCAGTATCTGGGCGAAGTTCGGACAGATTTAGAGGCAGAAAGAGAAAAGTAGTCCGAGAATCAGCCTCTCTTCGGACAGGTTCAGAGGTAAATGAAAAAAAGTTGTCCGAACTAAGGCAAACTTCGGACAGGTTTGCTGATTTAACATGAAAAGCTGTCAAAACAACTACAATCATGAACGAAAAACACCTTCATTCCCCGCCGTACCAAGCTTTCTTCACATGGAAAATTTCACATGAAAATATTGTTTATTCCAACACGCTCAGGGGGATACTAGGTTAAAGCGAATAGTATCAACTTACGGGAGGGAATGTACATTGAGTTGGACCGGAATCGCCTTATTTATACAGCTTTTTTTCGGTATCATCATCGGGCTGTATTTCTGGAATTTACTTAGGAATCAGAGGACGCAAAAGGTATCGATTGATCGGGAATCCCGAAAGGAAATGGAACAGTTAAGAAAGATGAGGTCGGTGTCACTGAGTGAGCCGCTTGCTGAAAAAGTCAGGCCAGCAAGCTTCAATGATATTGTCGGGCAGGAAGATGGAATCAAGGCATTGAAGGCTGCTTTATGCGGGCCTAATCCGCAACATGTCATCATTTACGGTCCACCTGGAGTCGGTAAAACGGCGGCGGCGAGGCTGGTTTTGGAAGAAGCGAAGCAGAATCTTAAATCTCCATTTAAGAAATCATCGGTGTTCGTGGAGCTGGACGCCACGACTGCACGCTTCGATGAAAGAGGAATTGCGGATCCGTTGATTGGTTCGGTGCATGACCCGATCTATCAAGGAGCCGGAGCAATGGGACAGGCCGGTATTCCTCAGCCTAAGCAGGGGGCGGTGACCAACGCGCATGGCGGAGTTTTGTTCATCGATGAGATCGGTGAACTGCATCCAATCCAGATGAACAAGCTTTTAAAAGTACTGGAAGACAGGAAGGTATTTTTAGAGAGTGCGTATTATAATGAGGAAAACACGCAGATCCCGAGCCATATCCACGACATCTTCAAAAATGGGCTGCCGGCTGACTTCCGTCTTGTAGGCGCTACGACTAGAACTCCAAACGAAATCCCTCCAGCAATCAGGTCAAGATGCATGGAAGTATTTTTCCGCGAGTTAACCCAGGAAGAAATATCCGAAGTGGCAAGGAATGCAGCTGAAAAAGTAGAGTTGTCCATGAGTGAGAAAGCAATTGAAATCCTCTCCAATTATGCCCGGAATGGCCGTGAAGCCGTCAATATGGTGCAGATCGCAGCAGGTCTTGCGATTACGGATGAACGGACATACATCAAGGAAGAGGAAATTGAATGGGTCGTCCATTCAAGTCAGCTGACACCAAGGATGGAAAGAAGAATAAACGAAAAGTCAGCGGTAGGGCTTGTGAATGGCCTGGCTGTCTATGGCCCGAACACTGGCGCACTCCTTGAAATCGAGGTCACGGTCATCAAGGCGAAGGAGAAAGGGTCCATAAATATCACTGGCATCGTAGATGAAGAGAGTATTGGCGGCCAGGGGAAATCTATCCGGCGAAAGAGCATGGCGCGCGGTTCGATTGAAAATGTCATAACTGTCCTCAGATCGATGGGCGTACCGGCAGATGATTTCGACATCCATGTCAACTTCCCGGGCGGTACTCCGATTGATGGCCCATCGGCCGGAATTGCGATGGCAACTGGCATTTATTCAGCCATCTATAAAATCCCGATGGACAATACTGTCGCGATGACAGGTGAAATCAGCATCCATGGCAATGTGAAACCAATTGGCGGTGTCTATCCAAAAGTTAAGGCCGCGAAAAAAGCGGGCGCCAAAAAGGTCATCATTCCAAAGGAAAATGTGCAGACCATCCTGAATGAAATCACTGGGATTGAAATCATTCCAGTCACCCATCTGGATGAGGTCTTTGAAATCGCTTTGCTAAAAGAGCATCCGAGAGAGCAGATCATCAAGGCTGCGAGTGATTTAACACAAAAAGAAACTAGCTGAATGGATGAAAAAGAACGCGTGCCTGCGTTCTTTTTTTATGTCGTTGTTTCAGAAATCAAAACGGGTTTATTTCTGGCTGAAAAAGGAAAAGGGTTTGTAGCTGTATTTAAAACTTTGATTTTAACTTCAAAGTCAATCATGATTCGGACATATTTTAACAGGATTATCAGGATACTAATCATTAGGACGAAAACAGGGCAATGCGCTCTAGATATTAGACACTTGAAAATAAATACGATAGAATTGAACAACAAAGTATTAAAATGCTAATGGTTTGATACAATGCATGTTGGAGGTGCAATGTCATGGTGAACAAGAATGAGTACACTGTCCCTCTCCTGCCGCTGCGCGGTTTGCTTGTGTATCCGACGATGGTCCTGCATCTGGATGTAGGCCGGGAAAAATCGGTACAGGCACTGGAGAAGGCGATGGTGGACGACCATTTGATCTATCTTACTACCCAAAAAGATATATCCATAGATGAACCGGGCGAGGAGGACCTGTACCAGATGGGCACGCTAACCCGCGTCAAGCAGATGCTGAAGCTGCCTAACGGAACCATCCGCGTGCTGGTAGAAGGTTTGTCCAGAGCTGAGATCATTGAGCTTTTCGATGAAAATGATCATTTTTCCTGTAAGGTCAGGACGTTCGAAGACGATGACACGAAGGATGTCGAAGATGAAGCATTGATGAGAACGATGCTTGAGTATTTTGAACAATACATAAAGATGTCGAAGAAGATTTCTGCAGAAACGTATGCATCCGTTTCAGATATCGAAGAACCTGGAAGGATGGCGGATATCATCGCGTCGCATCTTCCTCTCAAATTGAAGGAGAAGCAGGAAATCCTTGAGACGATCGACATTAAGGAACGGATGAACCGTGTCATTGAAATCATCCACAATGAAAAAGAGGTGCTTGGCCTCGAGAAGAAAATTGGCCAGCGCGTAAAACGTTCCATGGAACGGACCCAGAAGGAGTATTACCTTCGTGAGCAAATGAAGGCCATCCAGAAGGAGCTTGGCGATAAGGAAGGCAAGACTGGCGAAATAGCCGAGCTTACCGAGAAAATCGAGCTTGCCGGAATGCCTGAACATGTGAAAGAAACGGCATTGAAGGAACTTGACCGATACGAAAAAGTGCCGACAACCTCTGCTGAAAGCGCGGTAATCAGGAATTACATTGAATGGCTGATTGCTTTGCCATGGTCAAAATCCACCGAGGATGACCTTGATATCAGCAAAGCGGAGAAAATCCTTGATAAGGACCATTACGGACTGGAAAAAGTGAAGGAAAGAGTCCTTGAATATCTGGCTGTCCAGAAGCTGACGAATTCACTGAAAGGTCCGATCCTTTGTCTGGCTGGACCTCCAGGGGTAGGGAAGACAAGTCTGGCCAAGTCGATTGCCAAGTCCCTGAACCGGAATTTTGTCCGCGTCTCCCTGGGCGGAGTGCGGGATGAGTCAGAAATCCGCGGCCACAGAAGGACCTATGTAGGTGCGATGCCTGGTCGGATCATCCAGGGAATGAAAAAAGCAGGAACCATCAACCCTGTTTTCCTTCTAGATGAAATCGACAAGATGTCCAGCGATTTCCGTGGCGATCCATCTTCGGCGATGCTTGAGGTACTGGATCCGGAGCAGAATCATAACTTCAGCGACCATTATATTGAAGAGACGTATGATCTCTCTAAAGTCATGTTCATCGCTACAGCCAATAATCTCTCCACTGTCCCAGGGCCGTTGCTCGACAGGATGGAGATCATCAACATTGCCGGCTATACCGAGCAGGAAAAGCTGCATATTGCCAAGGATCACTTGCTTCCTAGACAAATCAAGGACCATGGTCTGTCAAAATCCCAGCTTCAAATGAAGGATGAAGCCATCACGAAGGTGATCCGTTATTATACCCGTGAATCTGGTGTCCGTTCACTGGAAAGGCAGTTGGCGTCAATTTGCCGGAAAACGGCGAAGATCGTGGTTTCCGGATCAAAAAAGCGCGTGATTGTGAGCGAGAAGAATGTCGAGGAATTCCTTGGCAAAACCAAGTTCAGGTATGGACAGGCTGAATTGGAAGACCAGGTAGGCGTTGCAACCGGACTCGCCTATACCACGGTTGGCGGAGATACGCTGCAGATCGAAGTTTCTTTATCTCCAGGAAAAGGGAAACTTGTCCTGACTGGAAAGCTTGGGGATGTGATGAAGGAATCTGCGCAGGCAGCATTCAGCTATGTCCGTTCAAAAGCGAAGGATCTGGACATCGATCCGGATTTCCATGAGAAAAATGATATCCACATCCATGTCCCTGAAGGTGCAGTTCCTAAAGATGGACCTTCGGCGGGGATTACGATTGCTACTGCACTCGTTTCGGCTTTATCAGGAAAGCCGATCCGCAGGGAAGTGGGAATGACAGGAGAAATAACATTAAGAGGGCGGGTTCTGCCGATTGGCGGCCTCAAGGAAAAATCTTTGAGTGCGCACAGGGCAGGTCTGACAAAGGTTATTTGTCCAAAAGATAATGAAAAAGATATTGATGATATTCCTGAAAGTGTACGTAAGGAGCTTGAATTTGTGTTAGTTTCGCATGTAGATGAAGTATTGAAGCACGCTCTTGCCAGCGGTGATTCACAATGAAGGTAAATAGCGCAGAAATCGTGATCAGTGCTGTAAGGCCGAACCAGTATCCGGAAAGCAATCTTCCGGAGTTCGCCCTTGCAGGACGGTCGAATGTTGGTAAATCTTCTTTTATCAATAAAATGCTTAACAGGAAGGCACTTGCCAGGACTTCCTCGAAGCCAGGCAAGACACAGACCTTGAATTTTTACTTGATCAATGAAATGCTGCATTTTGTTGATGTTCCAGGATACGGATACGCTAAAGTATCGAAATCCGAACGTGAAGCATGGGGGAAGATGATCGAGACCTACATCACTTCGCGTGAGCAGCTGAAAGCTGTGCTGCTGATCGTCGACCTGAGGCATCCGCCTTCAAAGGATGATGTCATGATGTATGATTTCCTTAAGCATTACGGCATCCCGGTCATCATCATTGCCACGAAAGCGGACAAAATTCCGAAATCCAAATGGCAAAAGCATTTGAAGATCACAAGAGAGACACTTGATCTGGATCCTGAAGATAGTATCATCCTTTTCTCTTCAGAAACAGGTGAAGGGAAAGACAAGGCGTGGTCCGTCATGGGAAGCTTCATGAAATAAAGTGAATCTGAATAAGGAAAACCCGCACCAAGATCGACATCAGTGCGGGTTTTCCTTATTTTTTCTTAATGAATAACAAGTACAGTCCAATCAATATCAATGCAGCAGGCCAGAATCTCCATGCTGTCGAAACTCCATTTTCCAATAAACCGAGCCATTCAGTGACTCTGTCATAAAACAGCAGCAAACCTGCTAAAATGAGAAAGAGGACTCCGTGGAACAAGCCGTTGCCGGTCTTCTGATAACGAAGCAAGAAACCGAGGGCGATGATCAAGATGAAGGCACCAAGATGATCGGGCCACAGCTCGAACTTATTGACCACATGAAAGTGGACACCGAATCCAACCAGGATCACACCTGGGAAGATGGATTCATAATCCCTGCCCCAATATCCCTGGACCAAAAAGGCGGCGCCGACAATGATCAACAGGGTCGGCCACGTATAAAACTCATTGAACAGCGCAATTTTTTCCTGCTGAAGATAAAAATAGACCCCAAAACCGATCAAAATCATTCCGGGGATGATTTTCTGATTTTTCATTCTTCCACCACTTCCAATAAGGCTCACTTGAATTAAAGGACAAACTTTGATAAGGTACATTAGGGAGTATGTTTAGTTGCTTTATAGATAGTATATAAGTATAACGAACATACAGGCAAAAGTGTTTATTTAATCAATGTCAATATAAATGTAATTTCAAGAGTTGTTCACATTTACAACGTTAAAAGTGGAAAAACTCATGTATAATTGCCTTAGCCAATTATGCAATTTCTATGTGGGGGTGTCAATTCATAATGCATATTATCGTAGTCGGTCTTAACTATAAAACTGCCCCTGTCGAAATCCGCGAAAGGTTGACATTCAATGAAGGAAATCTGGAGGAAGCAATGAGTGCTCTCCAGCAAAAGAAGAGTATCCTTGAGAATGTCATCGTATCAACTTGCAACCGTACAGAAATATACGCCGTTGTGGATCAGCTTCACACTGGCAGATATTATATCAAAGAGTTTTTATCTGAATGGTTCGGGATCCCTCAGGCAGAATTCACGCCATTTTTGTTCATCTACGAACAGGATGGGGCTATTGAACATTTATTCAAGGTGTCATGCGGCCTTAACTCAATGGTACTGGGTGAGACCCAGATCCTTGGTCAGGTGCGTTCAAGCTTCATGCTTGGCCTTGAAGGCAACACGACTGGAACTGTTTTCAACCAGTTATTCAAGCAGGCTGTCACACTGGCAAAACGAGGCCATTCCGAAACGGATATCGGCGCGAACGCTGTATCGGTCAGCTATGCGGCTGTTGAACTTGCCAAGAAGATTTTCGGCACTCTGGACCAGAAGCATGTGCTAATCCTTGGTGCTGGCAAGATGGGTGAACTGGCGATCCAAAACCTTCATGCAAATGGAGCGAGGAAAGTGACGGTCATCAACCGTACCTATCAGAAGGCTGAAGATTTGGCGAACCGCTTTTCCGGAGTTGCCAAAAGCCTGGAAGAGCTCCAGACTGCGCTGGTGGATGCGGATATCCTGATCAGTTCCACAGGAGCGAAGGATTTCGTTGTCACTAAGGAAATGATGGCGAACGTGGAACAGAAGCGAAAAGGGAAGCCGTTATTCATGGTGGATATCGCTGTTCCTCGTGATCTTGATCCGGAAATCGCTACACTGGAAAATGTCTTCCTTTATGATATTGATGACCTGGAAGGAATTGTCCAGGCGAACCTTCAAGAACGCCAGAAGGCAGCAGAGAAGATCCTGATCATGATCGAAGGCGAAATCGTCCAGTTCAAGCAGTGGCTGAACACGCTTGGTGTTGTGCCTGTCATTTC
Organism: Mesobacillus thioparans; assembly: GCF_965138835.1. Classification (NCBI taxonomy): domain Bacteria; kingdom Bacillati; phylum Bacillota; class Bacilli; order Caryophanales; family Bacillaceae; genus Mesobacillus; species Mesobacillus thioparans. The sequence goes on along the minus strand of NZ_CBCSFH010000007.1, from coordinate 193,055 downwards.
TGCCTTGAGGGTCAAAGCACTTTCTATCCAGGAAGAGACGATGATGAGCATTGAACGCAAGCTGCCGCATCTATCCGACCGGGATAAAAAAGTGCTTAACAAGCATACGAAAAGTATCATCAACCAGCTTCTGAAAGATCCGATCCTGCAGGCGAAGGAGCTTGCGGCCGGACCGGATGCGGAAGATGCTCTCGATCTTTTCGTCAAGATTTTTAATATTGAACAGCTGGTCGCAGAACAAGAAGGAATGAAAACGGCTGAGACAAAGCAGGCAAAAGTTCCTTCGCCTCAGGCTTCTTTTCAGCCGTAAGAGAGGTGTTGCCCATGGGTGATCTTTATATAACGCGTCTCCATGAAATAACGATTGTGATTTATGCGGCCAGCGTGCTCTTATATTTCATTGATTTTCTTAACCGTAACCGGAGGGCGAATAAAGTTGCCTTCTGGTTACTTGCATTTGTATGGGGATTCCAGACAGTTTTCCTGGTGTTTTACATGATCGGCACTGGCCGGTTCCCGGTCCTTACTCTTTTTGAGGGGCTCTACTTTTATGCATGGGTGCTGGTGACGCTGTCGCTGGCCATCAATAAACTGCTGAAAGTGGATTTTATTGTGTTTTTCACGAATATCCTCGGGTTCATCATCATGGCAATCCATACATTCGCACCGGTGCAATTTGACTCGAATGTCATGTCTGAGCAGCTCGTATCAGAGCTCCTGCTCATCCATATCACGATGGCGATCCTGTCGTATGGGGCTTTTTCCATATCATTCGTCTTTTCGCTGCTATATCTTCTCCAATATGACCTTTTAAAGAGGAAAAAGTGGGGTAAGCTGTTATGGAGGATATCAGATTTATCACGGCTTGACTACTGGTCTTACATATTGAACGTCATTGGGGTGCCGATGCTGATACTCAGCCTGATCCTTGGGCTGCAATGGGCATGGATCAAGGTTCCCGATCTTGAATGGTATGATGCCAAGCTATTAGGGTCCTTCATCGTCCTGGCAGTCTACAGCATCTACCTGTATTTGAGGGTCGGCAAAGAGATGTATGGAAAATCGCTTGCGCTATTGAACATTGCATCGTTCCTGATCGTATTAATTAACTTCTTTCTTTCTGGAAAGTTATCATCTTTCCATTTTTGGTATCAATAAATAGGAGGCTGTCATGAGAAAAATTATCGTTGGCTCCAGACGGAGTAAGCTGGCATTGACACAAACAAACTGGGTGATACAACAGCTTAAAAATTTAGGTGCTCCATTCGAATTCGAAGTGAAGGAAATCGTGACCAAGGGGGATAAGATTCTCGATGTCACTCTTTCTAAAGTCGGAGGAAAAGGGCTTTTTGTAAAAGAAATCGAGCAGGCCATGCTTGATAAAGAGATTGATATGGCTGTACATAGCATGAAGGACATGCCGGCAGTATTGCCGGAAGGACTGGTTATCGGGTCGATCCCAGAGCGTGAAGACCACCGTGATGCCTTGATTTCAAACGGCCATGTTTCTTTCAAGGACTTAAAGCCGGGTTCTGTCATCGGCACAAGCAGCCTGCGCAGAAGTGCACAGCTTCTGGCCCAGCGTCCGGATCTTGAAATGAAATGGATCCGCGGAAATATCGATACAAGGATCTCTAAGCTTGAAACAGAAGACTATGATGGTATCATTCTCGCAGCAGCCGGTTTGAAGCGGATGGGATGGGCAAGCGATGTCGTCACAGAATTCATCGATCCAGATATCTGTGTGCCAGCAGTCGGACAGGGTGCGCTATCAATCGAGTGCCGCGGCGATGATACAGAGCTTCTTGAGCTTCTCGAAAAGTTCACTTCGAAAGAAACAAGTGCGACAGTTCGGGCAGAAAGGGCATTCCTTCATAAGATGGAGGGCGGCTGCCAGGTTCCGATTGCCGGATATGCCTACCTGAATGACCAGGAAGAAATTGTCATGACAGCCCTTGTTGGATCTCCTGATGGAAAGACGATCATCAAGGAGCAGGTAACTGGAACAAATCCAGAGGAGCTTGGAGAACTTGCGGCTGACAAATTGATCAGCCAGGGTGCCAAGGACTTGATCGATAAGGTGAAACAGGAGCTCGAGAATGAATGATAGCGCCTTTTTCGCTGCAGAATAGAACCGTAATGATTCCCAGGGGAAAGGCCCATGCAAAGCCTTTCTCCGAATTGGTTTCAAGAAATGGAGGGATTCCTGTGGAAATCCCTCTTATTGCCTTTCAGCCGGTTGCAGCTTCGGAAAAGTTGCTTCATGCACTTGCAGGATTACATACTTATGATTGGATCATCTTCACCAGCAATGTAACGGTGGAAACCTTTTTTTCCTTTTTTGAAAAAAATAGCCTGTCCCTGCCTAAAATAGCGGTTATTGGCGACAAAACGAAAGCTTCCCTTGAAGAAAGGGGAGCACAGGTGGATTTCATGCCTGAAGAGTACGTAGCAGAAGGATTTGTGGAAGCGTTTTTGCCACATGTGAAAGCTGGCGACAAGATCCTCATCCCAAAAGGGAACCTGGCCAGGGACTATATCTCCTCATCCTTGAAGGAAATTGGCGCGCTCGTGGAAGAACTCATTATCTATGAGACCTATCTTCCGGACGAAAGCAGGGATAAGCTCGTTCAGATGCTAAGTGAAGAAAGACTTGATATACTTACATTTACAAGCCCTTCTACGATTGATCATTTTATGAAAATCGTCGAAGAACATCATTTAAGGCATAAGCTGGAACATTGCCTCATTGCCTGCATCGGTCCGGTGTCCAAAAGGAAGGCAGAAAAATGGGGATTAAGGGTCCATTCCACGCCTGAAAAATACACAGTCGAAGAGATGCTGAAAAGCATTGCACAGTATATACAAATTGGAGGGTAATATATGAAACACCTTGAATTCAGCCGCCATCGCCGTCTTCGCCAGACTGCGAATATGCGTGCACTCGTACGTGAAAACTATCTCCGAACTGAAGACCTGATTTACCCGCTCTTTGTCGTTGAAGGAGAGAATGTGAAAAAAGAAGTTTCTTCAATGCCGGGGGTCTACCAATTATCGCTTGATAACCTAAAGGAAGAAATGACCGAAGTAGATTCATTGGGCATTAAATCAGTACTGCTTTTCGGCGTTCCTGACGAAAAAGATGAAGTAGGCTGCCAGGCGTATCATGACCACGGTGTTTTGCAGGAGGCAATCAGGGTCATCAAAAAAGATTTTCCTGATATGGTTGTCATCGCCGACACATGCCTTTGTGAATATACAAGCCATGGCCATTGCGGCGTCATCGAGGATGGAAAGGTCCTGAACGATCCTTCCCTTGAGCTGCTTGGAAAAACAGCAGTCAGCCAGGCGAAAGCCGGAGCAGATATCATCGCGCCATCCAATATGATGGACGGTTTTGTTACAGCGATTCGTTTTGCTTTGGATGAAGCAGGATTCCAGGATGTGCCGATCATGTCTTATGCAGTCAAATATTCATCCGCATTTTACGGTCCATTCCGTGAAGCGGCAGAAAGCACACCGCAGTTCGGTGACCGCAAATCCTACCAGATGGATCCGGCAAACCGCATCGAAGCAATGCGCGAAGCTGAATCAGATGTCATGGAAGGCGCTGACTTCCTGATTGTGAAGCCGGGCATGCCTTACCTGGACATCGTCCGTGACGTGAAAAACAACTTCAACCTGCCAGTTGTCATCTATAATGTCAGCGGGGAGTATTCAATGGTCAAAGCAGCAGCACAAAACGGTTGGGTTGACGAAAAGAGCATCGTCATGGAAATGCTGACAGGAATGAAGCGCGCCGGATCGGACCTGATCATCACCTACCATGCGAAGGATGCAGCACGCTGGCTGAAGGAACAGTAATCAGCAGAACAACACTTAGTTGTTCCTGTAAAATAGAGGCAGCCAATCAAAAGAAATGAGGGATAATATGCGCTCATATAATAAATCGATTGAAGCATTCAAAGAAGCGAAGGAACTTTTGCCGGGCGGAGTGAACAGCCCTGTCCGCGCGTTCAAATCTGTCAACATGGATCCGATTTTCATGGAAAAAGGAAAAGGTTCAAAAATCTATGATATCGATGGCAATGAATATATCGATTATGTATTATCATGGGGACCACTCATCCTCGGCCACACAAATGACAGAGTCGTCGAAGGAATCAAGAAGATAGCTGAGCTTGGGACAAGCTTTGGCGCACCAACCGTTGTTGAGAACGAGCTTGCACAGCTTGTCATTGACCGCGTGCCATCGATTGAAATGGTCAGGATGGTATCATCAGGAACGGAAGCAACGATGAGTGCACTGCGCCTGGCGCGTGGTTATACAGGCCGGAACAAGATCCTGAAGTTTGAAGGCTGCTATCACGGCCATGGCGATTCATTGCTCATCAAGGCAGGCTCAGGGGTCGCAACACTTGGCTTGCCTGACAGCCCGGGTGTTCCTGAGGGCGTCGCCAAAAACACGATCACCGTACCTTACAACGATCTTGAGAGCGTCCGTTACGCATTCGAACAGTATGGTGATGACATCGCCGGCGTCATCGTTGAACCAGTTGCCGGAAATATGGGTGTCGTCCCGCCGGTTGAAGGTTTCCTCGAAGGCTTGCGTGAAATCACGACTCAGTATGGAACCGTCTTGATTTTCGATGAAGTCATGACAGGCTTCCGTGTTGGCTATAACTGTGCCCAGGGCTATTACAATGTAACGCCAGACCTGACATGCCTAGGAAAGGTAATCGGTGGAGGACTTCCTGTTGGAGCATACGGTGGAAAACGGGAAATCATGGAGCAAATCGCTCCGAGCGGACCGATTTACCAGGCGGGCACACTATCGGGGAACCCGCTGGCCATGACAGCCGGCCTCGAAACATTGAAGCAGCTGACTCCTGAATCCTATAAAGAATTCGAGCGCAAAGCTGATATTCTTGAATCAGGCCTGAAAGCCGCGGCAGAAAAATACGGAATCCCGCATACCATCAACCGCGCAGGCTCGATGATTGGCATCTTCTTCACCAACGAAAATGTCATCAACTACGAAGTGGCCAGGACATCGAATCTGGAATTCTTCGCAGCCTACTACCGTGAAATGGCAAACGAAGGAGTATTCCTGCCGCCATCACAATTCGAAGGCCTGTTCCTGTCAACAGCACACACAGACGAAGACCTGCAAAAAACAATCCAAGCAGCCGAAAAAGCATTTGCCAAGCTGCAGGATATGTAAATAAAATTGGACACTCTCAACTTATTGGGAGTGTCTATTTATTTGTCCGAGTGGTTCGGATAAAACTCCGAGTGAATTAATCGAAGTAGCTCCGGGTTCGGACAAAACTTGGATTCAAACCCGCAACTTTGTCTGGAGTAGGATCAAGTTCGGACAAAATCCCGAGTCAAATCCGTAACTTTGTCCGAAGTAGCTCCGAGTTCGGACAAAACTTTGGGACATTGCTACAACTTTGTCCGAAGTAGCTCCGGGTTCGGACAAAACTTAGAGGTAATCCCGGAACTTTGTCCGAAGTAGCATCNGGTTCGGACAAAACTCCGAGTCAAACCCNTAACTTTGTCTGAAGTAGCATCAAGTTCNGACAAAACTCCGAGTCAAACCCNTAACTTTGTCTGAAGTAGCATCAAGTTCGGACAAAACACNGAGTCAAATCCGNAACTTTNTCNGANGTAGCTCCAGGTTCGGACAAAACTTGGAGGTAATCCCGTAACTTTGTCCGAAGTAGCATCAGATCCGTATAAAACCCTGGCGCATTACCGCCCTCCACACAATAATCTTTATCAATCTCTCATTAACCCTTCTTCTCCTTTTTATGTTCTAAATTATCATAAAAGCAAATATAGACTCATAAAGTGTTAATGACATAGTGATTTTACGTTTAAGGAATGAAAGGAGGAGTCGCTTTGTCTCAGGGGAATCAATCGTGCCTGCGATTTTCACTAGAGGAGTCAGTGTGGTTTCAAAGAGGACAGGAAGTCGCGGAGCTTGTCTCGATTTCACTCGATCCGAATATAACGATCCAGGAAAATGAGCAGTATGTATCCATTCGCGGATCACTGGAGTTGACAGGGGAATATACATGCCATGAACAGCAGCAGGAGAATGATGGGGAGGAACAGCTATCGGCTCTTAAGTACGTCCATTCTGTCATGGAGAGGGATGAAGGAGTTTATGAATTCCTCCACCGTTTCCCGGTGGATATCACCATTCCGAAAAACAGGATAGAGAGTATCTACGACATCGATATCCAGGTGGAAGGTTTTGACTATGTTTTTCCGGAAAAGGAGCGTTTGAAGCTGAATGCCGACCTGGCGATTACCGGTCTGTACGGCGAGCAGCAGCATGATGCTGAGCAGGAAGCTGAAAATGAAGAAGCGGAGGAACTGGAAATCAGTTACCGTGAAGAAACTGCAGAAGTGGCGGATTCAGCCGCAGAGGCAGATCAGAGTGCAGGAGAAGCGGCAGAACTGGACTTCCCGGAACCTCCGGCATATTCTTTTGTTCAGCAAAATGAGACATTGAATCAAAAAGAAGAAGATTCTTATGAAGAAGAATTGTATGCGCCGTTCAGGGCAGAAGCGAAGAAAACAGCTGCAGCGGAAGAGGCATCACAACCAGCACCGCAGGCCCAAAGAGAACCGGAGCCGGAATTTGCTCTAGCTGATTTTAGAAGTGAGAAACAGCCGGCTGCCGAGGTCGAACAGGAAAGTGCAGAGGTCGAGATGGAGGCAGAAGAAGAGGCAGTGCCTGAAAGCATCCCTGCTAAAGTGGAAGAAGCCCCTGAAAGCTCATCTTCACCTTTACTGAAAAAGAAAAAGCCGAACATGAAAAAAGGCATTTCCATTGCTGAATTTTTAGCGAGGAAAGAAGAAGAATCGGAAGTTGCCAAAATTAGAGTATGTATCGTCCAACAGGGCGACTCGCTTCAATCGATTTCGGAACGCTACGATGTGCCGGTGCAACAGCTTTTAAGAGTGAACCATCTGAGCATCGACCATGAAGTACATGAAGGTCAGGTATTATATGTTCCCGGGGTGGCAATCCACCAATCATAATCTTTAAAATGGAGCAATGCCTTGTCCAAAAGGAAGCTGGTTGTCAGGGCTGGCTGGGCTGCTGGCTGGGCTGCTGGCTGGGATTGTGACAGCACTAAGTATGGGCAGGTGTGTTCTAGCACCTGCCCAACTCTATTCATGCATAGAAGTTCCAGAAAGTAGGCGAGTGATCCGATGGATGATCGCAATTTTTTAAAAGAAGAATCTGCTGTGTTGAAGCACTATCCAATCGAGCCCTATTTTGCGGAGGACTATGGGAAAATCAAGAAGGTCTATAGCAAATCAGGAACCTTTGCTTTGAAAAAAATCCATCCGTACGAAGGAACGGATTTTATCAAGCATATCCAGACTCTTTACCAAAAGGGCTATAACAGGATTGTTCCTGTCTACCCAGCAAATGACGGTCGATATGGGATTTTGCATAATAATTCCTTGTATTATTTAATGCCATGGATGCCCAATGCCATCAGGGAGGATCAATCTGAAAGGCATAAGCAGCTGTTCAGGGAGCTGGCGCGAATGCATACCCTGTCAGCCAAGGAGCTGGAAATCAGCCCGGAAGTTAAGCAAGAGCATTATGAGCAGACATTGAAGGAGTGGGAAAAAGAAGAGGAATTCGTCAAAGGTTTCCTTGAGAGCTGCGAAAACAGGGTGTATATGTCTCCATTTGAACTGACTTTCTGTCTGTATTACATCCAGATTCAGCAGGCCATGCAGTTTGCCAGACAAAAGCTGGAAGCATGGAGTGAAAAAACGAAGGAGAAAAAGAAAACGAGGACCGTGACGCTTCATGGCAAAGTCTCTCCTGATCATTTTTTGTTCGATGAACGGGGTTACGGCTATTTCATCAATTTCGAAAAGGCAAGAAGGGGTTCTCCTATCCAGGATTTGCTGCCGTTTTTGGCCAGGTCGTTAAAAACACAGCCGAAATACGGCGATGAAATCATTGACTGGATTTATGTATACCTGAAGCATTTTCCATTCCGGGACGATGAAATGCAATTATTCATGAGCTATCTTGCCTTCCCGTCAGGCATCATCCGTGTCGCGGAGACGTACCATCAGCGCAAGAAAGAAGTGGATGAGCGGAAATTTGTCCAGAAGCTCCAGCGCCAGTACTGGCTTTTGAGCAATACTGGTTATGTGGTAACCAAAATGGATGATCTCGAGAAGCAGAAGGAGCAGGCAAAACAAGAGGGAGCCCAGAGCTGAAAGCTGCTCTAAGGCTCCCTAAATCATTTCGAATTTGATTGCCAAAGCGATCAGAATGAAAATCGAAAGCAAGAAAACATCGAAGGTCGAAGGGAAGAAAAGGGTGCGGATTCCCTGGAATACACAAAAAGGAATGATCAGCTGTGCGCACACTGCCCTCGCCGTCCTCGCCCACCTTGGGAGTGTATATGGATTATACCTCTTTCTCTTCATTGCCATCCCTCCAAGCATGTAAGATATCCCTTTTTTATTCTATGTGGCATGGGCTCAAAATGTGCTGATTATTGGCACAGCATGAGCCAAGAAGTATAAAATAATAAAAAATAGGAAATGATGATTGACGTCAATCCTCTTTTTTAGGTAGTATAACTAATATACAAAAACCAAAAATAACGCAAAGCAGTGACAGGGAAGAGTACATGAGCAGCCAGCTTTAAGAGAGGAAGTCCAGCAGCTGGGAGGACTTCTAAGCAGGAACCATGGAAGGTCGCCCTTGAGCATCGCCTGGGAACGGAATCTTCTCAGTAACAGGCGACGGTGAAGAACCGTTATCCGTATTTGAGCCAGCAGCAGAACTGTTTTTACCGTTGCTGGGAAAAAAGGTGGTACCGCGAACATACTCCATTCGTCCTTTTATGGCGAATGGAGTTTTTTATTTTTCCAAAGAAAAGCATTGGAATGGAGGAAAAAATGATGGAAGAGAATTTGTCGATGCCGACCAAATATGATCCGTCTTCGATTGAGCAGGGGCGCTATGAATGGTGGGTCAAGGGAAAGTTTTTCGAAGCGAAAGATGATGAAACGAAGAAGCCTTATACAATCGTGATTCCGCCGCCGAACGTAACCGGTAAGCTGCATCTTGGCCATGCGTGGGACACAGCTCTGCAGGATATCCTGACACGCATGAAGCGGATGCAGGGCTACGATGTTCTATGGCTCCCGGGAATGGACCATGCCGGGATCGCCACACAGGCGAAGGTTGACGAGAAGCTTCGCAGCCAGGGCATCAACCGCTACGAACTGGGCCGAGAAAAGTTTTTAGAAGAAGCATGGAAATGGAAAGAAGAATATGCACAGCATATCCGCACACAGTGGTCTAAGCTTGGCCTTGGCCTTGATTATAGCCGCGAGCGTTTCACATTGGATGAAGGCCTTTCGAAGGCAGTTAAAGAAGTATTCGTTTCGTTATACCGCAAAGGCTTGATTTATCGCGGCGAATATATCATCAACTGGGATCCTGCTGCGAAAACAGCTTTATCTGATATCGAGGTTATCCATAAAGACGTTCAGGGCGCTTTCTATCATATGAGATATCCGCTAGCAGGTGGCAGCGGCCATATCGAAATCGCCACGACAAGACCGGAAACGATGCTTGGTGATACAGCGGTTGCTGTCCATCCGGAAGATGACCGCTACAAGCACTTAATCGGCAAGACAGTCATCCTGCCAATCGTTGGCCGTGAGATTCCGATTGTCGGTGATGATTATGTTGACATGGAATTCGGTTCTGGCGCAGTAAAAATCACGCCGGCACATGACCCTAACGACTTTGAGATCGGCAACCGTCATAACCTTGAAAGAGTCCTGGTCATGAACGAAGATGGCTCAATGAACGCGAAAGCAGGCAAGTATCAGGGCATGGACCGTTTCGAGTGCCGCAAGCAAATCGTCAAGGACCTTCAGGATGCTGGCGTATTGTTCAAGATTGAAGAGCACATGCACTCAGTAGGACACTCTGAGCGCAGCGGAGCAGTTGTCGAGCCATACCTGTCAACTCAGTGGTTTGTTAAAATGCAGCCGCTAGCTGATGAGGCCATCGCGCTTCAAAGCAAGGAAGAAAAGGTCAACTTTGTTCCTGAGCGCTTTGAAAACACGTATATGCGCTGGATGGAAAATATCCGCGACTGGTGTATTTCCCGTCAGCTATGGTGGGGCCATCGCATCCCGGCCTGGTACCATAAGGAAACAGGTGAGGTATATGTAGACCATGAGCCGCCTGCAGACCCTGAGAACTGGGAACAAGACAATGACGTTCTTGATACATGGTTCAGCTCAGCGCTATGGCCATTCTCGACAATGGGCTGGCCGAACGAGGAAGCAGCTGATTACAAGCGCTATTACCCGACAGCTGCACTAGTAACCGGATATGATATTATCTTCTTCTGGGTTTCAAGGATGATTTTCCAGGGACTTGAGTTCACTGAACAAAGACCATTCAAGGATGTATTGATCCACGGACTCGTTCGTGCCGAAGATGGCCGCAAGATGAGTAAGTCACTTGGCAACGGCGTTGATCCAATGGATGTCATCGACCAGTATGGCGCAGACTCACTCCGCTACTTCCTGACAACAGGAAGCTCACCGGGGCAGGATCTTCGTTACAGCACGGAAAAGGTTGAAGCGACATGGAACTTTGCCAATAAAATCTGGAACGCATCCCGTTTCGCGTTGATGAACATGAACGGCCTTAAATACGAGGAAATCGATCTAAGCGGTGAGAAATCCGTTGCGGATAAGTGGATTCTGACAAGGCTCAATGAAACAATCGAAACAGTGACAAGACTGTCAGACCGATATGAGTTCGGCGAAGTCGGCAGAGCGCTTTACAACTTCATCTGGGATGACTTTTGTGACTGGTATATTGAAATGGCGAAGCTCCCGCTTTACGGCGAAGACGAAGCTGCCAAGAAGACAACAAGGTCCATCCTTGCATACGTTCTAGACAACACGATGCGCCTGCTTCATCCATTCATGCCATTCATCACGGAAGAAATCTGGCAGAACCTTCCTCATCAAGGGGAGTCCATCACGGTTGCAAGCTGGCCGCAGGTTGATGCCGCTCTTACAGACCAGCAAGCTGCAGAAGATATGAAGCTGCTTGTTGAGGTCATCCGTTCGGTAAGGAATATCCGCTCTGAGGTGAACACACCGCTCAGCAAAAAGGTTGATATGTTCCTGAAAGCGAAGGATGAGAAGATATTGAGCATGCTTGAAAACAACCGCGGCTACATCGTCCGTTTCTGTAATCCAGAGAACCTGGAGATCGGGCTTGAAGTCAACGCTCCTGAAAAAGCGATGACAGCGGTCGCTACAGGACTCGAGATCATCATGCCGCTTGAAGGCCTGATCAATATCGACGAAGAAATCGCCCGTCTTCAGAAGGAAAAAGAGAAGCTCGATAAAGAAGTCGATCGTGTACAGAAAAAGCTTTCAAACGAAGGCTTCGTTAAGAAAGCTCCTGAAAAAGTCATTGAAGAAGAGCGTGCGAAGGAAAAAGATTACGTTGAAAAACGTGCAGCAGTCGAAGCTCGCATCAATGAATTAAGAAACTAATAAATGAAACTTTGAAGACGAACCATTTTGGTTCGTCTTCATCTTGAATTGAGGTGTTGTATATGTTTGAAACATATGAACAAGCAATTGACTGGATTCATGCAAGGCTGCGCCTGGGGATGAAACCAGGACTTTCAAGAATGGAATGGATGCTTGAGAAGCTAGAGCATCCTGAAAGAAGGATCAAGACCATCCATGTCGGCGGTACGAACGGTAAAGGCTCGACAGTCACCTTTCTGCGCAGCATCCTGCAGTCAGCTGGTTACAGGGTCGGCACGTTTACTTCGCCTTATTTTGAACAATTCAATGAGCGGATCAGCATTAACGGACAGCCGATTAGTGATGAGGAACTTGTTAAACTGACGAATGTGATCAAGCCGCTTGCAGACGAACTGGATCAAACGGAATTAGGCGGACCGACGGAATTCGAAGTGATCACCGCCATGTCAATCTGTTATTTTGCCAAGATGTCTCCCGTTGACGTTGCCATCTATGAAGTGGGACTCGGCGGACGTTTTGATTCGACCAATGTCATCCATCCTCTGCTGTCGATCATTACCAGCATTGGGCTGGACCATACAGCAATACTCGGTGATACATATGAACAAATCGCATTTGAAAAAGCGGGCATCATCAAGAATGGTGTGAGTGTCATGACGGGAGTGAAACAGCCGGAAGCGCTCGAAGTGATCAAGAAAAAAGCGATGGAAAGTAAATCACCTCTGTACGTGCTGGAAAAAGACTTTTCTACAAGTTCAAGGGAATCCTTGCAGCAAGGTGAGCAATTTTCCTTCTCCAGCATGTTCGGAAAGTACAAAAATCTGGAGACATCCATGATTGGTTCCCACCAGGTTGATAATGCGGCTTGTGCGGTAATGGCAACACAGGTCCTTGCCAACTATTACTCCTTCATGATTGAAGAATCGGATATCCGGGAGGGACTCATCCACGCTTACTGGCCGGGACGTCTTGAAGCCCTCAGTGCAGCTCCTTATGTCGTAATCGACGGTGCGCATAATGAAGAAGGTATAAATGCCCTCGCCAGTGAAATCAAATCGCGATATGCCGATAAAAAGATTACGATCTTATTTGCAGCGCTCAAAGACAAGAAATTCGACAAGATGATTGCAACCTTGGAAGAAGCAGCCGACCATCTGGTATTCACGACATTCGATTTTCCGCGTGCTGCCTCCGCAGAAGATCTGATGGAAGCTGGAAACAGTGATAAGCTTAGCGTTGCCAGTGATTATCATGACTTCCTCCGCCAGAAAATAACTGAGATAAAAGACCATGAAATTTTAATCGTGACAGGCTCTCTGTATTTTCTTTCAGAAGCAAAGCCGGTGATTTTGAACCTGTTGGAAAATAAATAAGAAAATTATGACATTCGACAAAAAGTTTGCTAAAATATTCTAATAGTGAGACTTTTTACCCAGTCGGAAGGAGGTGGATAGGTGAAGATAACGCCAATGTTCAAAAACTCTATTTGGTTTGCCTGGCTGCTGGTCGTTCCAGTGGGTATCTGGGTGATTTATCAAGTCTATCCACCGCCGGATGTAAGCGTATGGGAAGTCATTCCTTTCCTGATCCTGATGGCCGTAGTCGCTGCGATGCCGATGGTCGTCAACAATACGCCGATTTTCCTGATCCAATGGGTTTCGCTCGCAGTTTTTCTGATATATGGAATTTTTCTCGAAATGGTATTGATACAGATTTCGGTATTGATCCTCTTGATGAGGCTTCGTGTCCAAAAAACGGATTTATACAGGTTTCCATTAAACTCGTTAATGTTTTTTATTGTATCCCTTTTGAGCGGTCTTTTGTTTTATTCATTGGGAGGAAGCAATGGTGTAGATTTAGCAATGGAGCCATATACTTATGTCCTCGGAACTATATATGGCATCAGTAATTACGGGGTGAATACCCTGATCCTCCTGTTTTTGCAAGCTTTGATCTTAAAGCAGAAGGGACCATATTTCGGGAAAGACTTCATCTGGGAAACGGTCACGACGCTGATTACCTTCCCGATAGGGTTTGTGCTATACGAGCTGTATTTGAGTGATATGGGGCATTTTTCACTTCTGTTCGTTGGGATTCCGTTTGCAAGTCTGTCTATCATTCTCAGTCTCTATTATTCAAGCGATAAGGTGAACCAATTTTTACAGAATGCTGCGGAAATCGGTCATCAGCTGGCAGAAAGATTGAAGGCAGATGAAGTACTCGACCTGTTCGTCAAAAAGCTGATTGAGATGCTGCCGGTAGACTATGCTTACATATTGGATGTAGTGGAAGATAAGGAATTGAAATTGATCCATAAGGTTGAATTCGGGGAAGTGTTTGAACCGCTGGCAGCACGTCTGGGAAAAGGGAAAGGGATCAGCGGACTTGTATGGGATGGGAATGAGCCTGTAATCTTCCATTCCAAGAAAGAATGGAGCCATATAAACTCTGGCTACATCCCGCAAGGAGCTGAAAGCATCCTTGGCGTTCCCATTGCCCGGAACAACCAGGTAGTCGGTGTACTCATCCTCGCGGCAAAGAAAAAAAGAGCATTCGAAAAATCACAATTGATGATCGTCGACATCCTCTGCTCCCACTTCGCGATTGCCGTGGAAAATGCAAGACACCACGAAAAAACGAAGGAAAACAGCGAGCGATGCGCACTTACTGGATTGTATAATTACCGTTATTTCGAAAACATGCTGACCACCGAATTCGAAAAATTGCAATCAGGCCAAAGGGACCTTCTCTCCCTCATCCTGCTCGACATCGACCACTTCAAATCCGTCAACGATACATACGGGCACCAAAGCGGGAATGAGATATTAATAGAACTCGGCGAACGCCTCAGGAAAAAAATCGGCCATATCGGCACACTCGCACGTTACGGCGGAGAAGAATTCGTCATCCTTGTGCCAGATATGATGAAAGGCGATGCACTCAAACTCGCCGAACAAATCAGGCTGCTGATTGCCAATGAACCCTTCACCCTGCTCCAATCCATGGATCAAGAAGGTAAGCAGCTGCATGTCAGCATCACCGCCTCAATCGGCGTAGCCACCGCCCCGCAGGACGCCGATGACTCCCTGGCACTGATCAGGCATGCTGACCGTGCTTTATACGTTGGTGCGAAGCGTTCCGGACGGAACCGGGTGGCGGAATATGTGAAATGACAAAGGCTGATCCCGGGGGATCAGCCTTTTAGTATTGTACGTCGACACCTTGGTCTGGGTTGATGAACCATTCTTCGGCGAATGGTGCAGGACAGCTTGCATTGGTTCCGCTTGGAAAAGGTTTGTATAGTTTAAGTTTATTATTTTCTATATAGAATGTGTTGCCTCTGACACAAAATGAGTAGGAGTTTCCATTGAATTCAGGTTTGAATCTGAATATCGCATCACCATGTATTAATATATCAGCAGTACCAAAGAAGTTAATGGGACTATTAAAAAATGCATTTCCGTAAACCTCTAACAAACGTTGACCATGGATGTCAATAGACTTTACAAAATAGGTAGCAGATGGATAGGATATGTATTTATCTCCACCTTTTAAATCAATATAATTATTCTCAGTTATATAAAAGTCCTCTGGTTTTGGAACAGAATCTCCGGCTTTAAAATTCGTTTTTTTCTCTATGGTTATTCGGCCATTTAGTGTTTTGCTAGCTGCACTTGTTTTCCCTATACTATCAAATGTAATGATTACCTTATCATCTTGCACTTTTTTAAGGATCACATTGGTTATTCTATATGAATTAGAATCAATTGTATTTGAAATCGTGCTTTCTTGTGGTAATGATTGTTGAAGTTTGCTGTCAAAAGTACCCGATGGCCATTTTGTATTTTTCACGATTTTATTTAAAACTGTTTCGTAGTGTGCCACTCCCATTTCTGCTAGGTCAGTTGCTTTATTGATCTCATCCGTTTTATTAACCTGTTTTCTAGCTGAAAGTGCCATGCCACTCATAGAAAGCGCAAAAGTGAAAGTAATCGTTATGATGACTAAAACTAGTAAAAGGGCATATCCATTTTCATTTTTCATTAGAATTTCCCCCTAATACCTTTTAAGTATTGTTTCCACTTCATAAGTTTGTCCTTGTTTATTGAATAATTTCAGTTTTAGGGTTAAAGGCTGCTTTGTTATTATGGACATTTCTCCTTTGAATACAGAGGGTTGTGTAACTCCAGCCTCAATCACTACTTTGATGTCGCCCTCATTTAAAAGTTTGGAAGCGGGTGTTGATTCGCCAATAAATAATTTGTAATTGTCATTATCATAGTTAATAAAGTATTGGTCATTGTTTAAATGATAATTTTTGATTGTTGCCAGTATAATATTGGCATTTTGGGCAAGATTGTTTTTTTGGGATATTTGGTTATAGTTGCGGTTATAGCTAAAAAAAATGCTATATATGACCGCTGAAATGATAAATAGGATTGTAAGGGCTGCCAGTAATTCAACCAAGGTCAATCCGTTCTGGTTCTTCATAAATTCACCTTCTAATATATGTATAAGTTTTTGACGAACTGTCAGGATTGGATATGTCTGCAACACTTATTTTTACTAGGATTAAACTCTCTACATTCTTTTCAAATTTAGCCGATATAGCATACGTGGAAGGAATAGTTTGCCCTACAAGAATCTCTAGTTTATCTTTATTTAATTCACAAGGCAGAGAGGAACAGGTTGAAATTGACGATAAAGCACTTTTGGAAATGTTCAATTCAATTAAATTGACCAACTGCTGTGCAGTCTGTGATGTGGACAGTTTTTCTTCATTTTTTTTGACGAATAATGCTGATTGGCTGAAAAATCCTGCGAAAGAAGTCAGTACAATTGTCAGTATGACGATTGATAATAAAACTTCAAGCAATGTCAGGCCGTCTTGGTTATCCAACTTTTTACCCAATACACTTGACCTCCATCTTCTAAATCTCGTGAATCTATTATACAATAGGAAATAGGGAAATTTGTCATATGATGTTATGAAAATGTCAGTTTTTATATAAATGGTGAAACAATTTCATCTAAGGGAGCAGTGAAATGGAAAAACTGTTGTTTATCCTTATATCAACTCTGTTAACTGCAGTTATTATTTTTTTTCTTCCAATTGGTTTAACTAAAAAAGAGAAAATAGTTATTACGTTAACAGCTTCTTTAATAGGTATTATCGGACTTGTTGCAGCCACATCATTACTTTTATGGCAAGTAGTAGCAGTATTGATCCTGCTTGCAACAAGCAATGGCTATTTGCTGGCTAATCGGTTGAATAATCCAGAACAATCAAAGCTATTTTTTGAAGAAATACATATTGAAAATCAAGAGTTTACTGAAGAAATCTTCCAGTATGAAATGACCGCTGCAGAGCCAACAGAAGAGACAAACACTATACGGTCCACCATTAAAATGAATGATCTGACTGAAGATCAATTACCTATGTCGGAGGAGGATATTTCTTTTTTGGAAAATCCTGATCGTTTTGATGTCGGTCTGATGAACGATGAAGATGATCATATTAAACCCTTTACTGCAGGGAATGAATACTTGTCAGTTGCAGAAACTGAAACAGAAACAGAAAGAATATATTCTGGTTCGTAATGCTCAAAAAAAATCACCTCCAGGAGGATGTACCTAGTGAGAACCCGGCAAATAGTAAAATTTCCGCTGATTCTTTCTGTCTTTTCCATTTTTATATTTAGCTTTTCTTTCTTTGGTTCATCAGTAATAGGCACTGGCACCTCTGCCAATCAAGTATTCTCTGAAAATACATTTATTGGCGGCACTGATGTTTCGGATAAATCTAAAGATGACGCAACAAAGAAATTACATGAACACATAAATAACTGGATGTCTGAGGCTAAGATTAATTTGGTTTATAAAGGCCAAATCTATCCTATAGAAAGCTCCAGCTTTTCTTTTTTTATAGAGGAATCGGTTGATTCTGCTATTAGTGGAACAGAGAACGAATTACAGGTTAAATGGAAAGAGGGGGCGTTTAATAATCTTGCACTTCCAACTTCCGTAAAATCAAAACTTGATGCTGAAGAACTGAATATGAAATTAGAAGCTGCAGTGCAAAAACTGAATCCGTTAATTGAGATGAAGCTTGAAGAGTTTCTTCCCGCTGAAGAGCATGTCATTATTTCAACAGCTTCAATCAAATTATCAAATGCTGAAGAACAAGAGGTCAAAGGTATTATTGAGGGCTTTAACCAGATTGAAGTGTCACCCGAATCTATGTTTTCACTTATTGCTTATGCAGAAGATACAAAACAAGCAGAGGGGTCAGCTAAAGGCATGAATCTTATTGCTTCAGCTTTATATAAATCCATTCTGCCAACTAACATCGCAATATCGGAACGGCATATAAGCAGTGTGCTGCCAGAAAATATCGAACTTGGTTATGAGGCAAAATTGGATTTTACAAGAAACTTGGATTTGAAGTTTTATAATCCTAATGAATCTGCTATTAAGATCACTTTCTTAGTAAAAGGGCAGGAGCTTTATGTAACAGTTAGTGGAACACCACAAATATATGAGTACAAGGTCACAGCATCAGGTAAGCAGGAGGTGAAACCAAGAGTCATAAAACAATATTCTCCTCTCTTGACGCAGGGGCAAAAGTCAGTTGAAAAAGAAGGGCAATCAGGTCTTCTAATCCGGATGAACAGAGAAATTTATGGCGAAAAGGGAAATCTCTTGAAAAGTGAGTTCATTTCCGAGGATTTTTATCCTCCCGTCCACAGGGTAGAAGTCCTGCCAATTGCCCCGCATGAAGTTCAGCTTAGCACCGACCAGGTTAGTGGAAGTCCTATTAAAGAAACTGTAGTCGGACCAGGGACTGATAATCCTGAGCAAACGGGAGAGAAGCCTTCTTCACAAGAAAATAATAGCGGAGGGCAGCAGTCTGAGTCTGATCAGGAACAAAATATGAATAATGATCAAAATAAAGATGAGGATGGCCTTTGGGGTAAACCAAATGAGGAACCCAAATAACCATTGGGACAGGGAGTGAAGGGATGAGACAAACTCGTAAGAGGCTGGGTGATTTGCTAGTTGAAACAGAATTGGTCACTTCCGAGCAGCTGCGGGAGGCTTTGGCGAATAAAGCCGAGGGACAGAAGCTAGGTGATGCATTGTTACAACAAGGACTGATCACAGAGCAGCAGTTGATTGAAGTACTGGAATTCCAGCTTGGCATTCCTCATATCAGTTTGTACAGGTATCCTTTTGATACAAAATTGTTTACTCTTATACCAAAAGAAATGGCAAAACGGAAATTGGTCATTCCGCTGAAAAAAGAGGGAGACAAACTTTTTGTTGCCATGGCTGACCCAATGGACTTTTTTACAGTCGATGACCTTAGGCTCTCAACAGGGTTCCATGTTGAAACGGCAATTGCCACAAAGGATGATATCCTGCGGGCGATCAATAAGTACTATGACAGCAATGAAGGCTTTGAAGACCTTTTGGAAATGAATGCTCCAATTGAAAACATCAAGGAAGAAATACAAAATGAATCCGACTCGCCAATCATCCGGCTTGTGAACCAGCTGCTGTCAAATGCCTCAACAAGCAAAGCGAGCGATATTCATATTGATCCACAGGAGACGAAAGTGATCGTCCGCTATCGTATTGATGGAATTCTGAGGATAGAAAGAATTCTTCCAAAGCATATGCAAAATGTTTTGATAGCGAGAATTAAAATCATGGCCAATCTTGATATTACAGAAAATCGTGTTCCTCAGGATGGGCGGATTAAAGTAAATGTTGATTTCCATCCGGTTGATTTGAGGGTTTCTACCCTACCCACTGTTTTTGGAGAAAAGGTTGTCATGAGGATCCTTGATATGGGAAGCACCTTAAATGATTTAGAAAAACTTGGTTTTAATAAGCTTAATCTGATGCGCTTTAAGGATATGATCAGCAGACCGAATGGAATAGTGTTGATTACTGGGCCTACTGGTTCTGGAAAGTCTTCGACAATGTATGCGGCGCTCAATAAGTTGAACAGTGAAGAAGTAAATATCATAACTGTTGAAGATCCCGTTGAATATCAACTGGAGGGTATCAACCAAATACAGGTCAATACGAATGTTGGCATGACCTTTGCCGCAGGGTTGAGATCCATTCTCCGCCAGGATCCGGACATCATCATGGTTGGGGAAATTCGTGACAGGGAGACTGTCGAAGTAGCGGTCAGAGCTTCCTTGACCGGCCATTTGGTGCTGAGCACAATTCATACGAATGATGCCCTTAGTTCCATCACAAGAATGATTGATATGGGAGTAGAACCGTTCCTGGTGGCTTCTTCGTTAAGCGGGATTGTTGCCCAGAGACTTGTAAGGAGAGTCTGCAGGGATTGTGCGGAGGCCCACGAGCCAACCAAACGTGAAATTGATATATTCTCAAAAAGAGGCATACAGATTGATCGGGTTTGGAAAGGAAGAGGCTGTTCCTCTTGCAATATGACAGGCTACCGGGGCAGGATTGCGATTCATGAGGTATTGCAGATAGATGGGAATTTACGAAAAGCAATCATGAATGAGGAGCCTGTCAATATCCTTCGGGATATAGCGGTCGGAAACAAGACAATCTTCTTGATAGACGATGGCTTATTTAAGGTCAAACAGGGTCTTACAACTACCGAAGAGGTTTTAAGAGTGGCAATAACAGAGTAGACGGGGAGTACGAATGAAAGAAAAAATCGATTATTTGCTTAGATCAGGTTTTGAATTAAGAGCTTCCGACATTCATATTACGGTCGGCATTCCACCGGTCATGAGGATAAACGGTGATTTAAAAAAGTATGGAACGGAAATAACTTTGCCTGAAGATACAGAAGGTATGGCAAAAGCAATCATACCTCAAAAGTTATGGGATCAGTTCAAGTCGAAGGGCGAACTGGATTTTTCCTATGGCATACCTGGTATCTCTAGATTCAGGGTTAATGCTTACCACCAGCGGGGCTGTGTGTCACTTGCTGCCCGTGTCGTGCCGACGAGAATTCCTACTCTTGAGGAACTAGAACTTCCAACAATCCTGAAAAAAATTGCCGAAAAGCCTCAAGGACTTGTACTTGTCACTGGGCCGACGGGGAGCGGGAAATCTACTACACTTGCTGCAATGATCCAGTATATTAACCAGCAAATGCGGAGGCATATCGTCACGCTTGAGGATCCTATTGAATATCTGCATAAACATGGTAATAGTATTATCGACCAACGGGAGGTCGGATTTGATACGAATAATTTCGCAAACGGACTGCGTGCAGCGCTCAGGCAGGACCCGGATGTCATCCTCGTCGGGGAGATGAGGGATCTTGATACTATCCAAACTGCGATTACAGCAGCTGAAACGGGGCATCTCGTGCTCGGGACTCTGCATACATCAAGTGCACCTGCAACAATCAACCGAATCATCGATGTTTTTCCATCAGGCCAGCAATCGCAAATTCGCATTCAGCTCGCTTCAGTACTGGTTTCGGTCATTTCTCAACGCCTTCTGCCTACGGTAGATAAAAAGAGCCGTAGAGGAGCGACTGAAATCCTTATAAACAATTCAGCAGTGGCTAACCTGATCAGGAATGAAAAAATCCATCAGATTATCAGTATCATGCAAACTTCAAAGTCATATGGCATGCATACACTTGAGATGAGCCTTAAAGAATTGGTTCAGCAAGGTATTATTTCAAAAGAGGCAGCTGAACCATATTTACAGGAGAAGTTGGTGTAAAAATGGCACGATTCAAATACACTGGACGGGATCGCACGAAGAAAAGATCAGGTACAATCACGGCGAGTTCCAAACGAGAGGCTTTGTCAAAATTGCGAGAAGAAGGGATCCGCACGACAGAAATATTCGAGGTCCCAGAGACGTTTTTGACCAAGGAAATCTCTATAGGGAATCCTGTGAAACTTCAGCATCTGGTCATTTACCTGCGTCAGTTTGCCACCCTGCTGAAAGCGGGCGTATCGGTGGTCGAGTCAACGAATATCTTGGCAAGTCAAACAGACAGCAAGGCGTTGAGAAAAGCTCTGCTCGATATTGAAGCGGAACTCAGAGAGGGTACACAGCTATCCCAGGCTTCTGCTAAGCATGACAAAATCTTTTCCTCTATGTATATCAACATGATTAAAGCTGGAGAAGCAGGCGGAAACATGGATGAAACACTGGAACGCCTAGCCGACCATTATGAAAAGCAGCATACCACCCGTCAAAAAGTAGTCGCGGCGATGACTTATCCAGCCGTGATCGGTTTGATTGCAATAGGAGTAGTCATCTTCCTGCTAGTTTCAGTCGTTCCAACCTTTGTCGGGATGTTCGAGGACTTCGGCGGAGAGCTACCGGGAATCACAAAATTCGTGCTCGGCGCAAGCGAATTCATGCAAGGATTTTGGTGGCTCATTCTTCTGTTTTTCATAATCCTTACTACCTCAATTGTTAGTGCAAGGAAAAATAAGAAATCAAAATATTATCTGGATTACGCCATGTTAAGGATGCCGATTTTCGGAAAGTTGATGCAAAAAGCGGTGATTGCCCGGATGACAAGAACATTGAGCTCGTTGTTTACAAGTTCAGTTCCCATCCTCCAAGCACTCTCAATCGTTGAAAATGTAGTAGAGAATGAGGTCATATCGAGGGTGGTTCGCCAATCGCGTGACTCTTTGGAAGTCGGCCAGTCTATGACAGGACCAATGAAACAACACTGGGCTTTTCCCCCTCTTGTCACTCAGATGATTTCAATCGGTGAAGAAACAGGTTCGCTTGACGGCATGCTAGGAAAAGTTGCTGACTTTTATGAAAAAGAAGTAGAAACAAGCACAGATCAGCTCAAATCATTGATCGAACCAATCATGATTGTCATACTTGCAGGACTAGTCGGAACGATCGTCACATCCATCATGATCCCAATGTTCGACATCTTTAATCATGTGAATTAAAAAGTAACAAAAACAGACAAAAACCACACACTTACTTATATGAAAATACCAATCTATCCCTTATAATATTGATAGATACGTAATTCATTTGTCATAGGAAAATACTACTAAAGAGGAGAGGTAAACATGTTAAAAGCTTTTAAGAAAAAAATGAAGGATCAGAGAGGTTTGACGCTGGTAGAGCTTCTTGCTGTTATTGTTATTTTGGGGATTATTGCTGCTATCGCGGTGCCTAGTATAGGGAATGTCATCGAAAAATCTAAAGCGGATGCAATAAAAGCAGAGGCATTGCAAATTCTAGATGGAGCAAGGTTATATTCTATAGAGACTCCTATTACTGAAACGGGAATAGATCAGGCTAAACTTGAACCTAAGTATCTGGATAGTACAGATAATTTCGAAAATTATACAGTTAAATATGTAGGTAATGAGCTGTTATTCAGTGGTACAAGTAAAGATGGTTCAGTAATTCTTACCTTTAAAGATGCCTCAAAAGATGACATCAATAAAGATTCTCGTAGTGGAAGCAGAACTATCCCAGCTCCAAAAGAATAAAATATATGTTGACTTTTCTTATGTTTTTTTACGGCCTCATCCTAGGCTCCTTCTACAACGTAGTAGCCCTGAGGGTCCCGGAAGGAAAATCAATTGTTGCGCCGCGCTCGTCTTGTCCCAATTGTGGACACCAGCTCACGGCGTTAGAGTTAATACCTGTTCTGTCATATGTTTTTCAAATGGGGAAATGCCGCCGGTGCAAGGTCGGCATTTCTCCTGTTTATCCCTTATTTGAGCTTTTGACGGGTGTGCTTTTTGCTAGTGCATTCTATTTAATAGGCTGGGAATTTGAACTTGTTATTGCCATTTTGCTTATTTCGTTATTTATTATTATTACTGTTTCAGATCTTGCTTATATGATTATTCCTGACAAAGTACTGCTCGGCTTTACAGTACTTTTTGTTGGTGTGAGAATCTATCAACCTCTTACGCCCTGGTGGGATTCTATTATTGGTGCAGCAGCGGGATTTTTCCTTCTTCTGTTGATTGCTTTTGCCAGTAAAGGAGGCATGGGCGGCGGTGACATCAAGCTTTTCGCGCTGATTGGCTTTGCTGTCGGCATTAAGACTATGTTTCTATCCTTCTTTTTCTCCACTTTTTTTGGGGCTTTTTTTGGCATCATCGGACTGATGACGGGTCTTGTCAAAAGGAAACAACCGATACCATTCGGACCCTTTATTGCCATTGGTACACTGGTGGCTTACTTTTTTGGAGAGAAAATGATTGACTGGTACTTAAATCTATTACTAACTGTGTTTTGATAAGGAGTTTTCAAAATGGCTTTTCCCTTTTCTTTCGTCAGATCCAAGGTTGTCAATCTTGTTCTCAATGATTATTCAATCCGATATGTTGAACTCAAACAAAAGAAACCAGCCATTCCATTAAAGTATGGGCAAAGATTTTTGCCAGCTGGACTTATTTTGGATGGAAAAATACAAGATTATGATACATTGCTGAATATCCTGGACGAATGCATTGAGGACTGGAAGATTGCTAAAAGGGAAGTCCGTTTCATTGTACCTGATTCACTCGTGACAATCAGAAAGGTATCAATTCCTGCAGATGTGAAGGATGATGAAATCCAGGGGTATTTGTATCTGGAATTAGGTACTTCGATTCATTTGCCTTTTGAGGATCCAGTGTTCGATATCATCACTCTCGGTATTCAAGGACAGCAGCGGGAAATTTTGATTTTTGCTGCTCCTGAACAATTTGTGAATGAGTACGCAGAATTATTTAAGAATCTGAAACTTAGACCTATTGCGGCAGATATCTCTCCGCTTGCCATATACCGTTTATTTCACCAATCGGATATGCAGCAGCCAAATGATGTCTTATTATCAGTCCAGTTTGATTTGGATGTCGTCAGTATGTGCGTATTTGAAGAACATATCCCGGTTTTCATGCGCCATCTGCCTGGGGACCTTATAGAAAACTGGAAGATGAAACCGCTGCAAGATGGACAGGAAATGGTCTATATTGGGGATGTAGCAGAGTTGAGTTATCAACTCGAGGAAATTTATCGTGACGTTACAAAACTGATGGATTTTTACCGCTATTCTTTTACCTACGGTAAGAAGGAAGTGACCAGGATTTTGGTTAACGGGGACCATCCAATGATTGACCGCATTCTTGCTGATATGAAAGAACGGTTTGAGATCCGAGTTGATACTCTTAAGGTCAGCTTGACTGACAGTGATAGTGAGCTGGAGACACTGCCAAA
The DNA here is from genome assembly GCF_965138835.1 of Mesobacillus thioparans. NCBI lineage: Bacteria > Bacillati > Bacillota > Bacilli > Caryophanales > Bacillaceae > Mesobacillus > Mesobacillus thioparans. The sequence continues at coordinate 168,227 of NZ_CBCSFH010000007.1, read as the reverse complement.
ATGCTACAATCTGGCCCTGGGTCTCGGATTAAAAGAGGTGTGATGATGCTTGTAGAGATTAACTTGCTGCCTAAAAAAGAACATAAGAAATCTTCCTTGCTCATCATGGCCTTTGTTGGGATTCTTTTACTGTCGGTACCTGCCATGATCATCTATTTTCAAGGAACTAACTATGCAAATAAGATGGCTTCTATGGACAAACAAATAGAGAGTACTCAAAAGCTGAATGATATTTTGCAGGCAAAGCTATCGGCAGGGGAAGGTGGCAGCTCGGCTGTAAAACTGCAAAATGCGGTGAATTGGGCAGAACAATACCCGTTAGACACGGTTTTGATTTTGCAAAAGATCATCAGCTGTTTGCCGGAACGTGGATTTATCAAAGACTTTGAGTATAGTAATAATGAGTCTGCTGTGATTAAGATCCAGTTTGATGCATCAAGAGATGCCGCATTTTATTTAAGTTCTTTAAAAGCTTCTGAGTGGGTGAATGAAGTTACGCTGAAGAACATTATCGCCAAGACAGTTGATGATGGTTCTGATACTGAGATATCTAACAATACAGACAACCAGGATGAAGTGAAAACCTTGCCCCGTTACAGTGCTGAATACGAGATTGAATTCAAACCAGACTTTTTCAAGGAGAATAAGGAGATAGATACAAAAGGAGGAGATGAAACATGAACCTCCAGTTAAATAAGAAGAATGCCATCCTCTTAATTTCATTGGCGGTTTTATCGATTCTTCTATATTTTAGCGCTTATTACCTGTATCTTTCTCCATTAAAAGATAGTCTGTATTTGAAACAAAATCAGCTTAAAACGGAACAAAAATTGGGCGAAACACTAGAAACACGATTATCTGCCGGGAGCTCGAATGATTTTAACAGTACAGTGGAGCTGCAAAAAACTCTTCCAGCTGATCCCTTGACAGAGCAACTCGTCCTTGACCTTGAAAAGGCGGAAGTCATATCAAACAGCTACATAACTGAGATGGAATTTGATCATGAAGGTCAATTAACAGAAGTAAGTCAGCAGGTTAATGACGGACAGGAAACACTGGATGATGAAGTTGCAGGGCAGCAAACAGGATCATTGACTGATAATAATATCCAACCTATTCAAATGCCAGACGGAATAGCGAAAACAACTGTAACTATTACTGTGGAATCGGACAGTTATTTTGACCTTGAGAAATTTATTGCAACCCTGGAAAAATTACAGCGGATAGTCATGGTGGAATCCATATCATTTAGTGGACCGGAAGAAATCCGTTCACTTTCAGATGAAGAGGGCAAAATCCGAATGAACCTGACTTTTAATGCATTTTATCTTTCAGGTTTTGATGACTTGATGGGTGATAATCCAGGGATCGAAACTCCACCCCCAGCCAACAAGCGCAATCCGTTCCCGACTTCGGGCGATTATTCTGAGGACAATCTGACTGAGCAGGAACAAGCAACGGATGAAACAGAGGATGACCGTAATTAATCTAGTAAAAAAATTGACGAAAGCATTCTATAACAAGACGACAAAAGTCTTGTTATTTTTTTTTGCCTGTGTGATAGGATGAAGCAAAACAGGAACGGGCAGGGGGAGGTACAAGCTTTGGACAAGCATGGCAAAACGATCACAATCAAGATTAATGGCAAGGACCGTCCGGTTAAGGAAGAGCAACAGGATCATCAGAACGTCGAAAAAAAGAAGCGGAAAGAAGATAGAATAGAAAATAGTAAATTCGAAAATGAAAATAGCGGCAAGTTTGCGATCAATGATTCTCGAGATGAACGGGGTAAGGTGTATCCAATGGATAATGAATCAGCGAGAAATGAAACTGCGGCTGCCCAGGAAAAGGCCGAGGATGATTTTGACTGGATTTTGCCTGATCCCATCGAACAGGAGAGTGTCAAAGAATATAAAATCGCGCCACAGCAATCGAAAAAGACAAAGAAGGGCCTGGGCATATCGGTTTGGAACACAAAAACAAAGCGGAGCAACCGTTTTTACACGACTATTTTTGTGACGGTCTTTTTGGCGGTGTTGCTGGGAACGGCATTTGGGGTTACGTTCCTTAAGTTTGTTGCATCGGAACAGGAAACGGTTGCATCCCCTGCAGTGAGTACTCCAAAAACAGGCACGCCAGCCGACAAACCGGCTAGCGGCGGGGAGGATCTGGAGCTGAAATCCATTCCAGTATTCATCGTCCAGAACGGAATTTTTACGACCGAGGATAGTGCGAAGGAGCGAGTGAAACTGCTTGCGGATAAGGGGGTCACAGCTGAGCTGTTCCCTGTAAATGGCCAATTCGCAGTTTATTTAGGAGCAGCCGGAAGCATCGAAGCTGCGAAACAGCAGGCTGAGGCTCTCAAGGCCAAAGGTGTGGAGGTTTTTGCAAAGCCATTCGAAATCCCGGGAGGAAAAGCTGCAGGGTTGAATGAAAATGAAGCAAAGTTCCTCAAACAGGCTCCGGAAATATATTCAATCCTGATGAGGGGATCACAAACTTCAGCAGAGGAAGTGAAAAAAACAGAAGATTTTAACGCACTCCTCGGAAAAATAACCGACAAGGATGTAAAGGATCCAAATATCCTTAAAGCAAAGGCTAGTCTTGAAAAGGCAAGTGCTTCTTTTGCCAGTTACCAGAAATCGAAGGACGCCAATCTGCTTGATGAAATGGAGAAAAGCCTTCTCTCATTCCTGTCTGCCTACCAGGCAATAGGAAAGTAATATACCAGAATATTTTCCGGGAAATTGTACAAATTAACAGAGCCTTCGCCATATTGCGGCAGGCTCTGATTTTTTTTGCCAAAACCTTGGCTAATGATTGTCGCAAATGGTGAACTCTGATAGTATTAGCTTGTGTCTCCCTTGATGCAATAAGAAAAGAAAGGTGATTTTATGCAACGCCTCATTTTAGCCTCTTCTTCTCCACGGCGAAAAGAACTTCTTGAAAACCTCCGCTTGAAATTCGAAATCTCGAGCAGTGATGCAGATGAAAGTTTCAGTGATACGCTGAGTCCGTCTGAAGCAGTTATGGAGCTTGCTTCAAGAAAGTCGGGAACAGTGGCTCAACATTTTTCGGATTGTTTCGTGATTGGCTCAGATACTGTCGTCGTCCATGACGGAATGATTCTTGGGAAGCCTGAAAGCGGACAAGAAGCTACCGAGATGCTCAAAAAGCTGTCTGGTAATACCCATTCAGTCTATACCGGAGTATCGATCATCTCCCCTGAGAAGGAAACGCGTTTTTATGAAAAAACAGATGTGACGTTCTGGGAACTGTCAGATGAAGAAATCGACACCTATATTAAGAGCGGTGAACCATTCGATAAGGCGGGCGGCTATGGAATTCAGGGATTCGGCAGCATGCTTGTCAGGGAAATCAGTGGGGATTATTACACAGTTGTTGGACTGCCTGTATCAAGATTGATCAGGGAGTTGCGGAATATCGGTTACAACCTTCCTTATTAAAAGAAAACCACAGAAACTTCTTCTACACTTCCCTCGTCATAATCATGACTGGGAGGAAAATGTATTGTCTACACATTCATTAATGATCAGAGATTATCCGCAAAATGAGCGGCCGAGGGAGCGATTCATCCAGAATGGCCCCCAGAGCCTTTCCAACCATGAATTACTAGCCCTGCTGTTAGGTACGGGATCGCGGGAAGAATCGGTCCTTCAGCTTGCGAACCGGATGCTTTCCCAGTTTGAAGGGCTGCGTCTGCTTAAGGATGCGATCCTTGAAGAGCTGACCCAGATCAAAGGGATTGGCCAGGCAAAGGCGATCCATGTTCTCGCAGCCGTAGAAATTGGCAGGCGTATCGCCAATCATACCCTTGATGAACGCTATGTCATCCGCTCACCGGAAGACGGTGCAAAATATCTCATGAATGATATGCGCTTTTTGACCCAGGAGCATTTTGTCTGCCTGTATTTGAATACGAAAAACCAGGTGATCCACAGACAGACAATTTTCATTGGCAGCCTTAACGCTTCGATTGTCCATCCGAGAGAAGTGTTCAAGGAAGCAGTCCGCAGGTCGGCGGCTTCTGTCATTTGTGTCCACAACCATCCATCCGGCGATCCGACCCCGAGCAGGGAGGATATTGAAGTCACAAAGCGTCTAAGCGAGTCGGGAAAAATTGTCGGAATTGAATTGCTGGACCATTTGATCATTGGGGAAAATAAATATGTTAGTTTGAAGGAAAAAGGGTATGTATGATACTAGGATTTTGATTCACGTTACGATATAATATAATTTATGATTTTTGCGGACAAGCTTAAAATTTGGCCGGAAAATCTGCCTATGAACATTCAACTAATTTTTGTAATAGATTGCCTGTTCTTTTATTGCATTTTTTGTTAAGAAAGGGAGATACAAATATGTTTGGGATTGGAACAAGAGACCTGGGAATCGACCTCGGTACTGCGAATACACTTGTTTATGTAAAAGGAAAAGGAATTGTCTTAAGGGAGCCATCCGTTGTGGCCCTTCAGACGGATACAAAAAATATTGTCGCAGTCGGGAATGACGCGAAGAACATGATCGGGCGTACGCCTGGTAACGTCGTGGCGCTAAGGCCGATGAAGGACGGCGTCATCGCTGACTATGAAACAACAGCGACGATGATGAAGTATTACATCAAACAGGCTACGAAGAATAAAGGCTGGTTTGCAGGTAAGCCTTATGTCATGGTCTGTGTTCCATCTGGAATCACAGCGGTTGAAGAGCGTGCGGTAATCGACGCGACTCGCCAGGCTGGTGCAAGGGATGCATTCACGATCGAAGAGCCGTTTGCAGCGGCAATCGGTGCCAACCTTCCAGTTTGGGAACCGACAGGAAGCATGGTCGTCGATATCGGGGGCGGAACAACGGAAGTCGCAATCATCTCCCTTGGCGGAATTGTCACATCACAATCCGTCCGCATTGCCGGTGATGAAATGGACGATGCAATCATCAATTATATCCGTAAAACGTACAACCTGATGATTGGTGAGAGAACGGCAGAAACGATCAAGATGGAAGTTGGTTCAGCTGGTGACGCAGATGGAATCGAAAACATGGAAATCCGCGGCCGCGATTTGTTGACTGGGTTGCCAAAAACGATTGAAATCACAGCAGAAGAAATCGCCAAAGCCCTGCATGATACAGTTTACGCAATTGTCGATGCAGTTAAGCTTACGCTTGAAAAGACGCCGCCGGAGCTTGCTTCCGATATCATGGACCGTGGAATTGTCCTGACAGGCGGAGGCGCATTGCTTCGTAATCTTGACAAAGTCATCAGTGAAGAAACAAAGATGCCGGTATTGATTGCCGAGGATCCGCTGGACTGTGTTGCAGCCGGAACAGGCAAGGCATTGGACCATATTGATTTATTCAAAAGCAAAGCAAAAGAATCAAGATAATGTGAAGAAGGGAAGCGGAAATCATCCACTTCCCTCATCTTCTGTCATCCATATTTTTAGATTAGAGGTGTGAATCATGCCACAGTTCTTTTTTAATAAACGCCTGATAATGCTGCTTGTGAGCATTATAGTCCTCGTGGCATTGATTGGTTTTTCTTTGAGGGAAAGAGAAGAATTGACATGGCCGGAACAGTTTGTCAAAGATTCGACCAGCTGGGTACAATCCGTTGTTTCCAGGCCGGCTAATTATGTTGCAGGCATTATTGAAAGCCTTCAAGACTTGCAAAATACATATCAGGAAAACAAAGAGTTGAAGAAACGCGTTGATGATATGGCCCGACTTGAAGCAAAGGTGTACTCTCTTGAAAAAGAAAACGAGGAACTTCAGGAAATTTTAGATAAAAAAGAATCGCTTGCAGATTATGAACCAATCCAGGCCGTCAGGATCGCGAGAAGCCCTGAACGCTGGAATGAACTGATTATCATCAATAAAGGCGCGTCCAACGGCGTGGAAAAAAACATGGCTGTCATCACGGCGAAAGGGCTGATTGGCAAGGTAAAGAGCACAACGCCATTTTCAGCCACAGTCCAATTGATCAGCTCAATCGATCCGACCAACAGGATATCCGCCATCCTTCAGGCAGATAAACCGCTTTACGGCACAATCGAAGGATATGACAAGAAAAAAGAACTTCTGTTACTGAAAGGGCTTCCGTATAATGCCAAGATCGAAAAGGGGCAAAACGTCGTAACGACCGGAATGGGCGGCATTTTTCCGAAGGACCTGCCGATTGGCAAGGTCGTCGATGTTGTTCCAGATCAATTTGGATTGAACCAGACGGCTTATATCAAACCGGAAGCGAACCTTTATGATTTGGAACATGTCATGGTTGTGAAGAAATCCATGCTCTCAGTGGACCTTGAAGAAAGCTTGGAAGATAGCGATGGTGAGGAGGAAGGCAATTGACCCGTTTCCTGCTCCCCGCGCTTTTCGCATTTTTATTCATCCTGGAAAGTTTGTTTGTCGAACTGCTGCCAGCTGAGTTATTTAACAGTGACCGAATCCTTGTGCCGCATTTCCTGATGGCCGGGATCCTGTTCCTGACAGCCTATCTCAGTCCTAAGCATGGAATTCTGTATGGAATCATTTTTGGTCTGCTTTTTGATCTCGTATACACCGAAATCATCGGTATATATCTATTCATGTTTCCGGTCATCGCATATTTGTTCACATATATGATCAGAATTCTCCAAACCAATATATTGATTGTATCCATCCTGTCTCTTCTCGGCATTGCGCTACTGGAAATGGGCGTTTATGAGATGATGCTGTTAATAAAAATTACTGACCTGGACTTTTCGACCTATGTTAAAATAAGACTAGTCCCGACGTTGATTTTGAACCTGGCTTTCATCATTTTGGCTGCCTATCCATTCAAAAAGCAATTCGAGAACACTGCAGACAGACTGAGGAACGATTAAGACCTATTGTGGGATTTCCCACATAATACTGAAACAGCAGTATTATGTGGGAAATTAGCGACCATCGATATTCAAATAAAGGAATTTTGCGGATGAATGTCGAATTCCTTTTCAAGTAATATAAGAAATTATTTTTTTATAGCAGACAATAGTCTTGCGCTTTTCTTATCGAATTTGAAAGTTTTACTTTTACACTTAGATTAGTGTCTAGCTCCAGCGCCTAGCCCCTCGAGACGTTTTTAGTCCGAACAATGAAGTCAAAGAACGACTTCACTGATCGGCCTTTCAATACTTGTCGTGGCTGACCAAGGCGCTTGCGCTTTTCGTTTGAGGTGAACATCGGGTATGAAGAAAACACAAAATGTGACAATTAAAGGGACAAAAGACGGTCTTACGCTCCATTTGGATGATACTTGTTCTTATGACGACCTGAAAAAAGAGCTGGATCGGAAGTTGTCGAATTCCACGCGTGTCCAGGAAGAGCAGCAGCTTCTTTCTGTGAGGGTGAAGATAGGGAATCGGTATCTTACGAATGACCAGGAGGAAGAGCTGAAAGACTTGATCCGCCAAAAAAGGAATTTGATCGTCGAGGACCTTGAGACAAATGTCATTTCCAGGGAAGAAGCCGAGAAACTTCGCCAGGAAACGGAAATCGTTCCTGTTGCGAAAGTGATCCGCTCAGGTCAGGTCCTTGAGATAACCGGAGACTTGCTGCTCATTGGTGATGTGAATCCTGGCGGCACAGTCAAAGCAACAGGCAATATATTTGTCATGGGTGCATTAAAGGGAATCGCGCATGCCGGTTCGGACGGCAATAATGATGCGGTAATTGCTGCTTCTGTGATGAAGCCTTCGCAGCTGAGGATCAATGACTGCATAAACCGTGCCCCGGACGAGGTGCCCGAGGATGAGAATCGTGCAATGGAATGTGCGTACATATCAGAAAGTAAACAAATCGTAGTTGATAGATTGCAAGTTTTAATGAAAAAAAGACCTAATTTAACTAGATTCGAAGGAGGCCTTTAAAGTGGGAGAAGCGATTGTAGTTACATCCGGAAAAGGAGGGGTCGGTAAAACGACAACTTCTGCCAATATAGGTACAGCTTTGGCCCTTCAAGGCAAAAGAGTCTGTCTGATTGATACAGATATCGGCCTGCGCAACCTGGACGTTGTCATGGGACTTGAAAACCGCATCATTTACGATCTTGTCGATGTCATTGAGGGCAGATGCAAAATCCATCAGGCACTAGTAAAAGACAAGCGCTTCGATGACCACCTTTATTTGCTTCCAGCAGCCCAGACAAGTGACAAAACAGCTGTCCAGCCTGAGCAAATGAGGAAATTGGTCAATGAATTGAAGCAGGACTATGACTATATCGTCATCGACTGCCCGGCTGGAATCGAGCAAGGCTACAAGAATGCTGTTGCCGGTGCAGATAAGGCGATTGTTGTCACTACACCTGAAGTTTCTGCTGTAAGGGATGCTGACAGAATCATCGGCCTGCTAGAAAAAGAAGAGAATGTTGAATCACCGAAGCTGGTCATCAACAGGATCCGCAGCCATATGATGAAAAATGGCGACATGCTTGATGTGGATGAAATCACCACTCATCTATCCATCGATCTAATCGGGATCGTAGCGGATGATGATGAAGTCATCAGAGCATCCAATCACGGTGAGCCAATCGCGTTGAATCCAACCAGCAAAGCTTCCATCGCATACAGGAACATCGCCCGCAGAATCCTTGGCGAATCCGTTCCATTGCAGCAGCTTGATACTGAAAGCAAAGGCGTATTTTCGAAGATCAAGAAATTCTTTGGTGTACGCTAAGCATATAGCACCTGCTTCCCGTTTTTTTTAGGGAAGCAGGTGCTTTTTGTTTTTAGAGGTAATCCAAAACTAAAATCAGTTCTCCGCCCGAAAAAGAGCAGGATACTGGAGTACGGTCNCAGCTCAAGCAGTTCTCNNCCCGAAAAAGAGCAGGNNNCTGGAATACGGTCGCAGCTCAAGCAGTTCTTCGCCCCAAAAAAAGGACAAGTAAATGGATTATGGTTGCAACCATAATGGTTTTTATTGTGAAAAGCGTCTGAGTCAGGCATTATTCATGACCAAAAGGGCTCCCAGCAGGATAACTATGAAGTTGATATTAGTTATTGAATCCCCTCCTCCGAAATTGTCATACTCTTGTGGGACAGGTCATAGACTTGTACTAACAGTGAGTACAAGGGGATTGGTGGGGATTGGATGAACTCGAGAGCTGATGATATACGGAGAAGGATGATGAAGCGAAAGCGGGAGCGGGAAAGAATGGAGAAAATGAACCACAACCGTTTTTTCTCGACGGAGGAGGAGCGGCATGGTTTTGACAGGCTCCCATCCTATGATATGGGGCCGGGAGAAGGGGGCCATCCGTTATTCAAGAAAGAAGTTTTTTTGTTCAAGGTGCTTGCTTCTGCATGCCTGGTGTTGATTGTGGCGATCATTTACCGAAGCCCTTCGGAAAAAGCGGTGTCGATCCAGCAATATGTGAAGCATACGATGGAGCAGGAGTTCCAATTTGCTGCGGTTTCGGATTGGTATGAGAACCAGTTTGGCAAGCCGTTGGCACTCCTTCCGGCGAAAAATACAGGTGGAGACAGCGAAACTGAGGTTGGTTCCGACAGCCAATATGCGCTTCCTGCCTCTGGGAAGATTCTTGAGGATTTTGGCGACAACGGCCAGAGGATCATGATTGAAACCGGCAAGGGTGCTGGTGTTGAGGCGATGAATGAAGGACTTGTCCATTTTGTCGGCATGAAAGAGGGCTTCGGCAAAACGGTGATTGTCCAGCATGGGGACAAAAGTGAAACATGGTACGGGAACCTGGACAAAATTGACGTGAATCTTTATGAGTACATTTCCAAAGGTGCGAAGGTCGGTACAGCGATGGACAGCGAGGACGGAACAAAAGGCTCATTTTATTTCGCGATTAAAAAAGGGGATGACTTCGTCGATCCCGTCCAGGTGATCAAGTTTGAATAAAACCTTTGAATTATTGCGGAAAATACAGATCCACCCTTTACTTTGGGTGGTCATCGCCCTTGCTGTTGCGACCGCGCATTTTATAGAGCTGATGATGGTGCTGCTGATTATTTTTGTTCATGAAATGGGACATGGTGCTGCAGCCTCTTTTTTTTCGTGGAGAATCAAGAAAATTGCGTTGCTGCCATTCGGCGGTGTAGCAGAGATGGATGAGCATGGGAACAGGCCGCTAAAAGAAGAGCTTGTTGTCGTGCTTGCAGGACCATTACAGCATGTCTGGATGATGGCGCTTGCCTACTTGCTCTTCCTCGCAGGGATGTTCCCTGAAAAATGGCATTCGTTGTTCATGGAATATAATTTGATGATCCTCGTGTTCAACCTTATACCGATTTGGCCATTGGATGGCGGAAAGCTGTTGTTCCTCCTGCTGTCGATGAACACCTCTTTTCAGGAAGCCCATCTGCGCACCTTATACGGTTCAATTGCGGTGCTGTTGATCTTCTCAGCGGCCTTGCTATTCATCGCACCGCTGACATTGAATGTCTGGGTCATCATAGGGTTCCTGACGTTCTCGCTCTATTTTGAATGGAAGCAGCGGCGATTTACGTTCATGCGCTTTTTGATGGAGAGACATTATGGTAAGCAGATCGATTTGCGCGAGCTGAAACCAATCAACACCAGCGAGAATGAAATGGTCGGCCATGTGCTTGAACGGTTCCAGCGCGGCTGCAAGCATCCAATCATCGTCAAGCGGAAAAATGGCAAGGAAATGGTGCTCGACGAAAATGAATTGCTTCATGCTTTTTTCAGTGAAAAATTACTGACAGCCAAAATAGGAGATTTGCTTTACACCTACTAAAATAGGATAATGAATGCAGCGCAGACAGCATTTGCGCTGTATTTTTTTATTACTTTAATAATTATTAATCTTTTTGCACTAAGAATAGTGTCTAGCTCCAGCGCCTAGCCCCTAGAGTCGCTTCGGTCCGCCCAATGAAGTCAAAGAGCGACTTCATTGGGCGGCCCTCCAGTGCTTGTCGGGGCTGATCAAGGCGCTTGCGCTTTTCTAGTGGGTAAGGAGAAACAATGAACAAGTTAATCGTTAATGCAAATTCTAGAGAAAAACGCTTTGCTATGGTCAAGGATGGCGAAGTCGAAAAAATATATATTGAACAGCCTGGCCAGCAATCGCTTGTCGGCAATATTTTTCTGGGCATCGTTGAAAAAGTGATACCGGGGATGAACGCGGCCTTTGTCAATTTCGGCGAAGGTCCAAGCGGTTTTTTGCAAAAAGACAAGCTGGCTTCCTATGTATTGTCAGAGGATGAGAACAAGGCAAACCGCCCGATCGGAGCTTATGTACACCAGGGTGAAAAGCTGCTGGTGCAGGTTGAGAAGGATGCGGCGGGAACCAAAGGGGCGAGATTGACAGGGGTCATCGAGCTTCCTGGAGAACATATTGTCTATATGCCGAAGGGCAAGTACATAGCAGTGTCCAAAAAGGCCGAGTCCATGGAAACGAGAGCGAGATGGAAAGAGTTTGCCGGACAGGTGAAAACAGCCGAAGAAGGAATCATTTTTCGGACTGAAAGCCTGAATCAGCCAGAGGAAATCATCGTCAAGGAACTTGACCAGCAGCGCAGTCAATATGCGGAAATGTTGAAAAACGCTTCGGCAATGAAAAAGCCAGGCCTCGTTTTCAGCCGTGATTATTTTTTTGAACAGGCACTGTCTGCACTGACATCCGTTAAAGATGGAACAGTTATCGTGGACAGCCTTGATTTCAAGAAAAAAATTCAGCACCAAGTCCCGGAGGCTGTTGAACTTGAGTTTTACACTGGAAAAGATCCTGTCTTTTCTTTTTATAAAATCGAGCCGGAGATCGAGCGTCTGCTGAAACGAGTTGTCTGGCTGGATAAAGGAGCCTACATGGTCATCGACCAGGGTGAGGCACTGACGATGATCGATGTGAACACGGGGAAGTTTTCAGGGAAAACGGATTTGCGAGATACTGTCCTGAAAACGAATATGAATGCAGCAGCCGAAGCGGCAAGGCAAATAAGGCTTAGGGATCTCGCGGGGATCATTCTAATCGATTTTATTGATATGAAGAGTCAGAGTGAGCGGGACAAGGTGCTGAAGCTCGTTCAAAAAGAACTGCTTCAGGACGGGCGCCGAACACGGATCATCGGTTTTACAGAGCTGGGGATCCTCCAGCTGACAAGGAAGAAAACGAAGCAGTCGATGGCCGAGACTCTGACTGAAAAATGCGGGACATGCGGAGGCTCGGGGCAGGTGCTCAGCTCGGAAACAGTGGCTTACAGACTTGAGCGTGAGCTGTGGGAATATAAACACTCTGATTACGAAGAAATCCTGATTTCCGCTACCGATGAAGTGATCCGCCATTTTTCCGGAGAAGCTGATATCCATAAATTGAGGCTTGAACAAGCGCTTGGTTTTAAGATAGAATTCTCTGTGTCAGACGCGGCGAAGCCTTTTTATGAAATCCTTCACGCTGGTGCTTCGACAGAAGGGGATTGAACCGAAGCTGATCATTAAAGGCTGTTTACGTAAAAATTGTTGTTAAAATCCTAAAGCCGATTTTAACGTGATAATAACCATTTCGTAGGTCGGTACTAAGTTTGCAAGCTCTTTTCTCATAATAGTCGTGAATTGTGTGATCAATCTTAGGTAATTCAATTCTATTTTGTAGCCACTAGCAACAAAGTTTGAGAAAAGAGCCTAATTAAAAGAAGATGGATTATGTGTTGACACTATTGCTCGGCATATGATAGTATTTTAATGTTATTGTTTGTAGCACCCGTGCTACAACCGCACACTTCAGGTATTTAAGCTTTGCAAATACGCAAACGCCTGCGGTCGGCGAGTCTGAGTCTAATGAGGAGGTGCACTGGAATGTACGCAATTATCGAAACTGGCGGCAAGCAAGTAAAGGTAGAAGAAGGACAAGCAATCTACATTGAAAAGCTGAACGCTGCTGAAGGCGAAACTGTAACTTTTGACAAGGTTCTTTTTGTTGGTGGCGAGAACGTTAAAGTTGGAAGCCCTGTAGTTGAAGGCGCAACTGTAACTGCTAAAGTAGAAAAGAATGGCCGTCAAAAGAAAATCATCGTTTTCAAGTACAAAGCGAAAAAGAACAATCGTAAGAAGCAAGGTCATCGTCAGCCTTACACTAAAGTCGTGATCGAAAAGATCAACGCTTAATTAAAGGCGGATTAGCATGATTCGTGCAACGATTAATCGTACAAAATCCGGACGCATCCAGTCGTTTACAATCAGCGGCCACGCTGGGTTTGCTGCCCATGGCAGCGATATTGTCTGTGCAGGTGTTTCGACCATCTCGATCGGAACTGTCAATTCCATCATTGGATTGACAGGAGTCACACCTGACATTGAACAGGGTGCTGATGGTTTTCTCCGCTGTGAAATCCCCGACAACTTGCCGGAGGAAACACAGGAGAAAATCCAATTGCTCCTTGAAAGCATGGTCATTACATTGCAATCGATGGAAAAAGAGTACGGAAAGCACATAAAATTAACCTTCAAAAAGTAGGAGGTGGAACAAAATGTTAAGATTAGATCTTCAATTCTTCGCTTCTAAGAAGGGTGTAGGTTCAACTAAGAACGGACGTGACTCAATCTCTAAGCGTCTAGGCGCTAAGCGTGCAGATGGTCAATTCGTAACTGGTGGTTCTATCCTTTACCGTCAGCGCGGAACTAAAATCTACCCAGGTGTAAACGTGGGTAAAGGTGGAGATGACACTCTATTCGCTAAGGTTGACGGCGTCGTTAAATTCGAACGTCTTGGCCGTGACCGCAAGCAAGTAAGTGTTTATCCAGCAGCTCAAGAAGCGTAAGCTAAAGAGAAGCCCTAACCACTGCGGTTAGGGTTTTCTTGTTTTTTACGGCTGAATAAAGCCAAAGATTAAATATGATAAGCAATCCAACTAATATAAATACATAATTAGCTTACGCAGAATGGCTTTTTTGTTATACTTACACCAAGCAAGTCTTATGAGTAGGGAGTATGTGTATGAATAAAGAGTGGGATACAATCGAGGTTTTGCGCCATGCGCGCCATGATTGGATGAATCAGCTTCAATTAATTAAAGGAAATCTGGCGCTGAACAAAGTGGACCGGGCTAAAGAGATCATTGAAGAAATTATCATGGAAGCCAGGCAGGATGCAAAGCTATCAAATTTACATCTTCCTCAGTTTGCCTCTACATTGTTAACCTGCAATTGGGAGAGTCATCATTTCCAGCTGGAATACGAGGTAATGGACTCCCAAAACTTCCACAGATTAGATGACCAGCTTTTGACAGTCTGGACAGAGCAGTTTTTTGGAACATTGGATTCTTCAATTGAACCATATCAGGAAAATCATCTCTCCGTAACAATTGAACCGCAGGAGAAAGGAATCGGGTTCTTTTTTGATTTTAGCGGAATAATAAAGGATAAAAATCGCTTAGAAAGCTTCCTTGACCAAAAGCCGGGAAACAAGCTGAAAATCGTCTCCGATGGTGTGGTCGAAGGAGAACTGACAATCGAAGTTTTCATGGAAGCACTCTAGGGAAACATAGAAGCGATAACAAATTTCAGACAGGTGGTAATGACATAATGTTTGTCGATCAGGTAAAGATTTATGTGAAAGGCGGAGACGGCGGCGATGGAATGGTCGCGTTCCGACGTGAAAAGTATGTGCCAAAGGGCGGTCCTGCTGGCGGCGACGGCGGTAATGGCGCAAATGTAGTCTTCCAGGTAGAAGAAGGGCTGCGCACACTGATGGATTTCAGATACCAGCGCCATTTCAAGGCACCGCGCGGCGAGCACGGAATGTCCAAGAACCAGCATGGCAAAAACTCGAAGGATATGGTTGTCAAGGTTCCTCCAGGGACAATCGTGTCAGATGCTGAAACAGGCGCAATCATTGCTGACCTGGTAGAGCATGGCCAGCAGGCAGTCATCGCTAAAGGCGGCCGCGGCGGACGTGGCAACTCGCGTTTCGCGACACCTGCCAATCCAGCTCCAGAGCTTTCTGAAAAAGGTGAGCCAGGCCAGGAACGTGAAATCGTCATGGAACTGAAGCTGCTTGCTGATGTAGGTTTGGTTGGTTTCCCAAGTGTAGGGAAATCGACATTGTTATCCGTTGTATCAGCAGCAAGGCCGAAGATCGCTGAATATCACTTCACGACGATTGCTCCAAATCTGGGGATGGTTGAAACAGAAGACGGTAGAAGCTTTGTTTTAGCGGATCTGCCAGGTCTTATTGAAGGAGCGCACTCCGGAGTGGGACTCGGGCATCAATTCCTGCGTCATATTGAACGTACAAGGGTCATCATCCACGTAATCGATATGGCTGCGACGGAAGGCCGTGATCCATACGAGGATTATCTGACGATCAATAATGAATTGAAAGAATATAACTTAAGGCTGACAGAAAGGCCGCAAGTCATTGTTGCGAATAAAATGGACATGCCTGATGCCGAAGAGAACCTGGAAGTGTTCAAGGAAAAGGTCGGGGATGACCATCCAATCTTCCCGATTTCAGCTGTTACAAGGGAAGGTCTGCGTGAGTTGTTGTTCGCAGTAGCTGACCTGATTGAAAAGACTCCGGAATTCCCTCTTATCGATGAAGAAGTATTGGAGAAAGACGAAAACCGCGTCATGTACAAGCATGAAAAAGCAGAACAGGAATTCCAGATTACCCGCGAACCGGATGGCACATTTGTGATCGCCGGTGACAGTATTGAAAGGCTGTTCAAGATGACTGATTTTTCAAGGGATGAATCCGTCCAAAGGTTCGCCCGCCAGATGCGTGGGATGGGCATTGATGATGCGCTCCGTGAAAGAGGCGCAAAAGATGGAGATACGGTCAAGCTGCTTGAATATGAATTTGAATTTGTAGAGTAGGCCTCAGGTGGTGACAGGGAGTCGATTAGCCAGTAACAGGTTAATCGGCTTTCCTCTTTTAAAGTAGGCAAGCATTCTGATGGGGTGATTTGAATGAAGCAAAATCAAGATAAGAAATTCTATCTTGTTCGGGAAGATGTCCTGCCGGAAGCAATGAAGAAAACGCTTGAGGCAAAGGAAATGATTGAACGTGGCAAAGCCGAGTCGGTCTGGGATGCAGTCCAGAGGGTCGACTTAAGCCGCAGTGCATTTTACAAATACCGTGATACTGTTTTTCCGTTCCATACGGTTGTGAAAGAGCGGATCATTTCGCTGTTTTTTCAGCTTGAAGACCGGTCTGGGACGCTATCGGAACTGCTGATCACTGTCGCGGCTAGCGGCTGCAATGTTTTGACCATCCATCAGACCATTCCGCTGCAGGGAAGGGCGAATGTGACGCTAAGCTTGAATATCACCGAAATGAGAGTCGAAATGGACGAGCTGCTCACAAGTCTGAGAAAACTGGAATTTGTTGAAAAAGTCGAAGTGCTGGGAACAGGCGCTTAATGATTGCAGCAAGGGGGAGGTATGGACTTGAAAATAGGATATCTTGGGCCGGAAGCGACGTTTACGGATTATGCAGCCCGGCAGTTGTTTCATGAAGCGGAGCGGATTCCGTTTGTAAGCATACCTGAATGCATGGATGCTGCTTCAGAAGGGGAAATTGACGCAGCGATCGTGCCATTGGAAAATTCAATTGAGGGATCTGTGAACCTAACGGTCGATTACCTGGTCCATGAAACGGACCTCCAAATTGCCGGTGAAGCGATTGTGCCGATCAGGCAGCACTTACTGGTGCACGAGGACAACTTGGAAAATTGGAGAAATGCGGAGTTGATTTGCAGCCATCCGCACGCACTAGCACAGTGCCATAAATTTTTACATAAAGAATTTAAAGGTATTCCACACGAACATATGGCTTCGACCGCCGCGGCGGCCAAATTTGTTAAAGATCATCCAGAACGGAATATCGCAGCGATCGCCAACAGTCTTGCTGCACAAGAATATGAGGGACTGGCGATGGCTCAGCAAAATATCCATGACTATAGCTATAACCATACCGTCTTCGCTGTGCTCACCAGGCCGGAAAAGGCGCTTCACCTCGACAAGGGGGAAGATTTCAAGACGAGCTTGATGATCACCCTGCCATCTGATCAGGCCGGAGCACTGCATCAAGTCCTGTCGGCATTTTCCTGGCGGAAGCTCAATCTGTCCAAAATCGAATCCCGTCCGATGAAAACCGGTCTCGGAAAATATTTTTTCATTATCGATATCAATTTTAAAATGGATGACGTCTTGATTCCGGGAGCCATTGCCGAACTTGAGGCACTGGGCTGCACCGTTAAAATGCTCGGAAGCTATTCCAGCCGTAAAATATAAGGGCTCTTTTTTAAAACTTTATGCTTTTGGCTGGGAGATTGGATTGAAAGACATATATTTCTTCACAAAATTAATGGTAAATAAGAGAAAAGAGCCTGCACATTTAATTGCGAACTACAAAATGGCTTATAATCATGTTAAATTCACTTTAGGATTTTAACAACAATCCTTACGAAAACAGCCAATATAAAAAGATCCATCAGCGATTGATGGATCTTTTGCTTTTCTACTGTTCTAAATCGATGAGGAAATTCGCTTTTCTAAGCGTTTCTTCCGCTTCATCCAAAGCTTTCTCCGACGGGGCTGAAATGGCGTGCAAGTGGATGCCATCCGTCAATTCTGATAAATAGGAAGCGTTGGTGGATTTTATTTTTCCCATGAACTGTTTCATTTCGTAACGGTTCGAGACCATGATGGAAGCGGTCAAGTCGCCATATACAGGATGCTCGATTTTTACGTCTTTTACCGTTACTCCATGATCGACAAGCAGTAAAAGTTCTTCTTCTGTCCGTTCAGGTCCGTGGGAACAGGCAATGATCCGTTCCGCCTCTGTTGGCCGGGAGGCGTGCATATATAAGTAACCCTGGCTCGTTGCGATGATAGGTTCATTTTTGGCTTTCAGCAAGGTGATATCACCGACAATCACCTGCCTGCTTACGTTGGTAATGGCTGCAAGCTCGCCGCCTGTAATCGGCTCATTGCTTTCCTGCAGGCGCTTCAGGATGAATTCCCGGCGTTCATCTCCCAGGATCTTCGTAGGTTCCTTCATAACCGATCTCTCCTTCGACTTCTTCATTCGTGAATTTTACCATAAATCATCATGAAGTTAAACGGCAGCGACCTTGCCAGAGATGGATGCAAGGAGTTTCCCAAGTTCGACCACATCACCTGACTCAGTATTCCTTCCGAATGAGACCCTGAAAAATTCCTTTGCTTCTTTGCCATTAACGCCCATGGCCGCCATGGTTTTCGCAGGGCTTAGCAGTCCGGTGTGGCAGGCTGTCCCGGTTGAGACCGCAAATCCTCTGCGATCACATTCCAACAGGACAAATTGCCCCTCCACGCCTTTTATAGCCATCCCGACGATTCCCGGCAGCTGATCATCCGATTCTGTGCCAAAAATCTGATAGGGGCTTTTGAGTTCTGTAAGTGTATCGGCAAATATAGTCCTTAACTCTTTGATGCGATTATGCTCTGTCTTGATCAGTAAGTGTGCTTTTTGTGCAGCGGCGGTCATCGCAGCGATTCCCGGAACATTGACCGTGCCAGGCCTGAAGCCCTTCTCATGCACGGTGCCATCAATGTATGGCTTCCAGGCAAGCCTTGGATTGACATAGGCGACTCCAGTTCCTTTTGGCCCGTAAAACTTGTGTCCCGAAATCGACAGGGCATCCACAGAACGTGCCAGGGAGTCCATCGGTATTTTTCCGAAAGATTGCACGCAGTCACTGTGAATCAGGATTTCATTGGACCGGCAGTATTCAGCAATTTTTTTGACCGGCTGGAGTGTCCCGATTTCCGGGTTGGCGTGCTGGATTGAAACCAACACAGTATCAGGGCGGACTGCTTTGATAAAAGTGTCAATCGCGATTCTTCCATCCTCACCCATTGGCAGGAACGTAATGTCCCAGCCTTCTCCTTCTAGTTTTTTCATCAGGTTGTAAACCGAGGAATGCTCAGCTGCACTGGTAATGATGTGGCGGCCGTTTTTTCTTATTGCCGAGAGAAGCCCCATGATCCCTAGAAAATTCCCTTCAGACCCGCCGCTTGTAAAAAAAATCCCTGCCTCTTCGACATCAAGCAACCTGGCGAATTCCTGTCTGCAGCTCTCCAGGAGATTAGCCGACGCAGACCCCGCTTCATGAAGACTCTGGCTGTTACCAATGTACTCTGTCGATGCTTTGATAAAAATATCCGCAGCGTCCCGGTCAAGCGGGCACGTAGCAGCATAATCGAAATATTTCATAGGTTCGCTCCTCTGTTTTAATGATCATTCTTAGGATTGGATCCAGGAAAGTGAAGCATGTGCCCGAAAAAGAGAAATCCCCAGCATTTCGGTCACAAGCAGACCGAACATGTGCCCGAAAAAGAGGAATCCTCAGCATTTCGGTCACAAGAAGGCCGAACATGTGCCCGAAAAAGAGGAATCCTCAGCATTTCGGTCANAAGAAG
This sequence comes from Mesobacillus thioparans, assembly GCF_965138835.1. NCBI lineage: Bacteria > Bacillati > Bacillota > Bacilli > Caryophanales > Bacillaceae > Mesobacillus > Mesobacillus thioparans. The sequence continues at coordinate 148,793 of NZ_CBCSFH010000007.1, read as the reverse complement.
GCCGAACATGTGCCCGAAAAAGANGAATCCTCNGNATTTCGGTCACAAGAAAGCCGAACATGTGCCCGAAAAAGANGAATCCTCNGNATTTCGGTCACAAGAAGCCGGAACATGTGCCCGAAAAGGAGAAATCCTCGGTATTTCGGACACAAGCTGATACCAAGTGAAACGCTTTGCTCCTTTTTTGCTATCCTATATAAGTTTCAAAGAATCCATCAGAATAAAAGTTCTTGTCAATAGTGTAAAACTGTGTAAATATATATGTCAAGACACCTGTTAATCCAGGAGGCTATCAATCTATGAAACACTATGATGTAATCATTATTGGCAGCGGCATTGCCGCGCTGCAATTGGCCAATAAATTAACGAAGGATTTAAATGTGATGATTCTCACAAAGGAGAATCTGACAAATGGAAATTCCTATCTTGCACAGGGCGGTGTGGCAGCGGCAGTTGCTCCGGGGGACGATGCTTACTTGCATTACCTCGACACAATGGAAGCGGGCGCACACCATAATGATGCCAAAGCTGTATTGGAAATGACCAAAAAAGCCCCTGATCTGATCAATGGCTTATGGCAATCAGGCTGCCGTTTTGATGAAGATGGACATGGCAACCTTCTTTTGGGAATGGAAGGGGCACACAGCGAAAAGAGGATTGTCCACAGCGGTGGTGACGAGACGGGCAGGCATATCGTCGAGTTCCTGATTTCTGATCTGCCCCCAAATATAACCGTTGAACAATCGACATACGTTTATGACCTTATTTTAAATCACGAAAAAACCCGATGTATCGGGGTAAAGGCGAAGCTTCCAGATGGAATGAATGAGGTATATCTTGCTCCGCATGTTGTACTGGCGACGGGCGGCTGCGGACAGATATATTCGTTTACTTCTAATGCGGAAACGGCCAGCGGGGATGGAATCGCCCTTGCCTATAGAGCTGGGGCTGAATTGGCGGATATGGAATTCATCCAGTTCCACCCGACCTTGCTGTATGTAGATGGAAAGACGAGAGGGCTTATTTCCGAAGCTGTCCGGGGCGAAGGTGCGGTGCTTGTCACGGAAGAAGGAAAACGAATCATGGAAGGCATTCACCCTTTAAAAGACCTGGCACCGAGGCATGTTGTCTCGCAGACAATTTATGACTACTCCCGAAGAGGCATTCAGATTTATTTGGATATAGCCTCGATAAAAGATTTTAGTTCAAGGTTCCCTACGATCAGCAAGCTTTGCAGGCAGCATGGGATCGAAATTGAAACAGGCTTAATACCTGTCGTTCCTGGCAGCCATTTTATCATGGGCGGGATTAAGACAGATTTGCAGGGACGAACAAGCATCCCAGGCTTGTATGCGATTGGTGAGGCGGCTTGTACCGGTATCCACGGGGCGAATAGACTGGCAAGCAATTCTTTATTGGAAGGCATGTTTGTCGGCGGGAATCTTGCTGGATGGATCAACAATCACCGTTCAGAGATACGGACAAGCGACAATATGCACATTCCGGTTCAGAATTTTTATGACGGTGAACTTCCAGAACTGGATTTGTTGAAACAAACGATGATGGACCGTACTGGGATTGTCCGGACAAAAGAGAAGCTGACACTACAGGCTGAATGGCTTGCACAGTTTCAGCACGAACAATGGCTGTATGCTGCGCTGGACCACTTATCGCAAGAACAATTAACCAGGGTGTTCATGTATATCACCGCCACATTGGTCACCCAGTCAGCGTTGGAGAGGACCGAGAGCAGGGGTGGCCATTATCGGAAAGATTTTCCATATGAAGATAACGCCAACTGGATGAAAAAACAGATCATCCATCAGCGGAAAAACGGAAAGGATGGGAAGCATGAACTCAATCAAACTGCGCTTGCTACTTGAACAATTTTTCATTGAAGATATCGGTGAACGTGACGTCACCAGTGAATTGATTTTCGGGAACGAAAGCCGGGGAACCATGGTGTTCATTGCGAAGGATGAAGGAATATTCTGCGGCGAGCAGATCATCAAAACCGGCTTTGGGCTGATGGATGAGAACAGCCAGGTAACCATGAAGGTGAAGGATGGCGAAAAAGTCGGCAAAGGGCAGGAACTGGCGTTGATTGACGGCAAGGTCTCCGCATTGTTAAAAGCGGAAAGAGTCGTTTTGAACCTCGTGCAGCGAATGAGCGGGATTGCCACAAAGACAAATGAAGCTGTAAAAGCATTGGACAGCATGAAGACAAGAATTTGTGATACTCGTAAAACAACCCCTGGCCTGCGGATGCTTGAAAAATATGCTGTCCGATGCGGCGGCGGATTCAATCATCGGTATGGCTTGTATGATGCGGTGATGATCAAGGACAATCACATCTCCTTTGCGGGTTCGATCAGTAATGCGGTAGAAGCAGTCCGCGCAAACCTTGGTCATATGGTGAAGGTTGAGGTGGAGATTGAAACAAAGGATCAGCTTTTCGAAGCTATCGAAGCGAAGGCTGATTGCATCATGTTCGATAACCGGACGCCGGAACAAATTCAAGAATGGATTGGTTATGTACCAGAAGGCATAGCAACCGAGGCCTCAGGCGGCATCACGCTCGATACGCTGCATAGCTACAGGAATTGCGGAGTGGATTATATTTCATTGGGATTCGTGACACATTCTGTGAAATCACTCGATATTAGTGCAAAAGTGCTGGCTGATACGAAAGGGGATGTACAATATGAATATATTGGAGACGCTCGAAGCTAAATCAAAAATGCTTCCTGAAAAATACCGAAACATGTCCGTTCGGGAACTTGAGGACATGATAAAGGACATTAAGGCAAAAATGGGCAAAAAGCTGTTCATACCTGGACATCATTATCAAAAAGATGAAGTCATCCAATTTGCCGATGCGACGGGTGATTCATTGAAACTTGCCCAGCTGTCTGCCGAGAACAGGGAAGCAGAACATATTGTGTTTTGCGGTGTCCATTTCATGGCGGAGACGGCTGACATTTTAACGACTGAACAGCAGAAGGTCTACCTGCCTGACATGAGAGCCGGCTGTTCAATGGCAGACATGGCAGATATATACCAGACAGAACGCGCATGGGAGTTCCTGCAGGTGTTATTTGGAGATACAATTTTGCCATTGACGTATGTCAACTCGACTGCAGCGATTAAATCATTTGTCGGTGCTAATGGCGGGGCAACAGTTACATCCTCCAACGCCGAAAAGATGGTACGCTGGGCTTTTTCGAAAAAAGAACGCTTGCTCTTCCTTCCAGATCAGCATTTAGGCAGGAATACGGCTTTCAATATCGGAATCGGGCTTGATGAAATGGCCGTTTACAATCCGATTGAGAACATCCTGGAGTTCGATGGCCCTCTTGAAAAAGTAAAGGTGATCCTCTGGAAAGGCCATTGCTCGGTGCATGAGAATTTTACAATGGAAAATATCAAGGATGTGCGGACAAGATATCCTGATATGAAAATCATTGTCCATCCTGAATGCCGTCATGAAGTGGTAGCACTTGCTGACATGGCAGGATCAACAAATTACATTATTGAGGCAATCGAAGCGTCGCCTGCAGGAACATCCTGGGCGATTGGTACAGAGATGAATCTGGTGAACCGGCTGATTTCACAGCATCCAGATAAAAAAATCATTTCCTTGAACCCGCATATGTGCCCGTGCCTGACGATGAACAGGATTGATCTGCAGCATCTTGCCTGGAGCCTGGATTCAGTTTTTCATTGTCAGGAAATCAATCTCATAAAAGTTGATGAAAAAACAGCATTTAACGCGAAGCTTGCCTTGAATCGCATGCTTGAGCAATCATGATTGCAATCCTTCCCGGACTGGGGAGGATTTTTTTTATGGGAAAAGCTTAATCTGACGGCGAAAAACATATTTATTTACATAGATGCATAAGTTTTTTTGAAGATTGTTAGCAATTTGCCCACACCAACATAGAATATATGGACTTATGCCATAGGAGGGAATCAGAGTGAAAATCCATATCGTACAGAAAGGGGATACTCTTTGGAAGATCGCCAAGAAGTACGGCGTGAACTTTGAAGAGCTGAAACAGATGAACGCCCAGCTCAGCAACCCTGATATGATTATGCCCGGTATGAAAATAAAAGTTCCGACTGGTGGAGGGACAGTAAAGAAAGAAGCTCCCATTTCCGGTGGAACGCCTCAAGCAAAAATCAATATGGGTGGCAAGAAGGAAATGCCGATTGCCAAAGAGAAACCGATGCCAATTCCAGAAGTAAAGAAAGAAGCACCAAAAGAGGCGCCTGTTAAGGAACAGCCGAAAATGGAAATGCCTAAACCTGTTCCACAGGAAGAACCGGTTAAACCATATAAACCGAAAATGCCAGTACAAATCAAGCCGGAAATCGATATCAACAATTACTATATGATGAACATGGCTAATATGCAGCTCCCGCCACAGCCTAAACCACAGCCGAAGCCACAGCCAAAGCCACAGCCACAGCCAAAGCCACAGCCGAAAGCCCAGCCAAAAGCTCAGCCGCAGCTCCCGCCAAAACCTGATAATATTTTCCCGGAAGTCAAACCAGAGGCTAAGCAAGTTAAACCACAGGTAAAGCCGGATGTAAAGCCGCTGCCTCCAAAAGCAGAGGTGAAACCGAAATCAGAAATAAAGCCAGATATAAAAGTTGAAAAGAATAACTACATGGATGAATCACCATCAATGATGCCATTCGTTCAAGGAGGTTACCAGCAGCCAATGATTCCATACCCTTATAATTGTTATCCAGGTGCACCCTCGATGTCAGGCCCTGCATATGGTTATCCAGGTTCCCAACAAATGCCTTACCCTCAGGTACAGGGAGTTTCCCAGTATCCAGGCATGATGCCGAACATGGCATTGCCGGCAGAGGAAATGGAATCATCATCTTTTGCGAATATGCAGAGCCCGGTAATGGGTGAAAACATGCCTCATTATGGTGCACCGCAGATGACTGGACCGACTTATTATGGTGTGCCGATTTCACCAGTTATGCCTGGCCCGGGGTACATCCCTCAGCAGCAGATGCCATACATGCCGCAGGTCGGCGGAATGATGGATAATCAAATGCCGCAGGTTGGCGGAATGATGGATAACCAGCCAATGCCTCAAGTAGGCGGAATGATGGACGACGAATCCTCAGAAATGCCAATGATGCCTCAGATGCCGATGATGCCGCAGGTCGGCGGAATGATGGAAAACCAGATGCCTCAAGTAGGCGGGATGATGCAAGGCCAGATGCCGATGATGCCGCAGGTCGGCGGAATGATGGAAAACCAAATGCCGCAGGTTGGCGGAATGATGCAGGGCCAGATGCCGATGATGCCGCAGGTCGGTGGAATGATGGAAAACCAAATGCCGCAGGGCCAGATGCCGATGATGCCGCAAGTAGGCGGAATGATGGATAATCAAATGGCACCTCAAGTAGGCGGAATGATGAAGCACCCAATGATGCCGAAGCAGCCAATGCAAGGTGCTGGAGGAGATTGTGGCTGTGGCGGCTCGATGGGTAACCCTTATGGATCAATGGGCAGCCCGTATGGCATGATGGACCCAGGAATGCAGCCTTCCCCAATGATGCCTTATGGCGGCTATCCTGGTGCACAGGGTATGCCTATGTACCCTCACCAAGGCCAAATGGGCATGGGGCCTCAGGGATTCATGAATCCATATGGAGCAGGTCCAATGGGTGGAGGATACGGAATGCCAATGCCAATGCCAAGATTTGATGAAGAGAGTAATGAATATTAACATCAGGAGAGGTGGAGACGATTATTTTTTCAATCGTCTCTTCTCTTATGTGAACAGCGAATTGGACGGCAATATTCAAGGAATGGAACAGTTGAGGGGAAATGTCTATCTCGTTGAGACAGAGGATACCCGATTCATTTTAAAAGGATATAATGATTTACGGAAATTAAAGATTCAGGAAGCGTTTGCTTCGTCATTAAGACAATCGGGATTTGGCAGCTCTTATGGATTTGTAAGGATGAACAAGCCTCTTCAATTCGAGGGTTTATATTACGGCTGCATTGAGTATATTGACCAACATGAAAATCGATTTGACTATGGATTACAGGCAGACAGGGACGAAGGAATCAAACTTTTGGATAAGTTTCATGACCATACTTCACTACTAGCTTCCTCATACGCAGGGATGCTTCCAAGAGGAGATCTGGCAAGAAAATGGCATCACCGGAAAAAAGAATTCACGACAAATTTGCAGGCTGTCCATTTTTATGTGAACAGCGCCGTCACAGGTGAGGTTCTCAATTGGGCCGAAGTTTCTCTGAAAAATTTTGATGCCTCAAAAAGAGAGCTGGAACAGGAACAGCCAGTCATCCTTCATGGCGATGTGGCCCACCATAATTTTCTTCGGTCTAAAGAGGGAAGATTGTATCTGATTGATTATGATTTGATCAGCCTGGGACCGAGAGCCTACGATATGCTTCAGTATGCGAACCGGATCCTGCCATTTCTGGACTGGGATTTTGAATCCCTGGAAAAAATCGGCCATTTAAAAAAATGGCTGGGGTATGAAGCGTTTTTACATGGGCTATTGTATCCTGCCGATATCCTGAGGGAATGGAACAGGCTGTTAAGAGAAAAAAATCATATATCCCCATACAGGCTTTCTCCTCTGATCGAGATGACGATCAACCAGTTTCAGCAAAGGAAAAAATTCCATGATGATGTTACATCACGGCTTCATTCATGGAAATGATTTGGACGTATCTGTCAGAATGAAAATCCATCCCCATCCACACTCTAATAAATGAGCATGAAAGAATGCTCATTTTAGCTGGGATGGGGGTTTTTCGTTTGAACAAGAAAATGTTGTTCGTTCCTATAGCCTCACTGCTTACGTTAGGGCTGACGGCTTGCAATGGGAATAATGAGGCTGCTATTCAAAGTACAGACAGGAACCAGAGCCAGCCATTTGGCTATTATTCAAATGAAAAAGGAAACGAAATTGATGTCATGGACGACAGGGAGGGGGCGCTTACAGAACTTTTTGACCACAATTTTGGCAAAGAGGGAGCCGCTGAAGAAAATAGAAAGCGCAAGATGCTCCAGTCACTGGATGAAAATGGGAACCCTCCGAATCCAACTGTTCCGCGTTCCGACCATGACCATAATTTTTTCCAGAAGGACAATAAATACAGCCGTGGCGATCTCAATTATCATGGACATTTGAGTGAACACAGGGGAAGCGGCAAAGCAGGGATTTACTCCAATACGGAGCAAGATAACAAAATGGCACGCACAGTCGCAAGTGCAGCAGAGTCCGTCGATAATGTCGATAAGGTAAGGTCCGTGCTGTTTGGCCGTGAAGTTGAAATTGCGGTGTCCTACAAGGATAAATCACTGAAAAAACAAACAGATAAGAAAATCAAAAAAGCTGTCCGCCCCTATACCGAAGGCAGGGAACTACGCATCATCGAGGATGAAGGAACCTTCAGCAGGACAAGGAATATTGATTATGACCGGAAAAATGGCAATCCGCGTGAAAGCATTAACTTCAATCCTTAATGAAAGATAGAAGGCAGATCACAATCTCGCCTTCTATTTTCATGTTTCAAGACAGATTTTGTTTTCATTGCTATTGAAAATCACAATTACCCCATTACCCTACAAACAAACACCTGATTTTTCTCATATCACCAGCCATTCAAAAAAATCACTTCCCCCTTTTAAGAAAGGCATCCGCAAGCAATTATCCGATGCAAATCTGCAAAGGGATAATTAAAACCTGATTGGCTATACTAGTAGTGAAAAAGAGTTTCAACACTTTTGGTAAATAAGAGAGGTGGACGGCAATGGCTTCAATCAATTTAATCAAAGCGTTCAGCACTGCTGTATTGCTCCTAATCAGTCTGTCGGGAGCTGGTCCAGTACTTCCCGGAGGGCAGGTTCATGCTGAGAAGCCTGGTGAAGCAGTCCATGAAATCAATGAACCTCTTAACGTCACGATCATTTTGCAAAGGGTCTATCTTGATGGTGAAATGAGTGAGGAAAAGGTCGTGGAGACGATTTGGTCGCTGGAAGACTTCTGGGCCAAATATGATAAATGGCAGCTTGTCGATATGGAAGCTAAGAAAGCGGTGTTCAGGCAGGACGTTGATGATATTTCTCCGCTCCTGAAGGCAAATGGATATTTCGGCCTGTCAGATGAAGGGGTACTGACTATTTTTAATGGAAGGCCCGATGGTTCGAATATCATTCAATCGTTCTTTCAAATTGACCTTGGCAGACTTGAGAGCATTAAGCGGGATCAATTGAAAAAAGGAATTCCCATCCGCAGTAAGCAATGCTATGAAGAGGTCCTCGAGACCTTTAAACCATATACGGTGAAGGATTTACATTGAAGAGCCGGGATGACTGGCTCTTATTTGCGTTTCTTATGTTGTCGAAGAAAAATAGTGGTTGTGAAATGATCATACGTTCGCCTTTTTGCATATTTTTATTCATCCCTTTAAAAAGAGTATGTTAAAATGAGTTACAGCAAAGCAGAGGGGCGAGAGTATTGTATGAATTCATAAAAGGCACCGTCGATTTTGTCGGTCCTGAATATATAGTGATTGAAAACGGGGGTATTGGCTATCAAATCATGACGCCAAATCCTTTTGTATTCACAAAAGAAGCAGGCAAAGAGATTTGTATTTTTACATATCAATATGTCCGTGAAGACCTTATTTCCCTGTACGGGTTCAAGACTCGTGAAGAAAAGGCGCTCTTCACCAGGCTTTTGAATGTTTCCGGCATCGGGCCGAAAGGGGCTTTGGCCATCCTTGCGTCAGGAGAACCGGGCCAGGTTGTCCAGGCAATTGAAAGTGAGGATGAATCATTCCTCGTCAAGTTTCCTGGGGTAGGCAAGAAGACTGCAAGACAAATGATCCTGGATCTGAAGGGGAAGCTGCATGACCTTGTACCGGATTACTTCCCTAATCTTTTCAATGCCGATGAGGTGGCTGCGACGATTTCCCAGTCCAATGAATTCGATGAGGCGGTGCTGGCTCTGAAGGCACTTGGGTACTCGGAAAAAGAAATCCGCAAAATCACTCCGGATCTGAAAAAAGAGCAATTGACTACTGACCAGTACATCAAGAAAGCATTGCAAAAGCTTTTGAAGTAAACTGATTGATAACAGACCAGTTGACCGGCCGGTTTGGTTATCCAGCATAAAAGAGGTGAGAAATTGATGGAAGAACGAATCATCTCCAGTGAAGCGGGCGACCAGGATGTTTCATTTGAGCAAAGCCTGCGTCCACAGACTTTAAGACAATATATCGGCCAGGATAAAGTGAAGGCCAATCTTGAGGTGTTTATCGAAGCAGCAAAAATGAGGCGGGAAACGCTTGACCATGTGCTGCTTTATGGACCACCAGGCCTGGGGAAGACTACACTGGCGGCGATCATCGCCAATGAAATGGGTGTCAATCTCAGGACGACTTCAGGGCCGGCGATCGAAAGGCCTGGTGATTTGGCGGCAATTCTGACGGCTCTGGAACCTGGCGATGTTCTGTTCATTGATGAAATTCACAGGCTGCCGAGAACGATTGAGGAAGTGCTCTATCCAGCAATGGAGGATTTCTGCCTCGACATCGTCATCGGAAAAGGGCCAAGTGCACGGTCTGTCAGGCTTGATCTGCCCCCATTCACGCTCGTTGGGGCGACAACCCGTGCTGGTTCCCTGTCGGCACCATTAAGAGACAGGTTTGGAGTATTGAGCCGTTTGGAATACTATAATGAGGTACAGCTAACCGATATCGTGGTCAGGACAGCCGAGCTTTTGGAAACGGAGATCGACTGGCTTGCGGCTCAAGAACTCGCGAGAAGATCGCGAGGAACGCCAAGGATTGCCAATCGCCTGTTGAAGCGTGTACGTGATTTTGCGCAGGTACGGGGCAATGGTGCGGTTGAGGAGACACTTGCCCGGGAAGCGTTGGAGCTCATGCAGGTCGACCGTTTGGGCCTTGACCATATCGACCATAAATTGCTCAAGGGCATCATTGAAAAATACCGGGGCGGCCCGGTTGGCTTAGAGACGATCTCTGCAACGATTGGAGAGGAATCGCAGACAATCGAAGATGTGTATGAACCGTATCTGTTGCAGATCGGGTTTTTGCAGAGGACTCCAAGGGGAAGAATTGTAACGGAGGCTGTATACCGACATTTTGAAATGGAGGTGCCTGAACGATGACAGGAGCAGCGAAGTTCATCATGATCGCCGGAGCAGTCATCTTCATCATTGGCTTCATCATGCAGTTTATCAATTTAGGCAGATTGCCGGGTGACATTGTCATTAAAAAGGGAAACACAACCTTTTATTTCCCAATCGTGACATCCATCTTGGCAAGCATCATCTTATCAGCGATCTTTTACTTGATCGGCCGATTCAGATAAGGTTATATCGTAAAATTATATAGAAACTTATTAGTAAGGGTGACAACATGAAAGTAAATATGTTTGATTTTCATTTGCCAGAGGAACTGATTGCACAGACTCCGCTTGAACAAAGAGCGGAAAGCAGACTGATGGTTTTGAATAAAGAAACAGGCAGCCTGGATCATGATGTTTTCAAGAACATCAAAAAGTATCTTAAGCCTGGCGATTGCCTCGTCCTGAATGACACCAAGGTGCTTCCTGCAAGGCTTTTTGGCTTGAAAGAGGATACAGGGGCGAAAATTGAAGTGCTGCTTCTGAAACAGCTTGAGGGTGACGAGTGGGAAACGCTTATTAAACCAGCGAAAAGAGTAAAGGAAGGCACGAAGATCATATTTGGTGATGGCCTTTTGACAGCGGTATGCACCGGGGAAGCCGAACACGGAGGCAGGAGCTTGAAGTTTTCCTATGAAGGCATTTTCTATGAAGTGCTCGAACAGCTTGGGGAAATGCCGCTTCCTCCTTATATCAAGGAGCAGCTGGAGGATAAGGACAGGTATCAGACCGTTTACGCAAGGGAAAGAGGATCTGCGGCAGCGCCGACGGCGGGCTTGCATTTTACCGAGAGCCTGCTCGAAGAAATCAAAGAGATGGGCGTCCATATCGCCTTTATTACCCTCCATGTCGGACTGGGGACGTTCAGGCCTGTGAGTGTTGATTCGATTGAGGAGCACGATATGCACTCTGAATTTTACCAGGTTACCGAAGGGACTGCATTGCTTCTGAACACCGTCCGTGAACAGGGCGGCCGGATCATCACTGTGGGAACGACATCGACCCGGACACTTGAAACGATCGCAACAGCAAACGACGGTAAATTTGTCGCGGAAAATGGCTGGACAAGCATTTTCATCTACCCTGGTTATGAATTCAAGGCAATCGACGGGATGATCACCAATTTCCACTTGCCGAAGTCGACACTGATCATGCTGGTCAGCGCTTTGGCTGGACGGGAAAATGTCCTGAATGCCTATAATAAAGCAGTAGAGGAAAGATATCGCTTTTTCAGTTTCGGAGATGCGATGCTGATTCTATAGTAAAAACACATTAAATGAACTTTGGACTTCTGGAAGGAGCTTGAACATTGTCAGCAATCCGTTACGAATTAATTAAAACCTGTAAGCAGACAGGAGCGAGGCTGGGGCGTGTGCATACGCCGCACGGCTCATTTGAAACCCCTGTCTTCATGCCCGTTGGAACCCTGGCGACAGTCAAAACAATGTCACCAGAGGAATTGGTCCAGATGGGTGCCGGGATCATCCTGAGCAACACCTATCATCTTTGGCTGAGACCAGGCCATGAAATCGTCCAGGAAGCAGGCGGCCTCCATAAATTCATGAACTGGGACCGTGCGATCCTTACCGATTCAGGTGGTTTCCAGGTATTTTCTTTAAGCGAGTTCAGGAAGATCGAAGAAGAGGGCGTCCACTTCCGCAATCATTTGAATGGGGACAAGCTTTTTCTCTCCCCGGAAAAGGCGATGGAAATTCAGAACGCACTTGGATCGGATATCATGATGGCATTCGATGAATGTCCTCCATATCCTGCTGAATATGATTACATGAAAAAATCTGTAGAACGTACCTCACGATGGGCAGAACGTTGCCTTACAGCCCATCAGCGTCCACAGGACCAGGGATTATTTGGAATCGTCCAGGGCGGGGAATATGAAGAGCTGCGAAAGCAAAGTGCCAAGGACCTTGTTTCTATGGACTTCCCGGGTTACGCAGTTGGCGGGCTGTCAGTCGGCGAACCGAAGGATGTCATGGATAGAGTGTTGGAATTCACCACACCATGGCTGCCAACGGACAAGCCACGCTATTTAATGGGGGTAGGTTCACCAGATTCATTGATTGATGGTGCCATCCGCGGAATTGATATGTTCGATTGTGTACTGCCAACACGTATTGCCAGGAATGGCACATTGATGACGAGTGAGGGAAGATTGGTCGTCAAGAACGCGAAATTTGCGCGTGACTTTGGACCACTGGATCCGAACTGCGATTGCTATACATGCAAAAATTACAGCAGGGCGTATATCCGCCACTTAATTAAAACGGATGAATCGTTTGGAATTCGACTTACTTCTTACCATAATCTCTATTTTCTGCTAAAATTAATGGAGCAGGTCAGACAGGCAATCCGTGAAGACCGTCTGGGGGACTTTAGAGAAGAGTTCTTTGAGCAATATGGCTACAATAAGCCGAATGCCAAAAACTTCTAAATAAACTGCTTTTTAATAAGGCTGTTATTGCCTGAAGGCTTCAGCAGCCTTGAACATGAAAGGAGGGGAAAAGGTATGGAAGGATTAGTAGGTACAGTATTCCCATTATTGCTGATGTTCGTATTATTCTACTTCTTGTTGATCCGCCCGCAGCAGAAGAGGCAAAAAGCGGTTCAGCAAATGCAGAGCGACCTGCAAAAAGGCGATAAGGTAGTGACGATCGGCGGTTTGCATGGAATCGTTGATGCAATTGAGGAAGGTACTGTTGTCATCAAATGTGGCGACGGAAGCCGTCTTACATATGACCGCGCGGCAATCCGCGATGTCAAAGAATCTGCAGGCGTTTAAAAGCATGCAGTTCAGAAGCACCTTAGACAATCCAGATCAGCGTTCGAGCTGTTCTGTCTCCACGTGCTGCTGATTTACTGACGAAAAAAGAAGCGGACTTTTGCCCGCTTCTTTTTTATGCTTTCGATGTGCCGCCAACGATGTTCACTCCAAGTATGCTGCCCATCATCGCCGTGAGGATGTAACAAATATGGTAGATGACTTGTTCCATCGAAAAGAGACTGTCATAACCCAGATACTGAAACAGGAATATAATCAGTGAATAAACGAGGCCTGTTCCACCTCCAATCATCCATCCTTTTTCTTTGCCGTTCCCGCCGGTGACAAATCCGCCGATGAAAATCGATAAAAACGAGATGGATGTCATTACGTATTGAAGCGATGATTCCTGGACTGAAGTGAACTTCAACAAAAGGGAAAAGATAAAACTGCTCACGATTGCCAGTAGAAAAATGGCAATCACTCCATAAAGGACGGCCCTGCCCAAACTTTTCGATTCCATTAACCCCTCTCCTCTCTAGTCTGATCCCTGCAACCGGGAAAACCCTAGTACAAGCATATTCAGGTAAAGGGACAATTAGAATCAGATTTTCCTGCCAGTTAACTTAAAAAAAAGCAGAAACTGTCAGTATTTTTTCATGCGAAAATTAAACACTAAGAAGGAATGCTTTGCGCAGAAGGGCGGGGGGAAAAGTGGAACAATACTTCATCATCCTTTTTAGGACAATGCTCCTTTACTTATTGATCCTGGTGATTTTTCGCTTAATGGGAAAAAGGGAGATCGGTGAATTGAGCATCCTCGATTTAGTTGTCTATATCATGATTGCTGAGATGGCGTCCCTGGCCATAGAAAACACGAAAGATCCGTTAATCAATACCCTTCTCCCCATCAGTATACTTGTCATCATCCAGATCACTCTGGCTATACTTTCCCTTAAAAGCAAGAAGTTCAGGGATCTTGTAGATGGAAAGCCGACTATCATCATTAATAATGGGAAAATCGATGAAAAAGCAATGAGATCGCAGAGATACAATTTTGACGATCTGCTGCTTCAATTGCGTGAAAAGGATGTAGGTGATATCGCAGATGTAGAGTATGCTATCTTGGAGCCGTCTGGTACATTATCCATATTCCAGAAAAATCAGGGTAATCAGCAGGACAACAGCAGCCTGTCACTGCCGCTCATCATCGATGGTGAGGTACAGGAAGATAATCTTGATATGATTGACAAATCGAAATCCTGGATGCTCGAGAAGCTTAGGAAAAAAGGATATGAAGATCCTGGCGATATTTCTTTTTGCAGCTACCAGAACGGAAAATTCTATATCGATGTGAAAGACAAATAAAAACGTGGAGTCAATATCCACGTTTTTTAACTTTGCGTCTTCCTGAAAAAAGATTTAAGGACGGATTGTATTTTCAAAAGTTCATTTTTCCTGATCAAACCAAGAGCAATAGAAAGTGACAGGTAGAGGGTTGTTACTGCTGCTGCATTGGAAAGAATTCTTACCGATAGTCCCTGCGATTCACCCTGCCAGTCCCAGAGCAGGAAACCTAATGAACCGGAAAGGATGATGATGGCAAATAGCTTTAAGTAATCTTTTACATAAAAGGTGAAGGAAACGGCCTTTAGCATCGTCGCAAAATGGAGAAGCGTGATCAGAACGATTCCCATGACCATGCCGAGGGCCACTCCATTGATGCCAAACGAAGGCTGGCTTGCCAGCAGGAAGATGACCGCTGTCTTAGCAAGGTTGCCGATCAGGCTGTTGATCATGGCTGCCCTTGCCAAATCAAGAGCCTGGAGTGCTGCCTGCAGCGGGCCCTGAAAATAGTAGAACAGGAAGAATGGCGCCATCAGCTTGATGAATTGTGACCCATTCGATGTCCCGTACATCAGCGTCATCAAAGGCTCGGCAAGTACATATAACACGACGATCGCAAGGCCGCCTGTTAATAGCGAAAAGCGCAAAGATTGCTGAAGGAGGTGTTCGATCACCTTCATCTTCTTTTTTGAGTTCGCTTCACTGATTGCCGGAACGAGTGATGTGGACAGAGAATAGGTGATGAAGGAGGGCAATAACAGCAATGGCATTGCGAAGCCGGTCAATGCTCCATATTGTTTCGTCGCAGCTACAGCTGCCACACCGGCAATCGCGAGACTATGGGCTACTACGATCGGTTCGAAAAACCAGGAAACAGAGCCGATCATCCTTGAACCTGTAGTCGGCAAAGCGATTCTCATTAAATCATTGAAAGTCGATTTCCCGGAGTGGACGAACTGGAAAAAATTATTACGCAGCCTGAATTTTTTCCTGAGCTTAAATGTGGTCATTAAATAAATCAATGAAATGAGCTCCCCGATCACGGATGCAATCATGGCACCTGCTGCTGCGTATTCTATTCCATATGGCATGAAGGTTTTTGTCAAAACAGCAATCAAAGTGATCCTAACGAGCTGTTCGATTACCTGTGAAATTGCAGAAGGCCTCATATTCTGCCTTCCCTGGAAGTAGCCGCGAAGAACGGAAGATACAGCGACAATCGGGACAATCGGAGCAATCGCCAGCAGCGGCCACTGCGTTCTTGGGTCTGTGAACAATGTTTCTGACAAGTATGGAGCCAGGAGGATGAGGGCAGGTGTAAATAAGACGGACAGCGTGATCGTGGTCGCCAGCGACACAACAAGAATCTTCTTGATCGCCCGGAAATCGCCTCTAGCCTCAGCTTCAGCGACATTTTTGGAAATCGCGACCGGGAGCCCGAGCTGGGTAATCGTCACGACGAGCACCATGGTAGGAAACGCCATCATATATAGACCGACACCCTCTTCGCCAATAAAACGGGCAATGACAATCCGATTTATAAAACCCAGCACCCTCGTGACGAGCCCGGCTATAAGTAAAATAAACGTTCCTTTTAAAAACTTCGACATTCAGCTCCCTGCCTTCTCAAAAATGCATATTTCATATACAATTAACTATATGCAGGAAAGTGGACAAAGCATGACAAGGTTAAAACATTAAACGAGAAAATTTGGACGAGGAGGCCAGGCCGATGGAAAAAAGCCATCAGTATGGACGATATTACAAGCAAGTGAAGCCGGCTCTGGAAAGTAAAATCGAAGAATTCAAAATATTCGGTTATGAACAGGTGAAAGGACCGGAACTATGGGAATACCTGACCAAGAAAAAGTGGAAAAAACCTAAGGAAGACATCCAGCTATATGAAATCGTCGCAGATATCCTGTCCGCCAAAATCGGGGACGTGATGAATTTCACCACTGTTGAAGCATTCAAACTCGGTGACTTTACATTCAATGACGAAGAAGAAATGAAGGAATTGCTCAAGTAACGGGAGAGCGGAATAGTCCTGCCAACATTATTTCCGGGGAGAGACTTGCTAGATGCAGATAACAGAAAAAGCTTAATTGACAGTTTTTTTAAACTGATACATAATTAGTATGCTATTAATTAGTTAAAGTTTTTTATTTGTCTGGCAGCATGTGTTTTGTGCGAAGAATAAGGAGGATTCATACATAATGGTAAAACGCAGCCGCATCGTGGCCTTCTTTTTGCTGGTTATTTTAATCGCAAGCGCCATGGGTGCAACAACCCAGAATATATTGAAAGATATCAAGCTAGGACTGGATCTTCAGGGTGGTTTTGAGGTTCTTTATGAAGTCACGCCTCTTAATGGCAAAAAAGGCGAGAAGGTTGACCGTGAAACCTTAAAGAGTACTGCTGAGGCGCTTGAGCGAAGGGTCAACGTCCTTGGTGTCAGTGAACCGAATATCCAGATCGAGGGAGACAACCGGATTCGCGTCCAGCTTGCTGGTGTAAAAGACCAGAACAAAGCACGTGAAATTCTTTCTACAGAAGCGAATCTAACCTTCAGGGACGTAAATGACCGTATCATGATGGACGGCGGCGACCTTGAGGAAAATGGTGCGAAGCAAAGCTTTGACCAGCAAAACAAACCTAGTATCTCGATCACTTTAAAAGATGGAGATCAGTTCGGCAAAATCACAAAGGAAATCCGTGATATGGCTCCTGAGAATCAGCTGATCATCTGGCTTGATTTCGAGGAAGGCAAGGATTCCTATAAGGAAGAAAGGATGAAGCCTGATCATAAATTCCTTTCCAATCCTAATGTCGATAAAATCCTGAATCAAAAGAATGTTGAAATCACTGGTAACTTCACGATCGAGGAAGCCCAGCAGCTTGCCTCCCTGCTGAACGCAGGCTCGTTGCCAGTTAATCTTGAAGAGACTTACTCTACTTCAGTGGGTGCCAAGTTTGGTGAACAGGCGTTAAATGAAACGATTTTTGCCGGGATCATCGGTATTCTTGCAGTCTTTGCTTTCATGCTGTTCCTGTACCGCATTCCGGGTATCGTGGCAGTTATCACTTTATCCATCTATGTTTACCTGATCCTCTTGATCTTTGACTGGATGAACGGTGTTCTAACACTTCCAGGAATCGCAGCATTGATCCTTGGTGTTGGCATGGCGGTCGACGCGAACATCATCACATATGAACGGATCAAAGAAGAACTGAAGGTTGGCCGTAATGTCAAAGCGGCATTTGATGCTGGCAGCAAAGGCTCCCTTTCTACCATATTCGATGCAAACTTGACGACATTGCTGGCAGCGATTGTATTGTTTGCCTATGGGACAAGCTCTGTAAAAGGCTTCGCGACCATGCTGATCATCAGTATCCTCGCAAGCTTCATCACTGCTGTTTTCGGGGCTCGCCTGTTCCTTGGATTGCTCGTAAACAGCGGACTGTTCAAAAACAAGCCTGGATTGTTTGGCGTCAAGCAAAGTGAAGTCCATGACCTTTCAGAAGGTTTGGATACTCTTGACTTGAAGACCAGGTTTGACCGCTTTGATTTCATCAAGAGCCGCAATAAGTTCTTTACGGCATCAGCAGTGTTGATCGGTCTTGGCCTGGTGGCTCTTCTGGTGTTCCGCCTGAATCTTGGCATTGATTTTGCAAGTGGAACAAGGGTTGAGATTCTCTCTGACAATAAACTCTCTGCTGAGCAGGTGAAAGATGAGCTTAAGCAGGTTGACCTGGAAACAAATGATATTATCATTTCAGGTGATAAAGGGGAAGTAGGAGTCGCTCGTTTTAAAGGGGTCCTGACCAAAGACCAGATATCCGAGCTGAAATCTCACTTCAAGGAAGTATATGGAGCTGAACCAAATGTAGGGACTGTGTCTCCGACAATCGGTAAGGAACTGGCCAAAAATGCCATGATTGCTGTGGCAATTGCATCCGTCGGGATCATCATCTATGTAACCGTTCGATTCGAGATCTATATGGCACTTGCTGCCGTTATCGCCCTGCTTCATGACGCGTTCTTCATCATTGTGTTGTTCAGTCTGACAAGACTTGAAGTCGACATAACCTTTATCGCTGCTGTCCTTACGATTGTTGGTTATTCAATCAATGACACCATCGTAACCTTCGACAGGATGCGAGAGAACATGGTCAAGAAAAGACGCCTGAAGACACCGGAGGATATTGCGGAAGTCGTTAATACATCACTTCGCCAGACACTTGGCCGTTCAGTCAACACGATCATGACGGTTGTCATTACAGTCGTCGCCCTGTTGCTGTTAGGAAGTGCATCCATCTGGAACTTCTCTTTCGCGCTTCTTATTGGTTTGATTGCCGGTACGTATTCTTCCATCTTCATCGCAGCACAGCTATGGTATGTATGGAAGGTCAAAGAACTTAAGAAAAAAGGTACCATCAAGACTTACAAGGAAAAGAAAGTCTACTCTGATGAGCCGCAAGTTTAATATGAACACCAAAAATACCACGGAAACACCGTGGTATTTTTTTATTCTTGGTTAGAACATCCATTTTACAGGATAAAATAAAAAGAATGCCGACAGAATAAAGATGGCAGGAAAGTAGATCGATTGCATCAAAAGTCAGGGCAGGGAGGAATTTATACATTGGAAAAAGATGTTCGATTCAAGAAAGCAGAGTTCGCAGCAATGGTTGGGGTCGTAGGCAACATTGCCCTGGCAGCATTGAAGTGGTCCGTTGGCATATACGCAAACAGTAAGGCTCTTGTTGCGGATGCTGTCCATTCTGCTTCGGATGTTGCTGGTTCACTGGCAGTATACATAGGTCTCAAGGCGGCAAAAGCACCGCCGGATGAAGACCATCCATATGGACATGGAAAGGCGGAGTCAATCGCGGCAATCATTGTTGCTGTCTTGCTGATGCTTGTTGGGGTTGAAATCGGCAGATCATCGATCGAGGCATTTTTCCATCCGATCGAACCCCCAAAATCAGTAGCGATCGTTGCGGTAGTCGTTTCGATTTTAGTTAAAGAGGGAATGTTCAGGTATAAATATAAACTGGGAAAACAGTTGAAAAGTGATGCCCTTATTGTGAATGCC
Organism: Mesobacillus thioparans; assembly: GCF_965138835.1. Classification (NCBI taxonomy): domain Bacteria; kingdom Bacillati; phylum Bacillota; class Bacilli; order Caryophanales; family Bacillaceae; genus Mesobacillus; species Mesobacillus thioparans. Next base: position 129,342 of record NZ_CBCSFH010000007.1, on the reverse strand, counting down.
TATGAGCACAGATCGGATGTCTATTCTTCGATAGCTGCCCTTATTGGGATCAGTGCGGCCGTCCTTGGGGGCAAATTTGGGATTGGCTGGCTGGAGTATGCCGATCCAGTGACAGGGCTGCTGGTCGCCTTGCTGGTCATCAGGATGGCATGGAAGCTTGGCAGGGAGTCGATTCATAATACACTGGACCATGTGCTTCATGATGAGGATACAGAGGAGTTCAGGAAAGTCGTCCAGTCGATCCCGGAAGTGAAAAAATTGGATGAGCTGCATGCAAGGGAGCATGGACATTATGTTATTATTGATTTGAAGATATCCGTCGATCCTCATATTACCGTGGAGCAGGGCCACCGCATAGGAAAAAGTGTGAAAAAGAAGCTGCTGGAAGACAAGAATGTCCAGAATGTCATGGTCCATATCAATCCATACAGTGAAAGTGGAGATTTCGAAGATAATGTAGAGATTCAATAGCTGCACAGGGAGGGGAAGAAATGAAGTTTCAATGGATGTTGCTGCTGGGAATTGCCTTTGCGTTGATCGTTGCCGTCTTTGCGGTCATCAATGTCGATCCGGTAACAGTGAACTATTTATTTGGGGAAGCAAAATGGCCGCTGATCCTGGTCATTCTGGGTTCTGTATTGATGGGCGGCATCATTGTTGGCTCAGTTGGGCTCTTCAGGATGTTTGTCCTACAACGTGAGGTTAAAACATTGAAAAAGAAAAACAGGTCACTGGAAGAACAGCTGGCTCAGGAGGAACCGGTCCAGGATGAACGGGTACAAGAACAGCAAATTCAGGATATACATTGATGTCACCGAAAAAGGCAGCATGAAAAGCTGCCTTTTTACATGCCGTTTAATTGGAAACGAAGCATTCCGTAATGCGAAATAATGAGTCTATTAGCATTCATTGTCATTGAAACCATCCGGCCGCTTTTGTATAATGAAAAAGCTGAGAGGTGAACGTATGTTAAAGCCAAAGTCTAGATGGATTGTCAATGAATCCGATACGATAAAAATAGAGTCACTTGCAAAAGACCTGAATATAACCCCTCTGACTGCTTCGTTGCTAGTCAATCGCGGACTGGATACCGTGGAAGATGCCCGGTATTTTTTATTTGCACAAAAAGGTGAGTTTCACGACCCTTTTTTGCTCAAGGATATGGACAAGGCAGTTGAGAGGATCAACAAGGCAGTTGAAATACAGGAGCCCATTTGGGTGTTTGGGGATTATGATGCTGATGGTGTGAGCAGTACGACGGTCATGATGAAAGCCTTGGATGAATTAGGTGCTAACGCCGACTACTACATACCGAACCGTTTTACAGAAGGATACGGCCCAAACGAAAAGGCCTTCAGAGCGGCTGCGGACAATGGGATCGGGCTGATCATCACGGTCGATACCGGTATTTCAGCGCTTCATGAAGCGAACGTTGCCAGGGATTTAGGCATTGACCTGATCATCACGGATCATCATGAACCGGGTCCGGTCCTGCCTGACGCCTTTGCCATCATCCATCCAAAACTGGAGGACAGCGAATATCCTTTCAAGGACCTGGCAGGTGTCGGTGTGGCTTTCAAGGTTGCGCACGCCTTGCTGGGCCGGCTGCCTGAGCACTTGCTGGAGTTTGCCGCAATTGGCACAATTGCCGATCTTGTGCCGCTGCTTGGCGAGAACAGGCTGATTGCCATAAAAGGGATCGAAAAACTGAAGTCGAGCGACACACCAGGATTGAATGCCCTGCTCAAACTTGCCAAGACAGAGCGGTCAAAAGTAGATGAAGAAACAATCGGTTTCATGATTGGCCCAAGGGTCAATGCAGCTGGCCGTCTCGGCAGTGCTGACCCGGCAGTGCAATTGATGATGACCCCTGACCCCGAAGAGGCAAAGATGCTGGCCGAGGAAATTGATTCAATCAATAAAGAGCGGCAAAGTATAGTTGCCCAGATTGCGGAAGAAGCCATTGCTGAAGTGGAACAGCGCTACCCTATCGCCGATAATCCTGTCCTCGTCGTTGGCAAGGAAGGCTGGAACGCCGGTGTCATCGGTATCGTAGCTTCCAAGCTCGTAGAAAAATATTATCGTCCAACGATCGTCCTCAGTTTTGATGAAGAAAAGGGACTTGCGAAGGGCTCTGCCCGAAGCATTGCCGGCTTTGACCTTTTTAAAAACCTATCGACATGCAGGGAGATCCTTCCCCATTTCGGCGGCCACCCTATGGCTGCGGGTATGACACTGGAGCTAAAGGATGTCGATGAATTGAGGTCCAGGCTGAATGCGCTGGCAAAAGAGCAATTGAATCAAGAAGACCTGATTCCCGTATCACATATAGATGCCAGAATAGATGTTAAACAGATTTCGATTGAAACAATCAATGAGCTTGGTCTCCTTTCACCTTATGGCGTCAGCAATCCAAAGCCGAAGGTACTGATTGATGGGGCGAACATTTCAACCCTGAAAAAGATTGGAGCGGACCAATCCCATCTTAAATTGGCACTTGAGGAAGATGGAACGGTCATTGATGGGATCGGATTCGGGTTTGGCTACCTGCATGAGCATATTTCACCAAGCTCGAAACTGTCGGTCATTGGCGAATTATCCATCAATGAATGGAACAATATCAAAAAGCCGCAGATTTTCCTGAGGGATTTAGCCGTCAAGTCATGGCAGCTTTTTGACTTCCGCGGACTGAAAAGAATTGAAAAGCTTCCGGAGATGATTCCTGGTGATCAGCCCATCCAGTGGATCCTCTTCAATGCTGAGTCGGAAAATAAGTTTTCCCCGATCATTGGGGATTCATTGCAGCTAGTAACAACCGAAGAACAAGCAGAGCAGATGGAGCTAAACGATTCATTCGTCGTCCTGCTGGATTTGCCGCCTTCCAAGGATATTCTTAAAAAGTTACTCGCCGACAAGAATCCTGGAAGAATCTATGCCCATTTTTACAAAGAAAATAGCGATTTCTTCACCACTATGCCGACCAGGGAGCATTTTAAATGGTTCTATGCTTTTCTTGCCAAAAAAGGTGCATTTGACCTTAAAAGATATGGCAATGAATTAGCCAAATATAGGGGATGGACAAAAGAAACCATAGAATTTATGTCGAAGGTGTTTTTTGAACTAGATTTTGTTAAAATAAACAATGGATTTATTTCACTTGAAGAAAATGTCCCGAAAAGGGATCTTTCTGAATCCAAAACATATCAGCACAAGGTGCAAGCATTCACTCTTGAAAATGAATTGCTCTATTCATCCTATGAGCAATTGAAGACCTGGTTTGACCAGTTCATTCAAGAGTCGGTGAAAAATGAGGAGGCAATTATTCAATGGATTTGAAACAATTCGTAACAATCGTTCCCGATTGGCCAAAGCCCGGCATTAAATTCAAGGACATCACAACCTTAATGGACAATGGTGATGCTTATAGATATGCTACAGACCAAATCGTGGCCTATGCCCGTGAAAAAGACATCGACCTTGTTGTCGGACCCGAAGCCCGTGGATTCATCATCGGCTGCCCGGTTGCCTATGCACATGGGGTGGGCTTTGCACCGGTAAGGAAGGAAGGAAAGCTTCCGCGAGAGACAATCAAGGTCACTTACGGACTTGAGTATGGTAACGATGTTTTAACAATTCACAAAGATGCAATCAAGCCAGGGCAAAGAGTCTTGATCACCGATGACCTGCTCGCAACTGGAGGAACGATTGAAGCGACGATCAAGCTGGTTGAAGAACTGGGCGGGATTGTGGCTGGTATCGCATTCCTGATCGAGCTGACTTATCTGGATGGCCGCGAGAAACTTGAGGGCTATGATGTCTTAACCCTTATGGAATTTTAATCACACGGGCGCTTCCTCGCGAAGTGCCCTTTTCTTATACGGAAGTGAGCCAAGGAAAAGAATGGTTTTTAAGGCGAAATTGACGGAAAATAAATATCATTCGACAATTTTTTTCATTTCTGCGGTAAAATATTTCCCTTTCTCTTTACATCTTCGATTTTTTCTTTGATAATAGTAACAATCCTTTATAAGAATAATTATTGTATATAAAGGATTTCCATGTTCATGTCGATTTTTCCTTGGTTCCCGCTAGAACGAATAAAGCGGGTTAATATATAAAGAAACTTAAATTAGGTGATCCTATGGCGAATGATCAGGTAATGACAGCCGAACAAGTCATTGACTGTACAAAATCATATTTAAATGATAAGCATGTTGAAATGGTAAGGAAGGCATATGAGTTCGCCAGGCAGGCTCATCATGATCAATTCAGGAAGTCCGGTGAACCGTATATCATCCATCCAATCCAGGTAGCAGGCATCCTTGCCGACCTTGAGATGGACCCGGCAACGGTCGCGGCCGGTTTTCTTCACGATGTCGTCGAAGATACGGAAGTGACTCTTGATGACATAAGAGATGCCTTCAATGACGAAGTGGCGATGCTTGTTGATGGTGTCACGAAACTGGGCAAAATCAAGTACAAGTCCCACGAAGAACAACAGGCTGAAAACCACCGTAAAATGTTTGTGGCGATGGCCCAGGATATTCGCGTCATTCTGATCAAGCTTGCTGACCGTCTTCATAATATGAGGACGTTGAAGCATTTGCCAAGTGAAAAGCAGCGCCGGATTTCCAATGAGACATTGGAGATTTTTGCCCCGCTCGCTCACAGGCTCGGTATCTCCAAGATCAAATGGGAACTTGAAGATACGGCATTGCGCTATCTGAACCCCCAGCAATACTACCGGATCGTCAATTTGATGAAAAAGAAAAGGGCAGAACGAGAGCAGTATTTAGATGAAGTCATTGATGAAGTGAAGGAAAGGATGAAAGAGGTTTCGATCAAGGCTGAAATCTCGGGCAGGCCGAAGCATATTTACAGCATCTATCGAAAAATGGTGCTGCAAAACAAACAGTTCAATGAAATTTATGATCTGCTGGCAGTGAGGATTGTTGTCAACAGCATCAAGGACTGCTATGCCATCCTTGGAATCATCCATACCTGCTGGAAACCGATGCCTGGACGATTCAAGGACTATATTGCGATGCCAAAGCCTAATATGTACCAGTCGCTGCACACCACAGTCATTGGTCCGAAAGGTGATCCACTTGAAGTCCAGATCAGGACCGATGAAATGCACCGGATCGCCGAATTCGGGGTGGCTGCACACTGGGCGTATAAAGAAGGCAAACCTGCTGACAGCTCCAATTTTGAAACGAAACTATCCTGGTTCAGGGAAATCCTTGAATTCCAGAATGATACGGCTAACGCTGAAGAATTCATGGAATCCCTAAAAATCGACCTGTTCTCGGATATGGTGTTTATTTTTACCCCAAAAGGCGATGTCATTGAATTGCCTGCTGGTTCCGTCCCGATCGATTTCGCCTACCGGATCCACTCCGAAATCGGCAACAAGACGATCGGTGCGAAAGTCAACGGAAAAATGGTCACGCTTGATTATCAGCTGAAGACAGGGGATATCATTGAAATCCTCACATCCAAACATTCTTACGGTCCAAGCAAGGACTGGCTCAAGCTGGCCCAGACCTCCCAGGCCAAGAACAAGATTCGCCAATTCTTCAAGAAGCAGCAGAAGGATGAGAATGTTGAAAAAGGCCGGGAACTATTAGAAAAAGAGATTCGCAACATGGATTTCGATGTCAAAGAAATCCTTACTACTGAAAACCTTAAAAAGGTATCGGAGAAGTTCAATTTTACCAATGAAGAAGATTTATTCGCTTCGATTGGCTATAACGGCATCACCGCGCTCCAGGTGGCTAACAGGCTGACGGAGAAGCTTCGCAAGCAGCGTGACCTTGAGCAAGAGAAGGATATCTCGAATGCCGTTTCCGAGCTTAAGTCTTTCACACCTGCTAAGAAGCGTGAATCCGGTGTCCGGGTGTCAGGCATTGACAATCTGCTGATCAGGCTTTCCCGCTGCTGCAATCCTGTACCTGGGGATGATATTGTAGGATTCATCACAAAAGGCAGGGGCGTATCTGTTCACCGTTCCGATTGCACGAACATCCATACAGAGGATGCGCAGGCAAGGCTGATCCCGGTCGAATGGGAAACGGCTCTTAACGACCGGAAAGAATACAATGTCGACATCGAGATCAGCGGCTATGACCGCAGAGGATTGTTGAACGAGGTACTGCAGGCCGTTAATGAAACAAAGACAAACATCACCGCCGTTTCTGGCAAATCCGATAAAAATAAAATGGCGACCATCAATATGTCGATTGCCATCCATAATGTCAGCCACCTGCAAAAGGTCGTCGACCGGATCAAGCAGATTCCGGATATCTACGCTGTCAGAAGGGTTATGAGTTAACTCCTGAGGCTTATGCGGATATCAGGACCAAGCAGACTGACGTGCAAGGAGAATCATAATGCGTTTAGTGATACAGAGAAGCAAGCAAGCCAAAGTGACAGTTGAGGGAGAAGTGACAGGCTCCATCGAGAAGGGGTTTGTCATCCTTGTAGGCGTTACCCATGAAGATACAGAAAAAGATGCGGCGTTCCTTGCCGAGAAGGCAGCGAATTTAAGAGTTTTTGAAGATGAAGCCGGCAAGATGAATCATTCCCTGCTTGATGTCGGGGGCGAGGTTCTTTCTGTATCCCAGTTTACCCTTTATGGAGATTGCCGCAAAGGGCGCCGTCCGAACTTCATGGATGCAGCAAAGCCTGACCATGCAGAAACAATCTATGAAGCATTCAACCGTTTCCTTGCCGAAAAAGGATTGAAGGTGGAAACTGGCGTCTTTGGCGCCATGATGGACGTCCAATTGACAAATGACGGTCCGGTAACATTGATTATTGACAGCAAATAAGTCAAAGAAGGTATCCCGAGAAGCGGGATACCTTCTTTTTTAGTTGTTTTTAAAATAGCGCGCCAGGCCTTCAAATATACCATTGGCTACCGCTTCCTGATACTGCTGTGTATTGACGAGCATTTCCTCTGCCGGGTTGCTCAAGTAGCCTAATTCAAGAAGTACGGCTGCCTGCCTGTTTTCCCTAATGACATGATAGTCGCCAAAGCGAGTGCCGCGGTCCTTGAGCATCGTCTTGCTTACAACCGAGGAGTGAATTTGTTCGCCCAGGGGTTTTTGCTTGGAATTATAATAGTACGTTGTCATCCCCCTGACAGTCCTGTCATTGATGCTGTCATAATGAATGCTGATAAAAGCATCTGCATTATGGTAATGGGAGCTGCTGACTCTGGATCCCAATGAGATGTATTGATCATTATTCCTTGTCAGGACAACGTTAGTTCCGGCAGCCCTAAGCTTTTCGTATAAAAGCTGTGCTGTTTTCAAAGTGATTGTTTTCTCCAAAGATCCTCTCACACCGGTTGTACCATTGTCACGGCCGCCATGCCCGGGGTCAATGACAATCGTTTTATTTTGTGTATGCTTTTCTGCACCAGGCTTTTCTATTTGCGGTGCATTGCCCTTCACAGAAACGATCCATCCGGCAACGAAGCCGGTCGCTCCATTTGGAAGAGTGATTTTATACCAGTCCTTTTCAACACTTATGATATCAAAGCTGTCTCCCTGATTGGCACGGGAAATCACCGATGTGCCGGTGCTTGGGCCTTTACGTATGTTCGTCCCATCATGGAGCATGGAAACAGTGCTGTTTTTTACTGGCTGGTTTGGAGCAGCCGCGGGTCCGCTTTTCTTAGTTTCGAAAAACCATCCGGCAGCCCAGCCTGTTTTTCCGGACTGATATTCAATCTTGACCCAGTTATTTTTTTCTTCAAGGATCTTGAAGGTTTGTCCCTTGGAAACAGAACCGATGACGGAGCCATTGAGAGTATTCTGGTCACGGACATTCAGGTTTGAAGCTGTTACCGTACCTGTGAACTGATCAGCAGGAGCAGGTGAGGCACTGCCTGTAGCTGGTGTGCCGCTAATCTTCAAATAATCGGAACTAACCCAGGCCTTTTTCCCTGCATATGTAATCTCTGCCCAGCCATTGGACTGAGAGTGGACTGGAACGACAGCGCCATTGTTTAACTGTCCAACTTTGCTCGCGTTTAATGATGGTTTCTCCCTTACATTCAGGGAAGTGGCGGTGACCGTTCCACTTGATTCAGCAGGCTTCGATGGCTGTGCAGTCGGTACGTTCTTTTTTGTGGTTATGTATTCCATTGAAACCCAGCCTCGTAAGGAAGCCGTTCTCACTTCGGCCCAATTCCCCTTTGAACTGAGAATTTCGACAGCCTGTCCATTATTCAGTGACCCTGCTACATCGTAATTGGTGCCAGGGCCTTTTCTTACACGAAGACCATCGACCGTTACGCTGCCCGAGCTGCCTGCTGTATTTTGCGAAACAGCTGGCTTGTCAGCTTCCTTTGCAGTGAACCATTGCGCCACCCAGCCTTTTTTGCTGCCGCCAAGGCTGATTTGGATCCATTCGCCTTCTTCCTTGACGATTGGGAATTTTTCGCCTTTTTTAACCGACCCGGTAACAGGGTAACTCAGTCCTGGGCCATTCCTGACATTCAGGCTTGTGGCAGTAATTGATACACTTCCATTTTCTGCTCTGGCATTTTCCAAAACTGGCAGGTTCCCAAATAAAAGCATCAGGCAAAGGATGACAGGAACCATTTTCATTCTGGGCATGATCTTCCTCCCTCATTTTTTTAAGAATCTTATAAAAATATATTACCGGAATTTACCGGTAAAATCACGAAGACTTTTTTCTTATATCGGAACTAATAAAGAAAATTCAATAGGAAAAAGCGCATATAAAAACCAAAAAGGGTGGGAAGAATAATAGACAATAAATAATGGAAGGTGATACCATGCGGTTCAGTGATAAAGGAATTTCCGCAGCGACCGGTGAGAACCAGCTTTTCGGGGTGGATTTTCACGATTTCATCCAAAAAGAGCAAAACGCTCATGTCGTGGAATTGGCGTCAGAATTTGGGCTTTCCCTCCGTGACGTAAGAAAATTGAAAAAACAGCTGGAACGTTCTTGAATTGTGCTTGACAATGCTAATTGGACTCCGTATTATAATATAAATAAAATGTCATACGGAAAACATACCGTTGATGGAGCATAGTAGCCAGGATACAAATGGAAAGAGAGGAAATGCCGCGGCTGGAAGCATTTCTGCATGATGACTTGGTGAATGAACACTCCGAAGGATTTTCTCTGAACATCGGCAATGCCGTCAGTAGGAGAAGACGTAGGCAGGCGTTAACTGTTAAAGAGGAAGTGCCGGTCGGCGCTTCAATTAGGGTGGCACCACGGGAATCAAAGCTCTCGTCCCTTGTTATTATAGCAAGGGATTGAGGGCTTTTTTGCATTCTTTTTTACAGGATAAGGAAGTATACAATTCACTTTGAGAATTGTCCAGCTCGTAGCCCCTCGAGACGTTTCGGTCCGCTCAATGAAGTCAAAGAACGACTTCAACGGTCGGCCCTCCAACGCTTGTCGGGGCTGACCAAGGCGCTTGCGTTTTCTATACATAATGACCTATTGAATGGAGGAGGATGAACTGTGTCGAATCAAATTAAAATCCCACGCGGAACACAGGACATTTTGCCAGGCCAGACTGAAAAATGGCAGCTTATTGAGGCGAAAGCAAGAGAACTTTGCGAAAGATATCAATATCGGGAGATCCGGACACCGATTTTTGAACATACAGAATTATTCCAGCGAGGCGTTGGAGATACGACTGATATCGTTCAAAAAGAGATGTACACATTCACCGACAGAGGAGACCGCAGTCTGACATTGCGGCCGGAAGGAACAGCAGCGGCTGTCCGTTCCTTTGTCGAGAATAAAATGTTCGGAAATCCGAACCAGCCAGTAAAGCTGTATTATATGGGGCCGATGTTCCGGTATGAACGTCCCCAGGCAGGACGCTTCCGCCAATTCGTCCAGTTCGGTGTAGAAGCAATGGGAAGTGCAGATCCTGCAATCGATGCTGAAGTGATTTCGCTGGCAATGGGAATCTATCAGGAACTCGGGCTGAAGAAGCTGAAACTCGTGGTTAACAGCCTCGGGGACAAGGAGAGCCGGACTGCTCACAGAGAGGCTCTTGTGAACCACTTCAAACCTCGGATCGGGGAGTTCTGCAATGACTGCCAGAACCGCCTTGAAAAAAATCCGATGCGAATCCTTGATTGCAAGGCGGACCGTGACCACGAGCTGATGAAGTCAGCTCCATCCATCATTGATTACTTGACGGATGAGTCAGCACAATATTTTAACAAAGTCACAAAATACCTGACCGATCTGGGAATTGGATTCGAAATAGATGCCAATCTCGTGCGCGGCCTGGATTACTATAACCACACTGCTTTTGAAATCATGAGCAATGCTGAAGGTTTCGGTGCGATCACCACGCTTTGCGGCGGCGGCAGATACAATGGCCTGGTGGAGGAAATCGGCGGACCGGAAACCCCGGGTATCGGTTTTGCACTGAGCATTGAGAGATTGCTTGCGGCACTTGAGGCAGAAGGAGTCGAACTTCCGGTCAAGGAAGAAATCGATTGCTATCTCGTTTCACTCGGCGATGAGGCCAAAGATTATACTGTAGGCCTGCTTCATAAGTTGAGGATGGCCGGCTTCTCGGTTGAACGCGATTATCTTGACCGTAAAATCAAAGCTCAATTCAAGGCTGCAGACAGGGTAAACGCAAGGTACGTGGCCGTTCTGGGCGAAAATGAACTGAAAGAAAACAAAATCAACCTGAAATCAATGGCGGACGGGGAGCAGACAGAACTGCCGCTTGAGAGTTTTATTGAAAAATTCAAGGAAATCAGCAGATAGTGGGGGAGTTTACATGTTTGGTAGATCATATTTTTGCGGTGAAGTAACAGAAAAGGCAATTGGTGAAAAGGTAACGCTGAAAGGCTGGGTGCAAAAGCGCCGTGACCTTGGAGGATTGATCTTCATCGACCTCCGGGACAGAACCGGCATCGTCCAGATTGTTTTCAATCCCGAAGTTTCACCTGAGGCGCTTTCCATTGCCGAGAAGGTGCGTACAGAATACGTCCTTGATGTGAAAGGCACTGTCATTGCCCGCGAACAAGGCAGTGTAAATGAAAACCTTAAGACTGGAAAGATCGAAGTCCAGGTAGAGGAACTCATTATTATCAATGAAGCGAAAACGACACCGTTCGTGATTGCCGACAAAACGGATGTATCTGAAGATGTGCGTTTGAAATACCGTTATCTTGATCTTCGCCGCCCGGTCATGTTCGAGACCTTCAAGATGAGGCATCAGGTAACAAAAGCGATCCGCGATTACCTGGATGGCGAAGGCTTCCTGGATGTTGAAACACCAATCTTAACAAAGAGTACGCCTGAAGGAGCGAGGGATTATCTCGTACCAAGCCGTGTGCATCCGGGTGAATTCTACGCTCTTCCACAATCTCCGCAGATTTTCAAGCAGCTGATGATGGTTGGCGGCTTCGAGCGTTATTACCAGATCGCCCGTTGCTTCCGTGATGAGGACCTGCGTGCTGACCGCCAGCCGGAATTCACGCAGATCGATATCGAAACAAGCTTCATGAGCCAGGAAGATATCATGAGCCTTACGGAAAAAATGATGCAAAAAGTCATGAAGGATGTAAAAGGATTGGAAGTCGCATCGCCATTCCCACGCATGAGTTACCAGGAAGCGATGGACCGTTTTGGCTCTGACAAGCCGGACACTCGCTTCGGCATGGAGCTTGTTGACCTTTCCGAAACAGTCAAGGAATCAGGCTTCAAGGTATTCGCATCGGCAGTCGCTGGCGGAGGACAGGTCAAGGCAATCAATGTCAAAGGCGCGGCAGCAAATTATTCACGCAAGGATATCGATGGCCTGACTGAATTTGTGGCTGTATACGGAGCGAAAGGCCTCGCCTGGCTGAAAGCGGAAGAGGATGGCTTGAAAGGTCCGATTTCAAAATTCTTTGGCGAAGATGAGCAAGCTGCTCTTAAATCCCAGCTTGATGTCACGGCTGGTGACCTTCTGCTGTTCGTAGCGGACAAGAAAAGTGTCGTGGCAGATGCGCTTGGTGCATTGCGCCTGAAGCTTGGAAAAGAGCTTGGACTGATCGACCAGAACAAATTCAATTTCCTATGGGTGACAGACTGGCCGCTATTTGAGTTCGATGAAGAAGCAGACCGTTACTTCGCAGCACACCATCCATTTACGATGCCTGTTCGCGATGACGTGCCAATGCTTGAGAGCGATCCTGCCAAGGTAAAAGCACAGGCATATGACATCGTACTCAACGGCTATGAACTTGGAGGCGGTTCTCTGAGGATTTTTGAAAGAGACGTCCAGGAGAAAATGTTCTCTGTGCTTGGATTCACTAAAGAACAGGCATATGAACAGTTCGGCTTCCTGCTTGAAGCATTCGAATATGGAACACCGCCACATGGAGGAATTGCACTTGGACTGGACAGAATGGTGATGCTGCTTGCGGGAAGATCCAACCTGCGCGACACAATCGCCTTCCCGAAAACAGCAAGCGCAAGCGACCTTTTGACAGACGCTCCTGGCGAGGTAAGCGGAGCACAGCTGGACGAATTGCATTTGTCATTAAATGTTAAAAAAGACCAGTAATATCCATCCCCCATTTTCTTGAAGTTCATTCAAGCCTGTGGTAATATAATAACAACAGACGAAGAGTCCTGATGTGTTCGTTGTTTAACCTGAAGTTTTGACCTAACATCTATCCTTCGGGAGCACGAGTTTTCGGGCCGCGTAAATGCCTCTGGCTAGAGGACTTACAGAAACCCGGAACAGGGCACCCACCTGCTGAGAGCGGGTTCAAGACGAAGGCAACCAACGCGACGGCACGATTGGGACTCTTCCTACATACGTACACCAAAACCATGCATCCGCATGGTTTTTTTGTTTAATGGACCTTATGGAATTGCATAATTCTTCACTTTAATACTCATTAATTCCTATAAAAATACTTGAATTTAACGGTAGGTATGTTATATTCGAAAGCGGGTATAGATAGTAACACGAAATCTTAAATTTGGAGTGAGTCTGGATGCTTCATCAATTTTCTAGAAATGAACTGGCCATTGGCAAAGATGGCCTTGATATAATGAAAAACAGTACTGTTGCCGTTTTAGGAATCGGCGGCGTCGGTTCGTTCGCAGCAGAAGCGCTGGCACGGTCTGGCGTTGGGAAGCTTATTTTGATCGACAAGGATGATGTCGATATCACGAATGTCAACCGCCAGCTGATTGCGCTGCTTTCGACGGTCGGCAAGCAAAAGGTAGAAGTGATGCGTGACAGGATCATGGATATCAATCCTGAATGTGAAGTTGTCGCATTGAAAATGTTCTATACTGAAGAAACGTACGAAGAGATATTCGGCTATGATCTTGACTTCATCGTCGATGCTTCGGATACGATTTCTTATAAAATCCATCTGATCAAGGAATCCATCAATCGAGGCATCCCGATGATTTCAAGCATGGGTGCAGCTAATAAAATGGATCCTACACGGTTCCAGATTGCGGATATTTTCAAGACGCATACTGATCCACTTGCGAAGGTCATCCGCACTCGCCTGCGAAAAGAAGGAGTCAAAAAAGGAATTCCTGTTGTCTTTTCTGACGAAAGCCCGATTGTCATCAGGGAGGATGTCAGGAAAGAGGTTGGCAATGACAATGCGGAAATCCGCAAAGCGAAAATGCCTCCGTCCTCCAATGCGTTCGTTCCGTCTGTAGCCGGTCTGATCATGGCCAGCTATGTCGTCAGGGAATTGTTGAAAGACATCGAGATTGAGCGTGTGAACAGTTAAAAGCATGAAAACAGCTGAAAAAGCGGCAAGGACCACCTAAGGGTCCTGCCGCTTATTTTTTATGTCCGGTGATTTTTTCGTAGATGGAGGCAATCGCCTGTTCAAACTTACCGGTCTTCTTGGGTTTATAGTACACCTTGTTTTTAATCCTGTCAGGAAGATACTGCTGTTTGACCCAGCCGCCCTCGTAATCATGAGGGTACAGATAGTCCACGCCTCTTCCAAGGTCTTTAGCCCCTTTGTAATGGGCATCCTTCAGGTGATCAGGAACCTCTCCGCTGATGCCCGATCGGATGTCAGCTAGTGCGGAATCGATTGCGGCATAAGCAGAATTCGATTTAGGTGACAGGCATAACTCGATTACTGCATTGGCCAGTGGGATCCTTGCCTCAGGGAAACCGACCCTTTCCGCCGCTTCGATGGCAGCCAGTGTCCTTTGTCCTGCCTGGGGACTTGCCAATCCGATATCTTCATAGGCAATTACCAGAAGCCTGCGATTGATGCTGACAAGATCGCCCGCTTCAATCAATCTTCCAAGATAGTGGAGAGCGGCATTCACATCGCTGCCCCGGATGGACTTCTGAAACCCTGACAGGACATCATAGTGGGCATCGCCATCTTTATCATGCGAAAGACTCTTCTTCTGCATGCATTCTTCCGCTGCGCCCTCATCGATATGGATGACTCCATCTTCATCAGGTTCAGTGGATAGGACAGCAAGCTCCAGGGCATTCAAGGAACTTCTCACATCTCCGCCGGAGGCTGTGGCAAAATGGGTGAGGGCCTCTTCTGTCAGTTCAACCTTCGAGTTCCCGAGGCCTCTTTCTTCATCGGCAATCGCCCTTCGCAAAGCCGTTTTTATATCCTCTGGTTCAAGCGGCTTCAATTCGAAAATCTGGCATCTTGACCGGATGGCAGGATTGATCGCGTGGTACGGGTTGCTCGTTGTAGCGCCAATCAGGACGATCATCCCATTTTCCAGATAGGGAAGCAGGAAATCCTGTTTCGCTTTATCAAGACGGTGCACCTCATCAAGCAGCAGGATGACTTTGCCTGACATCTTCGCTTCTGCAGCCACTACTTCCATATCTTTTTTATTGTTCGTAACGGCATTCAGTGTCCTGAATGCAAAATTCGTGCTCCCGGCGATCGCACTGGCAATCGAAGTTTTTCCGATGCCAGGCGGTCCATATAGAATCATTGACGATAATTGTCTCGCCTTGACCATTCTGTTTATGATTTTTCCTTCAGCTACCAGATGGGACTGGCCGATCACTTCTTCGATCGTCCGCGGCCTCATCCTGAAAGCAAGAGGTTTAAGGTTCATACTCATCGCTCCAATAAAAAGCAGTTTCGTGTATATATACAATAACACGAACAGGGGACATGCGCATTGTACATGCAATTTATGCTATAATGTCAAAAGCCTACCTATTGACTAAGGATTTTGTTAAAATTTATAGTGTGAGAATGCCATATGGGGCATTATGAATATATCGTATAAAAACCAACCATTTTAAAAGAACTATGGAATAGAGGTGCAGTATGAAAATTTCCACGAAAGGCCGATACGGACTGACCATCATGATCGAGCTAGCCAAAAAATATGGAGAGGGCCCGATTTCTTTGAAGTCGATTGCGCAAACCAATGATTTATCAGAGCACTATTTAGAACAGCTTGTGGCGCCCCTCCGAAATGCAGGACTCGTAAAAAGCATCAGGGGAGCGTACGGAGGCTATATTCTCGGTTCAGAGCCTTCACAGATCTCAGCAGGCGATATCATCAGAGTCCTTGAAGGCCCAATCAGCATTGTCGAGGGTATTGAGGATGAAGAACCTGCCAAGCGCGAACTGTGGACACGGATCAGGGACGCAGTGAAAGATGTACTGGACAATACCACGATTGAAGACCTTGCAAACCACACCGACAACTTTGGCGAGTCTGATGCTTACATGTTCTATATTTGATTGAAAAGCTTTCGAACAGAGCCAATATAAACTAAAATCTTCTGAAGAGAGGGTAAAACTTTGGATAGAATCTATTTGGACCATGCGGCCACGACACCGATGCATCCAGACGTCTTGGCTGAAATGGTAAAAGTAATGGAATCGGAGTTTGGTAATCCTTCAAGCATCCACCATTACGGGCGCGAGGCCAGAAAAATCCTGGATGATACTCGTGATGAGCTAGCAAAAAGCATCGGGACAAAAGGGAATAATATCATCTTCACAAGCGGCGGAACAGAAGCGGATAACCTTGCTATTATCGGCTATGCCGAACAAAACCGCTCAAAAGGACATCATATCATCACGACCCAGGTGGAACACCATGCTGTCCTGCACAGCTGTGAGGAGCTGGAAAAGCGTGGCTTTGAAGTCACATATCTACCTGTTGATGAAAACGGCCTTGTGTCCATTGATTCTTTTGAAGAAGCATTGCGCGATGATACGATCCTTGTGACCATCATGTATGGAAATAATGAAGTAGGGACGATTCAGCCGATTGCAGAAATAGGGAAGCGTCTTTCCGGGCATCAGGCTGTTTTCCATACGGATGCAGTCCAGGCTTATGGGATCGAGAAATTAAGCGTAGAAGAATTAAACGTCGATATGCTTTCTGTTTCGGCCCATAAAATCAATGGACCTAAAGGAATTGGCTTTCTCTATATCCGCGATGGAATCAAGCTTGCGCGCCAGCTATTCGGCGGCGAACAGGAGAGGAAGCGCCGTGCAGGCACTGAAAATGTTGCCGCAATCTCCGGATTCCGGAGAGCGGTTCAGCTATCACAACAAGAGCTTGAAACCAAGCGCTCCTTATATCGTAATTTGCAGAACCGGTTCATCGGCACACTTGAAGAGAGCGGTATCTCTTTCCAGCTGAACGGATTGCTTGATAATTCACTGCCGCATATTTTAAACTTAAGCTTTCCTGGTACTAATGTCGAAGCGATGCTGGTCAACCTGGACCTGGCTGGAATTGCCGCCTCAAGCGGTTCTGCTTGCACAGCAGGTTCCATTGACCCATCACATGTGCTTGTTGCGATGTACGGAAAAGAGTCTGACAAGCTGACAAACTCGA
Source organism: Mesobacillus thioparans (assembly GCF_965138835.1). Classification (NCBI taxonomy): domain Bacteria; kingdom Bacillati; phylum Bacillota; class Bacilli; order Caryophanales; family Bacillaceae; genus Mesobacillus; species Mesobacillus thioparans. The sequence continues at coordinate 112,482 of NZ_CBCSFH010000007.1, read as the reverse complement.
TCCGTTTCAGTTTCGGATTGAAAAATACACAAGAACAGATTGACAAAGCAGCTGGAGATACAGCTAAAATTGTCCAGAGGCTCGCGAAAAACAACCGGGCTTAAGGATACACTAGTTTTAAAGGAAGAGTGAGGTGAAGCATAATGGAAAAATCACCGAAGGATACTAGAGTGGTGGTTGGAATGTCCGGGGGAGTCGACTCGTCCGTCGCAGCGCTGGTCCTTAAGGAGCAAGGCTACGATGTGATCGGCATCTTCATGAAGAATTGGGACGATACCGATGAAAATGGCGTCTGCACCGCTACGGAGGATTATGAAGATGTCATCCGCGTATGCAACCAGATCGGCATTCCATATTATGCAGTCAATTTTGAGAAACAGTACTGGGATAAGGTATTCACTTATTTCCTGGATGAATATAAAGCTGGCAGGACGCCAAATCCGGATGTCATGTGCAATAAAGAAATTAAATTCAAAGCATTCCTTGAGCACGCGATCAATCTTGGGGCGGATTATCTTGCGACAGGCCACTATGCCCGGGTTGAAGACCGGGACGGAGAACGGAAAATGCTTCGCGGACTTGACGAAAATAAGGACCAGACGTATTTTCTTAATCAGCTGAACCAAAGCCAGCTGGAAAAAGTCCTTTTTCCAATCGGCGATATGGAAAAATCACGGGTTAGGGAACTGGCTAAGGAAGCAAATCTAGCCACTGCTACGAAAAAAGACAGCACAGGCATTTGCTTCATTGGCGAAAGGAATTTCAAGGAGTTCCTCGGGAATTATCTTCCAGCCCAGCCGGGAAACATGGAGACCATGAACGGTGAAGTCAAAGGCAAGCATGACGGCCTGATGTATTATACGATCGGCCAGAGACAGGGACTCGGAATCGGCGGAGCTGGCGAACCTTGGTTCGTTGTAGGAAAGGATCTTGAGCACAATGTACTGTTGGTTGAACAAGGATTCCATAATGATCTGCTCTATTCAGACAGCATTACGGCTGTGAATATCAGCTTCGTATCCGACAAGCCGAAGCCGAAAACCTTTGAGTGCACGGCGAAATTCCGCTACCGCCAGCCAGATAATGCCGTAACGGTTGAACTTCAGGACGATGGGACTGCAAAAGTGATCTTCAAAGAACCGATCCGCGCGGTCACTCCAGGACAAGCTGTTGTTTTCTATGATGGAGAAGAATGTCTTGGCGGCGGAACGATTGATGAAATTTTCAAAAATGGAAGCAAATTGACATATGTCGGTTAATCCTGATTGATCCCCGGCGGGCCTGCTTCGCCGGGGATTATATTATTTTATAGGAGATATAATTGTGGATAAATACATGTAGTTTTCTTAATCCAGCTCCAGCGCCTAGCCCCTCGAGTCGCTTGGCTAGCTGCGGCTCCTAACTCCTCGAGACGTTTCGGTCCTGCCAATGAAGTCAAAGAACGACTTCACTGGCAGGCCCTCCAACGCTTGTCGGAGTTGGGCAGTCGCCTTCGCTTTTCGAATTGTCTAGTGTCGCCTCCTAGAAACGCAGAAACTTCAACTCCGCCGGGAGAAGCAAAAAGCGCTTCTTTGTCGTAGTCTCCAGTTTCTGCGTTTCTGGGCAGTCGGCTATACATTTCGATTTCAGTCCGCCCAATGAAGTCCAAGAACGACTTCACCGGTCGGCCCTCCAGCGCTTGTCGGGCCTGAACGAGGCGCTTGCGCTTTTTGTTCTGAGTTTGGATACATGATTATGGTATACTGGCATGGAGAATGGAGTGTTCAAAATGGATAAAAACCAGACAGGTATTGAATTAATGAGAGAAGGCAAATGGGAAGAGGCTGCCAAGGCTTTCGCTGAGGCGATTGAGGACCAGCCAAAGGATCCTGTTGCATACATAAATTTCGGGAACGTCCTTACAGCAGTAGGAGATACCGAAAGAGCAATGAATTTTTACGATAAGGCGATCGCGATTGATGAAAATGCCACTGCTGCTTTTTACAGCAAGGGGAATGTTTATTTTGACAAGCAAGATTTCACACAAGCGAAAGATATGTTTGAACTAGCATTGAAAAAGGGCCTCGAAACCGGGGATAATTTTTTCATGCTGGGCATGAGCCTTGCGAATTTGGATAACAGCAAGCTGGCATTGCCATATCTGCAGCGCAGCACTGAACTTCTTGAAGATGATGCAGAAGCATATTTCCAATATGGGCTCTGCCTTGCGAGGGAAAACTTCATTGATGAAGCAATCACCGTGCTGGAAAAGGCAGTCATGCTTGACCCAGGACATGCCGATGCGCTCTATAATCTTGGTGTGGCTTATGGCTTCAAAGAGGATGGGGAAAAGGCGCTTGAAATGTTCAATCGCGCTTTGGAAGTCCAGCCTGACCACCTGTTGGCCGGACATGGCAAGAAACTGATCGAGGGACAAGACAACCAGTAAATACGATGAATCATTGAAAGGGGGAAGGACTATGGATAAACAGGACTCGCTCGATTTGTTTTCAGAGCAGGGGAAGTTCATGAAAGGAAAGCATCTAGTCACCATTTTTCATAATGAACAAAACCTTTATACCGTTCTGAGAATCAGGGTCGAGGAAACGAATGAACAATATGACGATAAAGAGGCCGTCATTACCGGGTACTTCCCCAGGATTCATGAGCAGGAGACATATGTTTTCTTTGGTGAAGTAAAAGAACATCCAAAGTTCGGCGCCCAGTTCCATGCAACGCATTTCCGGAAAGACCTTCCCCAGTCGAAACAGGGAATCATCAACTATCTGTCCAGTGATCTTTTTAAAGGGATCGGAAAGAAAACAGCTGAAAAAATCGTTGAGACACTTGGTGAAAAAGCCATCACGCGAATCATCGAGAGCCCTTCTGTCCTTGACCAGATTCCGAAACTGGCACCTGAAAAGGCGAAGGACCTGTATGATACATTGATGGAGCATCAGGGCCTTGAGCAGGTGATGGTTGCTTTGAACGAATATGGTTTTGGCCCGCAGCTATCGATGAAAATCTACCAGGTATATAAAGAACAGGCTATTGAAGTGATTCAAAACAATCCTTATAAGCTTGTGGAAGACATTGAGGGCATTGGTTTCGGCAGGGCGGATGAACTCGGAAGCCAGCTCGGGCTGACGGGGAACCATCCTGACCGGATCAAGGCAGCCTGCCTCTATACTCTAGAGGCTTCAAGCATCCAGGGCGGACATGTATTCATGGATGCAGAGGCACTGCTTGTGGATGTGAAAAAGCTGCTTGAAGACAGTCAGAATTTCCAGATAGAATTTACCGATATCTCCAGGGAAATCATCAAGCTCGGTGAAGAAGGAAAGCTGATTGCCGAGGAAAAAAGGATTTATCTGCCTTCGCTTTATTATTCGGAAAAGGGACTTGTGGCGAACATCAAAAGGATACTTGAGCAGACAGAGTATGAAAATCAATTTCCTGAATCAGAGTTCCTGCTCGCGCTTGGGAATCTGGAAGAACGCCTGGATGTCCAATATGCTCCGAGCCAAAAAGATGCTATCCAGAAAGCGCTGATGTCGCCAATGATGATCCTCACAGGGGGTCCCGGTACAGGGAAAACGACTGTCATAAAAGGGATCGTCGAATTATATGGAGAGCTTCATGGCTGTTCCCTGGATCCGAAAGATTATAAAAAGGAAGAGCCGTATCCGTTTTTGCTGGCAGCTCCCACCGGCAGGGCGGCGAAACGAATGACCGAGTCCACGGGTTTGCCTGCAGTGACTATCCATCGGCTGCTCCGCTGGAATGGTGCTGAAGGCTTTGAACATAATGAGGACCAGCCGCTTGAGGGGAAAATCCTGATTATTGATGAGACCTCAATGGTGGATATCTGGCTGGCCCATCAATTGTTCAAATCCCTGCCCGATAACATCCAGGTTATCGTCGTCGGAGATGAAGACCAGCTTCCTTCCGTAGGCCCTGGCCAGGTATTGAAGGACCTGCTGGATTCCGGCAGGATTCCGACAGTAAGGCTCACTGATATTTACCGGCAGGCAGAAGGTTCATCCATCATTGAACTTGCCCATCAAATCAAAAAAGGGTACCTGCCAGAAGACATTTCAGCTCAACAGCCTGACCGCTCCTTTATAAGATGTTCGACAAACCAGATTCCACAAGTAGTCGAGAAGGTTGTTGCCAATGCGAAGAAAAAAGGCTACTCGCCGAGAAATATCCAGGTACTGGCCCCCATGTACCGTGGGCCCGCGGGGATTGACCGCCTGAACGAACTGCTCCAGGAATTGTTCAATCCCAATGCTGACGGGACACGGAAAGAGCTGGCCTTCGGCGATGTGAAATACCGGATCGGCGATAAAATACTCCAGCTGGTCAACCAGCCGGAAGCGAATGTGTTCAACGGGGATATGGGCGAGGTCGTCGCGATTTTTTACGCAAAGGAAAATACCGAAAAACAGGACCAGCTGATCGTTTCCTTTGACGGAATTGAAGTCACCTATAATAGGGCGGACCTGTCGCAAATCACCCACGCATATTGCTGTTCCGTGCATAAATCCCAGGGAAGTGAATTTCCTATTGTCGTCCTTCCGGTGGTAAAAAGTTATTACAGGATGCTGCGCAGGAATTTGATCTATACGGCGATTACAAGAAGCAAGCAGTTCCTCATTCTTGTTGGCGAAGAAGATGCCCTGAAAATCGGGATCGAACGCGGAGAAGATACTGAGCGGAATACAACACTTGTTGAAAAGCTTGTCGAGATGCTGCCCGATTTGGACGGTAAGCAGACAGAGAAGGAAACCTTGCCAGCTAAAAAAGAGGATGATCAGCATACCGATTATCTTGAAATAATCAAGAATGCAGACCCAATGATCGGAATGGGGACGCTGACTCCTTATGATTTTTTGGAAGAGAATGAAGCGTAAGAATCCACAGAAGATGTGGGTTCTTTTTTATTGCTTTGGAAAACCTTACACCGCATGAATCAATTGCGACAGCGGAAACTAAGAGTGTTCGGAAAGGCGGGACACACTTTTGCGGACATTTTCACTTTTAAAGGGACTGCCTGTATATGAATTGGCGAGTGGTCAAAAACTGGGTGAAGTTTGTGATGTGAGCATTTCAGGCAATGGAAGCGTAGTAGGCTTACTTGTAAAAAAAGGTGCATTCATCAAGAAAACGTTTCAGGTCAAGATAGGTCAGGTTGAATCCTTTGGCTGGGATGGTGTGATGGTAAAGGACAAGGCAGCGCTGGAGCATTTGGAGACAGAACCTGAATATACGTTTGAACACAATGAGGGACTGGCTGGCAAGATCCTGTTATCAAAGGATGGCGAACAGCTAGGTTTGTTGGAAGACGTATATTTCATGGAAGAAATGGGCACGATTGTAGGGTACGAACTAACGGATGGCTTTTTTTCGGATATCATGAATGGAAAGCGTGTCGTCAAGACAACCGGTCCTCCTGCAATCGGAAAGGATGCCATCATCGTGACAGTTAATCCGAGATGAGGTGTCCTTATGTTAAGTTGTCCCAATTGCAGAAGCAAGGATATCGGCAAAATTGGCATCAACCAATATTACTGCTGGAATTGCTTCATAGAGCTGTCTTTGAATAAAGGTCTGATCAATACCCATCAAGTCGAAGAAGATGGAACATTGAGCTCCCTTGATGACTTATTCGACGAAGATCAACGTCAATACGGTATGTAAAATAAACTCAAGAGGTGAAGCACATGAATAAAATGTTAACCTCCGCAATCGCATTTGGCGCTGGTATGGCAGCCTATAATTATGCTTCCAACAACAATATGATGTCTGGCAGGAAAATGAAGAAGCTAGGCAAAAAAATGACAAAAGCATTCCTTTAAAAATGGAACACATCCCCTGTAACAAGCTTGCAGGGGATTTTTCTATTGAAAAATGGAAAAAAACCTGCGGAATTTCCAGTTCGCTATAAAATGGCGAAAGTCGCTATAAAAAGTGAAAAAGTCGCTATAAAAAGTGAAAAGTCGCTATAAAAAAGAAAAAGTCGCTATATAAAATAAAAACTCGCTATAAAAAGTGAAATGCACAGCAAAGAGTAAATGATAGTTATTTGAAATTTAAAAATCCCTACTCCTGGTATCAATAAAAGGTATAATCAGCCTCCTTTCTTTCAAGAATAAACAGGAGGGAGGGCGAAAAAGGTGAATATCCATATGAAATGGTACTACCGGCTTGGGTTTCTTCTCCTTTTGTTCATTGTTCTGTTTGTTTTTATCAAGCTGCAATCTATATGGGTTCCAGTGTTCCAGGTCCTGATCTCCTTGCTGATCCCCTTTTCAGTGGCGGCTTTCATTACATATCTGCTTCACCCGATCGTTGAATCCCTTCACCAAAGGGGACTGCACCGGGGAGTATCGATCCTGATCATCTATATCCTGTTTTTTGGAGGAGCTGGTTTTGCTTTTTATAAGGGCATCCCGGTTCTGATTCGCCAGCTTGGCGATCTGGCGGAGAACGCTCCATATTTCGCTGAACAATATAAACAGATGGTCAATAATGTGGTTGACCAGACATCTAAATGGCCGGCAGGAATTCATGAAAGGATCGAGGATGGAATCAACAGCATGGAACAATGGCTGGACGGCGTGCTTGCAGGCACGATGTCTTTCTTGATGGACATCATCAATTCCATTTTCACGATTGCGGTGATTCCGTTCATTGCCTTTTACATGCTGAAGGACTTCGCTGCCATGAAAAAAGCTGCCTGGTATATTACACCCAGGCAATGGAGGAAGCCTGGTGCAAGATTCCTCCATGAAGTCGACAAATCGCTCGGCAGTTATATTCGCGGCCAGCTGCTCATCTGCCTGATCATCGGCGTGCTCTCCTCGTTATTTTTCTGGCTTGCTGGCATTAAGTATTCTTTGCTTCTTGGTGCCATTGTTGGAATCACCAATGTGATCCCTTATTTCGGGCCGATTATCGGGGCGATACCGGCTGTCATCATCGCTGCGACAATGTCTGGGAAAATGGTGTTGCTGTCGGTTGTAATTGTCTTTTCACTGCAATTCCTTGAAGGCAACATCCTGTCACCGCTGATTGTCGGCAAGAGCCTGCATATGCATCCTTTGATGATCATGTTTGCGCTGCTGGCAGGAGAAGAGGTAGGCGGCATTCTTGGGCTGATTTTGGCCGTTCCTGTACTGGTTGTGCTGAGGGCGGCGCTGATCAACGCCAAAGACCATATCATTCTCGAAAGAAAAAGAGAACGTCCGACATAAATTTTTGCCAAGTCGTTTGACAAACGGATTTCAGCTATATATAATTCGGCTATAGATTAATAATTCGAAAAATGTAGAAGGAACGAGTATGTTATAGACCATCGTCCAGAGAGGGATTCAAAGGCTGAGAGAATTCCCGGTGAAGGATAACAGAAGGCTATTCCGGAGTGCAGGCAAAACCTGCCGTAGCAGCTGCGTTAAAGCGTTTTTGAGAGATGGGCGTGCGTCATTGCGTCCATAATCAGGGTGGTACCGCGAGCAAGCTCTCGTCCCTGTCCAGGGATGAGGGCTTTTTTTGTTGCCTAAAATCCCTGAAAGCTTAAATTTCATTTGGGTTTAGGAGGTTAGTTTTATGAAAAAACTGACAGGTGCTGAAATCAGAAAAATGTATCTTGATTTTTTTAAGGAGAAAGGCCATGCAATTGAGCCGAGCGCATCGCTCGTACCTCATGATGATCCGTCCCTTCTATGGATCAACAGTGGTGTAGCAACTTTGAAAAAATATTTTGATGGCCGTGTGATCCCGGCAAACCCGCGCATTACAAACGCGCAGAAATCGATCCGTACGAATGATATCGAGAATGTCGGCAAGACAGCGCGCCACCACACGTTCTTTGAAATGCTCGGGAATTTTTCGATCGGCGATTACTTCAAGGTAGAAGCGATTGAATTCGCGTGGGAATTCCTTACGGATGAAAAATGGATCGGTTTTGATCCTGAAAAACTTTCCGTCACTATTCATCCGGAAGATGACGAAGCTTTCAATATTTGGAGAGAGAAAATCGGCATTCCGGAAGAGCGGATCATCCGCCTTGAGGGTAACTTCTGGGATATCGGTGAAGGTCCGAGTGGTCCTAACACAGAAATCTTCTACGACAGAGGTCCTGAGTACGGCAATGATCCTGAAGATCCGGAACTGTATCCTGGCGGAGAGAATGATCGTTATTTAGAAGTATGGAATCTTGTGTTCTCTGAATTCAACCATAATCCTGACGGCACTTACACTCCGCTGCCAAAGAAGAACATAGATACAGGCATGGGACTTGAGCGTATGGCATCAGTGGTCCAGGACGTACCGACAAACTTTGAAACTGATTTGTTCATGCCGATCATCAATGCGACTGAAGAAATTTCCGGTGAAAAATACGGACAGTCCAAAGAGAAGGATGAAGCATTCAAAGTCATTGCTGACCATATCCGTACAGTAGCTTTTGCTGTCGGCGATGGGGCACTTCCTTCGAATGAAGGCCGCGGCTATGTACTTCGCCGTTTATTGCGCCGCGCTGTACGTTATGCTAAGAAGTTGAACATCAACCGTCCATTCATGTTTGAATTAGTGCCGGTAGTGGGCGAAATCATGCACGATTTCTACCCGGAGGTAAAAGAAAAGACCGATTTTATCCAGAAGGTCATCAAAAATGAAGAAGACCGCTTCCATGAAACGCTGCATGAAGGCCTTGCAATACTTTCTGAGCTGATCAAGAAGGAAAAGGAAAAAGGCAGCGGCATGGTCCAGGGCGAGGATGTCTTCAGACTTTATGACACATATGGTTTCCCGGTGGAGCTGACTGAAGAGTATGCGGAAGAGGAAGGCTTAAAGGTCGACCACGAAGGCTTTGAAAAAGAAATGGAACTCCAGCGTGAAAGAGCACGTGCAGCGCGCCAGGATGTGGGTTCCATGCAGGTCCAGGGCGGAGTTCTTGGCGATATTAAAGAGAGCAGCGAGTTCGTCGGTTATGATAATTTTGAAACGAACAGTAAAATAGTTGCACTGATCAAGGGTGGCGAGCTTGTTGAGGAAGCGAATGCTGGCGACGAAATCCATTTTATCCTTGATGTTACGCCTTTCTACGCTGAAAGCGGCGGACAGATAGCTGATAAAGGTACAGTCGAAGCAAATGGCGTCAAGCTGTCTGTGAAAGACGTCAAGAAAGCTCCGAATGGCCAAAATCTCCACAATGCAACAGTCGTGGAAGGAACTGTCTCCAAAGATCTTGAAGTCACTGCAAAAGTCGATCAGGAAAACCGTGCACGAATCATCAAGAACCATACAGCAACACACTTGCTCCACCAGGCATTAAAGGATGTGCTTGGCGGTCACGTAAACCAGGCAGGATCTCTTGTCGAGCCTGACAGACTGCGTTTCGACTTCTCTCACTTTGGCCAGGTGACTGCAGAGGAACTTGAGAAAGTAGAAGCAATCGTCAACGAGAAAATCTGGAGAAGCATCCAGGTCGAGACCAGCTTCAAACCGATTGCTGAAGCGAAAGCAATGGGCGCAATGGCTTTATTCGGTGAAAAATACGGCGACATCGTCCGCGTTGTAAAGGTAGGCGACTACAGCCTTGAGCTTTGCGGCGGATGCCATGTTCCAAACACATCTGTCATCGGACTGTTCAAAATTGTATCCGAAGGCGGCATCGGTGCTGGAACAAGAAGGATTGAAGCAGTAACAGGAGAAGCAGCTTACAAAGTGCTGAATGACCAGATCGGCATTCTCAAGGAAGCTGCGAACAAACTGAAGACTTCACCGAAGGAAGTGGCGAACCGAATCGATTCCCTGCTTGTTGAAATGAAGCAGCTGCAGCGTGAAAATGAATCCCTTGCGGCAAAATTGGGTAATATTGAAGCAGGAAGCCTTACTTCACAAGTGAAGGAAATCAATGGTGTCCAACTTCTTGCAGCACGCGTCCAGGCTTCTGACATGAACGGTCTGCGAAACATGGCAGATGACCTGAAGCAAAAACTCGGTTCTGCAGTCATCCTGCTTGGCATGACAGATGGCAGTAAAGTGAACCTGATTGCGGCTGTAACGGATGATTTGATCAAGAAAGGCTATCAGGCTGGAAAACTGATCAAGGAAGCAGCAGCGATCTGCGGCGGAGGCGGCGGAGGCCGTCCGGATATGGCCCAGGCTGGCGGAAAAGACCCAGCAAAACTCGACAATGCGCTTCAATTTGCCGAAGAATGGGTAAAATCAATTTGATATAAAAGTAAAGTAGTGTAGAATGTAGGTATCATGAAAGAAAATTTTACCTGCCATTTCTTAAAAGTGAGGTGCATTCGATGAGCTCGTTTGATAAAACGATGAGATTTAATTTTCCCGAAGAGCCTTTTGAGCATGATGCCAATGAAGTCCTGCTGCAGGTATACGAAGCGCTGCAGGAAAAGGGATATAACCCGATCAACCAGATTGTCGGATATTTGCTCTCTGGCGACCCGGCCTATATTCCCCGCCATCGGGATGCCCGCAACATCATCCGCAAGCTGGAGCGGGATGAAATTATCGAGGAACTGGTTAAATCCTACTTAAGGAACCACCGAGAGGGGAAATAAATGCGTACGATGGGATTAGATGTCGGCTCAAAAACGGTCGGCATTGCACTGAGCGATGAATTTGGATGGACTGCTCAGGGACTTGAAACATTGAAAATAAACGAAGAAGAAAATGTGTTTGGTTTCGATGAATTAGGTAAAATAATAAAAGAGTACGATGTCGGCAAAGTAGTCGTTGGTTTACCGAAGAATATGAACGGGACAATCGGCCCGCGCGGTGAGGCAAGTCAGTTCTTTGCCCGTGAACTGGAAGAACGGTTTGGGATTCCCGCCATTTTATGGGACGAGCGTCTGACGACTGTGGCTGCCGAGAGAGTTTTGCTTGAGGCAGACGTAAGCCGCAAAAAACGGAAGAAGGTCATCGATAAGATGGCCGCAGTAATGATTTTACAAGGCTATTTAAACAGCCAAAATTAAATTGAGGTGACTACAATGGATCACGGTGAAAACAACATTACAGTAGTAGACGAAAACGGCAACGAACAATTATGCGAAGTCCTTTTCACATTCGATTCCGAGGAGTTCGGAAAATCTTATGTGCTTTATTATCCAATGGGAGCAGAGGATAACGACGACGAGGAAATCGAAATCCACGCATCTGCATTCACACCTTCAGAAGACAATGAAGATGGCGAACTAATGCCAATCGAAACTGATGAAGAGTGGGACATGATTGAAGAAATGCTCGAAACATTCCTTGCAGAGCAGGACGAAGAATAGAATCATAATCGGGACCAGGCGGATGACGCCTGGTCCTTTTATTTTTGCCTGGATATATCTTTTGTCCAATCAGAGGCATGATTATTGGATAAGTGTCCGTATTTGCAATTAGCCTCCACTGTTACACCCAAAAAACCTGTCATGTGTGCTTTTAATCTCCTTGCTTCCGCTGTCGAATTATCGGTTTGTTTGTCGTTAGAGGTATTTTTTCGTAATTATTTGCAAATAGAAATAGAAAATATAGTATAATGGTTCGAGATGTGATATTAGGGAGTATCCAGGAAGTAAGTTTTGTTATCTGGAGGGGGAACTTATGTCTGACGAGAGAAATATAAAGGATCCGAAAAGAGATAAAAAGCAATTGATTACTGAAAAGCTGATCGAACAGCAGAAAGAAGCGAGAATTGTGAGGAAGATTGTTTTCATAACTGCGATCGTTGCTATCTTGCTCATCGGGGCGGTTGGCGGCGGTGGCTATTATTACATAAAAGAAGCCATGAAGCCTGTCGAGGAAAACAGCAAGAAAACGATTGATGTCACAATCCCGATTGGTTCCTCTACAACAGGGATCGGGCAGATTCTTGAGGACAAAGGGGTCATCAGGGATGCCCGAGTCTTCAAGTACTATGTGAAGTTCAAAAATGAAGCCGGTTTTATGGCTGGTGATTATAAAATGAAACCGTCAATGACGCTGCCTGAAATCATTACAAGTCTGAAAACTGGGAAAGTGATGCAGGATGTGGTCATGAAAATCACGATTCCTGAAGGGAAACAGCTGAAACAGATTGCCGGGATCATTGCTGAAAAAACAAAGCAAGACGAAGAAGAAGTTTTCAAACAGCTGAACGATAAAGAATTCATCAAGAAAATGATGGAGAAATACCCGGATGTCCTTACTGAGGAAATCCTGAAGGAAAATGTGAAGTACCCGCTTGAAGGTTATTTGTTCCCTGCAACCTATCCATTCTACTCTGAAAAACCGACGCTCGAGGAAATTGTCACCGTCATGCTGACAAAGACGAAGAAAGTGCTGGGTGATTTCAGAGGGCAGATGGAAGAAAAGGAAATGTCCACTCATGAATTAATGACGATGGCATCATTGATTGAAGAGGAAGCAACCGAGAAAGCAGACCGTGATAAAATCGCCAGCGTCTTCTACAATCGCCTGGAGGACGGAATGATGCTGCAGACAGACCCGACAGTCCTGTATGCACATGGTGAACATAAAGAACGGGTGTACTACAAGGATCTCGAAATCGATGATCCATATAATACCTATAAAATAAAGGGTCTGCCACCCGGCCCTATCGCCAATCCTGGGGTCATGTCAATTGAAGCCGCGCTGGCTCCTGCTGACACGGATGATCTGTATTTCCTTGCAACCTCCACTGGAGACGTGCTTTTCTCGAAGACACTGGATGAGCATAACCGTAAAGTGAACGAACATATCACCGATAAAAAATAACAGTAAAATAAAGGGAAATGCAGAAAGGTTCGCATTTCCCTTCTTATTGTGGTAAAATAATTCAAGTGTTTTTTATAGTCATGTTACTGTCAGGGTGATGCTTTTTTGAGCATCTGGATTTATTCGATAGCGTGCATTGCAGATGAAGGAGTTATGGCTTTTTAGCTGATGGACCTGTACGGGAAGATGCCCTGCGGTGTCCTCTCTTGACCTGTGAACGCTATTTTTTTCATGCCTGCACAGTCATAGCAAAATCTACTCTGGCTATTTTCTGGCCTTTGAATAGAGGTGAGGCAGCTTGCTGAATGAAGAGCTGCAGAATTATATAGATTCTCTTATAAAGCCGAGGAGCGGCATACTTTCTGAAATGGAAGAGTATGCGGAGCTGAACGGTGTTCCCATTATGGAGCCGGCCGGCATAGAAACGATGCTTCAGCTATTAAGAATCCAGCAGCCGGAAACGATCCTGGAAGTCGGGACGGCAATTGGCTATTCCGCCATGAGAATGGCTTTCGCCCTTCCAAAGGCTCATATCATCACTCTCGAGCGAGATGAAGACCGTTACAGGCTTGCCGTCGAGTACATTAAAAGGGCCGGCATGCAGGAGCGGATCACCCAGATCAAAGGGGATGCGCTGGAGCTTGAAGAAGAAGTGGCTGCCCATGCACCATTTGATGTCATTTTCATTGATGCGGCTAAAGGGCAGTACAAGCGCTTTTTTGAAATTTACTCGAGGTATTTGAAGCCCGGAGGAATGATCATCACGGACAACATCCTTTTTAAGGGGCTTGTATATAACCAGGAAGCAGAAAGCAGGCGAGTCCGCAGCCTGGTAAAAAAAATAGACGAATTCAATCGCTGGCTTGCTGCCAATGAGGAGTATGACACAATCATCCTTCCGATTGGCGATGGGGTAGCGGTGAGTAAGAAGAGGTGAACGGAATGAAGAAACCTGAATTATTGGTAACGCCAACTAGCGTAAATGACATTATTCCATTGGCAGAGGCTGGAGCCGACGCGTTCCTGATCGGAGGGCAAAAATTCGGCCTGCGCCTTGCTGGAGAGTTCAACCGTGAAGATGTAAAGCAAGCGATTGAATTGGCACACTCGAAAGGCAAGAAAGTATATGTAGCCATGAATGCTTTGTTCCACAATGAAAAAGTGGACCTGCTCGGCGAATACCTTACATTTCTTATGGATGTCAATGCAGACGGCGTCACGTTCGGCGATCCCGCTGTATTGATGGCTGCGAAGGAATTCGCTCCCGAAATGAAGCTTCATTGGAGCACGGAAACGACAGGAACGAACTGGTATACATGCAATTATTGGGGCAGGAAAGGTGCAAAGCGCGCTGTCCTTGCTAGGGAAATCAATATGGACGCCATCGTAGAGATCAAGGAAAATGCTGAAGTGGAAATCGAGGTGCAGGTTCACGGGATGATGAACATGTTCCAGTCAAAGCGTCCGCTACTTGGCCATTATTTTGAATATCAGGGCAAAGCGCTGGAAGTGGAAAATCGTAAATTGGAACAGAATATGTTCCTTCACGATAAAGAGCGTGAGAATAAATACCCTATTTTCGAAGATGAAAATGGCACGCACATCATGAGTCCCAATGATATTTGCATCATCGATGAACTGACGGAGCTTGTGGAAGCAGGTGTCGATTCTCTTAAAATCGACGGCATCCTGAAGAGCCCTGAATATATATTGGAAGTTACAAAACTATACCGCAAAGCCATTGATTTGGCAGTTGAAGATCCAGACCAATACGACGAGGAAAAAGACGGCTTGCTGGAAGCAGCCGAAGAACTGCAGCCGCCTAATCGCCCGCTGGATACAGGATTCTTTTTCAAAGAGACGGTTTATTAACAGGAAGAACTATGAGGAGGTTGCGTAATGTCAGCAGTAGCAGATAAGATTTCGCGAATTGTAGATGGTAAACGTGTCATCGTGAAAAAACCAGAACTGCTTGCGCCGGCCGGAAATCTTGAAAAACTTAAGATTGCCGTCCACTATGGTGCAGATGCCGTCTTCATCGGCGGGCAGGAGTATGGTTTGCGCTCGAATGCAGATAATTTCACTTTCGAAGAAATGAAGGAAGGCGTCGAATTCGCCAAAAAATACGGCGCAAAAATATATGTCACAACAAATATCTTTGCGCATAATGAGAATATTGATGGCCTAGAGGACTATATGTTGGGATTGAAGGAAGCCGGGGTACACGGAATCATCGTGGCTGATCCGCTGATCATCGAAACATGCCGCAGGGTCGCTCCTGAAATCGAGGTCCACTTGAGCACGCAGCAATCCTTATCAAACTGGAAAGCAGTCCAGTTCTGGAAGGAAGAAGGACTTGAGCGTGTCGTACTGGCGCGTGAAACTGGTGGGGAAGAAATCAAATTGATGAAGGAAAAGGTCGACATCGAAATTGAAACCTTTATCCACGGCGCTATGTGTATCGCCTATTCCGGACGCTGTACGCTTAGCAATCATATGACAGCACGCGATTCAAACCGCGGCGGCTGCTGCCAGTCATGCCGCTGGGACTATGATTTGTACAAGCTTGAAGGCAACGATGAAAATCCATTGTTCAATGATGAGGATGCTCCTTTCGCAATGAGCCCTAAAGACCTTAAGCTGATTGAATCAATCCCGCGTATGATCGAAACTGGCATCGACAGCCTGAAAATCGAAGGCCGCATGAAGTCGATCCACTATATCGCAACGGTAGTCAGCGTTTACCGCAAAGTGATTGATGCATACTGTGCCGACCCTGAAAACTTCGTCATCAAGCAAGAATGGCTTGAAGAATTGGACAAATGTGCGAACCGTGAAACAGCAACCGCCTTCTTTGAGGGAGTTCCTGGGTATAAAGAGCAAATGTTTGGAAACCATAGCAAAAAGACAACTTTCGATTTTGCTGGTCTTGTGCTTGATTATGATGCCGAGACACAAATGGTGACACTTCAGCAACGGAACTACTTCAAGCCTGGCGACGAGGTTGAATTCTTTGGACCGGAAATCGAGAACTTCACTCATGTGGTCGAAAAGATCTGGGATGAAGATGGCAACGAATTGGATGTTGCCCGCCATCCGCTGCAAATCGTGAAGTTCAAAATGGACAAGCCTGTCTACCCAAATAACATGATGCGGAAGGAGAAGTAATCAATGGACCGCAAACCTGTTGTAATTGGTGTAGCCGGCGGCTCCGGCTCAGGAAAGACAAGCGTCACAAAAGCTATTTATGATAGCTTTAAGAGTCAATCAATCCTAATGATTGAGCAAGACTACTATTACAAAGATCAGAGCCATCTGCCAATGGAAGAGCGTTTGAAGACAAACTACGACCATCCGCTGGCATTTGATAATGATCTTTTGATTGAACATATCCAGAAGCTCCTTCGGCACGAAGCGGTTGAGAAGCCGGTTTATGATTATGCGATCCATACTCGCTCAAGCGAAGTCATCCATGTTGAACCGAAGGATGTCATCATTCTTGAAGGGATCCTGATCCTTGAGGATGAGCGATTGCGTGATCTGATGGATATCAAGCTCTATGTCGATACGGATGCGGACCTGAGGATCATCCGCAGGCTCCTGCGTGACATTAAGGAGCGCGGGCGTTCCATGGATTCAGTCATTGAACAGTATGTGAATGTTGTCAGGCCGATGCATAACCAGTTCATCGAACCGACCAAGCGATATGCGGATGTAATCATTCCAGAGGGCGGCCACAACCATGTTGCCATTGATTTGATGGTAACAAAAATTCAAACAATTCTTGAACAAAAATCATTTTTGTGACACAATAGCATAGATAATATGGGCATGGAAGTACTTGCAAAAAGTGCTTCCTTTTGTCCAAAGAGAAATAATTGGCCTGAAATGGCTTTGTTCAAACCGCGCGCCCTGATATAGGACGCGCTCCTGTATATTTTTCAGGATACATAATATACTATTACACAATCTATTTTGGGGATTTGTGAAGACTAGAAGGAGTGAAGTATTTTGGCTACAGAAAAAGTGTTTCCTATGACACAGGCAGGAAAAGAAAAGCTGGAACAAGAATTGGACCAATTGAAGACAGTCAAGCGAAAAGAAGTGGTTGAGAGAATCAAGGTCGCTCGCAGCTTTGGCGACCTTTCAGAGAACTCTGAGTACGATTCCGCAAAAGAGGAACAAGCTTTTGTTGAAGGGCGTATCACGACTCTTGAAAATATGATCCGCAACGCAAAAATCATCCAGGAAGATGAAGTGAGCACAGATGCTGTCAGCCTTGGCCGTACAGTAACTTTTGTCGAGCTTCCAGATGGCGATGAAGAATCTTATACAATTGTGGGTAGCGCAGAAGCAGACCCGTTTGAAGGCAAAATTTCTAATGACTCCCCAATTGCTAAGAGTCTGATGGGCAAAAAAGTGGGCGATGAAGTTGCTGTCCAGACTCCTGGCGGCGAAATGAGCGTCCGCATCACTTCTATTAAGTAATGATCCATAGGTTTGAAACTCCGGCACCTCGTCAACACTTTTGACGAGGTGTTTTTTTATGCGCAAAAAAAGAATTGTAGCCTGGATTTCCATCTGTCTGGCAGGATTAGGCCTGTTGGTTTTTCGGCTGGCTCAGCTGCAGCTGATCGATACGGAATCATTTTCAAAGCATAAGATCAATTTAATCGAAGCAAGCGTCAAGCAAAGGTCACAGGAAATGGTCGTGGACAATGGCAGAGGGAATTTTCTCGACCGAAAAGGCGAACCATTATCTTTTGAGAATGCATCAGTCCTTGTCTTGTTTCCTTTTTTGAAAAAGATGGAGTGGGAAGCCGATAAGGTTGCTGGAGCCATAGGAGTTTCTGAATACGCATTGAAATCAGCAGTTGAAAGTTCAAAGAAACCATTTGCTTTTGGAGATCCAGATCCGCTGATTCTGACAAGGAGCCAAATGGAAGTGATCAATGGGATGGAAATTCCCGGTGTATTCGCCGTTGAGCGAAAGTACCCTATGGAAAAGGTGCCAGCTGCACAGCTTGTGGGAATCATAGGGGAGAATGAAACTGTCCTCAAATCGAGGTATGGCGAGAAAGATTTCCTGCCGAGGACGTTGATTGGTCTTTCTGGTCTGGAGAAAAGTTTTGATGAGTTTCTCGTAGCGGAAGGAAAGTCAAAGCTCGTATACCATGTTGATGGAGAAGGGGCGCCATTATTTGGAATCAATGTGAAATATATTGAACCGGCCAATCCTTTTTATCCGATCAATCTGCAGACATCGATTGATAAAGATCTGCAAATGCTCCTTGAGGACCTAGTGGATCAGCATCAAATCAAAAAAGGCGGAGCCGTCCTGCTGGATATCGATACAAACAGCATTCTGGCAATGGTTTCAAGGCCTGTCATAAATCCATCAAAACCCTATACTGATGCAGGGATTGAAAATATGATGATCAAGCA
Source organism: Mesobacillus thioparans (assembly GCF_965138835.1). Lineage (NCBI taxonomy): Bacteria > Bacillati > Bacillota > Bacilli > Caryophanales > Bacillaceae > Mesobacillus > Mesobacillus thioparans. The sequence goes on along the minus strand of NZ_CBCSFH010000007.1, from coordinate 94,278 downwards.
GCATATTCCAGGTTCGGTGTTTAAAACGGTGGTAGCTGCGGCTGCGATCGATAAGGGGCTCGATGATCCGGCCAGGAAGTTCGATTGCAGCAAGACGATCAATGGTGAGAAAGATATGAAATATCATTACGGTATGCTCAATTTCCCGGATAGCTTCGCAGTCAGCTGCAACCGTACTTTCGGAGAAGTTGCCCGGGAATTGCAGAAAGATGATCCTCATATTCTGGAAAGGTATGCGGAGATGCTTTCGATGACAGGCGGTACGGGTTGGACAGGGAATATCTTTCATTTAGAGAATTTCAGACAGCTTCAGGACGAGGAAAAAGGACGTGTCTTCTTGTCGGATGAAGCAAGGAAGGACAGGAATTTTTCCTCACTGTCAGGAATCGGCCAGCATGAAGTCAGAGTGTCCCCGCTTGCTGTCGCGAACATGATGGCTACAATCGCCAGAGGCGGTGAAAAAGATATGGTGAGGGCCGTCCTCTCCATCCAATACCAAAATGGTACGAAAATGACAGAATTCCCGAAGAAAAAACTTTCTGGGAATCAAATTTCCCCTATTACAGCCATGAAGCTGCAAAAGCTTTTACGAGAGGTGGTTGTGAATGAACAGGGCACTGGCAGATGGTTCAGAGGCTTGCCTTATGAGGTAGCAGGAAAATCCGGTACAGCAGAAACAGGGGTATATGAAAATAAGAAACAATTGCATAATAAATGGTTCGCTGGATATTTTCCCTTTGAAAAACCAAAGTATGCGCTTGTCACTGTCAATCTAGGGGTATTCGAGGACGAAGGCGGAGTGAACCCGCTTTTTGCAGATATAGTAAAGGAAGTCTACACATTCAACCATGTAACATCGGCTGAAGGTCCTGAAAATGATTGAAACCATATTAGATGAATATAAAATCCTTCAAGTTTGCACCGAGTCATGGTAGAATGTTGACATCCTAATAAGGGAGGGAAAGGTCTTGAAGAATGATTATGACAGCCTGAATGAGGGGACGCGCTCAGGCCAAAGGGCGAAGCGCAAAAAAACGAACCTTATTTTAAATAGCTTGATTGTTATTGTGATTTTATTGATCGGCATTGTTTCATTTAATATCTTTTTCAGCAATGATGAAGGCGCAGCAGACCAAAATGATATAGCGGCAGACAAAGACCAGGCCGCATCCTCTCCTAAGAAAAAAGAGGACAACAAGGGTGCTGCGTCAAAAGATGATAAAGACTCGGAAAAAAATCCAGAAGAAAATTCCGATTCGGAAGCCTCAGAGGAAGAGTCTGCAGACGAACAGTCAGACCCAATCGTGACAGAGGGCGGCAGTGATGCCAACGTGAAACAAACGATTGAAAATCCTGAATGGAAACCGGTAGGCACGACTCAATCCGGCGAACACACTCCTGTGTTTGACCAGAATGCGGTGGATTGGCAGGAAATGATTCTTGCCTACTCCTATGCAACTGGAATCGATCAAAATAACATGACAGTATGGTGGAATCAAAGAGGCAGCGAGCCCAACTCAGCAGTCGGAACGATTTCTGAAAAAGGCAGCGACCAGACATTCAGGGTTTCAATCCAGTGGGTGGACGGCGAAGGCTGGAAGCCAGTTAGGGTAGAAGAATTGATTAAAAATGATAAACGATAAACACAAAAATATACTTTTAAAAGCTTAAATTAGCATCCTGATAAACAATTTGACAAGAAAAATTGTAATTTTGTATCAGGATGCTAATTTTTTTTTTTGCCATCTGAACATCTTGACTTCATGAAAGGAAAATTTCATAGCTTGAAAAAAATATATGTGTATTCTCCTTCAAAAAGTTATATATTTAACATGAGGGAGGGAATTTATGGAAGAGGAAAAAGTGATTAGGCATCATTATTTAGACTGGATAAAGGTTCTGGCAATATTCATCGTGTTCCTTTATCATTGCTCAATGTTTTTTAATTCATTTGACTGGCATATTAAGAACAACACCATCAATCATACATATATCGAGTTTTTTTCACTTCTGGTGGGAAATTGGATTATGCCAATCTTTTTTGTGATTTCAGGAATGTCTGCGTATTATGCATTAAAAAGAAGGAACTCTAAAAGTTTCATGAAAGAAAGGTTTTTACGATTGGGGCTGCCTTTGCTGTTGGGGATCTTTGTATTGTCACCTCCTCAAGTGTTCATTGAAAGGATCACGAACAATCAATTTGTAGGTTCATTCATACAGTACTTTCCCCATTACTTTGATGGACTCTATCTGGAGATAGGCGGAACCGGGAATTTCGCTTTTTTTGGACATCATCTTTGGTATCTATTAATGCTGCTGGTGTTTTCAGGCATCACACTGCCATTCTTCCAGAAAACCAGAATGAACGCACGGCGTAAGGAATTCAATCTCCTACATTATTTATTCTTGCCCATCCCGCTTTCGATCGCTGCCTTGACTGTCAACAGCATCGTGAACTTAGGGAGTTGGGGAATCATCTATTATTTGCTGCTGTACATTTTCGGGTTTTATTTTTTTTCCAGAGAATCATTAAGGCGTTTTGTTCGTAACATAGGCATTTTAGCAGGTGTGTTAAGCATCCTTTTTACGGCTATTTATCTATCATGGGTGATGTTCTATGGTTTTCCGATGACTGCGGGAGTGAGCTGGGGTGTCTTTATGATTGTCCGCGTCTTGTTAGTATGGAACACGATTTTCTTAATTCTTTACTTGGGTGATCAGTTCTTGAACAAGTCTAATAGAGCACTGTCCTATGCGAGCGAAGCCTCAATGCCGTTTTATGTACTTCATCAGCCAATCATCATTTTGATAGGGTATTTGATCTATAATCTGGCATGGCCTGTTCCAGTGAAATTAATCATATTGGTATCTTCATCATTTGCCATCATCATGTGGATATATCATTTTATGATTCGGAGAGTGAACATCCTCAGAGTTATGTTTGGATTAAAAGGAAACAAGGAAATGAGTTCTGAAAAGAGAATGGAAGATACCGTTAAATTGTAAGATTAACCAGGGCACTTTACTATCGGAAATGGAAAAAGCTTGGGCTGCCCCAAGCTTTTTTGTGTCATGATTACCTACCTTGTGGTTATATGCAACTTGCGCGATCGCGCTGCCTCTATCTTTTTGCCTTGAAATGGACTACCGCGGAATAGAACAGCCTTCCTTTATCGTCCAGGTGCATTTGATGTGATACATGATGGACAGACAGCATGATCGCTTTATTGATCTCGATTTGCTTATTGATTTTTTGCTCAAGAGTTTTCAAATCGACCGCTTCAAAAAATTCAACTTTGTCTTCAATTAGTTCAAATTGGAAATCCATAGATTATTTCTCCTTTTGCTTACGCAATCCCTCTACAAAATAAAATAGCAAATTCTCTATAAAAATAAAACTTTTTTTGATAAATTAAAACGACAGGCATATTTCGGCGGTGAACACCGAATTCTAGTATTGCATCGAAGTAAAAGCGTTTTTACATAGGAGAGATTCGTATGGCAAGGAAAATATTATATAATGGCATCATCATTACAAGTAATTCAAATGATGAAGTAATCAGCAATGGAGCAATTGGCATTGAAGGCGAAAAAATCATTTATGTGGGGATTACGCATGATGATCTCACCACTTACGATGAAAATGTAGACCTAAAGGGAAATATCCTGCTTCCCGGCCTGGTCAATACGCATGGCCACACACCGATGTCTCTGCTGAGGGGCTATGCGGATGATTTGCATTTACAGACATGGCTCGAGGACAAAATCTGGCCTCTTGAAGCAAAATATACGCCTGAGCATGCCAGATGGGGCACGAAGCTTTCCATCCTTGAAATGATCCGCACGGGCACGACGACTTTTGTTGATATGTATGACAATATGGATGAAGTAGCCAGGGCGGTGGAAGAAGCAGGCATTCGCGGAGTACTGTGCCGCGGTGTCATCGGATTTGGATCTGAGGAGCTTCGCCAGAACAAGCTGAAGGAAGCTGCTGCCTTTGCCGACATCTGGAACAATCGAGCCAATGGCCGGATCACGACCATGCTGTCACCACATTCTCCTTACACTTGCTCACCTGAGTATATTTCACAGATTATCGAGAAATCTGCAGAGTTAAATGTTCCGCTTCATACCCACATGTCTGAAACAAGGTTCGAAGTCGAAAAAAATATCGAAGAGTATGGTGCTACCCCGGTACGCCACCTGGACAAGCTTGGCTTCTTTGACCGCCCAGCACTTGTGGCCCATGCTGTCCATGTAAATGATGAGGATATTGACATCCTTGCGGAAAAGTCGGTAAAGGTGTCCCATAATATAGTCAGTAACCTTAAGCTTGGCAGCGGGATCGCTCCGGTCGCTAAAATGCTGGCAAAGGGCGTGACCGTCAGCCTCGGTACGGACAGTGTTGCTTCCAATAACAATTTGGACCTATTCGAAGAGATTAAAGCTGTGGCGACAATCCATAAAGGTGTTGCCCAGGACGCGACGGTCATTACCGCAGTGGAAGCCCTGAGGATGGCAACGATCAATGGCGCGGAATCCCTCTGGCTTGAAAACCGGATCGGGTCACTGGAGGTCGGCAAAGATGCAGACTTTATTGTCGTCGATGCGAACCAGTCATTCTTTTACCCTAAGAATAACCCAGTATCTCATCTTGTTTATTCAGGGTCTGGAAGAGATGTAAAAGATGTCTATGTACAGGGAAAGCAAATCCTTGCCAATGGGCAGTCCACAACGATGGATGAAGAGAAAGTACTATTTGAAGCAAATCGTATGTCAAAGCTCCTTAATGACGAGCAGTAAGAATTTATTCCCGGGAGGACGCAGTTATGAGCAGAATTGGTATTATTGGTGCAATGGATGAAGAAATACAGCATATTCTCGATGCAATGAAGGATTATGATGAGAAAAAGAAAGCGGGCATTACTTTTTATGTCGGCACATTTAACGGATTTGACGTCGTACTTTGCAAGTCAGGTGTAGGGAAAGTGAACGCGAGTGTCTGCACCCAGATCCTGATTGACAAATTCGCTGCCTCCAATATTGTTTTCACAGGCGTAGCGGGTGCAGTAAACCCGGATTTGAGGATTGGGGATATCGTCATCTCCACTGATTGCGTTCAGCATGACATGGATGTCCGTGCACTTGGCTTCAAACTAGGGGAAATCCCTTATACGGAAGTTTCGATATTTGAAGCAGATAAGCAATTGATTGACCTGGCCATCACAGCAAGCAAAGAAATTGTTGAAGACAAGAAAATCGTCAGCGGCAGGATTCTGTCGGGCGACCAATTCATCGCAGACCGTGAAAAAGTGCAATTCCTTCATGAGGAGCTTAATGGTTATTGTACGGAAATGGAAGGGGCAGCCGTCGGCCAGGTGTGCAGCATGAACAGCATCCCATTCGTGATCATCCGTTCGATGTCCGACCAGGCAGACGGTTCAGCAGACGTAAATTTCCTCGAATTCACAAAGCTGGCTTCAAAAAACTCCTTTGAAATTGTCAATGAAATGGTTAAGAATTGGAAGCTTTAATGTCCGAATTCAATAGCGAAAAACGAGATTAGCGTGGAAGTTCATTCCACGCTGTTTTTATGTTAGAAAGTTATTTTTCCAAAATTTACATACCGGGTAAAGGTTTAAAACATGTTAAAGTAGGGATGTGGTTAAGTCTAATAAATGCAGGTGATGATAATGAAGGCTAAACAACTCTATGGAAAAATGGTTGATTTCAAACAGTTCGGAAATGTCCTGCTTGCAGTGGGCGTTTTCTTTTACCTCGGTACGATCATTCCGTCAGAAACGAAAGTGATGACAGATATATATATTGCTATTGGTGCATCCATCGGATTCCTTGCTGGTTCTATCCTGTTCTTTTCTTTTGCGAAAAGATACCGCAACCAGCTGATTGAATCAGAGGAAGGCCAGGAACTATTGATGAAAAAATAAAATAGTCTTGCTATGCTGCATCCCAATAATCGGGATGCAGTTTTTTTGTTGAGGCTGTTTTTCTCATTGATTATTGCCTTTTCGTACTGATACCTAATTCTGCATTCTAAAAGGTTTTGGTGAAGAAAGAGCCTTTGTAGAACTTTGGCGAACACTTTTTTGGAAAAAAAGGCCAAAAAAGGTTTACAAACGAGTGAACAGTGGATATACTTACCAATGTGAGTAAATAATTCAGAAGGAGGTCGAGTGGAATGATCATGAATGGATACTGGAACTACGCACAAACTTCATATCGTAATACGCATTCGACCGGATCGGACTGGATTATTTAAGCTGTTTTTGACACTTATACATCCATGGCCGCAGGGAGAATCGTGCCCTGCGGCTTTTTTGTGCCCATTTATGCCGCAGGGGAGGAATCCTTGCGGCTTTTTGGGGTGGAAATTAAAAGGAGGTGAACCCAATTATGACCTTAAATATCTTGTTTTTCACAATTACAATTAACAAACGTCAAATGTCTTTAGAAGAAATTCGCCATAATGAAATGGTTGATAAGATGGTAGAAGAAAACAAAACTCGTCAATCAATGCTGCGCCTGTTTTAATTCATTTGAATAATTAACTAAAGAAAGGTGGAAAGAACATGATTTATTTAATTCAAAGAAGACTGGCTAGCTTATGGGTGGAGAAGGACACCACCTAACGACGGAGTCGGGAGGTAACTTTATGTCTTTGCATATATTGCTTATAACGCTGATTTTCAAAAAAAAGAAATCCCATCGTTAACAAAATGTTCACAACCTCTTCCTTTTAGCACCTTCATTATATGATAAATTTGGTGTAAATAAGGGTGAATGCTAAAAGGGGTGATGGGCATGTTCTTGATCGTCATGGGATTGGTCATCTGCGGTGCTGTCGGTTTGGTAGTAGCAGCAGAAGTGAGCGTAGAGTAGAAGATTTGAAGGCATCAACCAATTATGGTTGGTGCCTTTGTTGTTCTCAAACACTTAATTCCAATCGACAAAATGGCTTCTGATAACGTTAACAACAACCTTTACGAAAGGCTGTTTTCGTAAAGATTGTTGTTAAAATCCTAGCCGATTTAAACGTGATCATAGTCATTTTGTAGGTCGGTACTAAGTTTGCAAGCTCTTTTCTCATAATAGTCATGAATTGTGTGAACAACCTTAGGTAATTCAATCCTATTTTGTAGCCAATAGCAACAAAGTTTGAGAAAAGAGCCTTACGAAAACAGCCTTCAAAAAAGAAAACCCGGAGCCATTGTCCGGGTTTTCGTCATAGTCCTTTATTCTTTTTCTTTTCCTTTTCCGCACGGTAAAATTCATGGAACATTTTCATCAATGCCCGTTTTTCGATCCTTGATACATAACTTCTTGAGATTCCGAGTTCTTTGGCAATCTCCCGCTGTGTTTTTTCCTTCTTCAAATCAAGGCCAAAACGGCCAACAATGACCTCTTTTTCACGGTCATCGAGGACATCGATATATTCTTTCACTTTTTCAAGCTCCATATTGAGCTGGATGGTGTCAATAACATCCTCCGATTCAGACTTCAGGACGTCGATGAGCGAAATTTCGTTGCCTTCTTTGTCCTGGCCAATCGGGTCATGCAATGAAACATCCTTTTTTGTTTTCTTCAATGCTCTCAAATGCATAAGGATTTCGTTTTCTATGCATCGGGCAGCATACGTGGCAAGCTTGGTACCTTTTCCTTCCGAATAACTTTCGATTGCCTTGATCAGGCCGATTGTTCCGATAGAAATCAAATCCTCTGAATCCTCGCCGGTGTTTTCGAATTTTTTCACGATATGCGCAACAAGTCTCAGATTGTGTTCAATCAGCATGTTCCTCGCGTGTGGGTCGCCGTTCGCCATCAACCTTAAGTACTTTCGCTCATCAGCTGCAGATAACGGTTGAGGAAATGCATTGTTTTTAACATACGAAACAAGAAGGATGACTTCTTTTACTAGATACCCGAGTGCTGTCAGTATGCCAGACATGTTTCCACCCCCGCTTTTTTAGGCTTTCGCCTATAATAAATTCCTATGTCTGAAGAGGAGGTATTGTGTCTGTCCTAATAAATATTTTGTTTTGGAAATTTAAACCAGAAAGAAGTTTCCCAACACAATCGATAACTCTGTGAACAGTTGGTTTTGTCACTTTTTAGACGTATAAAGTTCACATAAAAGAAACAGACATAGATATGGGGGTATGGGTATAATTCAGGTGTAAGGTAAATCAATATATAAAATTTATTGGGAGGCAATTATTATGGAACAGCAAACACCATCTTTAGCGGTTATTTTATTATCTGAAGATCTTGAAAAACTTCATGCTGGGGCACTTGTAGGATCCGTCGCATCCATGTCGGGCATGACAGTCAACGTGTTCGTGACAATGAACGCTCTTAAATCTTTCCGTAAAGACAGCTTTGAAAATACTGATTTTGTTACAGGCACAATCGGTAAGGAAATGCTTGCAAAGAAAATCCCGCTATTCGATGCATTATTACAGGAAGGCAAAGATATGGGTGAGTTGAATATTTACGGCTGCGCATTGGCGATGGACATCATGGACTGGCAAGAAGAAGACATGATTGATGTGTTCGATGGTGTAATCGGGGTTACTAAATTCCTCGGAATGACTCAAGGCGCAACAGTCATTACAATGTAAGCTGCAGAAGCAGGAAAAGTGATTCGGCGTGCAGGCCATTCACATTTTCCACTTCAAGCAAAATAAAAAATCTTTTCTTATTTTAACATATAACATGACCTTACAGGAGGAAAAAATCATGAGTGAAGTACAAGTAACAAAATCAATCGATGCACGAGGAGCATATTGCCCAGGACCATTAATGGAATTGGTAAAAGGCATCAAAACAGCACAAGTCGGAGATGTAGTGGAAGTCCTTTCCACAGACAAAGGATCTGCAGTGGATATACCTGAATGGGTGAATAAAATGGGCCACGAAATTGCCTATCTGGAAAATGAAGGCGATGAATTCAAGATCGCAGTCAGGAAAGCAAAATAATTGATCGCTGTTTGATTCGGGCTCTTTCCGGTGGCTTAACTGTTTAAGCCTGAGAAGAGTCCAGTACAGAGAACAGCCTTCATCAAAGAATCAAGTAAAGAGGTGGACCAAATGACAAAAAGAATCGTGGTTCTTGGAGCAGGCAGCGCGGGTACAATGGTCGCGAATAAACTAGCCCGACAGCTTGGCGAAGAAATCAAAAAGCGTGAAGTCGAAGTCACTTTGATTTCCAATACAGAAAAGCATATTTACCAGCCAGGTTACTTATTCATTGCTTTCAATGAAAAGCCGTCAGAGCATTTTATCAGGAAGCAGGATACTCTCGTACACAGACATGTGAATCTTGTCTATGATGATGTCGAAAAAATTGACGTCGAGAAGAAGACGGTGAAAGGCAAAAAGCAATATCAATATGACTACCTTGTCATCGCAACAGGATCCCATCCTGATTTTGACAGCGTTCCAGGATTGCGGGAAGGTGCACATAACTTCTATACACTCGATGGAGCAGAACGCCTGCGAGATGACCTTGCAGCGATGGAAAAAGGAAAGATCCTGATCACCATTGATGTGCCGCACAAATGTCCAGCAGCTCCGCTTGAACTGGCATTGATGCTGGATGATTATTACCGTAAGAATGGCAGACGCAAGGATATCGAAATCAAATACTCCTATCCGATCGGCCGTATCCATTCATTGGTCCCAGTAGCAGAATGGGCTCTTCCGCAGTTTGAAAAACGGGATATCAAGTATGAAACATTCTTCAATCTGGAAGAAGTGGATCCAAAGCGCAAGGTTGCGATTACAATGGATGGCTCTGAACATGAGTATGACATGCTCATTACGATTCCGGCGCATACAGGCGCAAAGGCTGTAATTGATTCCGGCATTGGCGATGAATCAGGCTTCATTCCAACAAACCGGACAACATTGAAAATGGTTGGCCATGACGATGTCTATGTAATCGGTGATGCAACAAACCTGCCAATCAGCAAAGCTGGATCAACTGCACACTATCAGTCTGAATCCCTTGTTGCCAATATCATCAGCCGCTTATCCGGACGCCCGGAAACAGCTGTATATAACGGCAAGGTGGCCTGCTTCCTTGAAAACAGCCTTGAAGATGCCAGCATGATTACGTTTGACTACAATAACCCGCCGCAGCCAGCAGAGACTTCTGACCTGCTGCACTGGTTCAAAGCAGTATACAATGAGCTTTACTGGTTAAATGCCAAAGGGATTTTATAGAAGGGGTGGTTGAGATGGCTACAGAAACACCTCAAGTACAAAAAACAGAGCAACATAAGCTCGTTGGCTTCACTGATGCAGCCATGAATGCAGTAACCGGGGAAATGGTCTCGAGTATTGCCGAAACAGGCGTCAAGATGGTCGAGATGGCCGATGACCTGCTTCAGCCTGAAACGCTCTCCCTGCTAAAGGCCCTGCCGGAAGTAGCAGAGAACCTCGAGCGTACTTTGATGGAAGTAAAACGCATGGAAGAAACCGGTGTCCTGAAATCGCTGATGCAGCTTGCGGATATGGCTGCTGCCATGAAGGGTGCAATGACTGGCCCGATGGTAACTGATATGGTCGAGAAGGCCATCAAAGGGGTTGAGCTTGCGGATTCCTTCGTCCAGCTCGGTGCTATTGACTTGGTAGACGGCATGCTGACTGCGTTCCATCATGCTCAGGAGGAAACAAAAGATAAAGAGCCACTGTCCTCGATGCAGCTGATGAGGGCTGTCACACAGAAAGAAACAAGGGAAGGCATGACCCTGATGATTTCTTTCCTGCAAAACCTGCCAAAGCAATTGAATAAATAGAAAAGGAGAAGGGAGTCCCTTCTCCTTTTCTATTTATAGAGGATGTCCGTTTTCATTTCTGTCAGCTTTGCAAGCACATCATTGATGTCTTGTTCCGAGACGTTGAATTCCCGAAGGCTCTCTGCGAGGTGATTGGCGATCGCTCCAAAATGTTCATCATTGAGGTTCATGCCTTTATGGGCCAGCTCCATGCTTTTTCCGGAATACTGGTTAGGTCCTCCCAATGCCCAGCTGATGAATAAGGACTGGTGGCGGCGCTGCTTTTCCATGTCAGTTTCCTTGAAAAATTGATTCACAGATTCATCTGCAAGCACCTTATCGTAAAAAACATCGACAACTTTTGCGATTGCATCTTGTCCGCCAAGCCGGTCGTATAAAGTTTCCATTCAATATTCCTCCTGTTTTGAGAATGACTGGCTTATTATCTCTTTTATCCGTAAGAATATGAATGAAACTTACTTTTCTAATCAATCGTACGGTCCTCCGTTGCGACACCATAACCCCAAATTGTTGAGATTAAATGTTCTCTTGTGAACACCTTGTTTTTGTTTTGTAAAAAAGCTTACACTAAATTTTTGGGGAAACTGTGTAAGCCCCATCACAACACTAAAAAAATTGCGAATTAAACGGAAAGCAGATGCAGAGCCCAAACCAAAAAGGACAGAATCCCATAATTTAATAATAGGATAAAGAAAAGGAGTGTGAAAGTATGCCTTACGGTTATTATCCGCCATACGGAGTACCTTATGGAGCATATCCCGGCTTTTACGGCGGTGGCGGCGCATGGTTTGCGCTATTCATCATATTGCTTGTAATCGTCCTTATTTTCGGAGGATGGTGGTATTTCACTTGTTAAGAAGGGAAAGGTTCATCCTGGACTGGATGAACCTTTCCATCATCCATTGCGATGATTGAAAACATAGAAATTTTAGAAAAATAACATTATAATAAAATAATAGACATAAAGGGGGAAACAAAATGGCAAATACATATTCTGATGTCTGGGACTTAGAGGTATTTTTTGAAGGGGGAAGCAATTCTCCAGAATTTGCAGACCATCTTAAGGCTGCAGGCGAACAAATTGAAAAGTTTAAAAAGGAAGTTGAAGGCTGGGAGCCAGCAGATCAGCCAGACGAGGGAACAAAGCTGGCGGATCTCGTCGGACTGTTTGATGGAGCAGCGAAGAAGGTTAGGCAGGCGGGGGCATTTGTGAGCTGTTTGCACGCACAGAACACGGATGACAAAAAGGCTGGACAATTGAAGGCGACGGTCACCGAACTGAGTGCTTCACTGCAAACCGCTTTGACTGCTTTTGACCAGAAACTGTCCAGCTTTTCGCAGGATGTCTGGGACGAGCTTTTGCAGGACGGACTTTTGAAGGAGCTTCGTTTTGTTCTTACTGAGCGTCGTGACCGGGCAGCAGAAAAGCTTTCCGAAAAAGAGGAGACGGCAATAAATGCGTTAAGTGTGGACGGCTACCACGGCTGGGGCCAGATGTATGACCTTCTTGTCGGATATACGAAGGTCCAGTTTAAAGAGGAAAGTCTTTCTGTCGGCCAGGCTGCCAATAAGCTAGCAGATGCAGACCGATCTGTCCGTAAAGATGTTTTTGCGGCATGGGAACAAGCCTGGGGAGAGAAAGAGGACTTTTATGCAAAGACACTCAATCATCTTGCCGGCTTCCGCCTGAATGTCTATAAGCTGAGAGGCTGGGAGGATGTGTTGAAGGAACCGCTTGATATCAACAGGATGAAAAAAGAAACCCTTGATGCAATGTGGGAGGTCATATCCGACAACAAGGAGCCATTTGTCAGGTTCCTGAACCGCAAAGCGGGACTCCTTGGACTTGAAAAGCTGAGCTGGTTTGATTTGGATGCGCCGATTGGCAGTGCTGAATCCAAAATGACCTATCAGCAAGGTGCTGACTTTATTGTCGACAACTTTGCACAATTCGGCAAAGAAATGGCCGATTTTGCGAAAATGGCATTTGAGGATAATTGGATTGAGGCAGAAGACCGTCCCGGCAAGGCTCCCGGCGGTTTTCATACCTTCTTTCCTGAGAGCAGCCAGTCAAGGATTTTCATGACATACTCTGGTACGCCATCCAATGTCTCCACACTGGCACATGAACTTGGACACGGATTCCACACTTTTGCCATGAGAGATCTGCACCTGCTGAACCGGAATTATGCGATGAATGTGGCGGAAACCGCTTCTACATTCGCTGAAATGATTGTTTCAGATGCTTCGGTGAAAAATGCGCAGACCAAGGAAGAGAAGCTCGGTTTACTGGAGGATAAAATCCAGCGTTCGGTCGCACTCTTGATGAATATTCATGCGAGATTCCTGTTTGAAACCAGCTTCTATGAAGAGCGTAAACAAGGAGTGGTCAATCCGGAAAGATTAGGGGAATTGATGAAGAATGCTCAAGAAGAAGCCTATGGCGGGGCACTTGAGGAATATCACCCGTTATTCTGGGCATCCAAGCTCCATTTCTTCATAACAGGAGTACCGTTCTATAACTTCCCGTATACATTTGGTTACTTATTCTCCCTCGGCATTTATGCAATGGCACTGGAAGAGGGGAAGGGATATGAAGAAAAGTATATTGCCCTGTTGAAAGATTCAGCATCGATGACAGTCGAGGAGCTGGCACAGAAGCACCTGAACGTCGATCTCACGAAAAAGGATTTCTGGGAAAAAGCCGTTCGAATGTGCGTGGATGATGTCGAGGAATTCATGGCTTTGACGGAGTAAAATCATGTGAGATTGCAAAAGAAACTGCATAAGGCGGAAAGGCACCGATAGTCCAGCATGAAGCAGGAAGTTTAACTGAAGACAAACGAAAACCCAGCCTTTTTGAGGCTGGGTTTTATACTTTTCTTAATCTGAAAGAACTGATCATCAGCAGGCTGAGGGTCAACATAATAAATAAGAATGTTTGAGGAGGAATATGGGGGATCGCCAGGAAACTAAGCGTTGCCAGCACTCCCGCTGCGGTGATCGGCAATCCTGTGAAGTAGCCGTTATTCTCGGTTATATTGAATCTTGCCAGGCGGAATGCGCCGCATCCTATATATAAAACGATGAAAAAGGCTCCCGGGGCGCCAAACTCGAATAAAATTCCCTGATAGATTAATAGTGCAGGAGCCACACCGAATGATATAATATCACTCATGGAATCCAATTGCTTTCCAAGCTCAGATTCGATATTAAGCTTTCTGGCCACCATGCCATCAAACCGGTCAGCAAGGGCGGCAATGAAAATCAATAGAAGACTCAAGTTCAAATTGCCTTTCATTCCGACGATGATTGCGAATCCACCCAGTGATAGATTGGCCAAAGTCAGCACGTTGGCAGTCTGGGATTTTACTTTTTTGACAGTTGAGTCAAGTACATCATGAAGAAACATGAAAATTCACTCCTCTAAATGGAAAACAGTTGCCGCATCATCCTGCTTTTCGAAAATCTCCGGTCACGTATTCAAAAGAAACAACCTTATTGAAAAGGGAACTAGCACATTGGGTTATTATATAATAATATATAATTCTAAGCTGATTATGCCGATTCGTAAAGATTTCTTTTTGATACTTTTGGGAATTTTTAATTAATTTTAATCACGAAGATAGAAAAGCTACAACCAAATAAACTTTATCGGAGGTATGTTCATTGCTCCAACCAATATATCGCCTGCTGATTGAATTGACGAATGGGAGATGGACCTCAGCCATTTTGCATAAATTCGCAAAATCAAAAAGCAGTAAAAAAATTATTCCTTCCTTTGCTAAAACATATCAAATCAATCAGGAGGAAATGGAAAAATCGATAGAAGAGTATGAGAGTCTTCATCACTTTTTCATCAGGAATTTGAAAAAAGGAGCAAGGAAAGTGGATGAAGATCCTTTTGCAGTGGTAAGTCCAGTTGATTCCGTGATTGAAGATATCGGCGAAATCGAGGCTGACAGGACCATTAAAGTAAAAGGGAAAGTGTACTCCATCTCCGAGATGCTCGGGAATGATGAAGCAATGGCAAGGTATGAACAAGGAACATATATGATTTTTTACCTGAGTCCAAGCCATTACCACCAAATTCATAGCCCTGTTGCCGGCAATGTCGTCAATCAGTGGACATTGGGAAAGAAATCTTATCCTGTTAACAAGATAGGGTTGAAATACGGAAATTACCCATTGTCAAAGAATTTCCGCAAAATAACAGAAATCAGGCATGAGGCAGGTATCATGGCCGTTATAAAGGTTGGCGCGATGTTCGTTAACTCGATTGAAACAACCCACGCGAAACCCAGCCTGGAAAAAGGCGAGCAAATGGCGTATTTCACCTTTGGCTCGACTGTTGTGCTTCTATTTGAAAAAGGAACAGTGAATCTGCTGCCGAACATCAAACCGCCATATCATATCAAGTTTGGCGAGAAAATCGGTACAATGCATGGACAAGGATGACCAGTGAGGCACAGGTTTAATCTGTGTCTTTCGTTTTGGTTTCATATATACCATTCAAGCCAAAAAAAAAGAGCCCTTTTGGGGCTGTCAGGAAGAAACTTTGATTCGGTTAGATAATGACCGCCGGTGGATTTCCGTTTCAATCAAACGAATAAACTCATAGCTAAGGTTTAGTTCTCTTGCTTTGAAATAAGATTCGATCAACAACTCGTCCGATAGCTTACGCATTTCAGTCATTCACCCCCAAAAGGAACTTCTAAATCAGATTTTAACTGCATATAATTGTAAGATGTTTCGTTTCTACCCTTACTCTAGCAGATAGAAACTTGCAGAACAACTGTTCTAATTATCCACAAATAGCAGTGGATAACCTGTGATTAAATTGTTTATAAATGGGAAATTAGTAATAGAATCAATGTGTATATTGTGCATAAGGTTATCCACAGGGCTGGAAATCGTTGGATTTTGTCGAAAAGTTTTTTATAATACTTTGAAAATTTATTGCAAAAAGCAGAAATCCGGCTGTTTTTGTCTATCTTTATCAACGGACTGCCGTTAATTCGGGTGATGCTGTATGTTTGTTTTGAATACGAGGATAAAATTGGGTATGATGTTAACGGTATGATGGAATTTAATTAATGAGGTGTTTGAAAATTGCTAAAGCATTTTTTGCCTGACCAGCATGTGAAAAGTATATTCGAAATCGACCCTGATAGCCTGAAGGAAAAAGGCGTAAAGGGGATCATAACTGATTTGGACAATACCCTCGTAGAATGGGATCGACCGACTGCGACCCCAAAACTGATCGAGTGGTTTGATAATATGAGAAGAAATGAAATACTCATAACGATTGTTTCAAATAATAATGAGAAGAGAGTCAGGTCATTTTCTGACCCGCTTCAAATCCCGTTTATCTTCCAGGCAAGGAAGCCAATGACCAGGGCTTTCAACAAGGCTTTGAAGCAAATGGGTCTGCGCAAAGAAGAAACGGTCGTGATTGGCGACCAGCTGCTGACCGATGTCCTAGGCGGGAATAGAAGTGGGTTCCATACGATTCTCGTTGTTCCTGTTGCCCAGACAGATGGGTTTGTGACCCGCTTCAACAGGAAAGTGGAAAGAAGGATTTTAAATTGGTTCAGGAAACAAGGAAAGCTGAATTGGGAGGACTAAGATTTGAGTGAGCAATTAATCTGTACAGGCTGTGGTGTCAAAATCCAAACCGAAAACCCAGAAGAATTGGGGTATGCCCCTGTTTCTTCTTTGGAAAAAGAGGCTATCGTCTGCCAGAGATGTTTTCGTCTGAAAAACTATAATGAGATCCAGGATGTAAGTCTTACTGATGATGACTTCCTGAAAATATTGAATGAGCTGGGGAACAGGGATGCCCTGATTGTGAAGATCGTCGATATTTTCGATTTCAATGGCAGCTGGCTGCCTGGGATCCAGAGATTCGCGGGGAAGAATCCGGTATTGTTGATTGGGAACAAGGCGGACTTGGTGCCGAAATCGGTCAAACAGCGGAAGCTGATTGATTGGATGAAGAAGGAATCCAGGGAACTTGGCCTCAACCCAATCGATGTCTTTCTTGTAAGTGCGGCAAGAGGGTATAACATCAGAGAAGCTGCGGAGGCAA
The DNA here is from genome assembly GCF_965138835.1 of Mesobacillus thioparans. Lineage (NCBI taxonomy): Bacteria > Bacillati > Bacillota > Bacilli > Caryophanales > Bacillaceae > Mesobacillus > Mesobacillus thioparans. Next base: position 77,367 of record NZ_CBCSFH010000007.1, on the reverse strand, counting down.
TAGATGAATACCGGAATGGCAAAGATGTCTACATTGTAGGCTGCACAAATGTAGGGAAATCTACTTTTATCAATCGGATCATCAAGGAAGTGACAGGCGAAGGAGACGTCATCACCACTTCGCATTTTCCGGGCACGACGCTTGATATGATCGAAATCCCGCTTGAGGATGGCAAAGCGATCGTCGACACTCCGGGAATCATCAACCATCACCAGATGGCGCATTATGTGGATAAGCGAGACTTGAAGTACATTACACCGAAAAAAGAAATCAAGCCAAAGGTGTACCAGCTGAACGAACAGCAGACGTTATTTTTCGGCGGACTGGCCCGTTTCGATTATGTGGCAGGCGGCAGAAGGTCTTTCTCCTGCTATGTACCGAATGAAATCAGTATACATCGCACAAAGCTGGAAAATGCGGACGAGCTGTATAAGAACCATGCGGGTGAAATGCTGACTCCGCCCCGGCGTGAGCAAATGGAGGAATTCCCCGAACTTGTCCGCCATGAGTTCACGATTAAGGAAGCAAAAACGGATGTCGTTTTTTCAGGACTCGGCTGGGTCACTGTCAATGATGTCGGCGCAAAAATTGCGGCATATGTTCCTAAAGGGGTCCATGTGATGTTAAGAAGGTCCCTGATTTAAACTCTTCGAGATCCAAAACTATGAGGGAAGGCGGGAGAACCATGAAAAAATTGTTCGGCGTCATCGGTGATCCCATTGGTCATTCGATGTCTCCTGCCATGCATAACGATTTGTTTGATTTTTATGGAATACATGCAGTCTATATGCCATTTCATGTTAGCAAGGATAATCTTGAGGCAGCTGTAAAAGGGTTGAAAGCATTGGGTGTTAGTGGCTTCAATGTGACAATCCCGCATAAAACTGATATCATGGCCTATCTCGACCAAATCGATCCTTTGGCAGAGGCAATCGGAGCTGTCAATACAGTCAAAAATGAAAATGGTCTTTTGACAGGTTACAACACAGATGGCCCGGGCTTCGTCAAAGGACTTGAAGCGATGGATGCTGATCTGGATTCCAGGTCGGCTTTGATAATAGGTGCAGGCGGTGCTTCAAGAGCGATCTACTTCTCAATGGCCCAGGCAGGCATTCAGCGGATTGACCTGTACAACCGGACAGCCGGGAAGGCAGAGGAATTAGTCAGCACCTGTCCCTTCAAAGTCCAGTCAAAGGCCCTGGACAGGGAATCAGCTGAAAAATCATTGAAAGATTACCAGCTGATCATCCAGACTACTTCCATAGGGATGTCACCGGATACAGAACATTTGCCGCTTTCCGCTGAAAATATATCGCAGGGTGCAATTGTAAGTGATATCATTTATAATCCGTTGCAAACAAAATTTTTGCAGGAAGCGTCCAAAAAAGGGGCCCAAATCCAAAATGGCGTCAGCATGTTCGTTTTCCAGGGAGCGCTTGCATTCGAGAAATGGACCGGGATTTTTCCTGATATCGAGAGAATGAGAGCCAATGTTTTAAGAAATTTAGGAGGTTAACACATGTTAACAGGTAAACAAAAAAGTTTTTTAAGGTCAAAAGCCCATCATCTGTCACCGATTTTTCAAGTCGGCAAAGGCGGGGTAAATGAAAATATGATCAAGCAGATCGCGGACGTGCTTGAAGCGAGAGAGTTGATCAAGGTAAGTATCCTCCAGAACTGTGATGAGGACAGAGATACCGTTGCAGAGCAGCTTTCACGCGGTGCAAAAGCAGAGCTTGTCCAGGTCATCGGGAATACAATTGTTTTGTATAAAGAATCACGCGAGAATAAGCAAATCGTTCTACCAAGATAAACAAAACTGGAGGTGCCTGTTTGATGAAGGTTGGCATTTTAGGCGGGACATTCAATCCGCCGCACACCGGACATTTGGTGATAGCGAATGAAGTTCTTCATGCTTATGGGCTTGATGAAATATGGTTCATGCCCAATCAGGTTCCGCCGCATAAAACAGTCGACATGCCGATTGGCAATTCAGACAGGCTTTCGATGCTCGAGCTTGCTATTGCAGACAACCAGCGATTCAGGGTGGAAAAAGCAGAACTCGAGAGAAGTGGTCCTTCTTACACGTATGAAACGATGAAAATATTAAAGGATAAGAATAAAGAAATTGATTTCCATTTTATCATTGGCGGCGACATGGTCGAATACTTGCCAAAATGGCATAAAATAGATGAGCTGCTGGAGATGGTGAAGTTTGTGGGGGTCAGCAGGCCGTCATACACGACTGAAACGGATTATGAAATTCTTTATGCAGAAACTCCGCAGATCGATATCTCTTCAAGTATGATCAGAGAGAGAGTCAGGAATGGCAGAAGCATACGTTATCTGCTGCCCGAATCTGTAAGGGTTTATATAGAGGAGAATGGTATATATGGATCGTGAACAAGCACTTAAGATTGTGAAGCCGCAACTGACTGAACATCGATATGTGCATACGCTTGGAGTGATGGAGACTGCCATCAGGCTGGCTGAGAAATACGGCGCAGACTCCAAAAAAGCAGAATTGGCTGCGATTTTCCATGATTATGCCAAGTTCAGGCCAAAAGAGGAAATGAGGCAGATCATCGTTGAGCAAAAGATGCCGGCAATCCTGCTGGAATTCAACAGTGAGCTTTGGCATGCCCCGGTAGGAGCCTATCTTGCCGAAAAGGAAGCCGGTATTAAGGACGGGGAAATCCTTGATGCCATCAGGTTCCATACTTCAGGGAGGGTCGGCATGACACTGCTTGATAAAGTCATTTATCTGGCAGATTATATTGAGCCTGGCCGTCATTTTCCCGGAGTGGATGAGGTAAGGGAGATGGCTGAGAGTGATCTGGACATTGCGCTCATCCAGTCCATGAATAATACCATCCAATTTTTGATGAAGAAAAACCAACCGGTATTCCCGGACACTTTTAACGCATATAACAGCATTGTAAAAAATTCAGGAGGGTGATTGAATGAACGATCGACAACTATTGATGACAGCTGTCAAAGCAGCAGACGATAAAAGAGCAGAGGATATTATGGTATTGAATATGAAAGGCATCTCGCTAATTGCCGACTACTTCATTATCTGCCATGGTAATTCCGACAAGCAGGTGCAGGCAATTGCACGTGAAATCAGGGAAAAAGCAGAAGAGCAAGGCCATGGCCTGAAAAGGATGGAAGGCTTCGATGAAGCTAGGTGGGTCCTGATCGATCTTGGGGATGTGGTCGTACATGTTTTCCATAAAGAAGAAAGAAGCTACTACAATTTAGAACGTCTCTGGGGAGACGCCCCGATCGAAAACGTCCAAAGTGAGCTGAATTAAGTGTCCTACGAACGATTCGCTTATTTGTATGATGAACTCATGCAGGACGTTCCTTACGATGAATGGGTCAAGATCGTCGAAGCGTACAAAGGGAAATATCAAGTGAACGGATTGAAGCTTCTCGACCTTGCATGCGGGACCGGGGAGCTTTCAGTCAGATTTGCGCAAAAAGGCTATGAAGTGACCGGCGCAGATTTGTCTGGCGATATGCTTTCGGTAGCCCAGGTGAAGGCGCAGGAACAATCCCTCCCTATCCAATTCTTCCAGCAGGACATGACAGGACTTGAAGATTTAGGAGAGTTTGATATCATTGGCATCTTCTGTGATTCACTGAATTATTTGGATGATGAACAGGCAATCAAAAAGACATTTGAAGGTGTACACCGTCTAATGAAAAAAGGCGGCATGTTTATTTTTGATATCCATTCCGTTTACAAGATGGACCATATTTTTGCAGATGCCACCTTTACTTGGGATGACGAGGAAATTACCTACATCTGGAACAGCTTCAAAGGAGAAGCCCCGCATAGTGTTGAACATGAACTGACTTTTTTCGTGCTCGATGACAGTACAGGGAAATATGATCGTGTCGATGAGCTGCATTACCAGCGTACATATCCTGAAAAAATATATGCAGATTTGCTGAAGCAGGCAGGCTTCAAGGATATAGAAATCACCGGTGATTACTCACTCAAGGCTCCAGATTCAACAACTGAGCGCTTATTTTTTGCAATGATTAAGTCATAAAAGGATCTTTATCCATTAGAAAAGCTCCCGATTACCACGGGAGCCTTTTTTGTACCATTTCTGTCACATTTTCAATGAAGGATTATTGAGTTAAACGGCGAAAACTCTTAAGGACCGAATTGTTCCTTTATGCTTTCCAGTTCTTTTGCGTATTTTTCATGCGTCGCCCTGAACACCTTTTCAAACATATCTCCCGTTTCAGAATCCAGTACCTTGATTCCTTCTCCCGTTATGCCGCCTTTCACGCAAACCTTTTCCTGTAAAGTCTGTAATGTATAATGATTTTGACGCAAAAGTTCTCCTAGACCAATCAGCATCTCGCTTGATAGTTTGGTGGCAGTTTCCTGATCAATTTCCGTTTCCCTGACAGCTCCATTGATAAAGCTCTGGACAAGGTGACTGAAGAAAGCTGGGCCGCAACTGACAATATCCGATGCTACCCGTGTAATGTTCTCTCCAATTTCAAGCGGGACAGAAACCTTTTTAAAAAGAGTGAAAAGTGCCTCCCTCCATTCTGTGGTGCAGCGGGTGCCAAACGAGAAAAGCGCTACACCGGCATGCGCTCTGCTTGTAATGCTTGGAATGATCCTCATGACCGAACAATCCACTTTACTTTCAATCTGTTCGACACTTATTGGGCTTGTGATGGAGATTACACATTTATCCTTCGTAAGCGCAGGCTTGATGGTATCAAGGACCCCAAAAACATGATGTGGCTTCACGCATACGAAAATGGCATCGGCCTTTTCAGCTACTTCTGTCGCATTGTTTTCTATGGTTATGCCGGGATATATTTTTTTAATTTCTAAAGCTTTTGATAAGGTCCTATTTGTAATCATCATTGAAGAAGGGGAAACGGCATTCCCATCAATGAGAGCTTCGGCGAGAATTCTCCCCATATTCCCAGTGCCTATTATCCCTATTTTCACAACCCTTCCCTCCTTCATACATTTATTCTCCTATATCCATATGATTTTATATTTTATTTTATGCCATAGAAGAAAGGTGCTGATGCTAAATGGAATGGATCAAGGAAAACAAAATCTTTGTCATTGCAGGTATTGCGGCTTTGTTATTTTTTCTTTATGCCTCAATGGATAAAGGGGATGAACTGACGGAAGGAAATCCCGGAGCTTTGGCGATGGTGGCCGATTTGGATCCTAAGGAGGAAAAGGAAGATGTCGTGCCGAAAGAAATCATCATGAAGGCAGATATAAAGGGAGCTGTCGCCCATCCTGGTGTATATGAGGTGAACGAGGGAAGCAGGGTGATCGACCTGATTGAGTTAGCTGGAGGACTTGAGAACGAGGCGGATGTGACCGCAATTAATTTTGCCATGTATGTACAGGATGAGATGTCAATTTTTGTTCCTCGCATCGGAGAAGAAGTACATTCTTCTTCTGTACCAATGCAGAATGCCGGGGGTACAGCCAATGGGAAGCTGGATCTTAATTCTGCACAATCAGCCGACCTCCAGACCTTGCCTGGAATCGGTCCTGCCAAGGCTGAAGCAATCATCGAATATCGGGAAACGAACGGGCCATTCAAAGCAATTGAGGATTTAAAGGAAATCAGCGGGATTGGGGAAAAAACATTTGAAAAATTAAAGGACCTGATTTCGGTAAAATAGCTGCCGTTGAAATTGAACTCTTTCAGTCAAAGACTTAAAATGAAGGATATAAAAAGGTTGTAATAAACTATATTGATGGTATTTAAGGGGGATCACAGCATGGAACGAAAAAGTTGGGATGAATATTTTTTGGATATAGCCGAAGAAGTGGGCACACGTTCTACCTGCCCAAGGCTGCATGTTGGATGTGTCATTGTCAAGGACAAGCATATCGTTTCGACCGGTTATAATGGGTCGATTCACGGTCATGATCATTGTGAGGATGTTGGCTGCCTGATAAATGAGCAGGGACGATGCATCAGGACGCTGCACGCCGAGGAAAATGCGGTCCTCCATGCGGACAGGGGGCTGTTAAAAGGGGCAACGGCGTTCGTAACCCATGAGCCTTGCGAAAAGTGTTCCAAGACCCTCGCTCAATCAGGCATTGCCCGTATTGTTTATAAATCTGCGTATCCTAACAAATACAATGAACTCTTTTTAAGGGATGTAGAGGTTGTCCAATTACCTTAAAAACTCTAAAGGAATAAAGACATGAAGTCTATTGAGATGGCACCTATCAGGGGACAGCTGTTTTATTTTGCCGCTGTTTCCCTGCTGGGTTTGCTGACGATTAAACAGAATCTATTTCTGTACGGGGCGGTGTTCCTGCTCGCCCTCTCCTACCTAATAAAAGTAAAGAAACTTCAGTCACCGATCCTTGTGCTCCTGACTGGCTGTTATGCTGTATTTATGGCTGCCGGGTACTTTGATGAGTTTGAAACAGTATATGATGGCAGTGAAAAGGATTTCCTCGTTTTATTTGATGACGGGATCAAGGTGGATGGTGACTTGCTTACTGCCTATACACTGTCAATGCCAGCCGATGAAAGACTTATCATCAAATACAGAATCAAGACGAGTTCTGAAAAAGAAGTCATCGAAAAGTTCCTCACCCCCGGAATCGCCTGTTCCGTTTCCGGAGTCCTCTCCAGCCCATCTTCTGCCACAAATCCAAATGCCTTTGATTACAAGAATTATCTTGAACGAGACAAAATATCCTGGATCCTTGAAGCAGGCCAGCTTTCATTAGATACCTGCCATAGACAAACGGAAAGTATATTGACTGAGCTAAAAGGCTACAGGCAAAAAGAAGTGCTGAGAATCAAAGAGAATTACCCTGATGAAACCTCTGCGCTTGCAGCCGCATTGATTTTTGGGGAGAGAGATTTATTCAATCCCGAAGCAGAACGATCCTATCAGAAGATTGGCATCGTCCATTTATTGGCGATTTCAGGACTGCATGTTGGGCTGCTCACTGGAATGCTCTACTTCATTAGTATCAGGCTGGGGGTGACAAAGGAAAAAACAGAGCTGATGCTGATGGCCTTCCTGCCGCTGTACACGGTCATGACAGGACTCGCACCGCCGGTAGTCCGGGCAGCTGCCATGCTTCTCCTATTGATTGGTTCAAAGCGCTTTTCGGTCCAGATGGCGCCGCTTGATGCCATCTCATCCGCATTTATGATCATGGCGTTTTTACAGCCAGACATCATTTATGACATTGGTTTCCAGCTCTCCTATGTTGTCAGTTTTTCCTTGATTCTTTCAGCACCGATCATCCTGAAATCCTTCACTTCGTTTGCAAGGCAAACTGCTGCTGCTTCTTTTACCGCCCAAATATCAAGTATCCCGGTTATCCTTTCGTCATTCCACGAAGTCTCTGTCATATCGATTTTCGCCAATCTTCTCTTTGTTCCTCTTTTCTCTTTTATAATGCTTCCGCTTTTGCTGTCATCCTATATTCTTTTCATTTTGGGATTATTGCCATCGTTTGTTTTAATCCTTCTGGAAACACTTGTCCATAATGTGAACTTTTTTGCGGCCAGCCTTGCTGAAATACCGGTATCGACACTTGTAATCGGCAGGATGGAGCCATTGATCCTGGTTTTGAATATCCTGTTGATCCCGATGTTCTTTTATAAGTGGGAGGGAGTTTTAACAAGGAAGGCCAAAACACCATTATGGATCTTTGCAATTCCTCTCCTGCCTCTTTTCATGCAAATTTTATGGCCCTATATAAACCCATATGGAAAAATCGTGTTTCTGGATGTTGGCCAGGGTGACAGCATTTTCATCAGGCTGCCGTATAACCAGGGGAACTATCTCATTGATACAGGGGGTGTCGTTCCTTTTGCAAAGGAGGACTGGCAGCAGGGAAGGAGCCAGTATGATCCAGGCAAAAAAATCGTCGTTCCGTTTTTGAAAAGTGAAGGAATCAGGAGCCTTGATAAATTGATTTTAACGCACGGGGATGCGGATCATATTGGAGGAGCAATGGCACTATTTGAAGAGCTGGATATCAAACAGCTGATTATCCCGCGTGCCCCTGATCGATCGGAGGTGGAAAACAGGATCATTGAGGTTGCGGCCAAGCAGGGAACAGAAATCCAGGACGTTCAACTAGGATCAGGTTGGAATTCCGGCGGCGGGGATTTCCTGATTCTCAATCCAATTCAATATCCGGCTGAGCGGAATGACGGGTCCATTGTGTTGCTTGCTAATATTGGCGGGAAAAAGTGGCTTTTCACTGGAGACCTTGGTTTGGAAGGGGAGAGGACGATGGAGAAGGCCATCAAGCAGCTCGACATCGATGTGCTGAAGGTTGGCCATCACGGCAGCAAAAATTCCAGTTCGGAAAACTTCCTGGAATGGACAAAGCCGGAATATGCAATCATTTCCGTCGGAAAAAAGAATCGGTACGGCCATCCAGGCAAGGAAGTGCTTGAAAGACTGGAGGACATTGGGGCCATCATCTACAGAACAGATGAAGATGGAGCGATCATTTATAAGTTCAAAGGTAAGACAGGAACGTTTTCATTCCAATTACCATAGAATAAAACAAAGAGCAAATGCGTCTCTCCCCTTGAAAATCACATAAATATGAAAAGAGACTGCATTAAAAAATGCAGTCTCCATAACTTTATCCTATGTAGCCGTGATTAACTCCCGATTAACTGCACGACTGTCGCAATAATGAACATTGTTGCAAAGAATCCAAAAGAAACGATGAATCCAACACCTGAGTCAACAGCGTCATTGCGATTGCTTTGGACATTCTCTTCGAATTGATTCACAGTCAATCCCCCCTATTAATTCTATAATAGTATAAGCGATTCAAATTAAAAAATCCAGTGTTCTCTTTACAGCTTCTTTCATTGCTCTGCTGATGTTGCAATGTACCAAGAGTTGACACAAATACTTTTCCCTCTTGTGGCTAAAATAATCTTAACTTCGATGCACCGCTGCCATATAAGTATCCTAGGCCTTATACAGCAGCGTTCAATATAAATAGGGGAATTGGCCATGAAAGTCGGAGGCCAATTCCCTTAGAATGCTTGTCAAAATGTCCAAGCTTCTTTAGGATAGACATATGGGAAAACTGGATTGAACGGAGCGGAAAAAAGTGGTATTGGACATTTGGAAAAAAATAAACAAAAAACAGGTGGATCCTGTCTATTTATTATATGGGACAGAAGCATTCCTGATCAATGAAACGAAACAGCTTCTTGTCGACAACGTTTTGGATGAAGAAGAAAAAGACTTCAATTTTTCGGTATATGACCTAGAAGAAACGCCCATTGAGGCAGCATTGGAAGATGCCGAAACCTTCCCATTCATGGGAGAAAAGCGATTGGTCATCATGCAGAATCCTATGTTTTTGACTTCTGAAAAGTCAAAAGGAAAGATTGAACATAATCTCGCCAAACTGGAGGATTACCTTTCACAGCCGGCTCCATACTCGATCGTCGTCTTTTCTGCGCCATACGAAAAATTGGATGAACGCAAAAAAATCACCAAAGAATTGAAGCGGAAAGCAACAGTTGTCGAAGCGAAAAAGCTGGGTGAGCATGAAATTAAAGCCTGGGTCAAAGAGCGCGCTGAGCTCCATGGGTCCGTCATTGAAAATGATGCGATCGAGCTATTGCTGGCACTTGCCGGGACGAACTTGTTCATGCTGACTTCTGAAATTGATAAACTGGCGCTTTATGCGGGCGATAACCAGCCAATCAGCAAGGACATTGTCGACCGTCTGACTGCAAGGTCTTTGGAGCAAAATATTTTCTCGCTGGTCGATAAGGTTGTCCACCGTAATATTGAGGCTGCCTTAAGGATCTATTATGATCTTTTGAAGCAAAATGAGGAACCAATCAAAATCCTTGCGGTGATTACCGGCCAGTTCAGGCTGATTTACCAGGTAAAGGAGCTTGCGCGGAAAGGCTATGGCCAACAGCAGATAGCCGGGACGCTGAAAATTCATCCATTCAGGGTAAAACTTGCGGCTGGACAAGCAGGGGCATTTTCGGATGAAGAATTAACGAGGATCATGAAACTTCTGGCCGACGCTGACTATCAGATGAAAACAGGCGGCATGAAAAAGGAAATGCTGATAGAAATGATCCTGTTCCAGATCAAAGGCGGGAAAACTACATAAGCGGCAAAATAAAAAAACGACCCTGACAGGTCGTTTTTTTATTAGCAGTATGAAAAAAATTAGCCGTTAGCGTTCAATTTTTTCATAAGACGGGCTTTTTTGCGGGCAGCTGCATTTTTGTGGATAAGACCCTTAGCTGCTGCTTTATCAAGCTTGCTTGCTGCTTGTGCGTAAGAAGCTTTTGCTTCAGTATCGTTGTTCACGATTGCTGCTTCAGCTTTTTTAACTGCTGTACGCATAGTTGATTTAACAGTAATGTTTTGAGCTCTGCTCTCTTCACTTGTTTTTACACGTTTAATTGCAGACTTAATGTTTGGCATTCCGTTCACCTCCTAAAAAGCATCGAGATTTTATGGAACTCGACATTTCCAGTACATTTCTTATTTATTAAGAACAAATGATATTTTATCAAACAGGGGGTAATAATGCAATACTCTGCTTTAATTTATGTCCACAGCAAGGTGAATGTTTTTTGATATAAAAGGAAAAGATAGGCAATAGTATGCTGTTTAGCAGCCAAACTGTGTTGGGAGGAATGCGACCATGAAGGAACCAATCGACTTGAGCATGTATTCAATCAGGACTGACCTGGCTGTTGAAGCGAGGGAGATGGTGCTGGCAGACCAGGCAGCAACCGTCCATACCGAGGAAAATCTCTCTCAAATTGAAGGCGTCATCATAAAAGAAAAAGAAGAAAATGATATAAAGGTTTCTCTCGTAGAAGTAACTGCCGAGGGTGAGAAGACCCTGGGCAAAAAGCAGGGCCAATATTTGACAATCGAAGTTGTCGGAATCCGCCAGCAGGATACCGAGCTGCAAGGAAAAGTGGAAAAAGTCTTCGCTGATGAATTTGCCCAGTTCATCAAACAAGCCGGGATCAAGAAAGATGCGTCCTGTCTTGTGGTTGGCCTTGGCAACTGGAATGTGACCCCAGATGCGCTTGGACCGCTCGTCTGTGAAAATTTGCTGGTGACCAAGCATCTGTTCGAACTGCAGCCAGAGTATGTCGAGGAAGGGTATCGCTCTGTCAGTGCGCTCTCTCCTGGAGTGATGGGATTAACGGGGATTGAGACATCGGATATTATTTTTGGTGTCGTTGAAAAAACGAAGCCAGACTTTGTAATTGCAATCGACGCGCTCGCTTCCCGTTCCATTGAAAGAGTCAATTCGACAATCCAGATATCCGATACAGGAATCCATCCTGGCTCTGGTGTAGGGAATAAAAGGAAGGAACTCAGCAAAGAAACCCTTGGGATTCCCGTGATTGCGATAGGCGTTCCGACCGTTGTCGACGCTGTATCGATTACAAGTGACACGATCGATTTTATCCTGAAGCATTTCGGAAAGGAAATGAAGGAGGGCGGCAAGCCATCGAGATCACTCGTGCCAGCGGGAATGAGTTTTGGGAAGAGAAGAAAGCTGACGGAAGAAGACTTGCCTGAACCAGAACAACGCCAAACATTCATGGGAATGATCGGGACGCTGGAGGATGAAGAAAAAAGGAAGCTGATTTATGAGGTCCTGTCACCTTTAGGCCACAACCTAATGGTCACTCCAAAAGAAGTGGATGTCTTCATCGATGACATGGCGAATTTGATTGCGAGCGGACTTAATTCTGCACTGCATTCCAACATCGATCAGGATAACACCGGAATGTATACACATTAGAATTTTGTTGTCTTCACAACCATATCCGTTTTTGACGGTGCGGGTAAGCAATGATCCCTGCAAAAACCGCCTTAAGTTATATTTCAAAATGATTACGAATGGAATCCTGGTTCTATCTTCTCTAGCAAAGTCATAACATTTACTAGACTTGCATGAGAGAGGTGGAGCAATGAGATTCAATAAACGATCGGGAATAATTGTAGCTATCCAGGGGACTCAAGTTGTAAAAGCCGCACTAGCATTTGTATTCTTTCTCATTGGGATTTTTTCGATAAGCGGGGCCATGACGACACTTAGGCCGGAACTGCGGATCTCCTCCGATTCCGTCAATCAGGCTGCGACCAACCTAAACGGCCAGCTGCTGTTCAGCTTGATGGGCTGGGAAAATCATCAGTTCCTGCAGGCATTGCCAGAGGAATACGAAGCTCCCAGGCTGACGCATGTCATGTTCAAGCTTACCACCAATATCAATCTGGATGATCCAAGAAGCTTGCTGGGAAGAGAATTGCCGGGTTTCTCGCTTTTCGACGGAAAAATTCTCGTAGCCGGTGAGGGAACAAATTATACGAACATGCCGATGGAATCAGCTCCTCCGCTTGAAGTGTTGAAGGCGGAGCAGGAGGCAGCCCTGCAAAACACCGAGGATCTACCGGGTGCTTCGCAAGGAGAGACGGCAGCCCCGCCATTGTCAACAGGAGATCGCAAAGCGGTATATATTTATTTTACCCATACAAGAGAATCGTATCTTCCATACCTTAAGGGTGTGACAGATCCGAATCAGGCGTATCATTCCCAGGTGAACGTGACCAGGATTGGTGATCATCTGAAATCGAGCCTCGAAAAGCGGGGGATCGGAACGACAGTTGATAAAACCGATGTCATGGCGAACCTTAACAAGAAAGGTCTTGGTTTTGGAAGAGCCTATCAGGAAGCACGCCCGGTTGTAGAAGCGGCGATGGCAGGTGACCGGAACCTGCAATACTTCATCGATATCCATCGAGACGGTTACCGCAAGGATAAAACTACCATCCAGATCAACGGGCAATCCTATGCAAAAGTAGCATTTGTGATTGGCGGAGAAAATGCAAATTACGAGAAGAACCTGGCGCTTGCACGTGAATTGCATAACCTCCTAGATAAGAAGTATGGCAAAGGACTCAGCAGGGGTGTCATCGAGAAAAAAGGCGCGTCAACCAACGGGAAATTCAACCAGGACCTTTCCGGGAACGCCTTATTGATCGAATTCGGCGGCGTCGATAATACATTCGAGGAATTGAACAGGTCAGCCGATGCCCTCGCCGATGTATTCAGCGAATTCTACTGGCAGGCCGAAAAAGTAAATGGCGCTGACCAACAGCCTCCAGACAAGAAATAAAATGAGTAAGGTGATCGAGATGAAAATGTTCATGCTAAAAAGCTTGATGCTCGCTTCTTTAATGTTCGTATCCGTATTGTTCGGTATGCAGCAGGCAAACGAAGGAATCCATAAAATGAAAGGCTATGAAGACCCAGAATTCAAAAGTGCCTTAAGTGTAAAAGAAAACGAAAGTGGAAGCTTCGAAACAGCAATCCTGGGCAACGACATCTCCAGCCATGACCTCGAACAAAAGCGGAAAAAGCTAGAAGAAATGAAAGCATTCAACCTCTTTTCATCACTCGGAAAAAAACTCGCAGACGGAGTATCGTTTGTCATGGAGAAAACAGTAGAATTGATCACCGGAAAGTAGGGAGGACAGTGGGCTTGGTGCCTGCTGTTTTTTCGTTTGCGGAGATCGTCTTTTATGGGTGCTATTAGGGAGGGGGTGGAGGTGTGAAACTTGAGTTGCTGGTAGAGGGGGGGCAGCATAAAGGCGTATTGGAACCTTGAAAATCCAGATACTGGTATATGATGTCACCAATAGTGCGTATTGAGACCTCGAAACACCAGATACTGGTAAACAGTGTCGCCAATAAGGCGTATTGGAACCTTAAAAATCCAGATATTGGGATATAGTGTCACCAATAGGACATATTGAGACCTCGAAACACCAGATACTGGTAAACGGCTTCACTAATAGGGTATATTGGTACCCTGGAAATCCAGATACTGGTATATGATGTCACCAATAGGGCGTATTGAGACCCCTAAACACCAGATACTGGTAATCGGCTTCACTAATAGGGTATATTGGAATCCTGAAAATCCAGATACTGGTATATGATGTCACCAATAGGGCATATTGAGACCCCGAAACACCAGATACTGGTAAATGGCTTCACTAATAGGGTATATTGGAACCCTGAAAATCCAGATACTGGTATATGATGTCACCAATAGGGCGTATTGAGACCCCGAAACACCAGATACTGGTAATCAGTGTCACCAATAAGGCGTATTGAGACCTCGGAATACCATATATTGGTAAATGGTGTCACCAATAAGGCGTATTGAGAACTCGAAACACCAGATACTGGTAAACACTGTCACCAATAATACGTATTGAAACCTTGAAAATCCAGATACTGGGTAAAAGTGTAACCAATAGAGTGAGTTGGGACCTCGAAACTCCATATACTAGTAAAAAGAGTCGCCAATAAACCTATTTGCCCCCAAAACACAAAAAATAGATCACCAACGATTAGTTGGTGACCAAAAATTCATTCATAATATGACCATGGGCCATATCCTGAAACTATTAAATTCTCTTTCAGTGTCTGTCTGATGGTTCTCTTGGGAAATAAATCGCCAGTCCATTCATAAATTGTGTTGGTTGATAACTTTTCAGATGGATACAGAACCTGATACTCCTCAATACTTCGCACCAGCGCGCTTTTTGTATTCACAGGCTTTCGGCATTTTGGACATTTTAAAATAAGTGAATGATATTCTGTCATTCCCGCCCCGCAAGAATGGCAAAACACACCCTTTCGAAGCTGTGAATATTCATAATGCGGCACCTTGCTGAAAGGGGATTTCGTAATATGTGAGGCTACTAACTTTTCGGATAATCCCTCATGCTGGTGGTTCAAAGCAGACATCTGCTTATTCATTTTTTGGATAAAACGGTTGAGAGTTGTTGGAAGAATGATACGGCTGTTAAGAGGGGCCTGGTACAATGTGAATTCGGGATTGATGAAAACGAGATAGGGCTCGATGGGGATTTTAATACCAATACTATTAAAAAATTGCCTTAGAAGTGACACGTTCCTGTCTAGTTGAAGCAGTGGATTTTTAACTTCATTCCCGTTGATGGTCTTGAATTTATCCCCTTCAAAATAATACTCTCCTTCGAAATTCTTCACTTCGAATAGGTAGGAGAGTCTCTGGGCGATCATCAGCGAGTCAATTTGATAATGTGAATGATTCTGTTCAAGCAGCAAATCATTAAGGATCAGTGATTGAATGGCTATTTGTCTCAGGTACGCATCAAACATCACCTCGCCTTCAAATCCTTTTTGGAGATTCAAATAATATTGCTTCTCTTTCTCTGGTAAATCCATCCGTGTGTTCAAGGCTTTGAGGACTTTTAATTCTTCAGACTCAGAGCGTTCTTTTATAAACATAATCCATCTCCCTTCTTACAATTCATTTTACCTAATAAGTTCCCAATATTCTGTGAACGTTCCGTGTACGTAATCCTGTCGGGATATGGCGCCCTGCCCGCCACACTTCCTCTATTATTTATTGAATCTTGATATTCCTGCTGATATAATCAACAATAGTGTACATGCGCGAGTATAGTAGGAGTGAACGCAATGAGCAGAGAAGAAAGACTTAATAGACAAAGCAAAATACGAAATTTTTCGATTATCGCCCATATTGACCATGGGAAATCCACTTTGGCTGACCGAATCCTTGAAAAGACGAATGCATTGACTGCGCGTGAAATGAAGGATCAGCTTTTGGATTCCATGGACCTAGAGCGTGAGCGTGGAATCACGATAAAACTGAACTCAGTACAATTGAAGTACAAAGCGAAAGATGGAGAGATTTATACTTTCCACCTTATCGATACTCCTGGGCACGTAGACTTCACATATGAAGTTTCCCGAAGCCTGGCAGCATGTGAAGGTGCTGTCCTTGTTGTCGACGCGGCACAGGGAATCGAGGCACAGACCTTGGCGAACGTATACCTTGCAATCGACAATGACCTGGAAATCGTGCCGGTCATCAATAAAATCGATCTGCCAAGTGCGGATCCTGAACGTGTCAGAAATGAAATTGAAGAAGTGATTGGCCTGGATGCTTCCGAAGCTGTTTTGGCATCAGCAAAAGCAGGAATCGGCATTGAAGAGATCCTTGAGCAAATCGTCGAGAAGGTTCCTGCCCCGCAGGGAGATCCTGATGCGCCGCTAAAAGCATTGATATTCGACTCTTTGTATGACGCCTACCGCGGTGTAGTTGCCTATATCCGCGTTGTCGATGGAACGGTCAAAGTCGGCGACAAAATCAAAATGATGGCGACTGGCAAAGAGTTCGAAGTAACAGAAGTAGGAGTATTCACTCCGAAGGCTACACCTTCCCAAGAACTGACTGTCGGAGATGTAGGTTTCCTGACGGCTGCAATCAAGAACGTCGGCGACACTCGTGTCGGTGATACCATCACAAACGCGAAAAACGGAGCTGCCGAAGCACTTCCTGGATACCGTCGCTTGAACCCGATGGTATATTGCGGGCTGTACCCAATCGACTCAGCGAAATTCAACGACCTGAGGGAAGCTCTTGAAAAATTGGAGCTGAACGATTCAGCGCTACAATTCGAACCGGAAACTTCGCAGGCATTAGGCTTCGGATTCCGCTGCGGATTCCTTGGGCTGCTTCATATGGAAATCATCCAGGAGCGAATCGAGCGCGAGTTCAAAATCGATCTGATCACGACAGCGCCAAGCGTTATCTATGATGTCATCATGACAGATGGAACTGAATTGAAGGTAGACAACCCGTCCAATATGCCGGATCCTCAGAAGATCGACCGTGTAGAAGAGCCTTATGTAAAAGCAACAATGATGGCGCCGAATGACTATGTTGGAGCTATCATGGAGCTTTGCCAGGAAAAGCGCGGTATCTTCATCGACATGCAATATATGGATGAAACACGAGTCAGCATTGTGTATGAAATCCCGCTGTCTGAAATCGTCTATGATTTCTTTGACCAGCTGAAATCAAGCACAAAAGGCTATGCTTCCTTCGATTACGAGCTGATCGGGTATAAGCCTTCCAAGCTTGTGAAGATGGATATCCTGCTTAATGCTGAAAAAGTGGATGCTTTGAGTTTCATCGTTCATAATGATTTTGCCTATGAAAGAGGAAAGGTCATCGTTGAAAAATTGAAGGACCTAATCCCTCGCCAGCAGTTCGAGGTGCCGATCCAGGCGGCCATCGGCCAAAAGATCGTTGCTCGTTCGACAATCAAGGCGATGCGCAAGAACGTACTGGCAAAATGTTATGGTGGGGATATCTCACGTAAACGTAAGCTTCTTGAGAAACAAAAAGAAGGTAAGAAGCGCATGAAGCAGGTTGGTTCTGTCGAAGTGCCGCAGGAAGCCTTCATGGCAGTCCTCAAAATGGACGATAACAATACGAAGAAATAAAATAGCAGGGGAGGCTGGATGTGCTTGTTAAACCAAGCGATTCTGGCCTCTTTTTTCAATAAACCAGGGAAGTGAAAATGAATGAAATCAGCATATATCCATATTCCGTTCTGCCACCATATTTGCCACTACTGCGATTTCAATAAAGTCTTTATGAAAGGGCAGCCTGTTGATGAATATCTTGATGCCCTTGCAAAAGAAATGGAACTGACAGTAAAAGATGACCAGGATGTCCTTGATACGATTTTCGTTGGCGGAGGGACGCCGACTGCGCTTGACGAAAGGCAACTAGAAAAATTAGTTCAATCCATCCAGGAGAAGCTAAACTTCAACCAGAATACAGAGTACACCTTCGAAGCAAATCCAGGCGACCTGTCAAAAGAAAAGCTGACCATCCTGAAAAGTGCTGGTGTCAACCGTTTGAGTTTTGGAGTCCAGACTTTTAATGATGAGCTGCTGGAAAAAATCGGCCGCAGCCATCGGGCGAAGGATGTTTATGAATCAATTGAAAATGCGAAGGCAGCAGGCTTCGAGAACATCAGCATCGATTTGATTTACAGCCTTCCCGGGCAGACAAAGGAGGATTTCATTCAGTCCATCCAGATCGCCCTCTCTTTGGGACTTGTCCATTATTCCGGTTATTCATTGATCATTGAACCGAAGACTGTATTTTATAACTTAATGCAAAAAGGCAAGCTGCCAATCCCTGGTGAGGATGCAGAAGCGGAAATGTATGAAATCCTTATGGATCAAATGGAGAAACATGGCCTGCATCAATATGAAATCAGCAATTTTGCTGTCCCGGGTTATGAAAGCAGACACAACCTTACGTACTGGGACAATGAGGAATATTATGGCTTTGGTGCCGGAGCCCATGGTTATGTCAACGGAATGAGGCAGTCGAATTATGGACCCCTGAAAAAGTATATGGAACCTATTAACAGGGGCGAGCTGCCGATCATGGATGAACATAAGGTTACCCTTGAAGAACGAATGGAAGAAGAAATGTTCCTAGGCCTAAGGAAGTCAAAAGGTGTCTCGATTCGACATTTTGAAGAAAAATTCGGCCGTGACCCGATGCGGATTTTCCGTGGGCAAATTGAAGATTGGACTGCGAAAGGGCTGCTGAAAACCGCGGATGACCGCATCTTCCTCACCAGGCAGGGACGTATGCTTGGCAATGAAGTTTTTCAATCATTCATTGGGGTATCAAATCATTGACATCTTTATCGATTATTGATAAATTATTTTTAGAATTAGCACTCGTTCTTATAGAGTGCTAACAGAGGTGATGATGTTGTTAACAGATCGTCAGGTGCTCATTTTGCAGGTGATTGTTGATGACTTTATTCGTTCAGCTCAGCCGATAGGTTCAAGGAGCTTGTCGAAAAAAGAAGAAATTAATTTCAGTTCGGCGACGATCCGGAATGAAATGGCCGATTTGGAGGATATGGGATTCATCGAGAAGACCCATACTTCTTCAGGAAGGATTCCTTCCGAAAAAGGGTATCGATATTATGTCGATAACCTTCTGCTGCCGCAAAAAGTGAATCGTTCAGATATGGCGGCGATCAAATCGATTTTTGCTGAAAGAATATACGAACTTGAAAAAATCGTCCAGAAATCAGCGAAGATTTTATCAGAAATGACCAATTATACTTCGATTGTTTTAGGACCGGCTGTAAAGGACAACAGGCTGAGAAAGCTGCAGATCGTTCCATTGAATAAGGACACGGCGATCGCCATTATCGTGACGGACACAGGGCATGTGGAAAACAGGATGTTCCATTTCCCTACCAGCATCGATCCGTCTGATGTTGAAAAGATGGTCAATATCCTGAACGAACGATTGGCTGGTGTGCCGCTTACCAATCTGAACTCCAAGATTTACAAGGAGATCGCCATGCTGCTGCGCCAGCATATCAGCAGTTACGATACACTCCTTAATACCATCATGGATACTTTGAATATGCCGGCACATGAAAAAGTGTTTTTTGGCGGAAAGACGAATATCCTCAGTCAGCCTGAGTTCAACGATGTTGAAAAAATCCGCAACCTGATGAATATGATCGAGCATGAAGACGGCTTGTATAACCTTATCAGGAAAAATCCAGCCGGGATCAATGTCAAGATCGGGACTGAAAACGATAATTCAGCCATGGAAAATTGCAGCCTGATTACTGCCACTTATTCCATGGGTGAAGAAAAGCTGGGATCCATCGCAATTTTAGGACCGACACGAATGGAGTATTCACGTGTCATCAGCCTGCTCCAATTGATCAGCACAGATTTGTCCAAGGTGCTGACACAGCTGTATCAAAATAAATAAGCATGGAAATATTGATTAAGGGTGGAGCAGCCTGTTCCATCCCGAATCGTCATGTGTTTTCTACTGAAGCACTATGCTTCGTTGAAATATAGCCAGGACTAACCTGGACAATGCGGCTGGTGATCCTTGCCGCGATACTTTGAGGGAGGTGAGTTGACGTGACAGAAGAGAGAAACAACACTGAGCAAGAATTGAACAGCCAGGCAGAAGAAGAAACGGTTGAAGAAGTTTTTGCCGAAAATGACGCTTCTGAACAAACTGAAGAAATACCGGCTCAAGAGGAAGAGCAGCAAGATCCGATGGAGCAGAAAATCGCTGAATTGGAAGGCAAACTTGATGAAGCCGACAACCGTTACTTGCGCCTTCAGGCTGATTTTGATAACTTCCGCCGCCGTTCAAGGATTGAACTTGAAGCGAGCGCTAAATATAGAGCCCAAAGCATTATTACAGATCTGCTTCCAGCCATCGATAACTTCGAACGTGCATTGAAGATGGATGTGGATAATGAACAGGCGAAATCCCTTAAACAGGGAGTGGAAATGGTATACCGCAGCTTGCTTGACGCCCTTAAGAATGAAGGCGTTGAAGTGATTGAAGCGGTAGGCAAAGAATTTGACCCGCATCTTCACCAGGCAGTGATGCAGGCTGATGATGAAAAATACGGTCCTAACATCGTTGTAGAAGAATTCCAAAAAGGCTATATGCTGAAGGACCGCATCATTCGTCCAGCGATGGTGAAAGTGAACCAATAAAGAGTCTACATAAAAGATCCAGGAGGTAATTGATAATGAGTAAAATCATTGGTATTGACTTAGGAACAACTAACTCTTGTGTAGCCGTATTAGAAGGCGGCGAACCAAAGGTAATCCCGAATCCAGAAGGTAATAGAACGACTCCTTCTGTCATCGCATTCAAGAATGGCGAACGCCAGGTGGGTGAAGTGGCAAAGCGCCAGGCAATCACAAACCCTAACACGATCATTTCAATCAAGCGCCACATGGGAACAGACCATAAAGTGGAAGCTGAAGGCAAAGAATACTCACCACAGGAACTATCTGCAGTCATTCTTCAGTACTTGAAGTCTTATGCTGAAGACTACCTTGGTGAGCCTGTAACAAAGGCAGTCATCACAGTACCAGCTTACTTCAATGATGCAGAGCGTCAGGCAACGAAGGATGCAGGCAGAATCGCTGGTCTTGAAGTTGAGCGTATCATCAACGAGCCAACAGCTGCAGCACTTGCTTACGGCCTTGATAAAATGGACGAAGACCAGACAATCCTAGTTTATGACCTTGGCGGCGGTACTTTCGACGTTTCCATCCTTGAACTGGGTGATGGTGTATTTGAAGTGAAATCTACTGCTGGTGACAACCGTCTTGGCGGTGACGATTTCGACCAGGTCATCATTGACTATCTGGTAGAACAATTTAAAAAAGAAAACGGCATTGACCTTTCAAAAGATAAGATGGCCCTTCAGCGCTTGAAGGATGCTGCAGAGAAAGCGAAGAAGGATCTTTCCGGTGTGACTTCTACACAGATTTCCCTTCCATTCATCACTGCAGGGGAAGCTGGACCGCTTCACCTTGAATTGAACCTGTCTCGCGCTAAATTCGAAGAGCTTTCTGCAGGTTTGGTAGAGCGTACGATGGGACCAACTCGCCAGGCACTTAAAGATGCTGGCTTAAGCCCATCTGAACTGGATAAAGTCATCCTTGTCGGTGGATCTACACGTATTCCAGCTGTTCAGGAAGCAATCAAGAAGGAAACAGGAAAAGATCCTCACAAAGGCGTAAACCCTGATGAGGTTGTCGCAATGGGTGCTGCAATCCAGGGCGGCGTAATCTCTGGTGACGTTAAAGACGTAGTACTTCTTGACGTTACTCCGCTATCATTAGGAATCGAGACAATGGGCGGCGTGTTTACGAAGCTGATTGACCGTAACACAACGATCCCTACATCAAAATCACAGGTGTTCTCAACGGCTGCTGACAACCAGACTGCTGTTGACATCCACGTGCTTCAAGGTGAGCGTTCAATGGCATCTGCCAACAAGACACTTGGCCGCTTCCAGTTGGCGGATATCCCGCCGGCACCACGTGGAGTACCTCAGGTCGAAGTTACGTTCGATATCGACAAAAACGGTATTGTAAACGTTCGTGCGAAGGACCTTGGCACAAACAAGGAACAGCAAATCACTATCAAGTCTTCTACAGGCTTGTCTGATGATGAAATCGACCGCATGGTAAGAGAAGCGGAAGAGAACGCTGAAGCTGACAAGAAGCTGAAAGAAGAAGTTGAACTTCGCAACGAAGCTGACCAGCTTGTCTTCACTACTGAAAAGACCTTGAAGGATCTTGAAGGTAAGGTAGATGAAGAAGAAGTCAATAAAGCGAACGAAGCGAAAGACGAATTGAAGGCTGCGATTGAAAAAGGCGAAATCGAAGAAATTCGCACCAAGAAGGATGCTCTTCAAGAAATCGTTACCAATCTGAGCGTCAAGCTTTATGAAGAAGCTGCAAAGCAACAGCAGGCTCAACAAGGCGCTGAAGGCCAAGAAGGAACAAAGAAAGACGACGATGTCGTTGACGCAGAATTCGAAGAAGTTAATGACGACAAGTAAAAAATTCAAATAGCAACCAAAAAGTCAAAGTCAGGTATTACTTGGCTTTGGCTTTTTTCATGTAATGGAATGCCAATTAAAAAGAGAACTAAATTAACGCATAACGTTTATTTTAAATATTGCGTATGAATGTACGGAAATGTTAAAATTACCTTTATGTGAAAAGATTCGGGAGTGGTAATCATGAGTAAACGGGATTACTATGAAGTCCTCGGTGTCAGCAATTCGGCCACCAAGGATGAATTAAAGAAGGCTTACCGCAAGCTTTCTAAAAAATTCCATCCGGACATCAACAAAGAGCCGGGAGCAGATGAAAAGTTCAAA
This sequence comes from Mesobacillus thioparans, assembly GCF_965138835.1. Classification (NCBI taxonomy): domain Bacteria; kingdom Bacillati; phylum Bacillota; class Bacilli; order Caryophanales; family Bacillaceae; genus Mesobacillus; species Mesobacillus thioparans. Next base: position 54,690 of record NZ_CBCSFH010000007.1, on the reverse strand, counting down.
GAAGTGAAAGAAGCATACGAAGTCCTTAGTGACGACCAAAAGCGTGCCCAATATGACCAGTTCGGCCATGTGGACCCTAACCAGGGCTTTGGCGGCGGAGCTGATTTCGGAGGCGGGTTTGGCGGATTCGAAGACATCTTCAATTCCTTCTTCGGAGGCGGCGGTGGAAGACGTCGTGATCCGAACGCGCCGAGACAGGGTGCTGATCTTCAGTACACGATGACATTGAAATTCGAGGAAGCAGTCTTCGGCAAGGAAACAGATATAGAGATTCCTCGCGAAGAAGAATGCGACACATGTGACGGTACAGGTGCAAAACCGGGTACCAAAGTGGATACTTGCAAACATTGTCATGGCAGCGGACAGATCAGCGTCGAACAAAACACGCCATTTGGACGTATCGTTAACCGCCGAGTGTGTCATCACTGTAATGGAACAGGCAAGGAAATCAAAGAAAGATGTACGACATGTTCTGGTACCGGGAAGGTTACGAGAAGGAACAAGATTCATGTTAAGATCCCTGCGGGTGTCGATGATGGGCAACAATTAAGAGTGGCTGGAAAAGGGGAAGCTGGAATCAACGGTGGACCTCCAGGAGATCTTTATATTGTCTTCCACATCAGGTCGCATGAATTTTTCGAGCGTGATGGCGATGATATTTATTGTGAAATGCCAATCACATTCGTCCAGGCAAGCCTCGGGGATGAAGTGGAAGTCCCTACGCTGCATGGCAAGGTGAAGCTCAAAGTGCCAGCTGGAACGCAGACAGGCACAAAATTCCGCCTGAAGGGCAAAGGGGTCCCGAATGTCCGCGGTTATGGCACGGGAGACCAGCATGTCCTGGTAAGGATTGTAACTCCGACAAAGCTGTCTGAGAAACAGAAACAGCTATTGCGCGAGTTTGCGGAAGTAAGCGGGCAATCCCCTCTCGGTGAGCAAGAGGAAAGCTTTTTTTCAAAAGTGAAACGCGCCATTAAAGGTGATTAATCGAATGGAGTTGGTATGAATGAAATGGTCTGAAATCAGCATCTTAACGACAAATGAAGCGGTTGAGCCAATCTCGAATATCCTGCATGAAGCAGGCGCTAGCGGTGTCGTAATTGAAGATCCGCTGGAGCTTGAGAAGGAAAGAGAGGACCAGTTCGGGGAAATATACCAACTCAATCCTGATGATTATCCTGAAGAAGGCGTCATCGTCAAGGCGTATCTTCCTGTGAACAGCTTCCTGGGAGAAACAGTCGATGAAATCAAAGAAGCAATCAATAATCTGATCATCTACAATATTGATATCGGTTTGAATAAAGTATCAATCAGCGAAGTGAATGAGGAAGAATGGGCAACTGCCTGGAAAAAATACTATAACCCTGTGAAAATTTCCGAAAAGTTCACGATCGTTCCGACATGGGAGGAGTATACACCTGTGAACACGGATGAACTGATCATCGAGCTTGATCCGGGTATGGCTTTTGGTACAGGGACCCATCCGACAACCGTCATGTGTATCCAGGCGCTGGAAAGAACCGTTCGTGCCGATGACCGTGTCGTCGATGTCGGAACAGGTTCAGGCGTCCTCAGTATTGCCGCGGCAAAACTCGGTGCCGGAAAAGTGGAAGCGATGGACCTTGATGATGTAGCGGTGCAGGTGGCAAAGCTCAACCTCAAGCTGAACAAAGTCCATGATGTGGCAACGATCTCACAAAACAACCTTTTAGATGGTGTTGCAGAAGGAGCCGACATTGTTGTCGCGAATATCCTCGCAGAAGTCATCCTGCGTTTTGCTGACGATGCAGGCAAGATTGTCAAGAGCGGCGGTCACTTCATTACTTCCGGAATCATCCAGCAGAAAAAAGAAGTCGTCAAAGATGCGATGATCAATGCAGGCTTCGAGATCGAAGAAGTTATGACGATGGAAGACTGGGTCGCGATCATCGGAAAAAAGAAATAAGGGAGGAAAAAAGGGGAACAGCTTGACCCCTTTTTTCTGTCTTTTTAAAACAGCTTTATTTGAAGGCGGGTGCTGTGATGCAGCGTTACTTTATTGACAATCAAGAAAGTCAGGAGCATTTCACTATTAGCGGCGATGATTCCCATCATATCGTGCGTGTGATGAGGATGAAGTCTGGTGATGAAATCATCTGTGTCACTCCCAATGGGAGAAGCGCAGTTTGTCAGATTGAAGAAATTACCGATGAAATGGTTGTGGCAAACGTTGTAAAATGGGAGGAAGAGACCAGGGAGCTTCCTGTCCATGTCGTGATTGCGAGCGGTCTGCCTAAAGGGGATAAGCTCGAATTGATCATTCAGAAAGGCACTGAACTGGGTGCCTGTGAATTTGTCCCTTTCACCGCATCCCGCTCGATTGTGAAATGGGACAGCAAGAAAGCTGGCAAAAAGGTTGAACGCTGGCAAAAGATAGCTAAGGAAGCGGCAGAACAGTCCCATCGCAATATTGTACCGTCGGTTAAGGAGCCGGTCAGCTTAAAACAATTGATCAAGCTCGCCGATGAGTATACTTATAAGCTTATTGCCTACGAAGAAGAGGCGAGGGCGGGTGAAGCTTCTGTCCTGTCTGCAACTCTTTCAAAAATGGAGAAAGATGAAAGTCTCCTGATTGTTTTTGGACCTGAAGGGGGATTGACTGCCGAGGAAGTCACCCTTTTGAGTGAAAATGGATTTTTGGCTTGTGGTCTTGGACCGCGGATTTTACGTACTGAAACAGCACCGCTATATGCATTGTCTGCTGTTTCGTATCATTTTGAACTATTGAGGTGAAGATCATGCCTGCAGTTGCTTTTCATACATTAGGTTGCAAAGTCAACCATTACGAAACGGAAGCCATCTGGCAATTATTCAAGGAACAAGGATATGAAAGAGTGGATTTTGAATCTATTTCTGATGTCTATGTCATCAATACATGTACTGTCACGAATACTGGTGATAAAAAGAGCCGCCAGGTCATCCGCCGGGCTGTCCGCAAAAACCCGGACGCTGTGATCTGTGTAACTGGCTGCTACGCGCAGACGTCCCCTGCAGAAATCATGGCGATCCCTGGAGTCGATATTGTTGTCGGAACTCAGGACCGTGTGAAAATGCTTGAGTATATCGAACAGTACAAGCAGGAACGCCAGCCAATCAATGCTGTCGGCAATATCATGAAGAACCGTGTCTACGAAGAGCTTGACGTACCAGCATTCACGGACCGCACAAGGGCTTCATTGAAAATCCAGGAAGGCTGCAACAACTTCTGTACCTTCTGTATCATTCCATGGGCGCGCGGACTGATGAGATCCCGTGACCCGCAGGAAGTCATTCGCCAGGCACAGCAGCTTGTTGACGCAGGATATAAGGAAATTGTCCTGACTGGTATCCACACAGGTGGTTATGGAGAGGACATGAAGGATTACAACCTGGCAGCATTGCTGAGGGATCTAGAAGCACAGGTGAAAGGAATCAAGCGCCTGCGTATTTCTTCGATTGAAGCGAGCCAGATTACAGATGAAGTCATCGAGGTCATCGACCAGTCCAATATCGTTGTCCGACACCTGCACATCCCGCTTCAATCCGGATCAGATACCGTATTGAAAAGAATGCGCCGTAAGTACACAATGGAATTTTTCGGGGAGCGTCTTGATCGATTGAAAGAGGTCTTGCCGGGTCTTGCCGTTACATCCGATATCATTGTCGGTTTCCCGGGTGAAACGGAAGAAGAATTCATGGAAACTTATAATTTCATCAAGAAACACCAATTCTCAGAGCTGCACGTCTTCCCTTATTCAAAACGGACAGGCACACCAGCTGCGAGAATGGAAGACCAGGTTGATGAAGAAGTGAAGAACGAACGCGTTCACAGATTGATTGAGCTTTCGAACCAGCTTGCAAAGGAATATGCTTCACAGTTTGAAAACGAAGTGCTTGAAGTGATTCCTGAAGAGATTTACAAGGAAGAGCCAGATAGCAGTCTTTATGTAGGTTATACAGACAACTACCTGAAGGTTGTTTTCCCTGCATCTGATGAGATGATTGGTAAAATCGTGAAAGTGAAGATTGCAAAAGCAGGATATCCTTACAACGAAGGCCAATTTGTCCGTGTGCTTGAAGACGAAACCGCAGCAGAACAAGCTGTTATATAAGGGGAATTGCAAAGAGCTGGCCAAAAGCCAGCTCTTTTTGTGAATTTTTGCTGTTAACATTATGTTTTATTAAGGTCCCGACACATTACATTTCCACCGCGTTGCAGCTTGAAATGGCCATCTCACCGATCCCTCCCATGGATCACTTCAATCATCACCCCGAATTTCTCGGCAACTGGCAGTACGAGCAGTGAAGCGATAATGTTATAAATGACACTGACATGGGCCAGCTGGACTTCGGGCCTGTCTGCTGTCAAAGGAGCCAGTGCCGCAATCTCGCCAATGAAGGGGAAAAATAAGGCTGCTCCCGCGATGTTCAGCCAAACATGGGCAAATGCTGTCAATCGCGCTTCTTTGCCGGCCCCAATCGACGCAAGCAAAGCGGTAATGCATGTGCCAATATTGGCGCCTAGCATGGCAGCTATGGCTGTGTTCATCGATAAGGTGCCTTCTGATAGGAACCCCATGACAATCCCAGTCATTGCCGTACTGGACTGGATCGCAGCCGTCAAAACGGTCCCAGTGAATAAGCTGATCAACTGACTATTGTTCAAATTGGCAAGTGCATGCTCAACAAGCGGAAGGCTTGTAACAGGATCAGCGAGAAAGGTGAAACCGCGCATCGCTGCAAAAATGGCGGCGATGCCAAAAGAAATCGCGCCAAGGTTTTGCCAGGTCCGGTTGCGGAAGATCAATAGAATCGCCCCAATGATCGCAAAGGGCACGATGAAAGCGTCAATATTGAAAGTAATGATCTCAAGGGTGAAGGTCGTCCCGATATTGGATCCAAGGATGATGCCGATTGATTGCGAGAATCTTAGCAGGCCGGCAGAAATCAGGCCGATTGTGATGACCATGACAGCAGAGCTGCTGTGCAAAAGTGCGGTCACTGCCATCCCGGCAATCATTCCTTTTATTGGTGTATCCGTCATAAGGGCCAGCCAGTTTTTCATCCTGCTTGCTGAAAGCTCGAATAAGCCTTTCCTGAGCAGGGTCATGCCTCCGATAAATACAGCGAGGAAAACAATGAATAATAGCAGATAGACCATTAGCATCCTCCTTTCATTTAAATGTATGAATGGGAAAAAGGGACATGCATGGAAATTTTCCTGCGGAAGCTGTGGACAAAAAAACATAATTTAAATCAAGGGCTAATTACAGTTGACCTCCTGCGAGTGTTATATTATAATTGCAAGGTACATGGTTTCCATGTGTTTTGGTGTTAGTGTGTTGTGCTCGGAGGGAGGGAAAGAGAATGTCTAAAACTGTCGTTCGTAAAAACGAATCGCTTGAAGATGCTCTTCGACGCTTCAAACGTACTGTATCTAAATCAGGTACTATCCAAGAAGCTAGAAAGCGCGAATTCTACGAAAAACCTAGTGTAAAGCGTAAGAAGAAGTCTGAAGCTGCTAGAAAACGCAAGTTCTAAGAGAGGGTGGAATAACTTGAGCCTGCTCGAGCGTTTAAATAATGATATGAAACAAGCGATGAAGAACAAAGAAAAGGACAGACTCACGACGATTCGGATGGTCAAAGCATCCCTGCAAAACGAAGCTATCAAGTTCGGAAAGCAGGAATTATCCGAAGAAGAAGAGTTAACTGTACTTTCTCGTGAAGTGAAACAACGCAAAGATTCCCTCCAGGAATTTGAAAAAGCTGGTCGTCAAGACCTCGTTGAAAAGATACAAACAGAACTAAAGCATGTCGAAATTTACATGCCACAGCAGCTTAGCGAAGAAGAAGTGACGGAAATTGTCAAAGAAGCTATCGCGGAGACCGGTGCGGCATCGAAAGCCGATATGGGTAGAGTAATGGCTGTCCTTATGCCTAAAGTAAAAGGTAAAGCAGACGGATCTCTCGTTAATAAACTTGTACAACAACACCTTTCATAAAAAGCTCGAAGGCCGCAGGATACTCTTGCGGCCTTTTTAGCGCATAATAAAGATGTCCGGGCTTGATTCCATATATTATGTTTGAATACAAGGAATCAGGTCACAGGGACTTAGCAGTAATGTAATGGCCCCAATTTTCAAATACATAATCGCAAATCTATAAAAAACAATGAAACCTTTTGGTGTATTCATGCGTATTACCACTATGGCCTTATTTTTAATGAATGGAGGTGCCCAATTGAAAATCAAATCAGTGATTGCCAGCATCATCATCCTCTTGTCGCTGGCCAGCTGGATCTATCCGTTCACTGCAGATGCTGAACAGCAAAAAGTTGTATATGTGGTGCCGATTGAAGAAACGGTGGAAAAAGGCCTGCTTTCCTTCCTGAAAAGAGCGGTGGGAGAGGCAGAAGAGGCTGGTGCTGAAGCAATCATTTTTGATGTGCATACACCTGGCGGAGCCGTCGATGCCGCTGATGGGATCGGAAAACTGTTGACGGGAACTGACTTAAAAACAGTGGCCTTTGTCAATAAAAAGGCGCTATCCGCGGGTGCATATATTTCCCTGAATACTGATGAGATTTATATGGTTCCCGGGGCTACGATGGGATCGGCTGCCATAATCGACCAGCAGGGCAATACTGCCGGAAAGAAGGCGGAGTCTTATTGGTTTGCAGCCATGAAAGCTGCGGCTGTTGAAAGTGGAAGAGATCCGATATACGCCCAGGCGATGGCAGACGATAGCATCGACCTTCCAGAACTTGGGGCAGGTAAGGGTGAATTACTTACCTTAACGACAGAAACGGCGCTTGAAGTGGGATATTCGGAAGGAACAGTAAAAAACCTCAATGAGTTGCTGGATAAACTGGGTTATGAGGATGCTGAAATCAGGAATGTGAACGAAACTTTTGCGGAAAAGCTGGCGAGATTCATCACGCATCCTGTTGTCATCCCGATCCTTATGACGATCGGCAGCCTTGGTTTGGTCCTTGAGCTTTACTCACCTGGATTCGGACTGCCTGGTATTGCTGGTTTATCAGCGTTGCTTTTATTCTTCTATGGACATATGGTTGCCGGACTGGCCGGTTTTGAGACACTGATCCTGTTCGCTCTCGGCGTCGGGCTGATCCTGCTCGAGTTGTTCATCCCGGGCGGAATTGCAGGAATCATTGGTTTACTGGCTATAGTCGCAAGCTTTTTCATGGCATCGGATAATGTGGTCCATATGGGCATCTCTTTACTGGTTGCCTTGACAGCGTCCATTGTTTTATCTATTTTGATGATAAGGGTGTTTGGAAAAAAGATGAAATTTTTTAAGAGAATCATACTGACCGATTCAACAAGCACTGAAAAAGGCTATGTGTCGAACAAGAACCGCCTGGAATTGATTGGGGTCGAAGGAATAACACTGACGCCACTCAGGCCTTCAGGCACCATCATTGTCGAAGATGAACGCATCGATGTGGTGAGCGAGGGCGGCTTTGTTCCAAAAGGGAAAAAAGTTAGGATTGTCAAAACAGAAGGATCAAGGATCGTGATAAGAGAAATTGATGATATCTAATTTGTTTTTTTCATTGTCATGTTTCAAAGCAAAACGATGAAAATCATAACAAGTAGAGATAAAACCAAAGGTATTTGATCGAATCAGAAATTTTCTGAAGGCCAAATACCTGGGGAATATAATTTTAGGAGGCAGTTCAAATGGATGCAGGTACAGCGTTTGTATTGATTGCGGTAGCACTCGGGATCATTTTCCTTGGTGTATTGTTGACATTCGTGCCAGTAATGCTCTGGATTTCAGCATTGGCAGCGGGTGTAAGGGTCAGCATTTTCACGCTGATTGGAATGAGATTAAGAAGGGTAATCCCAAGCAGGGTCATCAATCCGATGATCAAGGCGCATAAAGCAGGTTTGAATGTAACGACAAACCAGCTGGAAAGCCACTACCTGGCAGGGGGTAATGTGGATAGGGTCGTTAATGCCCTGATTGCTGCACACCGTGCGAATATTGAGCTTTCATTCGAAAGAGCGGCTGCGATTGACCTGGCAGGCCGTGACGTCCTGGAAGCCGTACAAATGAGTGTTAATCCAAAGGTTATTGAAACTCCATTCATCGCTGGTGTGGCCATGGATGGTATCGAAGTTAAGGCAAAGGCAAGGATCACAGTAAGAGCGAACATCGACCGACTTGTCGGGGGTGCTGGCGAAGAAACGATTGTTGCCCGTGTTGGTGAAGGTATCGTATCTACGATTGGTTCTTCCGACAACCATAAAAAAGTGTTGGAAAATCCTGATATGATTTCGCAAACCGTCCTTTCCAAAGGTCTTGATGCAGGAACAGCATTTGAAATTCTATCGATTGATATCGCGGACGTTGATATCGGCAAAAACATCGGTGCCGAGCTGCAGACTGAGCAGGCTGAAGCAGATAAGAAGATTGCCCAGGCGAAAGCCGAAGAGCGCCGCGCAATGGCTGTAGCTCAAGAACAGGAAATGAAAGCGCGCGTCGAAGAAATGAGAGCGAAAGTCGTCGAAGCGGAAGCTACTGTACCACTGGCAATGGCCGAAGCGCTTCGTGATGGCAATATTGGTGTGATGGACTATATGAATATCCAGAATATCGAAGCCGACACAGATATGAGAGGTTCCATCGGCAAGCTGTCAAACGGTAAAAAAGACGATAAAAATAATCAATGATGAGAGAACCCGATAAAAGAAAGGGGGGCTCCACATGCAAATCTTGATAGAATTATTCAGTAATCCTATAGCCCTGTTCATTCTGATCGGGGTAATCTCAAGTCTGTTCAATCAAAAGAAGAAGGATGGCAACCAGCCGCCGCGCCGTCCTGTCAGGCCGCCTGGACCAGTCCAGCAGCCGCGTCCCGCACCTGCGAGAAGGCAGCCGGCAGAAGCGAAAATGGAGCCATCACCTCCTGTGATTGAAAAAGACCATGATTACAATCCGCGGTCCGAGAACCGCAGGGCTGCAGAACCAAGCAGGAATGCTAGAAAACAGAGCCCGGCCGATCCAGGTCTTGAAGTGCTTACAGATCTACAGAAGAAATACCAGGAAAGAAAGCAACAATCTGAAGGATCAGCCGCGAAAAAACAGCAAACTGGCAGGATGTCTGCGAGTCAAACTGCCGGGCGGTTGAACCAAAAGAGAGAGCAGGTACAAACCGAGGTCGTATTCCAGCCTGATAAGGAAACTCTTGTTGAAGGTTTGATCTGGGCTGAAGTCCTCGGGAAGCCCCGTTCCAAAAAACCTTACAACCCGGCGAGAAGATATTAGCCTAAAGAGCTGTCATGCTGGTTAGAAAGATTGCATAGGATTAAGTTAAAAATGGTGCTAGAACCTCCTTTTTTCTCATACATATGAGATGAAAGGGGGTTCTTTTTTTTATGGCAAAAAAATGGAGCCAGTATGTACGCAAATGGATGACACAAAAAATGGATCTTCCTCAAGATGTCATGATGGATCTCCCTAGAATCACGATGATTGGGCAAGTCCATATTTATATAGAAAATCACCGGGGCCTGCTTGCTTTTTCAGATGGCGAAGTGAGACTGATGATCAAAGGCGGCCAGCTCCTGGTAAAGGGCAAGGCCTTTGTGATCAAGACGATATTGCCTGAAGAGATATTGCTCGAAGGAAAAATCGATCAGGTTCTATATATAAATGATTGAAGTAGAGGGGGAGTCAAATGAAAAACCAATGGATCCACACCTTTTCAGGCACAGTGAAGGTTAAATTGACAGGTAAGGGTATTGAAAGATTCCTGAACCAGCTGACGCGTAATGGGGTGTCAATTTGGAATGTGAAGAAGCATGGTTCCGAGGCGGTCACTTTTTATGTCAATCTGCAGGATGTAAAAAAACTGCGGATCCCGGCGAGGGACAGCCAGTGCAAAATCAGGTTCCTGGAGAGGGCGGGCGGCCCTTTCTTTTTGAAGAAATTATGGACAAACAGTGGTTTTTTAGCTGGAGCTTTCTTATTTTTTGGATTGATCATGCTCCTTTCGAATATGGTCTGGGGAATAGAAATAGATGGCGCTAGCCCGGCTACTGAACATCAGATTCGCAAGGAGTTGGACAGGATGGGGATCGGTGTCGGCAAAATGCAGTTTTCGATTGACAATGTCGAAGGCATCCAGAAGGAACTGACAGACAAGGTAGGTGCGTTGACCTGGATTGGCGTTGAGCTTAAAGGTACGACCTATCATTTCCAGGCAGTCGAGAAAAGTGAGCCGGAAAAAGCAGAAGCCATCGGTCCAAGGCATCTGGTTGCGAAGAAGAAAGCAGCGATTGTCAAGATATTCGTTGAAAAAGGGGACCCGGTTGTGGAAGTGAATGATTTCGTGAAGCCGGGCCAGCTGCTTGTATCAGGATTATATGGCAATGAAAATGAACAAAAGGTGGTAGCGGCCACGGGTGAAATCCTCGGTGAGACATGGTACTCGACGAAGGTGGAATTGCCTTTAAAAAGTACATTCCAGGTCTATAATGGCAATGAAAAAAGGGGATATGCCCTAAAAATAGCCGGAAAAGCGATGCCAGTATGGGGTTTTGGGAAGAATGAATTCAAGGAGTTTGAAACAGAGGTCTCTGAGCAGCCAATAAAATTCTTTAAATGGGAGCTTCCGGCAAAAATTGAAAAAAAGACAATCAGGGAACGGGAGCAGGTTACACGCGTCTATACCAGGGAAGAAGCAATCGAAAGTGCCAAAGAACTTGCCAGGAAGGATATAAAAAACTCCCTTCCTGAAAATGCTATCATAAAAGGGGAAAAAATTTTACATCAGTCAATTGAGAATGATAAAGTAAAGCTAATCACACATTTTACAATCATTGAAGATATTGCAGTAGGACAACCAATTATTCAAGGAGACTGAGAATGACAGAAGACTTAAAGACGACAGAAATCCAACTAGCGAATCCAACTGAAGCCGTTTCATTATTCGGCAATGCAGATATCAACCTGAAATTGATTGAACAGGAACTCCAGGTCTCCATCGTGACCCGCGGTGAGACGATAGGAATTTCCGGGCCTGAAGAGCAGGTCGCGCTGGCCCAGGCTGTTTTGGAAAATCTGCTCGCGGTGATCCGCAAAGGCATAAGCGTCAGCCAGAGAGAAGCTGTTTACGCCATTCAAATGGCCGAAAAGGGAACTTTGGAATATTTCAGGGATTTATATGATGAAGAAATCAGCAAAAATGTGAAAGGTAAGTCAATAAGGGTCAAGACACTTGGGCAGAGACATTATGTGAATTCCATTAAAAGCCGCGACCTTGTTTTTGGTATCGGACCGGCTGGTACAGGGAAAACGTATCTTGCTGTCGTCATGGCCGTCACGGCACTGAAAAATGGCACGGTGTCAAAAATCATTTTAACAAGGCCGGCTGTTGAAGCAGGAGAAAGCCTTGGCTTCCTTCCGGGAGACTTGAAGGAAAAGGTCGATCCTTACCTACGTCCGCTGTATGATGCCTTGCACGATATCCTTGGCGCTGAACATACACTGCGCCTGATTGAAAGAGGAACGATCGAGATTGCACCTCTGGCCTATATGAGGGGGAGGACTCTTGATGACGCTTTCGTCATTCTCGATGAAGCGCAGAACACTACTCAGGCCCAGATGAAGATGTTCCTGACCCGCCTTGGATTTGGATCGAAAATGATCATAACAGGTGACACCTCACAAGTCGATTTGCCAAAAGGCGCTAAGTCAGGCCTGGTAGAGGCGGAGAATATTTTAATGGGTGTTTCCGGGATTTCATTTGTGCACCTGGAGCAGGCAGATGTCGTCCGCCATCCTCTTGTTGGGCGAATCATCGAAGCGTATGGAAAAAACGAATGAACAAGCTTTGTCCGCTCCTGAAAAAACGAGAGCGGACTTTTCCTGTTTATGAAGAGCTCTTTTCGTAAACCTTGTTGCTTTCACCACATGAGTAATAACCGGGTTCTGGCTTGCGTATTTCAAATAGAGGTGAAACTTTGGTGAAAAACTGATATGATGGTACATAAAGTTAGGTGATTTCCCAGTTATTCTCAAACTGGCTCGATTTGTTTAGTGGGAGGGCTGTATGGATATGGAAAAGCTGCAGGTCCAATTAACAGCTATTTTAAACTTGTTGAATATAAAGATTTTCCGGGTATTGTTATTCTTGCTGATTGGTGTTGTCATGTATTCTGCGATGTACACCAATGTTAAACCTGAAAAGCTTAATCTCGACCTATTCTCTGTTGCAGAGCGAACCATCCGGTCGCCAATTACGATTGAGGATAAAGAAAGTACAGAAGCAAATCGCAGGGAAGCGGTCGAAAAGGTCAATGATGTTTATCGGGTCAAAAGGGAGTATGTCCAGAACAGGGTGGATCTGGTCACTTCGATTTTTGGTTCTGTGTCTGAAGTCAATGCTGAAGCACAGAAAGAGATTGACGAGCAGAAAAAAACATCAGCCGGGACAGATGGAGAAGAAGATGTTGCAGCACCTCAGGAACTTACGATTGAAGAGAAAATCCAAAAGCTGAAAACGAAATTGACCACCAGTGAAACGAAAACTCTTTCAGATGACGTCTTCATTGCCCTGATGCAGGCTTCAAAGGAAGACCTGCAAACCGCGAAGGACCTCACCGTCACGGCTATCAACAATACGATGAAGCATAGTGTTCCCGCGGATGAAGTAGAGAATGCGAAATTGAATGTTGAGGAAGAATTGAAGTATACCAGTCTGAACAGCAGCTTGAAGAGGGCTATGATTGAAATCGGCCGTTATGCGGTTGTCCAGAATGAGTTTTACGATCCGGAGGCTACCGAGGACTTGCGCCAGCAGGCAATGGACAATGTGGAGCCAGTCAGGATTCTCGAAGGGCAAATCCTTGTCGATGAGGGTCAGCTGATTAGCAGGGATATCTATAAGAAACTCAAGCTTGTCGGCCTGCTGGAAAGTGAAAATTCCTATAAGCCTTTCATCGGGCTTGCCATGCTGACAGCATTGACTTTGTTCGGGCTTTATGTCGTCTTTAATGAAATGGAAAACGCCGATAAAAAACAAAAGAATCTGTTGATTTTCAGCATTATTTTTATTACTTCGGTGTTATTAATGAAAATGGTCAGTCTGTTCGATGTATTCGAATACTCAGAGATTGGCTACGTTTTCCCTGCGGCTATGGGGACAATGCTGATCAAGATCCTCATCAATGAAAGGTTAGCGCTATTGCAGGTGGCCATCCTGGCAGTGATCGGCACCATCATATTCAATGAAGGCATTACCGGTACATTGAATGTCTCGCTGGGAATTTACATTTTAATGAGCGGCTTGGCAGCGATCCTGTTCTTGCAAAAACAGAATCGAAGGTCCAAGATCCTCCAGGCAGGGTTATTTGTCTCGGTAATCAACCTTATTGTTATCCTTTCAATTTTGTTCCTGAGGAATAGCCAATATTCGGGATTGGAATATGGGTTTTATATTTCTGCCGCGTTCGTTTCCGGAATTGTTTCAGCAGTACTGACGATCGGCCTGCTGCCATTTTTCGAAGCAGGATTTGGCATCCTTTCCACTCTAAGGCTGATTGAACTGTCCAATCCGAATCACCCGCTCTTAAGAAAGATTCTTACTGAAGCTCCGGGAACGTACCATCACAGTGTCATGGTCGCCAATCTTTCCGAGGCAGCCTGTGAAGCGATCGGGGCAAATGGCCTTCTTGCAAGGGTTGGCTGTTATTATCATGATATTGGGAAGACGAAACGACCGCAATTTTTTATCGAAAACCAGATCAATATGGATAACCCTCATGATAAATTGCCAGCATTGACAAGTAAAAATATCATCATAGCCCATGCGACAGATGGTGCCGAGATGCTCCGGAAACATCGGATGCCTAAAGAAATAATCGACATCGCTGAGCAGCATCATGGAACTACTTTGCTGAAATTCTTTTACCATAAAGCAAAACAAAATGGCCATGATGTAAAAGAAGAGGATTTTCGTTATCCAGGACCAAAGGCGCAAACAAAAGAGTCTGCGGTCATCGGAATTGCGGATAGTGTCGAGGCAGCCGTCCGTTCGATGAACCATCCGACACATGAGCAGATTGAAACGCTGGTGGATAACATTATCAGGGACCGGCTTCAGGATAACCAGCTGAGCGAATGTGACATTACGCTTAAAGAGCTGGATACGGTCGCTGATACTCTATGTGAGACACTAAAGGGAATTTTCCATTCAAGAATTGAATATCCGGAAATGAATAAGCAGAAGGTGAAGCAGGCATGAGTTTAGAAATCGATTTTTTGGATGAAACAAATGAGTTGGCAGAAGAACAGTTGATGGAAATTGAAAAGCTTTTGAATTACGTTGCGTTGAAGGAGAATATTCAGGACGGAAGCGAGCTTTCAGTCACTTTCGTTTCAAATGAACGCATCCAGGAGATCAACAGGGAATATCGGGATAAAGACCGGCCGACAGATGTCATCTCCTTTGCCCTGGAGGAAATGGGCGAGGGAGAGTTGGAGATTTTCGGGGAGGACATCCCGCGGATCCTAGGTGACTTAATCATCTCCCTTCCGAAGGCGAGGGAACAGGCCGAAGAATATAACCATTCTTTCATGAGGGAGCTGGGCTTCCTCGCAGTCCATGGCTTCCTGCACTTGCTAGGATATGATCATATGAACGAAAAGGACGAAAAACTGATGTTTGACAGGCAGAGGGATCTGCTTGAAGGATATGGCCTTGGACGCTGATAAACGGAGGAGGCATCCCTTGTCCTCCTCCTTCAGATTCGGGTTCGAAGGAATTGCTGCAGCTGCAGCCCGGGAACGCAATGTGCAAATCCATTGTATTCTTTCTGTCATGGTCCTTCTATCAGGTTTCTTTTTTGACATTAACAAATACGAATGGATGGCGGTTATCCTGTGTATTGGCGGAATGGTTTCGTTGGAGATGATGAATACGGCAATCGAAAGAACTGTTGATATGTATACAGAAGACTTCCATCCGCTTGCGAAACAGGCGAAAGACATTGCTGCAGGTGCTGTGCTCGTCTTTGCGATTGCGTGTGTCATTATTGGTATGATCATCTTTCTGCCGAAAATTTCAGCATGGTTCAGTTAGTTGTCCGGACAGGGCAACTTTTCTTTTTTAAGGAATTTTTTGATGCGAAAACCTCCTGTATGTTAGCAGCGATTTGAAAATAGGGAAAAACTTAAGTAAAATATCATCACAGTGTATAAATAGTGCTTGTATGTTTTTAGAAAATTTAAAAATTTTATATTTCATTTTTGCTACAAACGATGAAATCACACTGGAAATAAGTTAAAATAAAGTGGAGAAGGGAATTACAGGATGAACTTTAATAATCAAGACGTAGACAATAAATCACATAAATCAGGATTCATATCAATCATCGGAAGACCGAATGTAGGAAAGTCGACCTTCCTTAACAGGGTGATTGGGCAAAAAATTGCGATCATGAGCGATAAGCCGCAAACAACGCGAAACAAGGTGCAGGGAGTTTTGACTCTCGACGATTCACAGCTGATATTCATTGATACACCAGGAATCCATAAACCTAAGCACCGCCTTGGCGATTTCATGATGAAGGTTGCGCAGAATACATTGAAAGAAGTCGACCTCGTGCTTTTCATGGTCAACGCCCAGGAAGGATATGGGCGCGGGGAAGAATTTATCATTGAGAAGCTGCAAAATGTGAAGACACCTGTTTTCCTTGTCATCAACAAAATTGACCTGATCCATCCAGATGAGCTGTTGGCACTGATTGAATCTTACAATAAAAAATTCGATTTTGCCGAAGTCGTTCCGATTTCCGCGCTTGAAGGTAACAATATCGAAAAGCTTCTGGAGCAAATTAAGGAGAGAATGCCGGAAGGGCCTCAATTTTATCCAGCAGACCAGGTAACAGATCATCCGGAGCGTTTCATCGTTTCTGAACTGATCAGGGAAAAAGCATTGCACCTGACAAGGGAAGAAATTCCTCATTCCCTTGCTGTCATGATCGAAAAAATGGAACGCCAGCCTGAAAAGGAAATGGTGCATGTCATGGCTACGATCATTGTCGAGAGGGATTCCCAGAAGGGCATCGTCATCGGCAAGCAGGGAGGCATGCTGAAGGAGATTGGTAAACGTGCACGCCATGATATCGAAAGCCTTCTTGGTTCAAAGGTATTCCTGGAACTATGGGTAAAGGTCCAAAAAGACTGGCGCAACAAAGCCACTCAGCTTCGTGATTTCGGTTTCAGGGAAGATGAATATTAAGCCTGTTTGGCAAATGCTCCATCAATAACATATTAGCGGTTTCCAAATATTATTCATAAATAGGATTTACAATTTTTGCGTAACATGAAAATCTGATTGACAGGCTATGATAATCATAAGGATTTGGGATAAATGCATTGCTAGTGAAAAAACGAAAGGTGGGGTTTTCGATGTTGGATTTTACCTGGAAGGTGTTTTCGCAAACAGGTAACATTGACACGTATCTTCTCTTTAAGGAATTAGAGAAAGACAATCATGAAATACCCGGTTATCAGGAGGATGAACTAGCAGAAATAGATTTTCCAATCTCATAGGTTTGTCTTGAGTAATGGATGGTGACAAAAGATGCTGCAGAAATGCGAAGGCATTGTCATTAGGACGACTGATTATGGCGAGAACAATAAGATTGTAACCTTATATACCAGGGAATTCGGGAAAGTTGGTGTGATGGCAAGAGGGGCGAAAAAGCCCAGCAGCAGGCTCTCTGCCGTCACCCAGCTTTTTACTTATGGCCACTATCTCTTCCAAGCAAGTTCAGGCCTGGGCGGATTGCAGCAGGGAGAGATGATTTCATCCATGCGTTCAATCAGGGAGGATATTTTTCTGACAGCGCATGCCAGTTATATTGTCGATCTGACGGATAAAGTGACTGAGGACAAAAAAGCGAATCCGTTTATGTTCGAGTTGCTTCTTCAGACCCTAAACTATATGAATGAAGGCTATGACCTGGAAATCCTCACATTCATTTATGAAATGAAAATGCTCAATGTCCAGGGATTGTATCCCGTCCTGGACAGATGTACAAATTGCGGCAGCACAGAAGGAGAATTCCACTTTTCGATCAGGGATGGAGGGCTCCTCTGCCATCGATGTTTTGAAACGGATCCGTACAGAATCAAAATCTCCCCGGGGACTGTCAGGCTGCTGAGGCTATTTTACCTGCTGGATCTAAGCCGGCTTGGCAATATTTCGGTCAAGCCCGAAACAAAGGCTGAATTGAAGAAAGTCATTTCTGCTTACTATGATGAATATTCAGGTCTATATTTAAAGACTAGGAAATTCCTTGACCAGATGGATTCATTCAGGGACCGTCTATAGCTATTGACATTGCTGGTGCTTTTCGCTATCATTCAAATCAAAAGCTTTATGATTTGTGAAAAAACAACTACATATGTTGCTGTGAAGGAAAGGAGTACTTAACTCCCTCTGCATTAGCGAGTCCGGGTATGGTGTGAGCCGGATGGCAGAAAGTAAGGAAGGCGTTCCGGAGCGACATCACTTTTAAAGAGGCTGCTTTCTGGCAGCAAATAGGGTGGAACCGCGGGTAAACTCTCGTCCCTATGCATGAAAACAATGCATAGGAGGCGGGAGTTTTTTTGTTGTATGATAATCAATCCACAAATTAGAACTGAAAATTTTCCGGAGGTGTAAAGATGAATATCCAAAACATGATCTTAACATTGCAAAACCACTGGTCTGAACAGGGTTGCGTCCTTATGCAGGCTTATGACACCGAAAAAGGGGCAGGCACGATGAGCCCATATACTTTTTTGCGGGCAATTGGGCCTGAACCATGGAATGTCGCTTATGTAGAGCCATCACGACGCCCGGCAGACGGCCGTTACGGAGAGAACCCCAATAGGCTTTATCAGCATCACCAATTCCAGGTGATCATGAAGCCATCTCCAGACAATATCCAGGAGCTTTACCTCGATTCCCTGAAAGCGCTGGGAATTGATCCGCTGGAACATGACATCCGCTTTGTAGAAGACAACTGGGAAAACCCGTCGCTTGGCTGCGCTGGGCTTGGTTGGGAAGTGTGGCTGGATGGAATGGAAATTACCCAGTTCACATATTTCCAGCAGGTAGGCGGACTTGACTGCAAGCCGGTTTCTGTTGAAATCACTTACGGAATCGAACGTCTTGCGTCTTATATCCAGGATAAGGAGAATGTGTTTGACCTTGAGTGGACCAATGGCTTTACGGTAAGGGACATATTCCGTCAGCCGGAATATGAGCATTCAAAGTACACATTTGAAACTTCTGATAAAGATATGCTGTTCAACCTGTTCAATATTTACGAAAAGGAAGCAAATCGCCAGATGGATGAAGGGCTTGTCCATCCTGCATATGATTATGTCCTGAAGTGTTCGCATACTTTTAACATTCTTGACGCCCGCGGTGCTATTTCCGTAACAGAAAGAACGGGTTATATTTCCCGTATCCGCAACCTCGCCAAGAAAGTTGCGAAGACATTCTATGAAGAAAGAGAAAAACTGGGCTTCCCAATCATTAAAAGGAAGGAGCAGGTGGAAAATGACTAAACGGAACTTATTGCTTGAAATCGGTCTGGAAGAAATGCCTGCAAGATTCATTACCGACTCCATCAATCAGCTGGCTTCCAAAGTGGAGAATTGGCTGAATACAAATAATATTGGATTTGAGGGCATCAGCCTCTTTTCCACACCTCGCAGGCTTGCGCTTCTTGTCCTGAATGTTGATGAGCGCCAGGAGGACAGCGAGGAAGAGGCAAAGGGCCCTGCGAAAAAGATCGCTCTTAGTGAAAATGGTGAGTGGTCCAAGGCAGCAATTGGTTTTACACGCGGCCAGGGAATGACGGTCGAAGATATTTATTTCAAGGAAATCAATGGGGTTGAATATGCCCATGTGAAGAAATTCATTGAAGGCCAGGAAACCTTCGATCTGCTTGTAGAATTAAAAGTGATTGTATCAGGCTTGACCTTCCCGAAAAACATGCGTTGGGCAGAACTTGATCTTCGTTATGTCCGTCCAATAAAATGGCTTGTGGCCATGTTTGGAGATGAAATCATTCCTTTTGACATCGCTGGTGTCCAAACCGGCAACACCACAAGAGGTCATCGATTCCTTGGAGAAGGTGAGATCCAATTATCTGAACCGCAGGAATATGAAGAAGCATTGCTAGGTCAATATGTTGTCGCTGATGCGCAAAAACGCAAGGACGCGATTACTTCCCAGCTTGAAAAAATCGAAGAAGAAAATGGCTGGGTCATTCCTGTTGATGAAGACTTGCTGGAAGAAGTCAACAATCTGGTTGAATATCCAACAGCCTTATATGGCCGTTTTGAAGAAGAATTCCTGGAAATCCCGAGTGAAGTACTAATCACATCGATGAAGGAGCACCAGAGATACTTCCCTGTCAAGTCAGCTGAAGGTGAGCTTCTTCCACATTTCATCACGGTAAGGAACGGTGACCACCTCCATATCGAGAAAGTGGCCCGCGGAAATGAAAAAGTGTTAAGAGCCAGGCTGGCGGATGCTGCATTTTTCTACAAAGAAGACCAGAAAATGAAGATTGAAGCAGCATTGGAGAAACTGAAAAATGTTGTCTACCATGAAGAAATCGGGACTATCGCCGAAAAATCGGAACGTGTACGCAAGCTTGTCAGATTGATCGCTGAAAGAATGGACTTTGCACCGGAGATCGTGACTGCTGCTGACAGAGCAGCAGAAATCAGCAAATTCGACCTGGTTTCCCAGATGGTCTACGAGTTTCCGGAACTTCAGGGAATCATGGGTGAAAAATACGCTCTGCAAAAAGGTGAAAGCCGCGAAGTAGCAGCTGCGATCAATGAGCATTATATGCCTCGCAATGCGGAGGATTCAATTCCGGGATCAAATGCAGGTGCTTTGGTTGCAATCGCCGATAAACTTGACACGATTGTGGCGTTTTTCTCACTGGGCATCATTCCAAGCGGTTCACAGGATCCTTATGCCTTGAGGAGACAGGCGGCAGGAATTGTGCAGACGCTGATTGAAAAGAAATGGGAGATTACCCTTGAAAATATTGTCGGCTTGGCGCTTAACCTGGTTTCTGAAGCAGGAATCGGCAAGCGTTCTGAAGAAGAGGCTTACCATGATCTTATCCAGTTCTTTAAGCTGAGAGTAAAGCACATGCTGCAAGAGCGCGGAATCCGCTATGACCTCATTGATGCCGTTCTTGGCGGTGAGGTCGGTATCGTTTCCGGACTTGTCGAAAAAGCAGAAGCACTTCAGGACGCCAGCGGCAGAGAAGACTTTAAAGAAAATATGGAAGCTTTGAGCCGTGTCCTGAATATCGCCAGCAAAAAAGAAGTGCTTGGCGACATCGAACCGGAACGATTCGAAAACGAGTATGAACAAAAGTTATATGAAAAGTACCTGGAACTCGGCAAAAAGGCAGAAGATGGACTGAAGTCGGCTGACTATTATCAGGAAATGGCTGACATTAAGCCGGAAATCAATGATTATTTTGAGCACACGATGGTCATGTCTGATAACCCTGATATCCGGGAAAACCGCCTGAATCAAATGGCAGCACTAGCCGTTCTTATCATGAAACTTGGCAAGTTGAATGACATCGTCGTCAAGTAGACTTTTTTTCTGAAGCAAAAAAGAGTGCCTTCCTGCACGGGAAGGCACTTTAATAAGTACTTTATTTCTTAGGGATGATCTGAGAGCAGAGAAAAAGTCATTAGATTGATAAGAAGGTTACAAAAATTCTTTCTTTTGGTTACCTCATGTAGTATATAATAGTCTTATTAAGCTTTTTTCGAGGAAGCTGTTCGGTCCAGGAAATCGGGCCAACCCGAAAAAAGCTGGAAACCAAGAATACGGGATCAACACAGCGAATCCCGATGGGTGGTGAGGACAATCGAACTGAATAAACGACAGGAGCAGATCCTGCAAATCGTTAAGGATAACGGACCGATCACCGGGGAGCATATAGCCGAGAAACTTAACCTGACAAGAGCTACCCTGAGGCCAGACCTTGCCATCCTCACAATGGCGGGGTTTTTGGACGCCAGACCCCGAGTCGGTTATTTCTACACCGGAAAATCCGGTAATCAGCTGCTTTCTGAGAATCTCAAGAAAATCCTCGTCAGGGATTATCAGTCCATTCCGGTCGTCGTCCCTGAAAATGTATCTGTCTATGATGCGATTGTCACGATGTTCCTCGAGGATGTGGGAACATTATTCGTAGTAGACAAGGGGGCGAAGCTCGTAGGTGTCCTGTCCAGGAAAGATTTATTGAGAGCTAGCATCGGGAAGCAGGAACTGTCCACATTGCCGGTGAATATCATCATGACAAGGATGCCGAATATTACAATATGCCGCCGGGATGATCTCTTGATTGATGCGGCAAAGGAATTAATTGAAAAACAGATTGATGCCCTGCCGATCATCAAGGATACAGATGATGGATACGAGATTGTTGGAAGATTGACAAAAACAAATATCACCAAGGCATTTGTCGCCTTGGCAGAAGAATAAGAATCAAGGCAGAGAAGGGGTTGACTGGAGAATGGATAAAACACCTATTATTTATGTGGTTTCTGACTCTGTCGGCGAGACAGCAGAGCTCGTAACAAAGGCTGCCATCAGCCAATTCGAACATTTGGATGTGTCCCTGAAAAGATTTCCTTATGTTGAGGACAAAATACATATCGATGAAGTCGTCTCAATGGCCAAGCATGATGGCGGAATGATCGCCTACACACTGGTTAAGCCTGAGATAAGCGATTATCTGCAGGAGGCTGCCGGCAAAGAAGGGATTTATGCCTGCGATATCATAGGGCCGCTCATGCAGCAAATCCAGGCAGTTAGCGGTGAGACACCATTGTATGAACCTGGACTTGTCCGTAAGCTTGATGAAGATTACTTCAAAAAGGTAGAAGCCATCGAATTTGCAGTAAAATACGATGACGGCCGCGATCCAAGGGGCATACTCAAGGCGGATATCGTCCTTGTGGGAGTTTCAAGGACTTCCAAGACACCTTTATCACAATATCTGGCCCACAAGCGATACAAAGTGGCGAATGTGCCGCTTGTACCTGAAGTCGATCCTCCTGAAGAGTTATTCCTTGTTCCGAAGGAGAAATGCTTCGGCCTTAGAATAACACCAGATAAACTTAATCAGATCCGACGTGAGAGACTGATATCCCTCGGGTTGAACGACCAGGCGATTTACGCCAATATCGAAAGGATTAAAGAAGAAATCCAGTATTTCGATGGGATCGTTGAGAGAATCGGATGTCCAGTAATTGACGTGACTAATAAAGCTGTAGAGGAAACGGCCAATGTCATCCTGAATATGGTCCGCAACAAGAAAATGGACAATTAGCACATATCTCGTATGTGCTTTCTTTTTTGCATCAAAGCCTTATGATAACCCCGGAAAATTGTGAGATTATGTAAGTTAACAAATGAACTATACTTTTTCGAGAAAAAATAATGGAAATATAGGCTTTCTTATACTATAATAAAAAATTGTGATAAAAATGTATCTGATTAGGTTTAGACTTGACAGATTACGAATAAACTATTTACTATCAGTTGTCAAGATGTTGACCACGAAAAAATTCGACAAAATTCCCTGTAAAAAATACATTCCTGAAGAAGGAATATGCGGAGTGATGTAGAATTAATACTAGTAAAATCAACAGTCAGTCCCTTTTTGTGGATGCAGACTCCTGCCCGGTCATAAAGGAAATTGTCGAAATTGCTTCGAAGTTTTCCATCGAAGCTGTTTTTGTGGCTTCATACGCTCATATGAAGAATGATCTTCAGGGGCAGAACTGGGTTTTTGTCGATTCCTATAAGGAGGCTGTAGACCTTTATTTAATGAATCACGTTAAGAAAGGTGATTTTGCAGTGACGCAGGACATTGGACTTGCATCTACACTCATTGCGAAAGGGGTTTACACCATCTCCCCGAGGGGAAGTTTATACGAAGAAAATGGAATCCAGACTGCGCTGGAGTTAAGGCATATTTCTGCCAAAGCCAGGCGTCAGGGATTCTATGGGAAAGGTCCAAAGCCTTTCACCGAAAAAGACAGAGAGAAATTCATAAAGGAATTGAACATGCTTTTGTCGAATTTTAAGATATGTTCAAGGAATCACAACTAATTTGAGGTCATGCATATGGCAGAGAGGATTGCCGAGGAAAAAGTAAATGAAATCCGGCAGGCGGTTGAAATAGTCGATGTCATTGGTGATTATGTCCAATTGAAAAAGCAGGGCCGGAATTATTTTGGGCTTTGTCCATTTCATGGAGAAAATTCCCCATCATTTTCAGTTTCACCTGATAAGCAGATTTACCACTGCTTTGGTTGTGGAGCTGGCGGGAATGTTTTTTCATTCCTGATGGATATCGATGGACTGTCATTTCAGGAAGCTGCAGTAAAGCTTGCCGAAATGGCAAACATAGAACTGAAGCTCGAAGGTGCCGCTGCCAGCAGGAACCCGCAACTGCCTGAAGGTTCGAAGCAGATGATTGAAGCGCATGAACTCTTGCGTAAATTTTATCATCATTTGCTGGTAAACACAAAAGAGGGACAGGATGCACTGGAGTATCTTCTGAATAGAGGATTCACCGAGGAATCCATTGACCGGTTCCAAATAGGCTATGCCTTGCCATCCTGGGATTTTGCAGTGAAACTGCTTGAAAAAAGAGGGTTTCCTCCAGGGGTGATGGCAAAGGCTGGATTGGTCATCCAGAGGGAAAACGATGGGACATACTTTGACAGGTTCCGGAACAGGATCATGTTCCCAATCCTGGACCATCAGGGAAATACGATTGCGTTTTCAGGAAGAGCAATGGGGAACGAAGAGCCCAAATATCTAAACAGTCCCGAAACGCAAATCTTTAACAAAAGCAAAATTTTATATAATTTCCATCTTGCACGCGGCTCGATCCGGAAACAGCAGCAAGCTGTCCTGTTCGAGGGATTTGCGGATGTCATCTCCGCCAACCGTGCAGGCGTTGAAAATGGAGTCGCCACGATGGGGACTTCGTTGACAGAGGAGCATATCTCCTTGCTCAAAAGAAATGTGCAGGCTGTAACGATTTGTTACGATTCGGATAAAGCCGGCATCGAAGCGGCATTCAGGGCCTCTAACATGCTCTCGAAAGCAGGGTTCGCTGTCAGGGTCGCAACAATGCCCGACGGGATGGACCCGGACGATTTCATTAAGGTGCATGGAGAGGAAAAGTTCAGGAACGATATTATTGGATCCAGTTCTACCTTGATGGCCTTTAAACTACTGTATTACCGTCGTGGAAAAAACCTTCAGAATGAAGGAGATCGCCTTCAATATATCGAAGAAGTACTTAAAGAAATCAGCACACTCGATAAGGCAGTAGAAAAGGATCTGTACCTGCGGCAGCTGGCAAATGAATTTTCATTGTCGCTCGATGCCCTTATCCAGCAGCTTAACCAGTTGGAACAAGCATCAGCGCCCAGAAAGCAAAACCAGCCGCGGCCTGAATCAAGACCGGCGCCCTATACCAGGAAAGCAGAGCTTAAGCCTGCCTACCATACGGCTGAAAGACGGCTGATCTACCATATGATGAGAGACGCAGACGTCAGCTACAAGGTCCAGGGAATGCTCGCAGGGAACATGTTGAATATTGATGAACACCAGGCTATTATTACTTATTTATTTGCATACTATGAAAAAGGACATGACCCTGATCCAAGTGCGTTCTTAAATTATCTCCAGGATAATAAGCTAAAAAGGGTTGTTGCTGATATTGAGATGATGCCTCTGAACGAGGAAATCAGCGATCAGGAATTATCTGATTATATCAAGCAGGTCTTGAATTATCAAAAAATGTTAAAAATAAAGGAAAAAATGGCAGAACAAAAACAGGCAGAACGTCAAAACGACTTTTTGCGCGCTGCGGCAATCGCAACGGAGATCATCCAATTGCGCAAGACTTTATAAAGCTTATGCTGATTGTTTTTGATTTTTGGAAGGAGGGGGACATATGGCTGAAAAGTCAGCCCGTTCTAAAGAAGTCACCGAAAATGAAGTGACAGTTGAACAAGTGAAAGACCAGTTAACGGCACTGGGCAAGAAAACAGGCGTCCTTGCTTATGATGATATTGCAGAGAGGCTTTCTAGCTTCGAGCTGGATTCCGATCAAATGGATGAATATTACGAATTCCTCGGTGAGCAGGGAATCGAACTTGTCGGCGAAAGTGATGAGGAAGAAGATCCGGACATCAAACAGCTTGCCAAGGGCGATGAAGAATTCGACCTGAATGATTTAAGTGTCCCTCCGGGTGTCAAAATCAATGACCCGGTAAGAATGTACCTGAAGGAAATCGGCCGTGTTGACCTTCTTTCTGCAGAGGAAGAAATCAACCTCGCTGAAAGAATCGAACAAGGCGATGAAGAAGCAAAAAGACGGCTCGCCGAAGCAAACCTTCGACTTGTCGTAAGTATCGCAAAACGCTATGTCGGCAGAGGCATGCTGTTCCTTGACCTTATTCAGGAAGGGAATATGGGCTTGATCAAGGCGGTTGAGAAATTCGACTACCGTAAAGGCTTCAAGTTCAGTACCTATGCTACCTGGTGGATCCGCCAGGCCATCACCCGGGCGATCGCTGACCAGGCGAGGACAATCAGGATCCCTGTTCATATGGTTGAAACCATCAACAAATTGATCCGCGTGCAAAGGCAGCTCCTGCAGGACTTGGGCCGCGAACCAACACCTGAAGAAATCGGTGAAGACATGGACCTTTCACCAGAAAAAGTCCGTGAAATCCTTAAAATCGCCCAGGAGCCAGTTTCCCTTGAAACACCAATCGGTGAAGAAGATGATTCCCACCTTGGAGATTTCATTGAAGACCAGGACGCTACCTCTCCTTCTGAACACGCTGCATATGAGCTTCTGAAGGAACAGCTCGAGGATGTCCTTGATACGCTTACAGACCGTGAGGAGAATGTCCTGAGACTTCGTTTCGGTCTTGATGACGGCCGTACACGCACGCTTGAAGAAGTGGGCAAAGTATTCGGTGTTACACGCGAACGTATTCGCCAGATTGAAGCAAAGGCTCTGCGTAAGCTTAGACACCCAAGCAGAAGCAAGCGATTGAAAGACTTTTTAGAATAGGATTGCCAAGGAATAATTTACTTTTTAAAATAAGAGTAAATTATTCCTTTTTTTCATGGATAAATGTACCAGACAGGACGTGCCGACAAATGGATGACCATCGCAGGAAAATCATAACGAATGAAATTAAGTACTGGAAACAAAGCAGGCTGCTGCCGGATCACTATTGTGATTTCCTCCTGAACTTATATACTGAAGGAAGCACAGAGGGGGAATCAACCAGAAGAAATAGTCATGGCTCTTTAAATCCTCTTAAGATTGTCATGATCGCCATGTTATCGCTTTCAGTTTTTTTATTTTATTTTACTGAATTGTCTCTTTTTTTGCAAATCGGTTTGACAATAATTTTTGGAATAACTTCCCTGTTTACCGCTGTATATGTGCTGAAGAATGCTTTTCTTGATTTAGTCATTTTGCTTTCCTCGGCACTTCTTTTATTGATCACATCCATTCAAGCGGGTGAATTGCTTTTCCCCGGCAATCGTGCACTGCTCTACATAATTGCTGTATTCAACTGTCTTTCATGGGTAATGGCAGGTATGAAATGGAAGATGGTCTCCCTAAAAGTGTCGGGTGTTGCAGGGCTGATTGTCCTTGCAATTGCTATATTCATATAATAATTAAAAATTTAAAAGTTTTTAAATGTTGAGAATATTGTCTGTTCACCTTTATAATGTAGAATGTAAACGCATTCAATGTCTTGAGGGGGATGGAAATGAATTTTGATTTAACATCAGAGCAGACGATGATCAAAAGGACGATCAGAGAATTTGCCGAGGAGGAAGTAGCTCCAGGAGCAATTGAAAGGGATAAAACGAAACAGTTTCCGACAGAGATTTTCAAACAGCTCGGTGAACTTGGAATGCTTGGGCTGCCTTTCCCTGAGGAATACGGCGGTGCAGGAGCCGATACAGTCAGCTTCGCCATTGTCACTGAGGAGTTGAGCAGGGCATGTGCATCCACAGGGATCACCTACTCGGCGCATATTTCCCTTGGCGGGGCCCCTATTAATCTATTCGGAACCGAAGAGCAGAAGCAAAAATACCTGACACCTATCTGCACAGCGGAATCCTTGGGTGCATTTGGATTGACTGAACCAAATGCAGGCTCGGATGCAGGTGGCACTCAGACAACCGCCAAAGAAGTCGACGGTGAATACATCATCAATGGCAGCAAAAACTTCATCACCAATGCAAGCTATGCAAAACACCTGGCCATGACAGCGATCACAGGCAATAAAGATGGCAAAAAAGAAATCACTGCGATCATTGTGCCGACAGACGCACCAGGATTCACGGTTATCGATAATTATGAAAAAATGGGACTCAATGCATCGAATACCACACAGCTGGTGATGGAGGATGTACATGTACCGGTTGAGAACCTGCTTGGAAAGAAAGGGGAAGGCTTCAAGCAGTTCCTTGTGACGCTTGATGGCGGCAGGATCGGTATTGGTGCGATGGCTGTGGGCGTGGCGCAGGCTGCCTATGAGAAGGCTCTGCAGTACGCAAAGGAAAGACAGCAATTCGGGCGTCCAATCTCCCAGTTCCAGGCTATCCAGTTCAAGCTCGCTGACATGGCAATGAAAATCGAACTGGCACGGAATATGGTCTATAAAGCCGCGTGGCTGAAGGACCAGGGACGACCGTTCTCGAAGGAAGCTTCAATGTGCAAACTGTATGCTTCTGAAATCGCAATGGAAGTGGCTGACCAGGCTGTCCAGATCCATGGAGGGTACGGATATATGCGTGAGTATGAAGTCGAACGCTATATGCGGGATGCGAAGCTGCTTGAGATTGGCGAAGGCACATCCGAAGTCCAGAGAATGGTCATTGCAAGATTAATTGGCTGTTAATTGGGTACTCTAAATATGCCTCATACTTCAAAAACTTCATCAAACGATGGAGTTTTTTGTCTAAATTGTGAACAAGTGTGACAAAGTTTGCTTTTTTACTTTCCCTGTAAACGTTTTTCAAGTAAAATAATATCTGTGTGAAATCATTATTTAAATTGATGTTATACATAAGGAGGGTATATGATGAATCGCAATCCAATTATCCCGTTTGTATTGATCATGGTAATGGGAATCGGCTTGATGTTCCTGCTTTCTTTCAAGGGTCTTGGAGATTCCAAGGATCTTGCTAAAGAAGGAGAAGGCGGCAAGACAGAAGAAACAGCAGAAGTGAATCCAGAAGAGTTTTACCAGCAGACTTGTGCAGGCTGCCACGGCAACCAGTATGAAGGTGTATCTGGTCCGTCATTAAAGGGAGTAGGCAGCAAGTATTCCCAAGACGAAATCAAAGACATCCTGACAAATGGTAAAGGCAACATGCCTCCTGGAATGGCTGCAGGCAAGGAAGACCAAATGGCTGAATGGATCGTAAATGAATTGAAGTAATTTTTTAAAGGCTCTTTGCTTTTCGCAGAGGGCCTTTACTATTTTAAAACAGCTCGCAGCAGTGTTGGCCGTTGTCTTTTTCCGATGATTGGACAAGGGGTGGGCGATTTTCATATACTTATAAAATCAAAGGCTGTTTTCGTAAGATTGTTGTTAAAATCCTAAAGCCGATTTTAACCTGATAATAAGTCATTTTGTAGTTCGGAATTAAGTGTGCAGGCTCTTTTATCTTAATTGGCTTTAATTTTTGTGAATAAATATATCATTCATTCCGCAAAAAACAACAAAGTTTGAGAAAAGAGCTTTAGCAAAATATGATTTAGTAGGTGACGTTTAATGAATGCTGAAAAGCTCTCAGACCGGCTGAATGCCGTTGCAAATAATATTCCCGAAGGTGCCAGGCTTGCCGATATCGGCTCGGATCATGCCTATCTTCCTTGTTATGTCGTTAAAAAGGGGACTGTTCCTAAAGCAATTGCAGGAGAGGTCGCCAATGGACCATTCCAATCTGCGCTAGAACAGGTCAAGGAGGAAGATCTCACAGATTGGATCACCGTTCGTAAGGGTGACGGACTCGAGGTGATTGAACCCGGAGAAGTGGATTGCATTACGATTGCCGGCATGGGCGGGACATTGATTTCGTCCATTTTGGAAAAAGGAAAATCGAAGCTCGAAGGCGTCAGCAGGCTGGTATTACAGCCGAATGTAGGAAGCTTTGCTGTACGCAGGTGGCTGATCGACAATGGGTGGGAGCTTATAAGCGAGGAAATCCTGAAAGAGGATGGGAAAATTTACGAAATCCTTATCGCTGAAAAAGGTGAACCACTTAATGCTTATCATGAAATAAACCTTGAAAATGGAATTCTATTTGGCCCATTTTTATTAAGAGATAGGTCTGCAGTATTCATTGAAAAATGGAATGCAGAGGTGAAGAATTGGCAGCGGATTTTAAAGCAGCTGGATGGAGCTGTACAAAATGACGAGACGGATGGTAAGAGGAAGGAATTGAAAAAGAAACTCGAAATGGCAGAGGAGGCGTTCCAGTGAAAAAAGTGAATGGCCATGAAGTAATCCAGCTTTTTGAACAATTTTCACCTAAAGCCTTCGCGATGGAAGGCGATAAGATCGGCCTCCAGATTGGAGCATTGAACCAGCAGGTCGAAAACGTCCTGATCGCTCTGGATGTGACAGAGGAAGTGGTCGAAGAGGCGATTGCAAAGAATGTTCAATTGATCATTGCCCATCACCCGCCGATTTTCCGGCCCTTGAAAAAAATCGCGACGGACACCCCGACAGGCAGGATGATTGCCAGGCTGATCAAGCATGACATTGCAGTCTATGCTGCACATACAAATCTTGATGTGGCAAAAGGCGGCGTGAATGATCTCCTTGCCGAAGCACTCGGTCTTAAGGATCCAAAAGTCCTGGTCCCAACATACGAAGACCAGCTGAAAAAACTGGTTGTTTTTGTCCCTGAGGAAAATGCAGAGCAAATCCGCGAAGCAATAGGAAACGCAGGGGCCGGAGCAATCGGCAATTATAGCCATTGTTCCTTCTCAGCATCGGGAAAGGGGCGATTCCTGCCCGGAGAAAACACGGATCCGCATATAGGTGAACAAGGAACACTGGAAGCAGTCAATGAGGTCCGTGTTGAGACGATTTTTCCGCAGAGTATCGAAAAGAAGGTAATCCAGGCGATGATCAAAGCGCACCCTTATGAAGAGGTTGCCTATGATGTATATCGATTGGAAAATAGCGGGGAACAGCTCGGGCTGGGCAGAATCGGAAAAGTGGACGAGACGACCCTCGCAGACTATGCAAAGTTTGTAAAAGGAGCACTTGGAGTCGATCAGGTCCGCGTGGTCGGGGATTTGAATGCTAAGGTGAAAAAAGTAGCGGTCCTTGGCGGTGATGGGAATAAATATTTCACTCAGGCAAAGTTCCGCGGAGCTGATGTGTACATCACTGGAGATATTTACTATCACACTGCGCATGACGCCCTGATGGACGGCTTGAACATGATTGACCCGGGGCATAATGTCGAAAAAATCATGAAAAAAGGAACCGCCGCCGTCATGGAAAGACTCAGTAAGGAAAAAGGCTATGAAGTCCAGTTCATTGCTTCGGAAATTGACACAAACCCCTTTACCTTTATCTAAATACAGAAAACTGGGGTCTCCTGTCTGTTTGGAAGGCAGGAGCAGTGCCGATGGTCCCGAAAAAAGCAGCCCGAATTCATTCGGGCTGCTTTCATCTTATACACTTGCTTCGGTTTTCTTAACCTTTGGCAGGATTTTAGAGAGTGGTACCTTTTTCTCTTTTATCCAGGTTGCTTCGTTTTCCTGATCAAACTGTTGAAGGAAAGTGATGACCTCTTTGGTGATTGGTGTTGGAGTCGATGCGCCGGAAGTAACGGCTACTGTTTCGGCACCCTTGATCCAATCTGTGTCAAGCTCGGTAATATCGGCAATCCGATAGGCTTTTGTCCCGGCAATCTCTTCGGACACCTGGGCGAGGCGGTTGGAGTTGTTGCTCTTCGGATCACCTACGACAATCAGGACATCCGCTTCTTTCGCCTGCTCTGCCACTGCTTCCTGGCGTACCTGAGTCGCCATGCAGATTTCTCTGTGCACCTCTGAGTGAGGATACTTTTCTTTCACTTTCTCCATAATCTCGGCAACGTCCCACTGGCTCATCGTTGTCTGGTTGGTGACAATCAATTTCTCAGCTCGAAGATTCAATGCTTCCACATCTGCTGCTGTTTCCACAAGATGGACGATTCCTGGGGCAACACCTACGGCACCCTCTGGTTCTGGATGGCCTTTTTTGCCAATGTAAATAACTTCGAAACCTTCTTTTTCCTTTTGACGTATCAGGTTATGGGTGTTCGTAACATCCGGACATGTAGCATCGATTGATACCAGCCCTTTTTTCGTGGCAAGCTCCCTGACCTCAGGGGAGATTCCATGCGCAGTGAAAATAACTGTACCGCCCTCAACTTTTTCGATGATCTCCTTGCGGTTGTTTCCGTCAAGAGTGATGATACCTTCTTCTTCGAAAGCATCGGTAACATGCTTGTTATGGACAATCATCCCTAGTATATATATAGGTCGCGGCAAGCTTTTATCAAGTGCAGCATTGCGGGCAATGACCATTGCGTCGACAACGCCATAGCAATAGCCGCGGGGCGATATTTTAATTACATTCATTGAGTCATCCTCCTAAGAATACCTCTGATTCTTTCTTTTATTATATAAAACTTATAGAAAGATTACAAAAGTGTATTCCAGGAAGGAAGAATTAACTATTCTTCAGATTAAATGAAAAGTTTCGGAGTTGATGCCCCGTTGGTGCTCTTCTTTTGGGCTGGTTTGTCCGAAGCAGCAGGCTTTTCGGCTTTTACTGCCTTTTTCTTTTTCTTGTTTGTTTCTGGCTGATCTGTCTCCGCTTCCGTTGTTTGTTCATCTGCATCCGGAAGATCCTTCAATCCTCGATAAAGTTTCCACATTGATGGCAGATTGCGGACAAGCGGACCGTATTGCTGGATCATCGGACCGAACTGCTGTGCCGTGCCCAAAACCTTTTGCGTGTTCGTAAGAAAACCGTTCAGTGCGGATGGATCAGCGAGACTCTTTAAGATACCGCCGCCTGAGGCCGCTCCCCTTGTCGCTGTATTAGCTCCAGTCAGGAAACCTCCTGGACCGTTCCCCTGGCCGGTGCTTCTGCCTAATATCTTCGAGAGCAGTCCGCCACCTTGCCTTGAGCGCATATTCCTGCCCCCCATGCGGGGCATCTGGCCCTGCGGCATCATGGGTACCTGGCCGAATGGATTTGATTGCATCGGACGCGGGCCCATTCCTGGTCCTCCCATCATGCGGGGGCCTTGAAAGCGATTCGGCATTCCGCGTGGATTCATACGGGGTCCTTGTAGCATTGCGACCCCTCCTTTCCCAATATTTCATCTCCTATTAGAATATGCGGGAAGTCCGGAATGGTTTAAGGAAAAAAGTATGTCGCGAAACAGGTTTGTTTTTTTCAAAGGAAAGGTTAAGATAGTACTGATTGGAGATTTTCTGCAATCTTTATTATAATTACAGGATGAACCTGAAAAAAAACAGCTTACGGAACAGGCTGTAATCCCGGGAATTCTTGCGGGACAGGGGAAAAGAAGGAGATTTTCAATGAGTGAAACAAAATTTACACGTTATGAACTGAAGCCGTTCATTATAGATGCAATCAATAAATTAGGCTTTTACGAGCCGACCGAGATCCAGGAACGTTTGATTCCGACTGTGCTGAAAGGTGACAGCGCAATCGGTCAATCACAGACAGGCACGGGTAAGACGCATGCCTATGTACTGCCAATCATGGACAAGCTTGATGCTTCACGCAATGAAGTACAGGCAATCATCGCGGCGCCGACACGCGAACTTGCGAACCAGATTTATCATGAAGTCCTAAAAATTGCTGAACATGCTCCTGAGGGAGAGCGGATCACTGCCCGCTGCTATATTGGCGGAACGGATAAGCAAAGAACGATCGAGAAGCTGAAGACCCAGCCGCAAATCGTGATTGGGACGCCTGGCAGGATCAACGACCTCGTGAAGGAAAATGCTTTGTTTGTGCATACAGCCAATATCCTCGTTATTGATGAGGCAGATTTGATGCTCGATATGGGATTCATCGAGGACATCGACCAATTTGCATCCCGCATGCCGGAAAAGCTCCAGATGCTCGTATTCTCGGCTACTATTCCTGAAAAACTTAAACCGTTTTTGAAAAAGTACATGGAAAACCCTAAATACGTCCAGATCGATCCTAAACAAGCCACAGCGGCGAAGATAGAACATATTCTCCTGCCTTCAAGGCACCGGGATAAAATAGGCCTTGTGCACTCTGCACTGCTGGCATACAATCCATATTTGGGGATTGTTTTCGCGAATACAAAGAAAAAAGCGGATGAAATCGCGGATGGTCTGATTCAAAAGGGCATGAAGGTCGGCCGTATCCATGGTGACCTCAGTCCGAGAGAACGTAAACGGGTCATGAAGCAAATCAAGGACCTTGAGTTCCAGTACCTTGTTGCGACTGACCTCGCTGCAAGAGGAATCGACATCGAGGGCATCAGCCATGTCATCAACTACGAACTGCCAACGGACCTTGATTTTTATATCCACAGGGTCGGAAGGACTGCGCGTGCCGGCTCCTCAGGGGTAGCATTGACAATCTACGAGCAAAGCGATGAAGATGCACTGGTGCGCCTGGAAAAAATGGGCATCACTTTCAAACACATCGATTTGAAAAAAGGTGAATTCACCGAAATAGAAGAGCGGAACAGAAGACAGAACCGCAAGAAGAAGGAAACAGCAGGCGAGGCGAAGGCAAAGACGCTTGTCTCCAAGCCTAAAAAGGTAAAACCAGGCTATAAAAAGAAGATGAAATATGAAATGGATAAAATCAAAAAACGCGAAAACCGTATTCAGAAAAGAAATAAATAAAGGGATTTAGGAGAGATCTAGATGTTAATTGGCTCACATGTTTCAATGAGCGGCAAGAAAATGCTGCTAGCAGCGAGCGAAGAAGCTGTCTCATATGGTGCAAATACTTTCATGATCTATACGGGAGCACCGCAGAATACGAGAAGGAAGAAAATCGAGGACCTGAACATTGAAGCAGGGCGCCTGCATATGGAGCAGAATGGCATCACAGAAATCGTTGTCCATGCTCCATATATCATCAATATCGGGAACACACAAAATCCCGATACTTTCGATTTGGGCGTGAGATTTTTGCGGAGTGAAATCGACAGGACCGATGCGATTGGCGCCAGGCAGATCGTGCTTCATCCAGGGGCGCACGTGGGCGCGGGAGCAGACAAGGGTATTGAGAAAATCATTGAAGGCCTGAATGAAGTCCTTAGCGCGGATGATAAAGTCCAAATCGCTCTGGAAACAATGGCCGGAAAAGGCTCAGAATGCGGTAAGTCTTTTGAAGAGCTGGCGATGATCATCGACGGTGTCAAACATAATGACAAGCTTTCTGTCTGCTTCGATACATGCCATACACATGACGCAGGCTATCAAATCGTCGAGGATTTCGATGGCGTGTTGAACGAATTCGATAAAATCATTGGACTCGACAGGCTAAAAGTCATGCACATCAATGACAGCAAGAATGAGTTCGGTACCCGGAAAGACCGCCATGAGAATATCGGGTTCGGCCATATCGGATTCGAAGCATTGAACTACATCGTCCATCACCCGCAACTGACGCATGTCCCTAAAATCCTTGAAACACCATTTGTGGGTCCTGACAAGAATAGCAAAAAAGCGCCTTACAAACATGAAATTGCGATGCTGAAAAACAAGCAATTCGAAGAAAACCTGCTAGACACCATCATGAATGACTAAACAAACGCTGTGGACCAGTTCCGCAGCGTTTTTTCTTTTTGGCTCTGTTAATGCCAAATGATGTTTTTACACCTGTTGATTGTAGTGGAAGGTGCGTAGACTCCTCCGAAAATGCTAACGCATTTCCATCGTGCGTGGGCAAACTCGAGGAAGCCCATTCAGTGTCCTGCGGGCGCAGCTGGTCAGGTGAGACCCCGCAGGAGCAAAGCGACGAGGAGGCTCAGCGCCAGCCCCGAGGAAGAATTGTTTATGAAAAAGACGGCAATTGGTCTTTTTCATATTCTTCCCGCGGAAAGCGAAGCGCCTGGAACGAAAATCAACAGTCTTGTTTAACAGAGCCTTCTTTTTAGTAGGGGTTAGAGGAAATCAGGGAAATAATATCAGGCATGGGGGACAGAAATGGGGGAAAAAAGGGGGAAGACTCATGATGGACAGAAATAGCGAAGAAAAGGGAAAAAGTGTCCGTCATCAAGTTCATGATGGACAAAAATGGCGGATAAAAAGGAAAAAGTATCTGTCATCAAGTCCATGACAGACAAAAACAATGATGAAAAAAAAAAGTGTCCATCATCAGGCCAATGACGGACACATACTATTATTTTGTGAATTTTATAAACAACTTATTGACTTCCCGTGCTGTTTCGGGGTTGGTGATTCTCGCGATTTGCTTGATGAGTGCCGTTCTTTCTGAATCATTAAAAATATTGACCCTTTTTCCGCGTAAGTATCCGGCGATCTTGTCTGCCTGTGCCTTTGTTATGGAAATATTGAATTGAGAGGCGTATTTCAGCAGTTCATCCGCCGTTATGCTGCCTATCTTATGGTTAATGATATTTTCAAAAATAGCCAAAGATCATCACTCCTTCATAGTAGGGTATGTGCCCAGTTCTAAAATCGTGACAATTTTCTTGGATGGTAAGTTCTTTTGTTTACTTTATTGTCCTTAAGAGATATACTACTTAAAGTAAATCGGAATGATTCTTATTTTGCAGGTGATGAAAGTGGAAATGAATGATTACATCGTCCAGGTACAGGATGTCTATTATCGATACGATAAAGAGAATGTACTTGAAAATATAAACCTGTCTATTCATAGAGGCAGCTTTTTGGCAATCGTTGGTCCCAATGGATCGGGAAAGTCGACTTTGCTGAAGCTGATGCTTGGCCTCATCAAACCGCAAACAGGCACCATCCGTCTGTTTGGACAGGATATCAATAAATTCAGGGAGCAGCATAAAATCGGGTTTGTGTCGCAAAAGGCCAATTCCTTCAACACAGGTTTCCCTGCTACCGTTTTTGAGGTGGTGGCCAGCGGGTTGACGAAAAAACTCGGGCTGTTCAACTTTTTAAAAAAGACTGATCATATAAAAATTAAACAGGCCATCGAATCTGTCGGGATGGAAAAATTCCTGGACCGAAATATCGGGGAGCTGTCCGGCGGCCAACAGCAAAGGGTATTCATCGCCAGGGCACTGGTGAGCGAACCTGAATTGCTGATCCTGGATGAGCCGACGGTCGGTGTCGATGTCCAGAATGTGAACTCCTTTTATGAAATGCTCGAAACGCTCAATAAGGAGAAGGGGATTACATTGCTTCTGGTGACGCACGATATCGGCACGATTTCCGAGAAAGTCACAAATGTAGCATGCTTGAATAAAAATATGCATTTCCATGGAAGTGCAGAGGAATTCGAACAATTGAAGCTGAATGATGTGTCAGAAATTTATGGGC
This sequence comes from Mesobacillus thioparans, assembly GCF_965138835.1. Taxonomy (NCBI): domain Bacteria; kingdom Bacillati; phylum Bacillota; class Bacilli; order Caryophanales; family Bacillaceae; genus Mesobacillus; species Mesobacillus thioparans. The sequence continues at coordinate 17,936 of NZ_CBCSFH010000007.1, read as the reverse complement.
ATGATGTTCATGTATTGACCCATGATCATCATCACCATCACGGGGGAGGGCACGATCATGATTAGTGGACTGATGCATTACGAATTTTTACAGAATGCTGTTTTGACCGGCATGATCATTGGTGTGATCGCTCCCCTTCTTGGTGTTTTCATTGTTGTAAGAAGGCTTTCCCTTATAGCGGATGCCCTTAGCCATGTTACCCTGGCGGGGATTGCAGCAAGCCTGCTGCTTGAGAAAAAGTTCATGGTCTTCAGCGGCCTCAACCCGCTTTATATGGGGATGGCTTTTTCGGTTGGCGGATCGCTGTTCATTGAAAAACTCCGCACGGTTTATAAGCATTATCAGGAACTGGCCATACCGATCATCCTTTCGGGTGGAATCGGTCTTGGAGTCATATTCATTTCACTTGCCGATGGCTTCAATACAGATTTGTTCAGCTATTTATTTGGAAGCGTGAGCGCGGTGAGCAGAGCGGATCTCTGGACCATCCTTGTCATAAGTATCCTGGTGATCGCGCTTGTTGCTTTGCTATACAAGGAACTGTTCCTGCTATCATTCGATGAAGAATATGCGAGGGCAACCGGTATTGCCGCAAAGTCATTGCACTTTATTTTCATCATCATGGTGGCTCTGGTGATCGCCGCTTCAATGAGGATTGTTGGCATCCTGCTTGTTTCCTCCCTGATGACATTGCCGGTGGCAGCAAGCATCCGGTTCGCCAAAGGATTTAAGCAGACGATCTTCTTTTCCATCCTGTTCGGTGAGGTTTCAGTGCTGGGCGGCTTAGTCCTGTCATATTATCTGGACCTCGCTCCTGGTGGAACCATTGTGATGATTGCTGTGTTCATCCTTGTACTGGTCATTTGGCTAAAAAAACGCAGTACAACAAGAACGGTATAAAGAGGTGATACCATGAATGTGAATGAAGCGATGAACCTGCTTAAGGAGCAGGGGTATAAACATACTGGAAAGCGCGAGGATATGCTCCAGATGTTTTCCGACCATGATAAGTATTTGACCGCACGTGATGTCCTTGAACAAATGAAGGAGAATTATCCTGGACTGTCATTTGATACGATCTATCGTAATTTAAGTGTGTTTGTCGAGTTGGGAATTCTGGAGATGACTGAACTGTCAGGAGAAAAACATTTCCGTTTCACCTGTTCGCATAAGGAACATCATCACCATTTCATCTGCCTTGACTGCGGAAAAACAAAAGAGATTGAAACCTGCCCCATGAGAAATATCGAATCAAGCTTTAAGGGTTATGATATTTCGGGCCATAAATTTGAAATTTACGGAAGATGCCCTGATTGCATACAATAGGTCCTTCTTCCTTTGCCCAATAAAGAAATGAAAAAAACGGCCATCCATAAATGGCCGTTTAACTGTTTTCTATCCAATTTCTTACCCACTCATTGGCTTCCTGCCAGTTGTTTACCCGGATGACACCATCAGGGATTGGCTCCTGGTTATATGGGGTGTCAAAAAGGATGACTGGAATCTTCAGTTCTTCATGCAAGTTGACCGCATTATCATGTTTGTCCTCAAAGAAAATATCCACATCGTATTTCTGTGCTGCCTGGATTTTATCATGTGAACCAATCAGGTGAATATCATGATATTTTAGTTCATTGGCAGTAAACCACTCTTGAGTAAGTTCAAGTAAATATGTGTCCCTCGCGCTGATGAAATACAATTCATGCTCCTGCTCCCAGCTTTTCAGGATTTCTTTGGCTCCGGCTGCTAAAGGTGATTTGGAATAGATGACTGGTTCCATTTTTTTGAACCAGGCTGCAAACTCTTTCTCAGTGACAGATACAAGCGGCATAAAATCATACTGCTTGATATCATCAAGGGTGATATCCAAATGAAATGCTTCGTTCAAATATGGTACAAAGGTAGTGGGACAGGTGACTGTCCCATCAATATCTATGCCAAAACGTTTTTTCATCAATCTGCTCCTTAAATATTATCTCCCTTAATCTTACCAAATGTTTAAAGCGTGCAAAAGATTTACTTTTCCAGCGCCTTAGACAAACATTGCCATGATGAAAAACAATCCGCTCGTAAACAATAATAAATGCTCCACTTAAGAAAGCGAGGGATTAAAGTGGCAGACCAAGAACGAAAACAGATTGGTACCGAATATATTACTGAACCTAAGCAGGATGTCATTACAATAAGGGATGCGCGTGATGAGATTTACCAGGAGGAAACAGCAACAGAACTGTATACTCCCGCTCGTGATGAGCATTATCAGGAAATGACAGCAATCGCTGGACCTGGAAGGGGTGATCACTATCAGGAAATGACGGCAATCGCCGGACCTGGAAGAGATGATCACTATCAGGAGATGACAGCGATTGCCGGGCCCGTTCATGAAGAACATTATGATGAAGAGACAGCGGCTGAGATCGCTGTTCCTGCACCCCCTGCGATCAGAAGAAGGTCAGAAGAAGAAAGTACAACTGGAGGACGGGGGCTTGCATACTCAGCTCTTGCCCTATCGATCTTGTCGCTGTTTATTTTACCTGTTCTTTTCGGAGCAGCTGGAATTGTCCTTGGCTTCATGGCCCGCCGCCGTGGTTCCTCAATCGGCAGCTGGGCAATTGGCATCGGGACAATCTCGATTCTGGTTGGCATCTTCATTCTTCCGTTCTTTTGACGGGAAATGCCAAAAAAAATGCCCGGGAATCCCCGGGCATTTTTTTATCCTTATTTCTGGAGGGCAGCTTCCTGAAGCTTCTCCTCGGCAATTTTATCGATTTCTTTCTTTAATTCCTCTACCATTGTTTCTTCTGGCACTTTACGGACGATTTCTCCTTTGCGGAAAAGCAGTCCTTCCCCTCTTGCGCCGGCAATGCCGATGTCAGCCTCTCTCGCCTCGCCAGGACCGTTTACCGCACAGCCTAGCACAGCCACTTTGATCGGTGCCTTGATCTTTGAGATGTATTCTTCCACCTCATTGGCGATGCTGATCAAATCGATCTCGATCCGTCCGCAGGTTGGGCAGGAAATCAACGTTGCCGCATTGGCAGCCAGTCCGAACGACTTTAACAGCTCTCGTGCTACCTTTACTTCCTCTACCGGGTCTGCACTCAGTGATATCCTAACTGTGTTCCCGATTCCTTTGCTGAGGATCGCTCCAAGGCCAGCAGCACTTTTGACTGTACCAGCAAATAATGTTCCTGATTCTGTGATTCCAAGATGCAGCGGATAGTCAAATGCCTTCGCCGCTTTCTCGTATGCTTCAATCGCAAGATTCACATCTGAAGCCTTCATCGAAACGATGATATTGTGGAAATCAAGGTCTTCAAGGATCTTGATATGGTGTAAGGCACTTTCCACCATGCCGTCCGCAGTAGGATAACCGTATTTTTCGAGAATCCTTCTTTCCAGCGATCCGGCATTTACACCGATTCTAATCGGAATACCTTTCTCTTTTGCCGCTTTTACAACAGCCTCTACCTTTTCACGCTTGCCGATATTTCCAGGGTTGATCCTGATTTTATCAGCTCCCCCTTCGATGGCTTTAAGCGCAAGGCGATAATCGAAGTGGATATCCACAACAAGAGGGATATTGATTCGTTTTTTTATTTCAGAGATTGCATTCGCTGCCCTTTCATCAGGGCATGCAACGCGGACAATCTGGCAGCCTGCTTCTTCTAGGCGCTTGATCTCAGCGACAGTCGCTTCGACATCATGAGTCTTGGTTGTTGTCATACTCTGGATGACAACTTCATTGTTGCCGCCAATAGTTAAATTACCAACCTTGATCGGGCGGGTTTTGGTACGATGTATGATTTCACTCAACAGTGATTCGCTCCTTTGGAAAATGGAATTCATGTAAAAGTTCCTAGTGATGCACAACCCCATTTTATCAATCTTTAGCTGAAATTGACAAGGAAAGACTTCTTTTGTTAGCCTTTGTTAATTTTGGCTGCTGTAATCCGGGAATTTATAGGTATTGCCAAACTTGATTTTCTGGGGGTCTGTTCCGGCATTCAACTTTTTAAAGTCTTCTACCGCTTTTGAGACCGGGACAGCTAGCGGGCTGTCTGAATTGCTGTCAAGTACAGATAGTACCGTATCGCCTGGCTTGACTTCATGCTTGAAATAAGGGATTTTCTGCTGGTCCTGACTACCCGCTTCTACTATTTCCGCTTCTGTTGATTCTGGTTCTGGAGTATTCGCTGCCGGGAGTGTCCCTATGCTTAAGTCATTATAAATTGCGTATGCTAGAACCAGGAAAACCAGGAATCCTGCCAATTTTTTCATGGACCTTTCCTCCTAAACAGCTTATATCATTATTTATGCTGGAAGAATAGAGTTAAGAACCATTTTGATAGAAAAAATCACTATTAATTTCAATGGTCTGGCACATCGGGTTTATCGTTTGGGGAATCAGGGGAGAAGGGGAGAAACGCCAAAAAAAATACGCCATAGGCGCATTTTTTAAATCTCTTCATTTTTCTGCATAGGCGGTATTTCTTTTATCGCTAATAGAAGCATCATGGATGCCACAAACCAGTTGATGGCAAAACCATAAGGCACTGACGTTTTAAGGAATGCCATCAATGTGAAAAATACTGTCGGAAGAGTTGTGCTGTAGGCGGACATTCTCCATAAATGCCTGTATTGCAGCTTCCTGCCGGCAAGATTTTTCAGAAACAAACCGAACAGGGCAAGCAGCGAGACTTCTATGAATTTCATGCCCGCAGAAAAAACATAGATGATGATAAACAGAAAACCTAGCAAGACAGGGAGGGAAGACTCAGCTGTTTCCAATAGTGATTGAACATCTTCCTTTGATAGTTTCCCGTCCGAGAAAAGGGAATAAGGCACGGTATTGGTCTGACCGCCAGCCGCTAGGACAATCCCATGCTCAAGCATTCCGAAAGTCGCCTCCATATTCGTCATATCCTTTTCTTCGACGGTACCCGTTGGATCGAAAATGATTGTGAAATCATCCCTTTTCAAGGTGACCGGCGCTTTGATATCCGATTTTAGGACGCCTTCTTCTATTGAAAATGATGGCAAGTCTTCTATGACGGCTTGTTTAGCCGAGTCAATCGCTCCGGAAATGGTTGCGAACATATAGAAGATAACTGGCAAAATCGATAGTAACGTTAATAAGAATACAAACAGAATGGTTTTGCCGATGCCCTGGAAGCGGGTGACCGCGATATCTGCAGGAGAATACAGGCTTTTGGCAAATTGCGAAAAAATATTCATCAATACACGTCCTTTAATAGATTCCATTGTCTATTTTAGCTTTTATGAGGAAGGAATAACAAGCTTTTAAATTGCTTTTGTAACATTTCTGTAACATTACTCCGAAATGTTAAGCTATTGTAAATTCGACTCTTAAACAGTTTACTTTTTATTAATAAATCCTTCATAATGATTTTGTTTGTAGATGTTTGTCGAAATAAATCTAGGGGTTGAAAAAATGGAATTGAATTTACAAGAAATGCTGTTTGAATTCTTTGGGGGTCTTGGAATTTTCTTATACGGCATTAAATTCATGGGGGATGGACTGCAGAAATCAGCAGGGGACCGACTAAGAGATGTCCTGGACAAGTTCACGACCAATCCGGTTATGGGTGTGCTGGCTGGTCTGATCGTTACGGTCTTAGTACAGAGCAGTTCTGCGACAACCGTTATTACAGTTGGACTCGTTAGTGCCGGCTTCATGACTTTGCGCCAGGCAATCGGAGTCATCATGGGTGCGAACATTGGTACGACTGTAACCGCGTTTATCATCGGTATTGATGTGGGAGAATACGCATTGCCAATCATTGCCGTTGGTTCTATACTTTTGTTCTTCTTCAAAAGTAAAAAAGTCCATAACATCGGCCAAATCGTTTTTGGATTCGGTGCATTATTCTATGGACTTGAATTGATGAGTGGCGGAATGAAACCTTTAAGGAGTCTCGAATCCTTCCACGATTTGACTGTGGAACTTAGCTCGAATCCATTCCTTGGGGTTGTCATTGGCACTGTATTCACAGTGGTCGTACAGAGTTCAAGTGCGACGATCGGTATTCTGCAGGGCTTGCACGCTGAAAACCTGATCAACCTTCAGGGAGCTCTTCCGGTATTATTTGGTGATAATGTTGGGACAACCATCACAGCTGTCCTTGCTGCCATCGGTACTTCTGTTGCTGCAAAAAGAGCTGCTGCAACCCATGTATTATTCAATTTGATAGGTACAACACTGTTTTTAATATTATTGAAGCCATTCACAATATTGATAGAAATGCTCAGGGATCAGCTTTCTCTTAACCCTGAAATGACTATCGCATTTGCTCATGGGCTTTTCAACACGACGAATACACTGATTCAATTGCCATTTGTTGCAGTATTGGCGTTAGTGGTAACAAAGCTGATTCCTGGTGAAGACTCCATTGTCGACTACAAGGCACAGCATCTTGATCCGGTATTCATCGAGCAATCACCGTCTATCGCGCTTGGCCAGGCGAAGGAAGAAGTTCTGCGCATGGGTAAGTTTGCGTTAAAGGGACTTGAAGAAACGAACGAATTCCTGAAAACGAAAAATACTAAGCATTCCGCTAATGCTTATCAGCTTGAAGAAGCAATCAATAATCTGGACCGCAAGATTACAGATTATCTGGTGGACCTTGCTACAAGCTCGTTGTCTGAGCATGAATCTGAAGAACACAGCATGCTGATGGACACTGTTCGGGATATCGAAAGAATCGGTGACCATTTTGAAAATATCATCGAACTGATTGAATACCAGCAGGCTAACAAGGTGAGAATGACCGACGGAGCTATGAGTGATCTTGAAACAATGTTCAACCTGACTGTAAGTACGGTCGAAGAGGCATTGCAGGCACTCGACCAGAAGAACCTTGATGCAGCCAGGGCTGTTGTGACAAAAGAAGATGAAATTGATCGTATGGAACGTACACTGAGAAAGCAGCACATTCTGCGTATGAATGAAGGTCAGTGTTCTGGACAGGCTGGAATTGTATTCGTCGATATCATCAGCAATCTAGAGCGAATCGGCGACCATGCGGTAAATATCGCAGAGTACGTTTTGGGAGAACAGAAATAGTGGTAAAGTAAGCAAGGGGAAACCCTTGCTTATTTTTTTATGGGGAAAGAAGCAAAATTTCCGATTAGAGCCTATTTGAAAAGGGGGATTCTATGGAAGCAGTTTATTGGACAATCATATGGTTATTTTTCGTTGGGGCCTTTGCCAGTCTCGTAATACCCATCCTTCCAGGTGTCCTATTCATGCTGGGCGGGTTTATTCTATACGGTGTTTTTTATTCGTTTGAACCTTTCAACTGGTTTTTTTGGGGCATTCAGAGTATGTTTGTCGTCCTTTTGTTCGGTGCTGACTATATTGCGAACATCATCGGTGTCAAAAAGTATGGGGGAAGCAAGGCTGGTATTTGGGGAAGCACAATCGGACTGATCGTGGGACCTTTTGTTATCCCAATTGTCGGAATCCTCGTCGGTCCGTTTATCGGAGCGGCAATTGCTGAGTTGCTGGTTAATAAAAAGAACCTGAATGATGCAATCAAAATCGGCTTCGGATCTGTTGTCGGTTTTATCAGCAGCGTGGTGACCAAAGGAGTCATCATGGCGATCATGCTTGTTTATTTCTTCCTGATCATTTAAAAAATCGTGCTGAAAGCAGCACGATTTTTTATACGATTAAGGATGACCTGGTGCTGGGATCAATTCAACCCGCAGATTTCGAATGAACAATTCTGGCAATCGACTTCCCGTTTTAAATAGCTCAGGTTCTTGACGGTGAATTTCAGCTGGTCATAGGAAATGATGTCTTTTTCGCGCAATTCCTTCAGCATCCTTTGGATAACCTCGCGGGTGCCATAGGTCAAATTGGCAAGCTCCTGGTGTGTGAGCGGCAAATCAATCAGGATTCCTTCATCCGTCATCACGCCATAGCTGTTGCACAGCCTGATCAAAATGGAGTACAATCCGCCTTTTTTGCCGTTCATGATCAAGTCCTGGCATTTCATTTGCGCCTTGAGGTATCGCGTGCTCAGCCAATTCACCATGGCATTCATGGCGGTCTTGTCATTAAGGATGAATTCTTCGAACTGCTCTCTTTTAATCATCAGGACTTCACAATCCGTAAGGGATTTTGCTGAAAAGTGATAGCGTGGTGTGTGTTTGAACAATTCATATTCTATGATCATTTCTTCACCGTTCAGGATTTTGAGGATGAATTCCTTGCCCTTCATGTGGACACGGCCGACTGAAACACTTCCGCTCAGGATAATATAAGTGTTCTGGACATATTCATCTTCCTGGAATAGGATTGTGTCCGCCTTGATTTTTTGGATGGTTTCCTTATCAATGAAATTTTGTAAAATCAAACTGTATAATGATATATTTTTGTCCATCAGGATCGTCTCCTTATTAAGCCTCTCTATACTTTGATTTAAAAGAATTGTTGCTACTGTGTCAATTGTGTTTTGGGAATAAATGGGTGTCATTTTGGAGAGGTGCGACAAATATCGTTGACACCACTGCATTCGGGGAATATTGACGATTTTCTGAAACTTTATCAATCCACATTGTTTTTATTCATGAATAATAAAAGATGGCGCGGGGAAGTATAAACTTGTTAAGCCAAGGCATTTTATTTGAAACCATTACCGTTCTTTGGTAATCTAATCATGAAGCACTTTTAGAACAATTCTAATTACTGAATTGTAAGAAAGATTGTTCCGAAAGTGAAACTTGATACATAGGAGGATGTTAAAAATGGCATTTGAATTACCACAATTACCTTACGCATATGATGCACTTGAGCCACACATCGACAAAGAAACAATGAATATCCACCACACTAAGCACCACAACACTTATGTAACAAACTTGAACAACGCTTTGGAAGGAAACGAAGAGCTTCTATCCAAATCTGTTGAAGAAGTCGTTTCTAACCTTGATGCTGTTCCTGAAGCAGCACGTACTGCAGTTCGCAACAATGGCGGCGGCCATGCGAACCACTCTCTATTCTGGCAAGTCATTTCTCCAAACGGAGGCGGCGAGCCTACTGGAGAATTAGCTGAAGCAATCAACTCAAAGTTCGGAGGATTTGAAGGCTTCAAGGAAGAGTTCTCAAAAGCAGCAACTACTCGTTTCGGCTCTGGCTGGGCTTGGCTTGTTGTTAACAATGGCGAGCTAGAAGTGACTAGCACTCCAAACCAGGACTCTCCATTAATGGAAGGCAAGACTCCGATCCTTGGATTGGATGTTTGGGAGCATGCTTACTACCTGAACTACCAGAACAGAAGACCAGAATACATTGGTGCATTCTGGAACGTTGTTAACTGGGAAGAAGTTAGCAAACGTTACGCGTCTGCGAAATAATAGTGTGAAAATGCGGGAGGCTGCAGTTATTGCAGCCTCTCTATTTTTTTGTCAAGTTTTCCTTTCAAAGACCCTTCAGAAAACTGAATAACCCCGAATGCTTTGTTAGAAACTACCCAAGAGAAAAGGGGAGTCGATCATGAGCAAAGTAAACAAATTATTAGGAGACATCGAACTGACAAAGGATTTGGCGCTCCTACTGATTATTGGGGGTTTGTACTCATTAAGCATTGCCCTTTCAAATACTTTCGTTAATATTTATTTATGGAAGCAATCCGGCGAGCTTGCCGATTTGGCAATGTATAACCTATCGATTGTCGTTGCCCAGCCTCTCACCTTCATCCTTGCTGGGAGATGGGCAAAGAAGGTCGACAGGGTCATTGTGCTCCGCATCGGAGTCATCTTTCTGGCATTGTTTTATGTAACGGTCCTGTTTGTGGGAACCAAAGCGTCCGACTTTTTATTATTACTGGGTGTACTTTTGGGAATGGGCTATGGATTTTATTGGCTTGCCTATAATGTCCTCACCTTTGAGATCACAGAACCGGAAACACGTGATTTCTTTAATGGATTTCTCGGAATACTGGGTTCTGTTGGAGGCATGATCGGACCGATCGCAGCAGGTTTCATCATTTCAAAACTGGAAAAGCTGACAGGTTATACAGTGGTATTCGGACTTTCACTCGGATTGTTTTCAATCGCTGTTTTATTGAGTTTCTTCCTGAAGCGCCGGCCTGCCCACGGCAAGTACTGGTTCAGGCGGATTATTACTGAAAGGAAGCATGACAAAAATTGGCGGATGGTTACGAATGCGCATTTCTTCCAGGGACTCAGAGAAGGGGTATTTGTATTCATCGTTTCCGTTTTCGTTTTCATTGCCACAGATAGCGAAATGGCTTTGGGTACTTATGGATTGATTAATTCCGGGATATCATTTCTTGCTTACTACTTTGTATCCCGTACCCTTAAAAAAGAATATAGGAAACAGGCAATACTGGTTGGCGGATTGATCCTGTTCCTGGCGATCTTCCTGCTTGTATTTGACCTCAGCTACTTCCGGCTTCTATTATATGCTGCAATGATAGCAGTTGCTTACCCTCTACTCCTTGTTCCATATGCTTCAATGACCTACGACGTGATTGGACGCGGCTGGAAAGCGGCTGAAATGAGGGTTGAATATATTGTTGTCCGGGAATTATTTTTGAATCTTGGCCGTGTTGCTTCAATTGTCCTTTTCCTGATTGCAATTCAACTGTTCAGTGAAAAACAGGCAATTCCCATCCTTCTGATCATACTCGGAAGCGGGCATACATTGATTTACTTTTTTATAAGGAAAATTCATTTAAAAGCTGCATAACCGGGAAGACTTCCTGAAAAACCAGTGAATGGGCCGGGCGAATAGCCCGGTCTTTTTATTTTTGGAAAAATATTCTTCTGTAGTTTATTGATAGAAAATGCTGATGATTTTAGTTAAAATAAAGGATAGTCATTAAGCCATAAACATACAGACTGAAGAGGTGGGAAAGGTTTGAACAAAAAGAAAAAGAAGAAGACGCATGTGCCATTCAGGCTGAATATGGTGTTTTTTGCGGTGTTCGTGTTATTTTCGATGCTGATCCTGAGGCTTGGCATTGTACAGATTGTATACGGGGAAGACTTCAAGAGGGAAATTGAACGCACTGAAGATGTAACCGTTAATAATCCTGTACCGAGAGGGAAAATGTACGACCGCAATATGAAAGCAATTGTCGACAATACGCCAAGCATGGCGATCACGTATACGAAGAGCCAGGGCACCCAGACAAAGGAAATGCTGAAGGTCGCAGAAAGACTTGCGAAACTCATCACAAAGGATTCTGAAGATGACCTGAAGAAAGTCCGTGAAAGGGACAAAAAGGATTATTGGATTATAACGAATGAAGATCGTGCACGGGAAAAAATCACAGAAGCAGAATGGGCCCAGTATGATGAAAAACTGCTTGATGATAAGGCCATTTATAATCTCCAGCTTGATCGCATCACGGAGAATGAGCTAAACGAGTTGAAAAAGAACGATTTGGAAATTCTTGCCATTTTACGGGAGATGATGAGCGGATATGCGCTTTCTCCGCAAATCATCAAGAAAGATTTGAAACCAGAAGAGTTCGCCATTGTAAGCGAAAATCTTGAAATGCTGCCGGGAGTGGATACAACTACAGACTGGGAACGTCAATACAGCTATGATAAAACCCTCAGGACGATCCTTGGAAAAGTAAGTGATTCCGAAAAAGGACTTCCTAAAGAGAAGCTTGAATACTATCTTTCCAGAGGCTATAGCAGAAATGACCGGGTAGGTTTGAGTTATATCGAGCAGCAATATGAAGATGTCCTGCACGGACAGAAAGCAAAGGTAAAGAATATCACTGATAAAGGCGGCAATGTTCTTGATACAAAAGTGATATCGGAAGGGCAGCGGGGGAAAGACCTTGTGCTGACGATTGACATGGATTTGCAGCTTGCTGTTGATAAGATTGTCGAAGAAGAATTGATAAAGGCAAAGCAAACTTCAAGAACAGGCCTTCTTGACAGGGCTTTTGTTGTGTTGATGGATCCTAATACAGGGGAAGTTTTAACACTTTCGGGTAAACAGATCGTCAGGGATGAAGATACAGGCAGAGATGTCATGCAGGATTTTGCGAGCGGCAATTTCACGACCTCCTATAATGTTGGGTCTGCTGTAAAAGGCGCCACGATTTTGACGGGATTCAGCACCGGTGCGATCAGTCCGGGTACACAGTTTTATGACACACCGATCAAAATTAAAGGCACCAACCCGAAGAAGTCCTGGAAGGCGGGCTTAGGTACACTCGACGATCGCAATGCTTTAAAAGTATCATCGAATGTTTATATGTTCAGGACTGCGATCAATATCGGAAAAGGGAACTATAAGTATGATCAGCCATTGTATCTTGAGCCGCAGGCTTTTGATACAATGAGGAATCATTTCAGCCAATTCGGCCTTGGGTCAAGGACGGGAATCGACCTGCCAAACGAGATGATTGGTTTTAAAGGTACCGAAAGAAGGCCAGGTCTCTTGCTCGACTTTGCCATCGGCCAGTATGACACGTACACTCCGATTCAATTGGCACAATATATTTCAACGATCGCCAATGGCGGCAACAGGCTCCAGCCAAGGATTGTCAAGGAAATCAGGGAGCCGGTCATGAAGAATGATGAGGTTGGCCCTGTCGTGAATGAAATTGAACCTGTCATCCTCAATAAGGTAGATGCCAAGCCTGAATGGTTCGACCGCATACAGGAAGGGTTCAGGAGAGTCATGCAGGAGCCGGGCGGTACGGCATATGGAGCTTTTTACACTGCAGATTATAAGCCAGCGGGAAAAACCGGAACCGCACAGGCCTTCTATGATGGGCCAAAAAGGAAAAATTATGACAAGCCACCAGAAGTCATGAACTTAAGCCTTGTTGCATATGCTCCTTATAATAATCCTGAGATTGCCCTGGCAGTAATGGTTCCATGGGCATATGAAGGCAATACGGGTCACCATGCAAATAATGATATTGGCCGAAGAGTCCTTGATACGTATTTTGAATTGAAAAAGAAACGTATGGAAGGAAATATGAATCCTGAGCAACCGGTACAGGAAGTTGAAAAGAAAGAAGCAGGCAATGAACTTTTAGAAGAAATTGCAGAAGAAAATGAGCAATAAATGTCTTTAAACTGTCTCGCATGAGGCAGTTTTTTTGTTGTTTGGGAAATACTAAGTTCAACCGGCAGACCCGACAAAACTTGTTTTTCGACAAATGTATACATCAATCTCGCGAATTTACAAAACCTTTACATTAAGTTAAAACACCCTTAAAAGAAAAACAGTATTCTTGGTTTTGTAGGACAAAACAACCACATCTCGTAGGGGGAATTCAAGAATGAAGAATCTTAAGAAGATGAGCCTGTTTTTAATGCTTGCGGCTGTAATGGCTTTCACTGCAGCTTGCGGCGGTGGAGATAATGGAAATGGAAACGGAGAAGAACTTGATGGCAGCGTCGTCATTGACGGATCTGGTACAGTTTATCCTTTGATGGCACGTATGGCTGAGAACTATATGGGTGAACAGGAAAACGTCTCAGTAGAAGTGAGCCGCTCCGGAACTTCAGCAGGTTTCAAGAAATTCCTTGCTAAGAATGGAACTGACTTCAATGATGCTTCCCGCCAGATCAAGGATGAGGAAAAATCAAAAGCTGAAGAGCTTGGCATCGAAGTACAGGAAATGAAAGTCGCTCTTGATGGTATTACAATCGTCATCAATAAAGACAATGATTGGGCTAAAGAGCTTACTGAACAAGAAGTAAAAGATATCTTCCTTGCAAGTGCGAATAAGAAAAAATGGTCAGATGTCCGCGCGGATTTCCCTAATGAGGAAATCAAGACTTATGGCCCTAATGAAAACCACGGAACTTACGAGTTCATGTTTGAAACAATCCTGGAAGAACAAGATTTACCTGAAAACATCAACTTGCAGCAAGATTACTCTACTTTAGTAGATCTTGTTTCAAAAGATAAAAACGCGATTGGATTCTTTGGCTATGGTTACTATGAAAGCAATCAAGACAAGCTTTCCGCAGTTAAGGTGGACTTCGGCAAAGGACCTGTAGAACCTTCACTTGATACAATCAAAGAAGACGGTGACTATGCTCCATTCACTCGTCCTGTATTCACTTACTTGAATGTGAACCAGGCAAAGGAGAAGCCACAAGTGCTTGATTATGCAATCTACACAATGAATAATGCCCAGGCTGTATCGAAAGAAACTGGATTCGCACCATTGTCAGATGAAGACATCAAATCAACATTGGATACATTGAACGGCATGAAGAAGTAAATCCTTTACCACCGGGAGATGAGAGGTAAGACCTTCTCATCTCTTGCGTGTGTTTTTAATATTTTTGCATGGGGTACTATAAGGAAAAGTTCTTCCTTGGATGAGAAGGATGAAAGGGGTTTTTCGCGTGGCCAAAAGCGTTGTTCACGAAAACGGCAAAAACTTGAATGTTCGTGAAATGATTTCTGAAAAGAAAAAGACTAAGAGCTTTACCAATTATACTGAAAAGTTCATCCCGAAAATTCTGTTCGGGATTGCAGCAATCTCTGTACTTACAACAATCGGAATTGTACTTACATTATTAACGGAAACAATCGCCTTTTTTAAAGACGTTCCATTCATAGATTTCTTCACTGGCACTAAATTGAAGCCGCTAGGCTCAAATGCAGTGTTCGGTGTCTTGCCATTGCTGACCGGAACTCTCATATCCACCGCGATCGCTATGTTTGTTGCGATCCCTGTCGGCCTGATGACAGCCGTGTTCCTGAGTGAGTATGCTTCTGAGAAGACACGAAGACTGTTGAAACCAATCCTTGAGATCCTGGCAGGCATACCAACGATTGTATATGGATTCTTTGCCTTTACTTTCGTAACGCCTTTATTAAGATCATTCATTCCAGGCCTGGAACCGACAAATATCCTCAGTCCAGGAATCGTCATGGGGATCATGATCATCCCGATGGTCGCTTCATTGTCAGAAGATGCCATGAGTTCAGTGCCGAATGCAATGAGGGAAGGCGCCTTGGCCCTTGGTGCTACAAAGCTTGAGGTAACCTGGAAGGTTGTCATCCCAGCAGCGATTTCAGGTATCATCGCATCATTCGTCCTTGGAATATCCAGGGCTATCGGCGAAACGATGATCGTGACAATCGCAAGTGGCAGCTCAAAGAATTTCACTTTTGATGTCACACAATCGATGCAGACAATGACCGCCTATATCGTAGAAGTTACCGGCGGAGAAGCAGCAGCAGGCTCAACATTATACTACAGTCTTTATGCTGTTGCGATGACTTTGTTTGTATTTACATTGATCATGAACCTGGTCGCCCAGTATATCTCTCGAAAATTCAGGGAGGAATATTAATATGAAATACGTAGATTCCACTCAAGTCCAGAAAAAAATGGGCACGCGTCTATTGGCCAATAACCTGGCAAAAGCGTTATTTTTCCTTGCGACAATGTTCGGACTCCTTGTATTGATTGTTTTGATTTATCGCGTGCTTAAGGACGGATTACCCTGGATCAATATGGACTTCATCATGAATCGCTTGTCGACAGATCCGAAAAGAGCGGGAATATGGGGAGCGATTACCGGTACATTTTGGCTCATGCTGGTCGTTGCCCCGGTAACGATGCTGCTCGGAATCGGTACTGCGATTTATCTTGAAGAATATGCAGCAAAAGGCCGTATTGCATCATTCATTAAAACCAATATCTCCAACTTGGCTGGTGTTCCATCCGTGGTGTTCGGAATCCTCGGCCTGACTGTGTTCGCCAGAGCTCTTGATTTGGGATCCGTAGTACTCGCCGGGGGATTGACGATGGCATTACTTGTACTGCCAGTCGTAGTCGTGGCAAGCCAGGAAGCCATTCGCGCTGTACCTCAATTCCTGAGGGAAGCTTCCTACGGTATGGGTGCCACAAAATGGCAGACCATCAAAAATGTTGTTTTGCCGGCTGCAATACCGGGAATTCTTACTGGTGTCATCCTTGCGCTTTCACGGGCGATTGGTGAAACGGCTCCGCTTGTCGTCATTGGTATTCCAGCGCTGTTAATACCTATTCCAGACGGAATCTTTGATAAGTTCACGATTCTGCCGGTACAAATTTATTATTGGACAATTGACTCTGCCCTTGTTGCAGAATATGCGAACCTGGCAGCTGCGACAATTGTCATTTTGTTACTCGTGTTATTTGTGATGAATTCAATTGCCATTTTGATCCGCAATAAATTCCAAAAGAGATATTAGTCTGGGAGGTTTTAACTTATGTCAGCAGTGACAGAAAAAGCAAAAGTAACTGTGAAATCCAACACGATGAATAATGCTCCTGAAAATTCAAAAGTAGTTTATGAAACTAAAGATCTTAACCTATGGTATGGTGAAGGCCATGCATTAAAAAATATCAACCTGGCGATCAACGAAAATGAAGTGACAGCTATCATCGGCCCTTCCGGCTGTGGTAAGTCCACTTACATCAAGACGTTGAACCGAATGGTGGAACTGGTTCCCACGGTCAAGATTTCCGGGGAGATTCTATACAGAGGAAGAAATATCCTTGAAAAGTCATATCAAGTCGAAGAGCTAAGAACTAGTGTAGGAATGGTCTTCCAGAAACCGAACCCATTTCCGAAATCCATTTATGACAATATTGCTTATGGTCCGAAAATCCATGGAATCCGAGACAAAAAGGTGCTTGATGAAATTGTCGAGAAAAGCTTGCGAGGCGCGGCAATCTGGGATGATGTCAAAGATCGTCTGAACCAGAATGCATACGGCCTTTCAGGGGGGCAGCAGCAGCGTATCTGTATTGCCCGTGCACTAGCGATCGAACCGGATGTCATCCTCATGGACGAACCGACATCAGCTCTTGACCCAATTTCTACCTTGAAGGTAGAGGAGCTTGTCCAGGAATTGAAGAAGGATTACAGCATTATCATCGTAACGCACAATATGCAGCAGGCTGCGCGTATTTCTGACAAGACTGCCTTCTTCCTGAATGGAGAAGTCATCGAGTTTGCTGAGACAGATAAGATTTTCTCAAATCCATCAGACAAGAGGACGGAAGATTATATTACTGGCCGTTTCGGTTGATGGTTGATCTTGAAATTTCATTGGAAGGATGAGGACTATGGTAGTTAGAGGGAAATTCGATGAAGACTTGAAGACTCTGCATGAAAAATTACTTGAGCTCGGAAACTTTGCTGTCCATGCATTGAACCAATCACTGGCGGCACTTGAAAATAAGGATATCGAACTTGCGCTGAAAATCCTTGAAGATGATGCCGAGGCAAATCTTCTAGAAGAAGAAATCAATGATTTTGCTATTCTGTTGATCGCAAAACAACAGCCGGTCGCTGTCGATTTAAGAAGGCTGATTGTTGCGATCAAAATTGCGACGGATATTGAAAGAATGGCCGATTTTGCGGTCAATATTGCGAAATCGACGATCAGGATCGGCAAAGAACCGCTTGTAAAGCCGATAGAGCATATCAAACTGATGCATCAATTATCAGTTGAAATGCTTAAACTTTCATTGGAAGCTTATAATGAAGAGGATCTTGGTAAAGCGAGACAGGTTGCCCAGATGGACGACCAGGTCGATGATCTGTACGGCCAAACAATCAAGGAACTGTTGAGCCTTGCCCAGACCAAGCCGGAACAACTGGCCCAAATCACTCAGCTATCATTCATCAGCCGTTATCTAGAACGTGCAGCTGACCATGTAACGAATATAGCCGAAAATGTTTTCTACCTTGTCAAAGGGAAAAGATATGACCTTAATCAATAACATGAAAGAGCAGGGGAATCCTTGCTCTTTTTCTTATTGTTTAGCGTACAATGTCAAATACTTTTTTAAGTTTTTTGGGTAACTCAAACACACTTACCGTAAATTCTATTTTTTACCAGTAACAATTAACCAAGTTTATTAAAAACAGATGCCATCTTCTTG
>NZ_CBCSFH010000006.1:0-267591 GCF_965138835.1 Mesobacillus thioparans | reverse complement strand
TTTTATAATCATGAACGTTACCAAAAAAGATTAAACGGCCTTAGCCCTTTAGAATACAGGGCTAAAGCCGCTTAGATTGTTTTTATTATTTCCACTGTCTACTTGACGGGGAGCAGTTCAATCTGGTCTGTTCTTTTTTTTTCAATAAAGAAATTGCTCCTGGCAACATTCATTTTGCGAAATTAGACAAAAAGCAAGAGGGGGAGTTTGATTGAGGAATATTGAGGCAGTCTTTTTTGATTTGGACGGGACTTTGCTGGACCGTGAAGCCTCTCTAGGGAAATTTATAGAAGCACAATACGGCCGGTTTCAAAGTGAATTGAGTGTGATAGGCAAGCAGGTTTATAAGGATCGATTCATTGAACTGGATGCCCGCGGATATGTGTGGAAGGACAAAGTATACAGCCAGCTTTTACAAGAATTCAGCATAGCGTCACTGACATGGGAAGAGTTGCTGGAAGACTATTTGATGAATTTCAAGCATTCGTGCACAGGGTTTAATCACCTGCATGAGGTACTTTGGGAACTTAAGCAAATGAACCTGAAGCTGGGCATCATTTCGAATGGCAAGGTTAATTTCCAAAAAGACAATATCAAGGCTTTGGGAATTGAGGAGTACTTTGAAACCATTCTCATCTCTGAAGCAGTGGGATTGAGGAAACCTGACTCACGGATTTTCCGGAAGGGGATTGAGACTGTTGGTGTATCAGCATCTGGCAGTATATTTGTAGGTGACCATCCAGAAAATGACGTGGCAGCGTCTAAATGTGCCGGGATGATTGGGATTTGGAAGCGTGATGACTATTGGCACAGCGCCGAAGCCGATTTTATCATTAGTGAATTGGAAGAGTTGTTAAAGATCATTGGAAAAGGAGCTGAAAATCATGACTGATTTTAAGGTTTCATATCATCCCCCAAGTCCTTCAGACTATATCAATCTTCGCCTTGAAGCAGGCTTGAGCGCAAAATCGGAGGAAGCTGCGCGTATAGGACTGGAGAATTCATTATTTGCTGTCACTATTTATGATCATACAACGTTAGTGGCGATGGGGAGGGTCGTTGGTGATGGCGGGGCGTTCTTTCAAGTAGTCGATATCGCCGTCAAGCCGGCCTATCAGGGTAAGGGGCTGGGAAAACGGGTGATGGAGGAGCTTAACGATTATCTTGAACAACATACATATGACGGTTCTTATGTCAGCTTGATTGCCGATGCACCGGCAAACAGGCTGTATGAAAAATTTGGTTTTAACTATACCTATCCTGATTCATTTGGAATGTATCGGAAATATTAATCTTCATTAATGGAAGAAATACCCTGTGTTATTAGATGTTGGGAAAGTTGAATTTTTACCTATATAGGTATTCTTCTTGGGTTATAAATGTGTTTTAATTAGCCAAGTGAAAAATAAAATAACAGTAATTTTAGATTGAAGGATGGTTGAAATCTAAGATGAAATACGCACCTGAAGATATACAGCTAATCAAAGAACAGCTTGGCAGCCACTCATTATCTACGATTGCCAGAAGACTTAATCGCAGTATGACAGCCCTTGAAGTGAAGATCACCAGATTGGGCCTTTCCCACACCAAATCCTACACAGGAATGATCACGGCAGGGGAACTCGCCAGAATCCTCAAGATTGACCGAAATTCCGTCATGCAATGGATCCTGAATCATGAGTTGGATTCGCAACAGCGGATTACCCGCAATAAGAAGAAATTTACCTTCATCAACATTGATGATTTTTGGGCGTGGGCTAAAAGCAACCGCCATAAAATTGACTTTTCCAAACTTGAGCTTGATGAACTCCCTCCTGAACCGGAGTGGGTGGCAGAAGAGCGTAAAATCGCAAAGCAAGTCACGAATTATAAAGCATGGACGAAGCAAGAAGAAAAACTGGTCCTTGAATGGCACTGCTGCGGGAAAACGCTGGCAGAAATTGCAAATATGCTCGGCAGGACAAGAGAGTCGATCCGTAAAAAAATCAAACGCCTTACTGAATAGCCCGGGAATTATTCATTTTCTCTCTTGTAAAACCTGTAAATTAATAGTATATTTTTCCTACAATAATATTGTTTAATATTTACAGAACTGTCTTTCTTAGTCCCCGGGAGGAACCTTTTATGGATATTTATGTTGCCAGGCAGCCTATATTTGATTTGAATGAGAAGACTGTTGCGTATGAATTGCTTTACAGGAGCAGCGCAGTCAATACTTATCAGCATACAGATGGGGACCAGGCTACAACGGACGTTATTGTGAATAGCTTCTTGAATATCGGTGTCAAAGATTTATCGAATGGCAAACCTTGCTTCATTAATTTTACTGATAAACTATTAAAACTTGGTGTTCCTTCTTATTTCAATCCATTGTCCATTGTGGTGGAAATTCTTGAAACCGTAGAATTGAATGATGAAATCCTGAAAATTTGCCAGGAATTGAAATCACATGGGTACACGATTGCGCTGGATGATTTTTTTGTTTCCCAGTGGAACGAACTGATGGTTCAATTATTGGACTTTATTGATATTATCAAAATAGATTTCAGGACGACCAGCCGAACGGACAGGCAGGAAATGATCCGCTTTTTAAAGGGAAGGGACATCCAGTTTCTTGCCGAAAAGGTCGAAACAATCGAAGAATATCTTGAAGCAAAGGAAGATGGGTTTGTATTATTCCAGGGCTTTTACTTTAGCAAGCCGGTTATCCTGAACAGTTATGATATCCCATCCTACTATCATTCTTATTTTCAGATCCTGAAAGAAACTGAGAGCCCAGAACCAGACCTGGAAAAAATAAAAGATATCATTGAAAAGGATATTTCGCTCTCATACAAACTGTTGCGGCTGATCAATAATCCAGTTTTCCGGCCGCGGAACGAGGTTTCCTCAATCAAACAGGCCATTATCCTTTTGGGGCTTAATGAAATAAAAAAATGGATCTATGTACTTGCCATCAGGGGAGCAGACACAGGTACCGGCAATTCAAAGGAAAGGGAAATCATCGAATTGTCCCTGAAACGCGGAAAGCTGGGGGAACTGATTGGCAGGAAGATAGGCAGAGAAGTGTTGGCCTCCAAATATTTTCTTCTCGGTATATTTTCCCTGATGGATTCCCTGCTGCACCACCCAATGGAGGAGTTGCTTGAAGACCTGCCGCTGAGCAATGAGCTGAAGGATGCTTTATCAGGGGAAAAGAATGATGAATACGTCATGCTTCAATTTTTAATTGATATTGAGCATGCCTTCCTTGAAAATCTTGATCTTGCTTTCAACCCGACCATGATGGACAAGGAAGAGCTCTTCAGGCTTTATGGAGAAGCGAGTGACTGGGCAGCCAAGGTTTTGACTGAAGTGAATCCATAATCTTTAAAGCATGCTGCTGCATGCTTTTTCTTTTGTAAAGTAAATTCTTGTAACCTGCCGCTAAAAAAGCTATATTTTTTACATAGATAAAGTTCGAAATTCTCTCTGAATGAGGTGTTTTTCCATTGGTGCTGAAATATTTGTCCGCACTGCTCCTGCCTGGTTTAATGGTCGTGTTCTTTACCCGGGTTGCCTATAACCATGTTCTTGCGCTTGTGTTGACGGTCGCGTTGATTGCGGCTTCTGTTTATAAAGGGTATACAGATTCCTTCCTGCTGATCGTCGTCGATGCGTTCTCATTGACGTTCGGCTTCTTTCTGGCCAATCAGATGAGGAGTCGGAACAAGAAATAGCAGAAAAATGTGAAAAGCAAGCCTGTCGAATCCTGTTCGGCAGGTTTTTCTTATTGTAACAGCACCAAGCAATGTTAAATCAAACGTTTGATTAACAATCATTCGACATTGCTCAACAGTGTCTATTAAAAGAAGAATAACAATTCGAATGTTTGTTCGCTTTTTGTTGGTTTGTTTTACCTGCTTTGTGGTAGAATGAGGATATGACTTTTTTGACAACCATGTAAGGCTTATATATATGAAGGTTCTTATTTCGTAAGGAAATGAACCTGACAGAAATTAAATTACAGGAGGCTTTTCTGTGAAGGACCAATTTGAATTAGTCTCGAAATATTCCCCGCAGGGAGACCAGCCTGCGGCAATAACAGAGCTGGTGAAAGGCATTCGCGATAACAAGAAGCATCAGACGCTACTTGGTGCGACAGGAACAGGGAAGACGTTCACGATTTCAAATGTCATTAAGGAAGTGAACAAGCCGACGCTTGTCATTGCCCACAACAAGACATTGGCTGGGCAGCTCTACAGCGAGTTCAAGGAATTTTTCCCGGACAATGCGGTGGAGTATTTCGTCAGTTACTATGATTACTACCAGCCGGAGGCCTATGTGCCTCAGACGGATACTTTCATTGAAAAAGATGCAAGCATCAATGATGAGATCGACAAGCTGCGCCACTCGGCTACTTCTTCGTTATTCGAGCGCAAGGATGTCATCATCATTGCGAGTGTATCCTGCATCTATGGTCTCGGTAATCCGGATGAATACCGTGACATGGTCGTGTCTTTAAGGACCGGCATGGAAATTGAAAGGAACAAGCTGCTCCACAAGCTGGTTGATATCCAGTATGAACGGAATGACATTGACTTCAAGCGCGGGACTTTCCGTGTCCGCGGCGATGTTGTCGAGATTTTTCCGGCTTCGCGTGATGAGCATTGCATGAGGATCGAGTTTTTCGGCGATGAGATCGACCGGATCCGTGAGGTCGATGCGCTGACCGGCGAGATTATCGGGGAACGTGACCATGTTGCGATTTTCCCGGCATCCCACTTCGTAACCCGTGAAGAAAAGATGAAGATCGCGATCGAGAATATTGAAAAAGAATTGGAAGAGCGACTAGAAGTGCTTCGTGCCGATGAGAAATTGCTTGAGGCACAAAGGCTTGAACAGCGTACAAGGTATGACCTTGAGATGATGCGCGAGATGGGCTTCTGTTCCGGCATCGAAAACTATTCGCGTCACCTGACGCTGAGGCCAGCTGGTGCGACTCCGTATACTTTGCTCGATTACTTCCCTGATGACTTTTTGATTGTTGTCGATGAGTCGCATGTTACATTGCCGCAAATACGGGGAATGTTTAATGGTGACCAGGCGCGAAAGCAGGTGCTGGTTGATCATGGTTTCCGTCTGCCATCTGCGATGGACAACCGTCCGCTGACTTTTGCGGAATTTGAGACACATGTCAAACAGGCTGTGTTTGTATCGGCAACTCCAGGCCCGTACGAACTTGAGCATACGCCGGAGATGGTCCAGCAAATCATCCGACCGACTGGATTGCTTGATCCGACCATCGAGGTAAGGCCGATTGAAGGCCAGATCGATGACCTGATCGGTGAAATCCAGGAGCGGACAAAACGAAATGAGCGCGTACTGGTGACAACTTTGACGAAGAAAATGTCCGAGGATCTGACCGATTACCTAAAAGAAATTGGCATCAAGGTCCAGTACCTGCACTCAGAGGTCAAGACGCTTGAACGGATTGAAATCATCCGCGAACTGCGGCTTGGTAAATATGATGTCCTGATCGGAATCAACCTTTTGCGGGAAGGATTGGATATCCCAGAGGTTTCACTTGTGACGATTCTCGATGCCGATAAGGAAGGCTTCCTCCGTTCAGAAAGATCGTTGATCCAGACGATTGGACGTGCGGCGAGGAATTCAAATGGCCATGTCATCATGTATGCAGACAAAATGACCGATTCAATGACAAAAGCGATCAGTGAAACGGAGCGCCGCCGAGAAATCCAGGAAGAATATAATAAAAAGCATGGCATCACACCGCAAACGATTCAGAAGAGTATCCGCGACGTGATCCGTGCGACGATTGCTGCCGAGGATCAGGAAGATTACAGCCCGGCAGAAGGCCTGAAGAAATTGACGAAGAAAGATCGCGAACAAGTGATTATAAATATGGAAGAGGAAATGAAGGAAGCAGCGAAGGCACTCAACTTCGAACGGGCAGCCGAGCTGCGTGACCTCATTCTTGAGTTAAAAGCGGAAGGATGACGATAACATGGCTATGGATAAACTGATTGTCAAAGGCGCCAGGGCCCATAATTTGAAAAATATAGATGTCACCATTCCGAGAGACAAGCTTGTTGTGCTGACAGGACTTTCCGGTTCAGGAAAGTCCTCGCTGGCGTTCGATACGATTTACGCTGAAGGACAGCGCCGTTATGTTGAATCATTATCTGCATACGCGCGCCAGTTCCTCGGCCAAATGGACAAGCCGGATGTCGATTCAATCGAAGGGTTGTCCCCGGCGATTTCTATCGACCAGAAAACAACAAGCCGGAACCCGCGTTCCACTGTGGGAACGGTGACGGAGATTTATGATTACTTACGACTGTTATTCGCAAGGGTGGGAAGACCAACCTGCCCGGTGCACAATATAGAGATCACCTCGCAGACGATTGAACAGATGGTCGACCGCGTACTGGAATATCCGGAGAGAACGAAGCTGCAAATCATGGCTCCGCTCGTGTCCGGCCGTAAGGGCACTCATGCCAAAGTCCTCGAGGATGTGAAAAAGCAGGGCTATGTCCGTGTCCGTGTTGATGGGGAAATGCTCGACCTGGGTGACGAAATCGAGCTGGAAAAGAACAAGAAGCATTCGATTGAAGTTGTCATCGACCGGATTGTCATCAAGGAAGGGATTGCAGCCCGTTTGGCGGATTCCCTTGAATCGGCGCTCAAGCTTGGTGAGGGGAATGTCCTGATTGACGTGATGGGCGAGGAAGAATTGATGTTCAGCGAGAACCATGCCTGCCCGATTTGCGGCTTTTCCATCGGCGAGCTTGAGCCCCGGATGTTCTCATTCAATAGTCCGTTCGGTGCCTGCCCGGAATGTGACGGACTCGGCGCAAAGCTTGAGGTGGATGTCGACCTTGTCATCCCGAATAAGGAGCTTTCATTAAAACAGCACGCTATCGCCCCATGGGAACCGACGAGCTCTCAATACTATCCGCAGCTGCTTGAGGCAGTCTGCAATCACTATGGAATTGATATGTCCGTACCGGTGAAAGATCTGCCTGACAACGAGATGGAAAAGATTCTGTATGGTTCCGAGAAGGACCGAATTTATTTCCGTTACGAAAATGACTGGGGACAGGTCCGGGAAAATTATATTGTGTTCGAGGGCGTATTGAAGAATGTGGAACGCCGTTATAAGGAAACCGGCTCTGATTATATCCGCGAACAGATGGAGAAATATATGGGCGAGCACGCCTGCCCGACATGCAAAGGCTACAGGCTGAAGCGTGAAACCCTTGCTGTACTAGTTGACGGCCGCCATATCGGTGAAGTGACGGCGTTGTCGGTTGAGGAAGCACACCAATTTTTCGAGGGACTTGAACTTTCTGAAAAAGAAATGAAGATTGCGAACATGATTTTCCGTGAAATCACGGAGCGCCTCGGCTTCCTGATAAATGTCGGGTTGGATTATCTGACGCTGAGCCGTGCTGCCGGAACACTATCCGGTGGGGAAGCCCAGCGGATCCGGCTGGCAACCCAGATTGGCTCGCGCCTTACCGGAGTACTATACATTCTGGATGAACCTTCGATCGGTTTGCACCAGCGAGACAATGACAGGCTGATCGATACGCTGAAAAATATGCGTGACATCGGCAATACCTTGATCGTCGTCGAGCATGATGAAGATACGATGCTTGCGGCCGACCACTTGATCGATATTGGCCCTGGCGCAGGTGTCCATGGTGGAGAAATCATCTCCCAAGGCACGCCGGCAGAGGTCATGGAGGATCCAAACTCGCTGACAGGCCAGTATCTGTCAGGCAAAAAATTTATTCCGCTGCCTATCGAGCGCCGCAAACCAGACGGCCGCTATATCGAAATCAAGGGCGCGAAGGAAAACAACCTGAAAAATGTTAATGTGAAGTTCCCGCTTGGCACCTTTATGGCCGTTACCGGTGTATCCGGTTCTGGTAAAAGTACGCTGATCAATGAAATCCTGCACAAATCGCTGGCGATGAAGCTGCACAGAGCTAAAAGCAAGCCAGGCGAGTTCAGGGAAATCAAAGGTGTCGACCATCTCGACAAGGTCATCGATATTGACCAGTCGCCAATCGGGCGTACGCCAAGATCGAATCCGGCAACGTACACAGGTGTGTTCGATGATATCCGTGATGTGTTTGCTTCGACGAATGAAGCGAAAGTGCGCGGTTATAAAAAAGGCCGTTTCAGCTTCAACGTCAAAGGCGGACGCTGTGAAGCCTGCCGCGGCGACGGCATCATCAAGATTGAGATGCACTTCCTGCCTGACGTCTACGTCCCATGCGAGGTCTGCCATGGCAAGCGCTACAACCGCGAAACATTGGAAGTGAAGTACAAAGGGAAAAATATCTCTGATATCCTTGATATGACAGTTGAAGCAGGTGTCGAATTCTTCGCCAACATACCGAAGATCGCCCGCAAACTGCAGACAATTTACGATGTCGGCCTTGGCTATATCAAACTCGGCCAACCGGCGACAACCCTTTCCGGCGGGGAAGCGCAGCGCGTCAAGCTGGCATCCGAGCTGCACCGACGCTCAACTGGACGTTCGCTTTATATCCTGGATGAACCGACAACCGGTCTGCACGTCGATGATATTTCCCGCCTGCTTGTCGTCCTGCAGCGTCTCGTCGAAAATGGTGACACCGTGCTGGTCATCGAACATAACTTAGACGTCATCAAAGCCGCCGACTATATCGTCGACCTCGGACCGGAAGGCGGAGACCGCGGCGGCACTATCATCGCTACCGGCACCCCGGAAAAAATCGCCGAAGTGGAGGAATCCTATACCGGCCGATACCTCAAGCCGATATTGGAACGCGACAGACTGCGGATGAAAGAACAAATCGAGGAAAAAGAAAAAAGCACGAGCAACGCTTAGTCTAAATGAAAAAATCTCTTCCTTTTCGGAAGAGATTTTTTGCGTGAAGAATAACTATTTCAATTGAATTGGGATCATTTCGGCATCGAGCGCTTTAAAATCATAGTTCTGCTTTTTCAGGTACTCCAGCAATTGAGGCAGTTGGGCAAGGGTTTCTTCTCTTTCATGCAGGAGGATGACGAGCGGCTCATCCTTTTTGGCTTTGTCTGCAACCTGGGCGATTGTATTGGCAACCAGCCGTTTATCGCGGTAATACCAGTCTTTGCTGTCGACATTCCAATCCCACAGCTGGTACCCTTTATCACTGACCGCTTTTTTATAAGGATCCTTCATATAAGGGGCACTGCCATATGGCGTGCGGATCAGCGTCGAATCAATCCCGGTGATTTCTTTGATCGTATTCAGTGTCTGGTCCATTTCTGCGACGACGGTTTGCGGAGACTGATAGATTTTCGTTTTGTCATGGGTGACTCCATGCGCTCCGAGGCTGTGGCCGGCTTCTGCCATCTTTTTTACCGCCTCAGGGAAGTTTTTCATGTTCCCGTCCAGCATGAAAAAGGTAGCCTTTGCATCAAACTCATCCAGAATCGATAAAATTTGCTCTGATACCTTGTGTGGTCCGTCATCAAATGTTAAGTAGACTGTTTTTGAAGGAGCTTCGGCAGGTTCTTTAGCGGGAATGTCGGCTGCATCTTGAGCAGGTTGAATATTTTCTTGAAGATCACTTTCTGAAAATCTCGGCGGCTTAGATTCTAGTTTCTTTAATACTTCATCCGTGCGACTGTAGGCTGATTTCAGTTCTTGCTGCTGGCTAGATCCCTTGATCACGGGCTTTTTCACCTGGCTCGCCACGGCAGAAGAGGAAGTGATTAGCCCCCCGACTAAACAAACTACAGTGCACCATCTGGCTGATTTACTTTTCAAGCTGAACACTCTGCATCCCTCGCTAATTTCTTATATTAATCTCAATTACTTAGACGATAATATTTCAGTTTTGTTACATGTATTTCTGTATAGTTACAGGATAATAGTTTACCAGCTAAATTTGAATAAGAAAATAGTGGAAAGTTCCTAAGATTACGTTTAGGGGATATTCGTTAAATAAGAAGAGTTTGGACAAGGAATTGCAGGCAATTTGTCGAACTAATTTCAGAAAGGATGAAACTTCTTAGACTCCGCTGCGTATTAATTGCTAAGGAGATGAAGAGGATGGATACGAAAAGGATTCTATCAGCTTTGTGCTATTTCAGTATTATGTTCGCAGGGATTTTGTTCCCGCTGGTTGCATATTTTGCATCGGATGATCGGGATGTGAAATTTCATGCGAAGAAAGCGTTGCTGTCACATCTTATACCGCTGATTCCTTTGCCGCTCATTTTAATCGCCGTGTTCATCGATTTTAACGGAGGAACAGGGGATTTTCCCGTATTCCTGTTCAGCAGTGCGATTTTAATGGTTATATTGAGTTTCATTGTCCTGGTATGGAATTTGGTTAAAGGAATTAAAGTGCTTAACACAAATTGAGGAGGATGGACCATGAAAGAGGAAAGAAAACGGATTTTGAAGCTTGTTGAAGAAGGAAAGATGACAGTGGATGAGGCGTTGTTCCTGATCGAGCAGCTGGAGCAGGGGGGAACACAGCACCAGGAAAAATCAACTGCTCTTTCAACGAATGTGAAGTTTGAAGAAGCCAAAAAAGAAGAATTCAAAAAAGATGATTTCACTGCGTATAATTTCAACTCTGTTAAAGATAAGGTGCTTGATTTTGTGGATTCTGCCTTCAAGAAAATAAAAGATTTCGATCTGGACCTGAATTTTGGCCAATCCATTGATATCACGCATATTTTCCAGCAAGGTGATGTTAACCTGAACCAGGCGGATTTTGATATAGCGAATGGTTCGGTGAAAGTGGTGCCGTGGGAGCAAAAGGATGTGCGGGTCGAGTGCAGCGCGAAAGTGTATCGGGTCGAAAACCAGGATGAAGCACGCAGGAAGTTCTTGGAGGACGCGATTTTTACGATTGAAAATCAGAAGCTCCGTTTTTCAGTGCAGCAAAAATGGATGAAGGTCGATGCTGTCATCCACATTCCGAAAGAAGAGTATGACAATGTACGCCTCCGACTGTTTAATGGCTCGATCGAAGGTGAAAACTTAAAAGTAAAGGATTGCCGTGCAAAAACAGCAAATGGCAAAGTAGTGTTCGAGAATTTGGAGTGCGGCAAGCTGGAAATGGAAACTGTGAGTGGCCAAATCAGCATACAGAGAAGCGCAATCAGAGATCTTGAAGTTGAAACGATCAATGGCGCAATCAAGGCAGAAGGCTATTTCAACCATGTCGATCTTCAGTCTTTCAATGGAAATGTGGCGTGTACCGTGAATAACCAGGATTGCGAAAGTGTGGAAGTGAAGGCGACCACTGGAAGCATCGAGGTGTACCTGCCTGAGAAAACGCCTGCCAGTGGCGAGTTGAAATCGAATCTTGGCGGCTTTACCATCGAACTCGATGGCATACAGGTCGTCGAGGAGAAAAGTGATATGGTCCAGAAGAACCTGCGCTTCAAGCCTGCTGATGGCGGGCAAAAAGCTGTCAGGCTCCATGCTGACACTAAAACGGGTTCGATTTTGGTAAAGAAACGAATACAACAGCAATAGGAAGGTGTTAAGTATGAAATTATTCCGTTCCCGGACGGACCGTATGCTGGCGGGAGTGCTCGGCGGGATGGCAGAATCTTTTGGAGTGAAGGCCGCGCTGCTGCGCATCCTGTTTGTGATTCTGTTGTTCAGTACGGCATTCTTTCCGATGGCCATCCTGTATCTTGTGTTTGTGTTTGCACTGCCGAACAGGGAGGAGTATTAAAAATGAGGTGGTTGTTGGGGATTGTCATTAACGCCGTCCTTTTCATGGCCCTTGCCGGGTATTTCGAGAATGAAATTTATCTGTCCGGCTTCGGTGCCGCACTAGGCGCCAGCTTCATTCTATCCATATTGAATATCCTGGTTAAGCCGATTTTGATTCTATTGACGCTGCCTGTAACAGTCCTTAGCCTCGGACTGTTCCTGTTTGTCATCAATGCAATCACACTGATGCTGACGGATAGCCTGATGGGGAGCTCATTTGAGATAGCTGGTTTCGGCATGGCACTGCTTACTGCAGTGATTATGTCCATCGCAAATGTGATTATTCAGAACACAGTATTGCGTGAATCGGACAAAAAGCGCTGATGAATGAATCTCGCTAAATATAATAGTAAAGGCCGGCACATAAAGTGTCGGCCTTTAACTATTCTTGCACAATATAGGCGTCAAATCCGGCCTTCTTTAAACGTGCTGCAAGATCTTCGGCGTTACGTTCATCTTCGAATGCCCCTGCCTGGACTTTATATAATCCACTTTTCCTCGCTGCAGCAGCAGATTTTGCCGAAGAAGTAGGGGGAGCAGGCACAGGTGCCGCATTATCCTTTCTCTGGAGCTTGAACTGCTCTGCCAAAGCCTTGACAATTCCTTCTGCAATCGTGCGCCGATACGTTTCGGAGCGCAGCAGTTCCACTTCGTTCCGGTTTGTCATAAATCCGCCCTCAATCAGGACGGCATCCATTTTAGTTTCCCTCAGGACATGGAAATCGGCTGTTCGTACCCCGCGGTTCTCAAGGCCAGTAGCAACGGTAAGGTTTCGCTGGATTTTTTGGGCCAGCTGATTGGCTACAGGCGGCCTGGATGGATAGACATATGTCTCAATGCCGCCGACGTTGTTCCAGCCGCCGCTGCCAAACGCATTGGCATGGATCGATACAAATATATCCACATTCAGGCTGTTTGCCTTGTCAGTCCTTGCTGTCAGTGACACATCTTGCTGATCGGAATGAGAAAAATATACGGTGACATTCTTGTAGTTTTCCAGCAGCTGTTTCGCATAATTCGCCACGGCCCTGTTATACTCATATTCTCTCAAACCATCAGGACTTCGCTTACCCGGGGTGTTGTAGCCATGCCCAGCATCAAGCATGATCTTCATGTTTTTCACACCTTCCGATTAAAAGATTTCCTCATCAGTATATATATGCCTAAAGCCAGGAAAAGGACATATTGAGAACAGATATAGGCGTTCATCCATACATTGTTTTCTCGCAGGCTATTTGTTCAGTTCAAATATGTCGTCCAGACGCTGTGCCATGAATTCGTGCCCGTCCTGGATTCCCTTATTATAAAAATGAGGGGCGAGCTTGTCCGCGAAAAATTCAAGAATCAGCATAGCAGCTAAATCCCCCAGTTCTTCGCCTCGTTCTTCAAGGAAATATTTCTTGATTTCATCCATCATCTCACGCTTCGCTTCATCATCAAGCCGGAAATTATTAAACATAAAATACACAACCCCTTCAATTAAGAACATACCCACATTGTAGCCTAAACACAAAAAGATCTCACCGCATCACCACACTGGGGTCACGCCACCTCCACTTTTACGCAATGAGAGTTAAGTTCGACATTGATTTAGAGATGTTTCGATTATTTCCGTGGAAATAAGATGGTTTTGGATAATGTTTCGACGGTTTTCACTGTATGTACCGACAGAAAAGGAGCTGGAACTGATAGGTAACTAGCAATTTCAGACACAGCTCCATGAGGATCATGACCGGTGCATGGTGTGAACGAATTTGTAACGATCTGCACGATAGGCAGATTTTACGAACTCGAAGGGGGTTCCATCCTTTAAAGTTGATGTCCTCAGGATTAACAAGATGGGGGATCCCTTTTCGATTTCTAGAAGACGGAGCTCATGGTCCTTAGCATTGGAAGCTTCAATTTCCTGAGTGGCTTCATGAATAACAAGGTTCAATTTTTCCTCGATATACTGATAGAGTGATTGATTGATGATGTCCTCTGTCAATCCTTTGACCAGGTTTGCCGGAAGATATGTCGTTTCAAGAGCCATTGGGACATTGTCCGCAAGACGGACTCGTTTAATTTCATAAACAGGGGTGTTTTCGTTTAGCTTCAGGCGGTCAGCAATTTCCCGGCCCGCCGGAATGATCTCAAATGAAATCAGCTTGCTGCCTGGATTGAATCCACGTTCACGCATATCCTCGGTAAAACTCGTCAGCCCTTGCAGACGCTGTTCGACTTTCTTTTTGTTCACAAAGGTTCCTCTGCCTTTTTGTCGGTACAAGTATCCGTCGTTTACCAGATTGGTAAGAGCTTGCCTGATTGTCATCCTGCTGATTTGGAACATATCAGCATAGACACGTTCCGATGGAATGGTTTCATCCGGTTGCAGTTCACCGCTGTCTATTTGCGCTTTGATATACTCTTCGAGCTGATGGTAAATTGGTATAGGCGAATTTTTATCGATCATTGGCTATTCTCCTGACTGCATACAGAATTTCTTGAAGGGAGAGAACTCCCGTTGTCAGCTATGGGGGGGGAAGTAATGCTGATGCTTCCTTATCCGCAAAGATAGTTACGTTTTTATGACTATTTAAAACAGTGGCAGGGAATGATTCACTGACTTCACCATTCACTAACCGTGCCAGAGCTTCTGCTTTGGAGGCACCAGATACAAGCAGGAAGATCTCCTTGCTTGCCATAATAGAGGCGATACCCATTGTGATTGCTTGTCTCGGGACATCTTCAAGCGATTTGAAAAATCTCGAGTTAGCCTTACGAGTACTTTCCGAAAGGTTGATAATATGGGTCCGGCTGCTGAATGAGGTGCCGGGTTCGTTAAAGCCGATATGCCCATTTTGTCCGATCCCGAGAATCTGTAAATCAATTCCGCCATGGTCCTGGATGAACTGTTCGTACCGCTTGCATTCCTCTTCTAGATCCTTTGCAGTGCCATCCGGAATATGAG
Source organism: Mesobacillus thioparans (assembly GCF_965138835.1). Lineage (NCBI taxonomy): Bacteria > Bacillati > Bacillota > Bacilli > Caryophanales > Bacillaceae > Mesobacillus > Mesobacillus thioparans. Next base: position 252,856 of record NZ_CBCSFH010000006.1, on the reverse strand, counting down.
TTTGTTCAAGGGGGATATCGATGTGATCGAACAAATTCTCACACATGAAATAGTGATAACTGTTAGGGTCTTTTTTAGAAATTTCGATGTATTCATCCAGATTGAATGTATTGACTTGCTTATAAGTTGTCTTATTTTCTCCATGATCTTGTATCAGTCTTTTATAGACACCCGTCGGAGTGCTGCCTGTCGCAAGTCCAAGTTTCAGGCTTGGGTTGGCGTGGATTTTGGAGATGATTTGTGCCGCAGCCATTTGGCTGAGCTCTTCGTAGGTGCTTGTTTTAATCAATTTCAACGTCATCACCTCGTAAAATAGGTTTTAGGATTGGGCATCACGCTTGAAGCTATTCACACCGCGGCAAAAAGCCATTGAAACATCAAAATTGTCATCGAGAACGACTAGGTCAGCATCCTTGCCTGCAGTGATGCTTCCTTTTCTGTCGAATATCTTTAGCTGCTTTGCGGGGTTTTCACTCGCAAGCTTAACTACTTCTTCAAGGCTGATATGCGAGAATTCCATCATGTTCTTCAATGAATCTTTCATTTTCAAAATGCTTCCAGCAAGTGTTCCGTCAGCCAAAAGGGCCTTTCCATCTGCAACACTTACTTCCTGCCCGCCAAGGTCATACGTTCCATTTTTGAGGCATTTTGCTCTCATGGAGTCGGTGATCAGGATGACACCGTCAGTTCCCTTTGCCCGCAACGACAAATCGATCATCTCTGGAACGACATGAATGCCATCAGCAATTATCTCAATTTTCAGCTCATCAAAAAGTAATGCCGCACCTGCTACTCCTGGATCGCGATGATGCATGCCGCGCATTCCGTTATAAAGATGGGTAACATGAGTAGCACCAGCTTTGACTGCCTTAGCCATTTGATCGTACGTGGCATCTGAATGGCCAATAGAAGCAATGACACTGTTTTTAGATAAATAAGCGATAAACTCATAGCCATTTTCTTTTTCCGGAGCAAGTGTCACGAGACGTATATGACTACCTGCTGCTTCCTGCATTTTAGCGAAAAGCTCTACATCTGGATCGATGATATGATCAGCGGGCTGTGCACCTTTGCGAGCTTCATTAATAAAAGGACCTTCCAGGTGGACACCAATTACTTCTGCTTTCCCGGAATGATTATGATTACTGATATAATCAGCAGCATTTCTTAAAGCTTCGAGGATTTCATCTTGATCTTGAGTTATGGTCGTCGCCAGGAAACTGGTTGTCCCTTCCTGGGGCAGGATCGAAGCCATTGTATTCAAAGCTTCAGTGGTAGCATCCATTGTATCCGCACCGCCGGCTCCGTGGATATGCACGTCAATAAAGCCCGGTACGATTGTGCTGTTCTCGGGTAACTCAATCACCTCAGCATGGCGATATTCAGCCGGAAGGGCAGACGCCTGTCCTGTTTCAGTGATTTTGCCATTCTTACTATATATAAATCCCTTATCAATCAGTCCTTCTTTTGTTAAAACCCTTGCATTTAAAAGCAATAAATCCTTCATTCTTTATCACTCCTGTTGAGAGCTGACTTTACTGCTCTTGATAACCTCAATACAATTATTATACTAATACAAGATGGTGGTTGTCTATACCAGTTTAATCTAGAAATATTAATTTGATGATGGTATATACAGGTGAAAAGCGGAGGGTTTCTCCGCTCATTGTTTAAACTTTCGATATTCTTATTTTTAATTTATAGATCGATTTGAATTCTTGCTCTGGTGGTTATTTCCATAACTTGTACGATCTATTTTTAAATGCTTTATTGTGCGCTGCCTTTATAATGTTCGCTGATCGCTTCACGGAGGTATCCATCGTGCTTATTTAAAAGGTTGTTCGCTTCGATGCCCTTCAAGCCAGTAATGATTTGCAGAATCGCTGCTTTCGTATGGTAGTTTTGTTCCTTGATTGCTGCTCTTGCTTCCTCGTCTGATGCTCCAGTAGCCATTTTGACGATATTCACTGCACGGTTATGGAGTTTTTCATTCGTCATCTGGACATCGACCATCAGATTGCCGTAAACCTTGCCCATTTTAATCATGGAAGCAGTAGAAAGCATATTTAAAATGAGCTTCTGTGCAGTTCCAGCCTTCATTCTTGTTGACCCTGTAATGACTTCCGGTCCTACGACTGCTGCAATCGTATAATCAGAGACTTGTTCCATTTCGGAGTCCTTGCTGCAAACGACAGAAACCGTTACCGCACCTAGCTGTTTGCTGTATTCGAGTGCACCTATCGTGTACGGTGTCCGTCCGCTTGCGGCGATGCCGACAACGACGTCTTTCGCTGTAAGCGAAATCTCTTCCATATCTGTCTTTCCCTGCTGCTTATCATCCTCGACACCTTCAATCGCTTCCGTCATCGCTTCTTTTCCGCCAGCGATGATCCCGACGACCATCCCCGGATCTGTGCCGTAGGTAGGAGGACATTCTGAAGCATCGATGATTCCAAGTCGTCCGGAAGTGCCAGCTCCGACATAAATCAGTCTGCCGCCTTGTTTAAAAGCAGCGACAATCTTATCGACAACCTCTGAAATGTTCGGAACCTGCCTTGCGAGCACATTCGGAACGAGTGTATCTTCCTGGTTAATGACCGTGATAATTTCCTCTGTAGACATGAGGTCTATATTCAATGTTTTTGGATTTTGCTGTTCTGTATTCAGTTTCGTGATATTCATGTTAATCCCTCACAATAAATTGAAATTTTTGGCCCGCTTTGATGTTTGTAAGCAGGGGAAGATCTGATTGAATGATTTTTCCAATGCAATTCACTTTCTCATCGCGAGGCAGCTTATTCACGGCGATCTGTAACTCGCCTGCGTACCGCCCATAAAGCTGATTATCCATCGTGACAGTACCAGGTGTTCTTTCAAGGTGGTTTTCAGGTGTGAGCTGCTTGTCGCCCTTTAACGCATAGGAGCGGGATTCAACCGCGCGGACCACATCACGTGCAGGGTCCATTCTGTTCGTCAAAGGCTTGCCAATGTATTCTTTTAGAGCCGGTAAGCTCCCAGATTCAACTCGAAGCGGGATTATCTCCTCTGTAAGAAAAGTGAGCAATCCCAATTCTTCATCGGATGCTGAGTGGTCGCCAATCAGGATTTTATCGGTAAAACATGAAAACTTCAGCTCTGCAGCGGCAACATGAGGCAATCGTCCACGGTGCTCCTCAAGAGTAGGAAGGCCAGCAAAAATAGGTCCGCGCAAATCTTTGTCACCTGCAACGAAGGCCATCGTTGTGATGCCCATCGAGCGAAACATTCTATTTCTTTTGATTAGGAAGGACTTGTCCAAGCCGGTTTCAGGCCTAGGGTAAAAATTATGCCATGCTTCAACGTTTTCAGTCTTTAACCCAGCTTCAATCCATGATAAAAGCTCTTCTTTTGTTACCGTACTTGCATTGATGCCAATTTTCATTTTTTGCGACAATTCTACGATTTGTTCTGCCGTAAAACCATAATCGGCCCTGATGCCTGCAAGACCCCATTTCAGCAATTTTTCGTAGGTGTCCCAGTCAAGTCCCAGAAAACTAAGTGATCGGTGGGAGACATCGGCTATCAGCTCCATTTGGTGCTGCTTAGCAAGGGTTCCGATTTCCTGTAAAAGTTCCTTATAATCAGCAGTGTTATCTTCAGGGATATGGAGGGAGGTGAAAATGGACTTCAACCCATATCCAGCAGCTTTTTCAATCCAGGCAGCATTTTGTTCCATGCGACCTTTAGTTAAATAAACGGATATTCCCAGCAATAAAAACCCTCCAATAAGTTACAGTATTCACAATTCAGTTTTAAAAAAATTCAGGAAATAGCCGGATAGAATAGAAGAAAGGAGGAAAGCAACTCTCCTCCTTTTCTTCTTATTTTTCGAGCTTTGGCACTTGTCGTTGCTGAACAACGTACCAGAGCTTTTCACTTACTATTAAATATCCTTTGCCATTTCATCCTTGAAGCCAAAAGTCCATGTGAAGATGAATCCGAACACATAGGCTATTAATAGGCCAATAAGATAAAGTATGATTTGGTTCGTATGGACAAGGAAAGCAAGAGGAATTCCAGAAACCCCGATTGCGATTGTTGCGATTTTAAAGAAAGCCTGGAAAGCACCACCGACAGCTGCACCAAGACATGCTGTGACGAATGGACGGCCTAGTGGAAGGGTAACCCCAAAAATCAGCGGTTCGCCGATTCCAAGTATCCCAACAGGAAGTCCGCCTTTGATTACTTTTTTCAATCGTTCGTTCTTCGTCTTGAAGTAAATCGCGAATGCCGCACCTACCTGCCCAGCGCCGCCCATTGCAAGGATTGGCAGAAGGGGGTCATCGCCGATTGTATTGATCAATTCCATGTGCACCGGTGTTAAGCCCTGGTGCAAACCAGTAACAACTAGTGGAAGGAAAGTTCCTGCAAGAATTAATCCTGCGAAGATTCCACCCATATCAATCAAGCCAAGCAAGCCCTTTGTAATCAGGTCAGAAATGAAACCGCCGACAGGCTGAAGGACAAATAATGTGGCAACACCTGTAATTAATAATGACAGTGTAGGAGTAATGATAATATCCAATGATGACGGAACAAATTTCCGGATGCGTTTTTCAAGGAAAGCAATAAACACAGCGGCAAGCATAACGCCGATTAATCCGCCACGTCCAGGAACGAGGGCTTCCCCAAATAATGTAATGTTCGCAAGACCCGGGTTGATGATCAGGATACCGGCTGCACCCCCTAATGCAGGCGATCCTCCAAATTCACGGGCAGTATTTATACCGACGAATACACCAAGGTAGCTGAAGATCCCCCAGCCAATCAGGTTAAGAACTTGAACAATCGCTGATTCAGGGTCTGCGCCTGCACGGACGATCACGTTCGTGATACCGGCAATCAAACCTGAAGCGACAATCGCAGGAATCAGTGGAATAAAGATACTTGCAATTCTTCTTAAAAATAATTTGAACGGAGTAGCGTTCTTTTTGTTAAGATCATCCTTCGTGCGGCCAGCCAGGCCATCAAAAGGATTCGGATCTTCTTCGTCTACAAGACTAGCAGACTTTCCAGTAATCTCAGAAACTTCGTTAGCGACTTTAGTGACAATTCCAGGCCCAAGAATGATCTGCAATGTTTCTTCTTCAACGACACCGAGCACGCCATCAATTTTCTTGATGCCAGCCACATTTACTTTGCTGTAATTTGCCGGCTTGACGCGCAGACGGGTCATACATGAAGCGACATCCGCTACATTGTCAGAGCCGCCAAGCTGTTCAAGTATCTCTCTTGCCAGGCGTTCTTCATTACGCATGGTGTTTCCCCCTTAATAAATAAGAATGTAAAAATAAATGCAAAAATGAATTCGCTTACAATTTGATGATAACAAGGAAACGTATAGTTGTCTATACCTTTTTAAACAATGTTTATCAGTTGGTATTAGTATTAAGTTAAAAGGTTCATACCGTTGAGAAATCTAATTTAAAAATGAAAAAATAAGAAAACACCACATCCTAATTTTTGCGACCTTATATTTGGTTATTAGTGAAAAAGTGCTAAAATATAAAGTATTGTGATCATGTGGAAAAAATTGTCCTAATAAAGGAGGAACTTTCTTTGCCAAAAGTCCGCACTAAAGACATCATCGAGAAATTCGACATGGAATTGTTAAGTGGAGAGGAAGGCATTAACCGTCCGATTACGACGACTGATATCTCCAGGCCGGGACTCGAGATTGCCGGTTACTTTGAATATTATCCTGCAGAGCGCCTGCAGTTGCTTGGAAAAACAGAACTGACCTTTTTTGAGAAGCTGAACCCCCGCGAAAGGACAGAGCGGATGGAAAAGCTTTGCACAGATATTACGCCGGGCATCATCGTCACCAGGGACATGGAAGTTCCTGCTGAACTGATCGAAGCGGCTGAACGCGAATCCGTACCGGTCATGAGGTCCAAGCAGAAAACAACAAGGCTTTCGAGCCATCTTACAAATTACCTGGAGAGCAAGCTGGCACCAACCACTGCCGTACACGGTGTACTGGTCGACCTATATGGGATCGGCGTCCTGATTACAGGCAAAAGCGGTGTCGGTAAAAGTGAGACTGCTCTTGAACTGGTCAAACGCGGCCACAGGTTGGTAGCGGATGATTGCGTTGAAATTCGCCAGGAAGATATCGGGAACCTTGTTGGTAACTCACCCGATTTAATTGAACATCTGCTCGAAATCCGCGGCGTTGGCATCATCAATGTGATGACGCTGTTCGGAGCTGGTGCTGTTCGCTCACATAAAAAGATTTCGCTGATCATTGATCTCGAGATTTGGGACCAGAAAAAATCTTATGACAGATTGGGCCTTGATGAAGAAAAAATGAGAATCCTCGACACCGATGTAACGAAGCTTACGATTCCGGTCCGTCCTGGCCGTAACCTCGCTGTCATCATTGAGGTAGCTGCAATGAACTTCAGACTGAAGCGTATGGGAATGAATGCGGCAGAGCAATTCACCAACAGGCTGTCTGACGTCATCGAGGATGGCGACCATGATGAGAATTGATTTTGATCGCTGCTTTTTAATAGAATGCTTCACATAACAATGCATTGTAAAAGCAATGAAGTATACAAAATGTCTTAATCAAACGTTTGATTAAACAGGGCCAAAGTGCTGGTACAATTGACTTTTATATGGATAAAGGGGAACTGAAATGGAAAAGAATATTCAGCCGATCGACCCGATTGCCTTTTCGCTTGGGCCGATCCAGGTACACTGGTACGGGGTCATCATCGGGCTTGGAATTGCGCTTGCATTATGGATTGCCATGCGCGAAGCCGAACGCCGGGGATTGCCAAAAGATATATTTGCAGATTTGATGCTCTGGGCGATCCCGATCGCCATCATCTCAGCAAGGATTTATTATGTTATTTTCCAATGGGATTATTACGCTCAGTATCCGGGCGAAATCTTTAAGATTTGGAATGGCGGCATCGCGATTCATGGTGCTTTGATTGGGGCTGTAGCCACGACCTATTTCTTTACGAAGTCAAGGAATGTTTCATTCTGGAAGCTTGCGGATATCGCTGCTCCGAGCATCATCCTTGGCCAGGCCATCGGCCGCTGGGGCAATTTCATGAACCAGGAAGCGCATGGCAGGGAGGTTACACGGGCATTTTTGGAGAACCTGCATCTTCCGGAATTCATCATCAACCAGATGTATATCAATGGCACATACTATCATCCAACATTCCTGTATGAATCTATCTGGAATTTGCTCGGGTTCATATTGCTCATGTCCTTGCGCAGGGTCAACCTGGGACGTGGGGAAATCTTCCTCAGCTATATCATCTGGTATTCAATCGGACGCTTCTTTGTCGAAGGCATGCGCACAGACAGCCTGATGCTGACAGACACGCTAAGGATTGCCCAGACCATCTCGATCGCACTGATTGCCTTGGCAATTGGCTTATGGATCTATCGGAGAGTCAAGGGTTATTCAAAAGTAAGATATTTAGAGAACTAATGAAGTTTCGGGTTACTAAAAAAGCAACCAACTCAATACATTATATATAGCAGGAAGCTGTTTTCGTAAAGAGTGTTGTTAAAACGTGATAATAGCCATTTGTAGGTCGGTACTAAGTTTGCAAGCTCTTTTCTCATAATAGTCGTGAATTGTGTGAACAATCTTAGGCCATTCAATTCTATTTTGTAGCCAATAGCAACAAACTTTGAGAAAAGAGCCTAGCAGAAAAAATGGGAGAGATGCTTCGATGGGTTCTTCATTGAAAAGAGGGTTGATGGTTGGCTTGAATACGACATGGTCACTGGGGAAAGTCATTTTCCCAGTGACTCTGATCGTTTCGATCCTAAAATATACTCCTGTCCTGCCATGGGTCATCGATTTGATCACCCCGCTGATGGCGCTGCTCGGCTTGTCGGGAGATGCGGCAATCCCGCTTGTCATCGGGAATTTCCTTAATCTGTATGCAGCCATCGGAGCGATACTGACTCTTGATCTGACGGTAAAAGAAGTGTTCATTATCGCAGTGATGCTGAGCTTTTCGCACAATATGCTGGTGGAATCAAGTGTGGCTCTCAAGGTCGGTGTCAAGCTTTGGATCATTGTCCTTGTCCGGCTCGGTCTTGCATTTTTATCGGCGATTGTCATCAACCTCGTCTGGAATGGCGGTTCCGAAATCGCTAAATATGGGATGGTCCCTGCTAAAAGCGAAGAGGTTTCTGGCTGGGGATCGATTCTCCTTGAGAGTATCACCAAAGCGGGAATCGGCATTTTTCAGCTGGCTATAATTGTCATCCCGCTGATGGTTGTCGTGCAGATCATGAAGGATAGGCAATGGCTTGCTGTTTTTTCAAGATGGATGGCGCCGGCGACAAAAGCGCTTGGCATGAAGGAAAACACTTCGACGACGATGGCTGCCGGCCTGTTGATCGGCCTCGCATACGGTGCAGGGGTGATGATCCAGGCGGTCCAGGAGGATGGAGTCAGCAAGAAGGATGTCACGCTTGCGTTCATTTTCCTTGTAGCCTGCCACGCAGTCGTAGAGGATACATTAATATTTGTTCCGCTTGGAATCCCGGTGCTGCCTCTTGTTTTAATCCGCCTTGGAGTGGCGATATTATTGACGACAGCAGTCGCATTCGTCTGGAACCGGGCAGACCTTGCCAAAAGAAAGGAAGCAGTATATGAGCAATAAAATAGATACGGTCCTGTTCGATCTCGACGGGACTTTAATTGATACTAATGAATTGATTATTTCTTCGTTCCTGCATACGATGGAAACCTATTTTCCGGGCCAGTACAAACGGAAGGATGTCCTTCCGTTTTTAGGGCCATCACTCAAGGATACATTCGAGCCGATGGATCCCGAAAGCTACGAGGACATGATCAAGACCTACCGTACTTATAATCTGGCGAACCATGACCTTTTGGTGAAAAGCTTCGAAGGTGTCTACGAGACAGTAAGAACTTTGAAGGAGAGCGGCTTCCATCTTGGCATCGTCACGACAAAGCTTTCTGATGTCGTCCAGATGGGCCTGAAGCTGACGGGGCTTGATGAATTTTTCGAGGTCGTCGTGGCACTTGACCATGTCGAAAAAGCGAAGCCGGATCCGGAGCCGCTATTAAAAGCATTGGACATGCTTGGATCCTCACCCGAACGTGCCATCATGGTCGGCGATAACCACCATGATATCCTTGGCGGCAAAAATGCCGGCACAAAGACGGCGGCCGTAGCTTGGTCCATCAAGGGCAGAGAGCATCTGGAGCAATACAAACCGGATTACATGCTGGAAAAAATGGCCGATATCCTGCCAATCCTCGGGGTGTAGGATGAGAAGGACGACACGCTATCGTGTAGAAGGCGCCAACTCACTCTGGCATGTTTACAAGACCGTCCCCTTCTGGAAGGTCGTCAAGAATTTCGCCGTCATCCAGCTGGCGCGCTACACGCCATTCCTCGGGATGAAAAACTGGCTGTACCGGACATTTTTGCGAATGAAGGTTGGCGACCAGACATCATTTGCGCTGATGGTCATGCTGGACGTCATGTTCCCGGAAAAAATTTCGGTCGGTCGCAATACCGTCATCGGTTATAACACCACCATCCTTGCACATGAATACTTGATCAAGGAATACCGCCTTGGCGATGTAGAGATCGGCAGTGAAGTCATGATCGGCGCCAATTCAACGATCATGCCAGGCATCAGGATCGGCGACGGCGCGATTGTCTCCGCCGGGACACTCGTCCACAAAGATGTCCCTGAAGGCGCCTTCGTTGGCGGCAACCCAATGCGCATCATCTATACCAAAGAAGAACTAGCGCAGCGCTGGTCGGACGATGAGATTTATGGAACAAAAAGCGAACGGAATTGATTTCCGCTTCGCTTTTTTTGTTTCTGGTGAGCACTTGGTCGATATAATTGAAAATCCGCTGATAAATTGCGTAATGTGGTCGATAAAATCAAAAATCCGCCGATAAATCTTGAAAAGTGGTCGATATATTCTTATTTTCGCCAAAAAAGTGATCTTCCTCCTCTCAATACATCCATGGAGGCTGCAATTTCTTCAGTATTGAATACATTTTTTACATCCTCTTATGAATCAGATCCCTTTTTAGAAAAACAAGTATCAAAAATTATAATCATGAAGAGCTAATGGTTGACGGATAATAGAATGAACGGTAAACTACATATAACTTCATCTTGTTACCATATTAGCGAACTAAAGGATTTTGACAATTAAATTAAAAGAAACCCAAATGATTAAGGTAAAAGTAAGCCGCACAGGCAACGAATTAATGAATTCCAAAAATAAACCAAACCACATCGGCAACGAAGAAGGTGACCATATTGAGTCGATTATTCATGTTTGAAAAACCGCTTGGCATGCGGGATACACTGCCTGAGCTGCATGAAGCGAAGGAAAGAGTCCGCAGCTCCATCGAAATGGAAATGAAACGCTGGGGGTTCCAATTCATCGAAACACCTGCTCTTGAATATTACGAAACGGTCGGAACGGCATCGGCAATACTGGATCAGCAATTATTCAAACTGCTGGACCAGCAGGGGCACACACTGGTGCTGCGTCCCGATATGACTGCGCCAATCGCCAGGGTCGCGGCTTCCAAGCTTTATAAAGACCAGATACCTTTAAGGCTGGCCTATTCGGCGAACGTCTACCGTGCCCAGCAGCGTGAAGGAGGCAGGCCGGCAGAGTTTGAACAGATCGGGGTCGAGTGTATCGGCGATGACTCTGTCAGTGCGGATGGCGAGATGATCGCGCTGGCGATTTCCTCGCTGAAAAAAGCAGGATTGGAACAATTCCAGCTGTCAGTTGGGCATGTTGGCTTCGTCAACGAATTATTCGTACAGATCCTTGGAAACGAGGAACGGGCAAGGGAATTGACGAAATTTTTATACGAGAAAAATTATGTTGGCTATCGTGAGCATGTCAAATCATTGCCGCTATCTTCGATTGATTCGCAAAGGCTGCTTGCCTTCCTCGAATTGCGCGGCGGCCCTGAAGTGATCGGCAAAGCGCTCGAACTGGTCGAGAACGGAAAAGGCAGGGCGGCGCTCGATGAATTGAAGCTGCTCTGGGACGTCATCGAGGATTACGGGGAAAGCAGCCGAATCAAATTCGACCTGACGATTGTCAGCCATATGAGCTACTATACAGGGATTCTTTTCGAGGTATATGCCGGCATGGTCGGATTCCCGATCGGCAATGGCGGGCGCTATGACAAATTGCTCGAGAAATTCGGCAAAACAACTGGAGCGACTGGGTTTGCCATCAGGCTCGACCGCTTGCTTGAAAGTTTAGGGGACTTAGGTGAATCAGAACCTGTCACCTGCATCCTTTTCAGTCCGGAACGGAGAAAGGAAGCGTATCAGATGGCATCGCAAAAAAGGGGAGACGGTGAACGGATCGTCCTGCAGGACATCAGTGCAGTCCGCAATCTTGATGCGTGTTCAAATGTTTTTGCCAATGTTGTTTTCCTTGTAGGGAAGGAGGGAACGCAATGAATGAACAGCTGACGATTGCAATGCCGAAGGGCAGGATTTTTACCGAAGCAGTCGAACTGCTGCGCAACGCGGGATTCAATCTTCCTCCTGAATTCGATGACTCGCGCAAGCTGATTATAGATGTTGAAGAAGAAAATTTCCGTTTCATCCTCGCCAAGCCAATGGATGTGGCTACATATGTGGAGCATGGTGTCGCCGATCTCGGGATTGCCGGGAAGGACGTCTTGCTTGAGGAAGAACGCGATGTGTACGAGCTGCTCGATTTGAAAATCAGCGGCTGCTACCTCGCTGTCGCAGGCCTGCCTGACACAAAAATGAACGATGTCGCACCGAAAATCGCGACGAAGTATCCAAACATCGCTGCCGCTTATTTTCGCGAACAGGGCGAGCAGGTCGAGATCATCAAATTGAACGGATCGATTGAGCTTGCGCCTCTGATTGGCCTTGCCGACCGGATTGTCGATATCGTTTCAACCGGCCGGACCCTGAAAGAGAACGGCCTTGTCGAATATGAAACAATCACAGGCGTGACCTCAAGGCTAATCGTGAACCCGGTCAGCTACCGGATCAAGGACGAGCGCATCAGTGAGCTGATCAAAAGACTGAATGAAGTAATTTAATAGTTGAATCTGAAAGGATTTGATTTTGGTGGAAATTTTACAGATAGACGGCAATTTGTCACTGAAACGGACGGTGGATGGCGGAACAGAGGAACAGCGCAAAGCCGTGCAGGCGATCATCGCGGAAGTCAGGGCTGCAGGCGACCAGGCTCTCAAGGCTTTTACCGAAAAATTCGACTCAGTGACGCTGGATGAATTCCGCGTAACACAAGAAGAAATTTCTGAAGCCTATAAAACAGTCAGCAGTGAGTTAGTGGACATCATCACCGAAGCGGCAGCCAATATCCGCACATACCATGAAAAACAGCTGCGCCCTTCATGGATGACGACTGAGGAAAATGGCACAATGCTCGGCCAGAAGGTGACGCCGCTCGATTCTGTTGGTGTATATGTCCCAGGAGGAACTGCCGCATACCCGTCATCCGTATTGATGAATGTCATTCCCGCGAAAACGGCAGGTGTGGAGCGAATCGTCATGGTGTCGCCGCCCGGACAAGATGGGAAGCTTCCGGCAGGCGTGCTGGTTGCGGCCGACATCGCCGGGGTAAAAGAGATCTATAAAGTCGGCGGAGCACAGGCGATTGCAGCTCTGGCATATGGAACGGCAACGATCAAGCCGGTTGATAAAATCACAGGCCCAGGCAATATTTACGTCGCCCTCGCCAAGCGCGAGGTGTTCGGCGATGTTGCAATTGATATGATCGCAGGACCAAGCGAAATCGGCATCCTAGCCGACGATACAGCGCGCGCCAATGAAATTGCGGCCGACCTGCTTTCCCAGGCGGAACATGATCCGCGTGCGTGTGCAGTCCTGGTGACAACATCCCGTACTCTGGCAGAAGACGTGCTGGATGAAGTATATAAGCAGCTTTCACAATTGCCGCGAAAAGATATCGCCACCGCGGCGATCGAGGATTTCGGGGCGATCTATGTTGGTGCTGATATGGAAGAAGCCATCGGAGCGATCAATCAGCTGGCTCCTGAGCACCTTGAGATTGTCACCGAAAATCCGGTTGAATTGCTCGGTAAAATAAAGCATGCAGGAGCGATTTTCCTTGGCAGATACAGTTCGGAGCCGGTTGGCGATTATTTTGCCGGACCAAACCACGTCCTGCCGACGAACGGAACGGCACGCTTTTCAAGTCCACTAAGCGTCGAGGATTTCCAGAAGAAATCAAGCATCATTCTATACAGCGAGCAGGCGATGAACGCCAATGGAGCGAAGATTGCCGAATTCGCAAGGCTGGAAGGTCTTGAAGCACATGCCCGGGCAGTAGAAGCTCGCCTGAAATAAGAGAATTTTTATCCGGAGGTAAAAATCATGGAACGGACGGCAACAGTGAACAGGTATACAAATGAAACGAAAATAGATTTGACGTTTGGCATCGATGGGGAAGGACAATCGTCTCTCGAAACGGGGGTCCCTTTCCTTTCCCACATGCTCGATTTATTCGCAAAGCACGGACAATTCGATTTGTCTGTTGACGCTAAGGGCGATGTTGAGGTCGATGGCCATCACACCACCGAAGACATCGGCATCTGCATTGGCCAGGCGCTCCGTGAAGCATTAGGAGATAAAAAGGGAATCAAGCGCTATGGAAACGCGTTCGTCCCAATGGATGAGGCACTTGCCCAGGTAGTCATCGACTTAAGCAACCGTCCGCACCTTGAAATGCGTGCGGAATTCCCTTCGCAGCAGGTCGGTACATTCGATGTCGAACTTGTCCATGAATTCCTGTGGAAGCTGGCGCTGGAGGCGAGGATGAACCTTCATGTCATCGTCCATTACGGCAAAAATACACACCACATGATTGAGGCGGTATTCAAAGCCCTTGGCCGCGCGCTTGATGAAGCAACGACCATCGACCCCCGCATAAAAGGCGTTCCATCAACCAAGGGGATGCTGTAAACAGATCTCTTCAAATGGAAGGGGTTCTGAACATAGGTCTTCAGATAGAAGGAATGTTGTAAACAGATCTTCAAATGGAAGGAAGTTAAACCATGATTGGCATCGTCGATTACGGAATGGGCAATCTGTTCAGCGTCAGCAAAGCGCTCGAACGGCTGGATACGCCTTATTTCATCTCACAATATAAACAAGGCTTAATGGGAGCAGATGCACTGCTCGTCCCGGGCGTCGGCTCATTCCGTGACGCGATGGAAGTGTTGAACCGCACTGGTCTTGCAGAAATGATCCGCGATTTTGCAGCGACCGGCAAGCCTGTGCTCGGCATTTGCCTTGGCATGCAGCTGCTTTTTGAAGAAAGCACGGAAAATGGCAAGACGAAAGGGCTCAGCCTCCTTCCTGGCAAAGTCGGACGTTTTAGCGGCTTAACAGCAGATGGTGAGGCCTATAAGGTTCCGCATATGGGATGGAACAAGCTTCGTTTTACCGGAAATTCGCCATTGCTCGCTTCGCTTGAGGAGGATTACGTTTACTTCGTCCATTCCTATTATGTAAAAACGGGTGACCAGGACGTTCTGGCCGCAGTCGGTGACTATTACGATATTGAAGTTCCGGCTATCGTTGGCAAAGGGAATATATACGGCATGCAATTTCATCCTGAGAAAAGCAGTGATATGGGAATGGCGCTGCTCCGCAATTTTACGGAAATGGCAGCAGAAAGGAAGTCTGAGCAATGAAATTCACGATCTATCCGGCAATCGACATGCGCGGCGGAAAATGTGTCCGGCTGCTGCAGGGCGATTATGATAAAGAGACCGTTTATGGGGATTCCCCATTTGAAATGGCAAAGAAATTTGCCGCTGAAGGTGCAGATTGGATTCACATGGTCGACCTCGACGGCGCCAGGGATGGCAAGCGAGTTAACGACCAGTTCGTCATCCAGGCTGCCCAGGAGCTAGGCGTGAACGTCCAGATCGGCGGCGGCATCCGCAGCGAGGCGGACATCAATCACTATCTTGAGAATGGCGTCACCCGTGTCATCATCGGCAGCATCGCTGTTTCCGATCCTGAGTTTGCAGAAGAGATGGTCCGCAAGTACGGTGCGAAGATCGCGATTGGCCTTGATGCGAAAAATGGCTTTGTGGCAACGCACGGCTGGCTGAACACTTCGGAGGTAAGTGCAGTCGAGCTTGGCAAAAGATTCGCTGATGCCGGGGCAGAGACATTTATTTTTACTGACATCGCAACTGATGGCACGCTTGCTGGCCCGAATGTTGAGGCAACCCGTCAGCTGGCATTGGAAACTGGAAAAAGCGTTATCGCGTCTGGCGGTGTCAGCACGCTTGGTGACTTGGCTGACCTCGGGAAGCTTCGCGAAGATGGCATTACCGGCGCGATTGTCGGCAAAGCCATCTATGAAGGCCGTTTTTCGGTGAAAGCTGCGCTGGAAATGGGGAATGCCTGATGCTGAGCAAGCGGATCATTCCCTGTCTTGATGTAAAAGAAGGGCGCGTCGTAAAAGGCATCCAGTTCGTCCAGCTCCGCGATGCCGGTGACCCAGTTGAGCTTGCGAGGTTCTATGATGAGCAGGGAGCAGACGAGCTCGTTTTCCTTGATATTTCTGCATCTGTCGAAGGCAGGAAAACGATGGTCGAGGTTGTCAGGGAAGTGGCTTCCGAACTGGCGATTCCTTTTACAGTAGGAGGCGGAATCAATACCCTTGAGGACATGAAGAGGATGCTCCGCTCTGGTGCCGATAAAGTTTCACTGAATACGGCAGCTGTGAACAATCCGAAACTGATTTCGGAAGGCTCCGATTACTTCGGAGCCCAGTGCATCGTCGTTGCGATCGACGCAAAATATGATCCAGACCTCGGTACATGGCGGGTGTACACCCATGGCGGCCGCAAGCCGACGGAATGGAAAGTCATCGACTGGGCGAAGGAAGCCGTCCGCCTTGGAGCGGGTGAAATCCTGCTGACAAGCATGGACAGCGACGGCGAAAAAAATGGTTTTGATCTCGCATTGACGCGTGCTGTGAGTGAAGCGGTAACCGTTCCGGTCATTGCCTCAGGCGGAGCCGGGAATGCAGACCATTTTGTTGATGCATTTATTGAAGGAAAAGCAGATGCCGCCCTCGCTGCTTCGATTTTCCACTACCGTGAAACGTCAGTAAAAGAAGTGAAATCCCATCTGCGCGAAAAAGGAGTGACTGTACGATGAAAATAGAAGACTTGAAATTCGATAGCAATGGACTGATTCCGGCCGTTGTTCAGGACGCTTCCACCCTCGAAGTCCTGACCGTCGCCTATATGAATGAAGAATCGCTCTCCAAAACGCTGGAAACTCGCGAAACTTGGTTTTACAGCCGTTCCCGCCAGGAGCTCTGGCATAAAGGCGCAACAAGCGGCAATACCCAGAAAATCGTCGAGATCAAATACGATTGTGACGGTGACTCACTCGTCGTTCTCGTTGAACCAGCCGGACCAGCATGCCATACAGGCGCGGTTAGCTGTTTTACGGAGAGTCTCATCGGCGAAAGGTCCACAGAAAACACAACTTTAACTGATTTCGCCTTCATGCTTGAATTGGAAAAAACAATCCGGGAGCGTGAACAGGACATGCCAGAAGGCGCCTACACCACCTATCTGTTCGAAAAAGGCGTCGATAAGATTTTAAAGAAAGTCGGCGAAGAAGCCGCCGAAGTCATCATCGCCGCCAAAAACCGCGACCCCGAAGAACTGAAGTGGGAAGCCGCCGACCTGCTCTACCACCTGATGGTCCTGCTGCAGGAACAAAAGCTGCCATTGAAAGACGTACTTGGTGTATTGAATAAAAGGAAGAAGCCCGGCGCAGGAGAGTAGATGCGCTGGGTTTTTACTGTCAACAATTAATCGAAGAAGTTCTTTCCCGGGGAGTAAGTTCGGCCTTTGGTAGTGCCAAAAAAATTCAAATCCATGGATGTAAGAAGTCGTTTTGCAGTTGAAGAGGATTTCACATTTGTGAAATCGCGGAATTGCTTACTATTAATTGAAGAGCCAAATATAAGGAAATAATCCCTCAACGCCTGGATATGCGCATCCCCAGTTTTATGTCCGCAGTTTTTGCAAGTCCATTTCCCTTGATGGTAATCCATACCGAATGCCTCGCAGGCAGGGCACTGGACCCCTTTAACCATCTTATTAAATGGAAGATTCATTGATTTTGGATCGGGAATCAATGGTTCGTGCGCCTTTACTAAATGTCTGGCGATTTTCTTTATGTCATTTTTAGAAAGGAGGGACTGGGTATGCTTTTGGTAGAAGAGAGGAAGCTTGAATGCAACATTCGAGGACCTGAAAACTCTATAACTGACTTCCCTGTCATTGGTAGGGTTTTTAATGATGGCCTGCGTGTTGCTGATCGCTACAAGATATTCAATCGGTGGAGGCGTCATAGAATGCTTTTTAAGAAATGTTTTTAACTGATATGCCTGGTTTTTTGTCTGGAGTATGGGATCGGGAAAGACTTCTTCTATATCGTTTTGGATTCTGATCAACTGATTGAATTCTGGAAGGAAAATGAGCGTTCCTGCGTAATTTTTGGAATCGATGATGAGGAGAAAATAAGGGGTGATTATGAGGGTATCGATTTGGAAGTGGGTACTGTTGATCGGGATTCTTAAATCGTTTAAAATCACCATTTCAGAGTGGTCAACTTGCTCTAAAAAGTAATCCAGAGCCTTTTCCCCTTTGTAACCTGCCCTTTTTCGATAAAGCTTCCTCTCGAATTCTGCTTTTTTGAAGTCATCTCGAGGAAAACGCCTAACTATGGCTTCTAAAATCATGATTTCTTTAGGATATTCTCTTGTTTTGCCAATCAAAGTCTATCACTCCTTAAAATTTTTACTTCTATATTCGATATCATCCTTCAATACACCTTCTTTTTTAAGAGAGATATAAATTTATTGGCGAAAAATAAATTTATTCGACCACTTTTTTGATTAATTTGGCGGATTTTTAATTTTTTCGACCACATTCCACGATAATTCGATCACTTTTCTCAATAATTCGACCAACTCCCGGAAAACGGCTCACCCAAGGAGTCCACCTGCTTATAAAAAATGCAACACACCATAATGAGTCCAACTTCCAATAATTCGCACAACTACAGAAATCAAACCCTCCCCACACAATTTCACTCCCACACCTTCTCGAACCCTCTGTCCGTATGTTATACTACATTAGTTAAAGTTGCTTCGATAAAACACTGTATGTGTATTCTTATACAAACCACTAGGCTTTATGGATATAGTTTTTTAAAAGGTTCAATGAATATAGTTTTACTAAAATATAAATGGAGGATCACATGGGAAAAGACTCTAAAGCAACGAAGCAAAAAGGCCAATTGCTGTCTTTCGTTCCTACTGGTGAGTACTACTTCGCCAAAGGGGTCAAGGCTTTCCACAAGCGGGATCTGAAGAGGGCTGAGAAGTATTTCGGGCGTGCGATGCATCTTGAGCCGGGCGAGCCGATGATTGTTTGCCAGCTGGCGATCGTGCAGTCGGAATTGGGTGAATATCAGCAATCGAACCGTCTTTTGCACTTGGTCCTCGAAGAACTGGATGAAAACATGGCAGAGTGCCATTACTTCCTGGCGAATAACTACGCTCATTTGGGTCTGTTCCGCGATGCGTTCCGGCATGCGAATCTGTACCTGGAAGTGAACGAGGACGGCGAGTTCGCGGAGGACGCGAACGATCTTCTTGATTTGCTGACGCTTGAAGCGGAAGAAATGGATGAGGATTTTTATGAAGAGGATGACCTGATAGTCAAGCAGGAGGAAGCGCGCAACCACCTCGAATCCGGGGAGTTTCCACGGGCGATTGAGATTTTCCAGGAGGTAATCGAAGAGTATCCGGAATACTGGTCGGCATACAATAACCTGGCGCTGGCGTATTTTTACCTTGGGGAAACAGTCAAGGCCCGCGACATCCTGAACGATGTGCTCGAGCAGAATCCTGGGAACCTGCACGCGCTCTGCAATGCGCTTGTGTTCGCGCATTATCAGGGACAGGAGAAGGAAGGCCAGGATCTTAAGGATTCACTCGGAAAAATCCATCCGATACACTTTGAGCACCAGTTCAAGCTTGGTGCCACGTTCGCGCTTGTCGGCGAGTACGAACTAGCTTACCGCTGGCTGAAGAAGCTGCAGAAGACAGGCTTTGAAGGCGACGGTGCTTTCTATTACTGGCTGGCGCATTCGTCCTATTTTACCGGCAGAGAAAATACCGCACGGACAGCCTGGAAAAAAGTCCTAGAGTTCAACCCGGAAAAAGACGGAATGGAGCCTTGGGCAGATAAACCGGGCGTGAAGTTCGAAGCACAGGTTTCGGCGATTCTGAACCAGTTGAACAGCGATTATCCGGAGGAACGCCTTTTTGCGTTATTCCTCACATCTGTATCCGCGAAAAAGAAAGAAATTCTCGCAGCAGATACATCGACGGATAAAATGACCGAGATGGAAAAATCATATTTTGCCTATGTAACTTCCGGCAAATTGAGCAGCAAGGAAGAAGAAGTAAAGGGCGCGCATGAAACGGCGAAGCTATTGTACGACCACCACCAGCCGATTGGCAAAAATGAAGCCGGCGTCTACATCATGTGGTTTTCGGTATTCGAGCAGGCAGCAAAGGCAGGCTACGATTTTAAAAACAAGAAAGCATGGGCGGCAGCAGTCGATTACCTCTGGGATAAACTGAGGAATATCCAGACGACAAAAGCGGCAGTCGCGAAAAAATACGGATTGTCCGTATCCACGCTATCCAAATATATCAATATGGCAAGCGAGTTTCTTCACGAAGAAGACAGCATTTAATCTAAAGGCTAACCAATCTATTTAATAGAAGGGTTAGCTTTTTTAAGTGTAAAATGTGATATTCCCAGGGAATGAAGGTTAGCTTTTTTAAATGCAAAAAGTGATGTTTCCAGGTAATAGAAGGGTGAGCGTTTTAAATGCAAAAAAAGTCATGGCCGGGGCTGGCTATGACTTTTTCTAAAATTAACTCAGATAACGATGGTAAAGTATTTTAGCTTCGGATATGTCTTTGATTCCATGTACGAACACTCTGCCGTCCTTGAAAACCACCAATCTTGCGGATTCGACTCGAAAAGAAAGCAGGTAGGGGTTGCGCTTTGTTTTGAATCCTTGTCCTGTCAGGGTCGTCTCCAAATGGTCGAGATTCCTTGTCTGGATTGTCCCCGGCCTGATTTGAACTGTATCCCTTCCGCAAAGCACGGCCGCCTTGGTCTGGTTATCATAAGAGAGATACGGATAAGTCTGTTCTTCTCCGCAAGAAGGACACGATGCTTTTTTCAGGGAGGAGACGTTAATGGTTCGAAACTGGTTTTTCCAGACATCGAATGAAACAAGTTTGCGGTTCAGAGCATCGATGTCACCTGTCAATATCTTTAACGCTTCTGCTGATTGATGGGCGGCTACCATCTGAATAGCAGGCTGTATCACCCCCGCGGTATCACAGGTAATTCCTCCCAATGGCATTGACTCCAAAAGGCAGTTCAAGCAGGGAGTACTCCCCGGAAGTATCGTAAAGCTGAGGCCGTAGCTGCCGACACAGCCCCCGTAAATCCAAGCGATCTTATGCTTTTGTGATATATCGTTGATCATCAGGCGAATTTCAAAGTTATCAGTACCGTCGATGATCAAATCTACACCCTTGATTAACTGTTCCAGTTCCTGAGCTCCGACATCAGCTATATGGGGGATGATTGCAACATCCGAATTAATCGCTCTTAACCTTCTGGCAGCCGCCGCTGCTTTGGGCATTCTTTCCAGAGCATCCGCTTCACAATAAAGCTGTTGCCGCTGAAGATTGCTCCATTCCACATAATCCCTGTCAGCAATGGTCAGTTTCCCGATTCCAGCTCTTGCAAGGAGTTCTGCATTTGCGGAACCAAGAGCACCTGCACCAATGATTAAGACATGCGTGCTATGAAGTCTTTTCTGGCCTTCTTTGCCGATTGGTGCAAATAATTCCTGGCGGGAGTATCGGCTGGTCAACTAAAGATCATCCCTTCTGCAGGACTGCTTGCGGCAGCGTATTGTTTTTTTGCCATTCTTCCTGCTTCAAATCCCAATCTTCCCGCCTCCACTGCGAGTTTCATAGCCTTTGCCATTTTTACCGGATCCTTTGCTGAAGACACGGCCGTATTCAGCAAGACACCATCCGCTCCCAGTTCCATGGAGGCAGCCGCATCTGCGGGACTGCCAATCCCGGAGTCGACAATCACCGGAACTGTTGCCTGCTCAATAATGAATTTCAGATAAAGAGGGTTGATGATTCCCTGTCCTGAGCCGATCGGCGAAGCGCAGGGCATGACGGCATGGCAGCCGAGCTCCTGCAGTTTCCTTGCCAGAACAACATCGTCCGAGGTGTAAGGAAGCACGATAAATCCTTCATTTAACAGGATTTCTGAAGCTCTTAGTGTTTCGACCGGGTCAGGGAGAAGAGTTTTGTCACAGCCGATGACCTCAACCTTCACCATGTCACAAAGCCCTGAGGCTTTGGAGAGTCTCGCAATCCGGACAGCTTCCTCTGCGGTCTTGGCTCCTGCTGTATTAGGAAGGAGCTTGTATTTCTTTAAATCTAGCTGCTCTATAAAATTAGGCTGGTTTGCCTCGAATATATTCATGCGCCGAACAGCAAAAGTAAGCACCTCTGTGCCTGATTCCTCTACAGCTTTCCTTTGGATATCAAAGTCAGGGTATTTCCCCGTTCCCAGCAATAAACGAGAGTTAAATTCATATGGTCCGATTTTCAGCATGATCATCCGCCTCCTACAAAATGTACGATTTCAATTCGGTCACCAGCACAGAGTGTTGTATCGTAATGCGCGCTTTTTTCTAAAATGGCTTCATTCCATTCGACGATTAACACCTTGTCTTCAAGTTGAAAATAGTTTAATAGGGCAGCTGCTGTTTTAATATGGTCTGGAATATTAATAGCTTCCCCGTTTATGATAAGCTCCATGATCATTCTCCTTTCATGCTCTTACGGAGATGTTTATGCGTGACAGCTGAAAGGGACCAGAATCTTTCGTTTTCCCATCCATCAAATCAGCGATCAATTCCCCGGTAGCTGGCGACAGCAAAATTCCATTCCGGAAATGGCCGGCTGCTATATATAAATTACGGTACGATGGGTGCTCTCCCAGAAAAGGCAAACCATCTTCGGAAAGCGGTCGAATCCCTGTCCAAGCGTGCTCCAATTCGCATTCGGCGATCCCCGGCACAAGGTGCTTAGCCTTCTCCATAAGGGTTGAAATTCCGTCCAGTGTCACCCTTTCATCAAATGTGTCTGGTTTGACGGTCGCACCGATAATAAGCCTCCCGGATTTCTTAGGAACGATATAGCATCCATGAGAGAAGACGGTTCCACTGATAAGCTGCTTATTTGTAAGCACTGATAAACATTCTCCTTTTACAGGGGAAATCGGAAGAGTTAGGCCGGTTTTCTTTATTAAAAAAGGACTCCACGCGCCTGTTGCGATAACAACTGACTCTGCATAAACGGGACCCAGGTCCGTTTGGATGCCATGTGCTTTCTCTTTCTCAAGAATCAAATCATTAACACTCGTAAACTCGTAAAATTCTGCTCCGTTCATCCTGGCTGCCTTAGCGAAGGCAATGGTCAACTCCCGCGCATCCACATGACCGTCATCCGGAATAAACATCACTCCAAGCAAGCTGCTTGAAACTTTAGGCTCACGTTCCATTAATTCTTGGATGGTCAGCCATTTGGCAATTGCGCCAGATTTTGTCTGAAACTCAATCAATGTCTTTAATCCAAGGGCTTCCTTTTCAGTCGCAGCCACCCTGTACATGCCTCTATTTTGTAAGCCGATATGAACGCCCGTAAGATCTTCAAGCTCTCTTGCCAAATCAGGGAACATAGCGCGGCTTTTTCTGGCAAATTGGAACAGTGGTCCATCATCGGTGAGTTCTGTTTGGGCTCCCAGCATCCCGGCTGCTGCTCCTGATGCTTTGCCAGCAAGCCGTCCTTTTTCTAAGACGGCGACACTTCTGCCTCTTTTTGCTAATTGATAGGCAATCGAACAGCCATTGATGCCCCCGCCAACTACAATGACATCATAGATCTTTTTCATGTAAACGACCTCCTTGATGGATTATTTGTGAATAGCACCAGGCAGCGTGGAAGGGATCCTCTGCTTGAAGAACCCCTGACATCACTGCTGCTCCATCTGCTCCGGCCGATAAGGCCAATTCGACGTTTTCAGGCTTAATGCCGCCTATGACAATTACCGGAACCTCCACCATTTCTGTTATCGATGCCAGTTCGTGAAGGCCTTTCCCCGGTAATCCTTCTTTGGAAGGAGTCTCAAAAATATGCCCATAAAGAAGGAAGTCCGCACCACTCTTTACTGCTTTAAGAGCATCATTGTATGAATGAACGGAACAGCCAGCTGTAATCCCCGGGAAGTGTTGTTTGACAAGGTGGATTGGAAGGCTGTGATATGCGAGCTGGACGCAGGTGTTATAGGACCAGGCGACATCTGCTCGATCATTGACTACTATTTTTTCGGAAGGTATCCCATTATTAATCAGCATTTCGACTCCAACGGCAATCTCCTTTGCGGTGAGCTCTTTTTCACGCAAATGAAACCTGTCGATGAATGGGTTGATTTTACCGGCAATGTCGGCAAATTCTTTTAATGAAAGCTTTCCGTCGGATAGGACATGCAATTGTTTCTTCATTTATCCACCTTCCTCCAGGTGTTTGGCTTGTTGAGCACAACGATTGGCCATTAAAACAGCTCCTGTATTATAATGACCGGACATCGACAACAGGGAAAAGCGGATAATGCCCGGAAATAAAAATGACAAGCGACAAAAATAGTGCGAAATAGGCAATGAAAATCAAGTCGTACCTTGAAAAGCCAGTCTGGTAATAATAGGTCCGCTTTCTGCTGTCCGTGAACCGCTTTGCTTCCATTGCCACCGCAATTCTGTATGCGCGGCGTATGCTTTGGGAAAGAAGCGGAATCGAATAGCCTTTGATTGATGACAAAATTCCTCTGACAGTAAAAGTATTCTGGATTCCTCTAACCGTCCTTGCATATTTGATGGTGGTCAGTTCTTCAATCATGATTGGAATCAAACGGATTCCTGCCATGAAGCTGTATGCATATTTCGGGTTCAGCTTAAGCTGCTGCATCAATGAATAGAAAAGCAGGACCTGACTAGTTGTCAGGGCAAAGGTGAGACCAAGCATTGCATAAATGAGTGCCCTGAATCCCAGGTGTATCCCCCTGTATAGACTTTCCTCGGTAATATGGATCAAGCCCCATTTGAATAGAGTCGATTCCCCTTTCCCGAACAGGATCATCGACGAAGAGGTCGATAGGAAAATCAGCAGGAAAGGGATGGAGAAGAGCAAGATCCGCTTGAAAGGGTGACCTGTGAAAAAGAGAAACAATATGGCAGGTCCAAGTGCAAAGAGGACCATCACGTTCAGGTTATGGATGAACAGAACCACAACAAACAGACAGGCAAGCCCCAATAATTTCACGCTCGGGTTGATTCTATGAAGCCACGTCATTTTATTGTCAAATTGAATAGGCATGGCCGGCCTCCGCTGCAGTTGGTATTTTAGCTTCTTTAACCACCACTTCACTGTCAATCACATTCCAGACCTTTGTGGCAAAGTGCTGGATGATTTGCCTGTCATGCGTTGCCATAATAATGATGTGCCCGCTTTTCCGGTAGCTTTCTAAAAGTTCAAGGACAGCGAATGTATTTTTTGAATCCTGGCCAAAAGTCGGCTCATCAAGAAGAAGGATAGCAGGATTTTGGGCAACAGCTGTTGCAACACTAAGCCGCCGCTTTTGGCCCATCGATAACTGGTAAGGATGAAGATCCCTTTGATTCGCGAGATTGAACAGCATCAACAGCTCGGAAACCTTTTTCTCAATCAATTCTTCTCCATCATGTTTTTGCCGGAAAGTAATCGCAAGCTCGTCAAAAACCGTATTTGCAACGAATTGGAGTTCAGGGTTTTGAAAAACAAAACCGGCCTCGCTGGAGATGTCCTTATTTCTGGTAATATTTCGTCCGTTTACCTGGTAAGTCCCGGACGTTTTCAGCAGTTGAATGAGTGATAAAAGCAATGTGCTTTTTCCGGCTCCATTTTTGCCAGTTACCGCAATCCAGTCGGCAGACTCTGCTTCGGCATGCTTAATCTTGATCTTGGTTTCTTTATTTCGGAAACCCTTAAAGTTTTCTAAAAATAATTCCCTCTTAATCTGGAAATCTGTTGTTTTATAAGTGGGCGCTGTCGCTTTGTACTGGTCCCATACTCCCGGAAACCAGATTCCATATTTCTCGAACTCAGTCCTATAAGAATTAAAAACAGATTCAGGTCTGCCATCTGCTATAATGGTTCCTGCTGCATCAAATAAGATGATCCGATCAATGAAGTCGATTACATGCTCGATTTTATGCTCGACAATGATTACTGTCTTATCAGCTGATATCTTCTTTACCGTTTCCCAGATTTTTTTTGTTCCTTCAGAATCGAGCATCGCGGTTGGCTCGTCAAAGAACAGGACCTCTGGGTCAATGGCAAGCACAGATGCAATCGCCAGCCGCTGCTTCATGCCGCCTGAGAATGTATGGATCCTTGAATGTGAGTCATTAAGGTCAAGACCTACTAGTGACAGGAGCTCGGAAATCCTTTTGGGCATCTGTTCTCTAGGGACTTGAAGGTTTTCCAGTACAAAGGCAATTTCTTCATCAGCATATGGCATACAGAACTGAGTGTCTGGATCCTGGAAGACAAATCCCCAGGAATCAGGGTAGGTGCAGCGGTCAAATTTGATTGGTACCTCAATGGAATTTGGAATCAAACCAGAAAGTGCCTGTAACAAAGTCGACTTGCCGCAGCCTGAAGGACCAAGTAAGAGCACTTTTTCTCCTTTTTTAAATGATAAGGACAAATCCTCGAAAAGAAGTTTTTTCGTGCCAGGAAACTTTAGTCTCAGCTTTTCAAATGAAGATATTATTGGCATCCAATCACTCCTGTTATTGGCTCAAAGTATCAAAGTCATCTTGAGAAGCGGGCCTAAGGATTTTTGTAACGCCTGTTCGCTCAAGGGCTCTTGCAATTCCCAGTGCCAGCAGACCGGAGAACACAATGGAACCAGCAGCTCTCATGGAAATCAATAACGCAAGGTTCCATGCGGCCAGGTCTTCGATATATCCTTTGTAAAAGTCCATCATCAATGAACCTGTGCATGCTGCTATACTGGCAAGGCTTACAACAATCACTCCGGATCGCTTATAACCAAAAGCCATCAAAACCAATTCCGCAAACAATCCCTGGATAAAGCCATAGATCAGTACCTCAAGCCCCCATTCAGAGCCCATCAGGAATTCCCCAGATGAAGCGGCCACCTCGGCAAGCAGGGCCACACCAGGCTTGCGGATTACGAGAAACGCGACAATGGCAGCGATGAACCACATTCCATAGATGAATTGATCAAGATGGAACCCCAGCGGTTTCAGCGCATAGTAGAGAGGCCCCCAAATTTTATAGACAAGGCCAAATGCAATGGAAATGACGACGGTAACTAAAATATCTGTTAATTTTAATCTGGACATTTTTCTTCTCCCTTGCTGATTTCCAGCTTACTGGACAGCCGTTTTATTATTGTTTATTGACCAGCCTTCAAGCGTGCTGGCCATTTCCCAGAACTTAAGCTCATAATGGCAGCTGTATAAAAAGTGCTGCTTCATCTTTTCTTTTTCTTTTTCAGATGCACTTTCGGAGATGGAATCAAGAAGACTGAGCTGCTCGTTTACCAGTTCACTAAACCAGTCACTTCCGTACGCGCCAATCCATTCCTGGTATATAGGTGTCCCTGGGGCCGCGTGCTTCATCCTCTCTCCAATTTCGTAATAAATCCAGTAACAGGGAAGGAGGGCGGCGATGATTTCCCCCAGGCTTCCTGATGCGGCCACCCTGTAAAGATGGGAGGTATAGGCATATGCAGTGGGTGCTGGCCTGAAGCTTTGGAGTTCTTCCTTGGTAACTCCGAGCTGGCCCATGAATCCTTCATGCAAGCTCAGCTCAGCCTGGTAAGTACCCTGTGCATGGGCAGCCATTTTTGCCGTAATGGATAATTCCTCGGCCCTTGAAGCGGCAATGGCCTGGATGCGGGCAAAATGAGATAGGTAATAGGAATCCTGCAAGACATAGTAACGAAAGTTTTCAATCGGCAAGGTTCCTTTTGCAATTCCTTGAACGAATGGATGGTGCAGGTTTGCTTCCCAAATTGCACTTGCTTCTTGACGGATCATCTGTGTAAAAGTAGACATAACAACCTCCTGGTAAGTGATTTTTCAGCATCCTGCCGGCTTAGGATGCTGATTTTTTCCAATAAAAAAGCCACTTTCTGCAGGCAGAAAGTGGCTGTATTGGCAGTAAAATAAAAGCATACCGCTCCAGATACTCCACTTCCCTACGCTGGTATGATCCAGATCAGGTTCAAAGGGTCTTAAAGTTTCACTTTAATCTCAGCCTTAACCAAAGGCTCCCCTAGCAGGTAAAAATTTCTATTGAATTTATTTTCTGTGAATTATCATAACATTCTTCACAAAATTGTCAATATTTCTTCAGGCCCCTTGTCCGTAAACCAGTCCTCAATATTCATAAAAAATGAGAATCTTATTGGTATAAAGCCCGTTTTAAGTAATTTCGTAAATCCAGGGAACCTGTTACCCCGTCAAGCATATTTTTGGACTATATGCTTCTTGTTTTATAGGATATGTTTATGCAGGAAATACTATTTCCGAATGGATTACGGAAATTAGCGGATTATGATATTCAAAGGAGTTGTACACCATGTCAGAAGAGAAAATTTATGACGTCATCATCATCGGTGCCGGACCGGCAGGAATGACGGCTGCAGTTTATACTTCACGCGCGAACTTGTCGACACTGATGCTTGAGCGCGGCGTGCCGGGCGGCCAGATGGCGAATACAGAAGAAGTTGAGAACTATCCAGGCTTTGACCACATTCTTGGGCCAGAGCTTTCAACTAAAATGTTTGACCATGCGAAAAAATTCGGAGCAGAATATGCATACGGTGATGTGAAAGAAGTCATCGATGGCAAGGAATATAAAACCATCAAGGCTGGCAACAAGGAATACAAAGCCCGCTCGATCATCATTTCGGCTGGTGCGGAGTACAAGAAGATTGGCATCCCTGGCGAGCAGGAGCTTGGCGGCCGCGGCGTTTCCTACTGTGCGGTTTGTGATGGCGCATTCTTTAAAAACAGAGAACTTGTTGTCGTCGGCGGCGGAGACTCCGCTGTTGAAGAGGGTGTTTACCTGACTCGCTTTGCTTCAAAAGTGACGATCGTTCACCGTCGTGACGAGCTTCGTGCGCAAAAAATCCTTCAGGACCGCGCCTTTGCCAATGACAAAATTGATTTCATCTGGAACCATACAGTCAAGCAAATCAATGACAAAGATGGCAAAGTAGGCAGCGTGACTCTTGTATCGACACAAGATGGCGCTGAACAGGAGTTCCCGGCTGATGGCATATTCATCTACATCGGAATGGTTCCATTGACAAAGCCGTTCGAAAGCCTCGGAATCACAAACAGCAGTGGCTATATCGAAACGAACGAACAGATGGAAACGAAAGTCCCTGGCATTTTCGCAGCTGGCGACATCCGTGAAAAAACACTGCGCCAAATCGTGACAGCAACAGGCGACGGAAGTATCGCTGCTCAAAACGCCCAGCATTATGTTGAAGAATTGATCGAGGAACTGAAAGCGAACGCTTAACATACAATTGACAGGCCCGCCGCAATGAATCGGCGGGCTTTTATTTTCCTTCTAAATGGTAAAAACATCACACTGCGGCATAAATTAACAAAAAGTAATTATTTATTAATTCTTCTGTAACAGTAGTGAAACAATCGTGGGGTATTATAGAAATAGAAATTGACCCCCTTTTAAAAATATAATCCTTTGACGGCACAGGTTATCCTGTGCTCTTTTTTTATACATAAAAATGAAACAGGCTGTTGCAAGCGAATATAACACCTTTTGATATTGGGAAATTTTTGCGGCGTATAATCATTACACCTCACGAAAACTAGTCCACTCCCTAAAAAGAACTTTTCTTGTCAAAAATATCATTTTCCTATTCATTGTGGGTAAAAACTAAAAATAGTATAATGGAAAGAATAAAAAGTCCGGCAAATGACGTAAGGCTGTTTCAGAGGAAAGTTTGCTAAAAGGATTATGTGTCCGGAATCCATTAAAATGAGAAACAAGTTAAAGATGTGCAGGTGTACCGCTTTTTTTGTCGGGTCTTTGCTTGCGCGTATAGATGAAGAGGTGGATTGAATGCAGCGCGTCACGAATTGTGTTTTGGTGAAGGAAGATAAGATTTTGCTGTTGCAGAAGCCTCGCCGCAATTGGTGGGTGGCTCCTGGCGGTAAGATGGAACCAGGTGAGACTGTCAAAGATTCCTGTATAAGGGAATTCCGTGAAGAAACAGGGATTTACCTGCGGAATCCGCAGATCAAAGGGATTTTTACATTCGTCATCAAGGAAGATGATCAGGTGGTTTCGGAGTGGATGATGTTCACTTTTTATGCCACTGAGGCAGATGGGATCAATCTCGATGTATCAGAGGAAGGCACCATCTCCTGGCATGAGCTTGACGACATCAAGGACCTGCCAATGGCAGCAGGGGACTATCATATTCTTGAATATATGATCCATGGACAAGGAATCATCTATGGCACTTTTACTTATACACCGGATTTCGAGCTGATCAGCTATAGGCTCGATCCGAATTGATACGATAAATAAGGGCTGTTTTCGTATTGGCGACTGCCTTTTGGACAATTGCAATACGAAAAAGGCTTAAACACTAATTTTACAGGGGGAAGAGAAATGAGTACCGGTTCAACTGATACCCAACTCGTCATCATAACAGGTATGTCAGGCGCGGGGAAAACGGTCGCAATCCAGAGCTTCGAGGACCTTGGCTTTTTCTGTGTCGACAATCTGCCGCCGACATTGCTGCCAAAATTCCTTGAGTTAATGAAGGAATCTGGCACAAAAATGAATAAGGTGGCACTTGTCATGGATTTGCGGGGACGCGAATTCTTTGACTCTCTGTTCAAGGCGCTTGATGAACTGGCTGAAACTTCATGGGTAACGCCGCAGGTGCTGTTCCTTGACGCAGATGACTCCACACTCGTCCGCCGCTACAAAGAAACGAGACGCTCGCATCCGCTTGCTCCATCAGGCTTGCCGCTTGAAGGCATCCAGCTTGAACGCGAGCTGCTGGAAGAACTGAAGGGCAGAGCGCAGATTATTTATAAAACAACAGGAATGAAACCAAAGGACCTCAGGGAAAAAATCCTTGAGGAATTCTCAGTAAACAAGAAGACGATTTTTACCGTGAACGTGATGTCGTTTGGGTTCAAGCATGGAATCCCGATCGATGCCGATCTCGTTTTCGATGTCCGTTTTTTGCCAAATCCGCATTATATTGATCATATGCGTCCAAAAACTGGTCTTGATGAAGAGGTGTCGACATACGTTTTAAAATGGAACGAGACATCCAAGTTCCTTGAAAAGGTGACAGACCTTTTGAGCTTCATGCTTCCGCATTATAAGCGGGAAGGAAAAGCGCAGCTCATCATCGCCATCGGCTGCACGGGAGGCCAGCACCGGTCCGTCGCTCTCGCTGAACATATCGCCAAGTACTTCGAGAAAGACTATCATACCCGCGTGACACACCGTGATATCGAAAAAAGGAAGGGACTTACGACATGATGACAGATGGACTGCCAAGAATCGTCATCATCGGAGGTGGAACAGGCCTCCCAGTCCTGCTCCGGGGCTTGAAGAAGCATCCGGTCGACATCACTGCGATTGTCACAGTGGCTGATGATGGCGGAAGTTCGGGCCGCCTGCGGGAAGATATGCAGATTCCTCCACCTGGCGATATCAGGAATGTCCTGGCTGCGCTATCGGATGTCGAGCCGCTGATCGAGGAAATGTTCCAGCATCGCTTCAATACATCCAATGAGTTATCGGGCCACTCGCTTGGCAACCTGATCCTTGCTGCGATGACGTCGATTACCGGCAATTTCGTTCATGCGATTCAGGAGATGAGCAAGGTGCTGAATGTCCACGGAAAAGTCCTGCCGGCAGCAAACAGGAGTGTCATGCTGAATGCGGTGATGGAGGATGACAGCATTGTCAGGGGCGAATCGAAAATTCCTTACTCCGGAAAAAGAATCAAACGGGTTTTCCTGAATCCTGAAGGCGTAAAGCCACTGCCTGAGACACTGCAGGCGATCAGGGAAGCAGATTTGATCGTCATTGGACCGGGGAGCTTATATACTAGCATCCTGCCAAACCTGCTCGTGAAGAAGCTTGGCAAGGAAGTGTGCAAGGCGACGGCGCGCAAAGTATATATCTGCAATCTGATGACCCAGGCGGGGGAGACGCATGATTTTGCGGCAAGTGACCATATCAAAGCGATCTATGATCATATGGATTGTGCTTTTATCGATACGATACTGGTGAACAGTGAGACCATCCCTCCAGATGTCGAGCTGCGTTACAAGGAAGAGCTTGCCCAGCCTGTCGTTTTTGATCTGGACCGGCTGAATTCTTTAGGAGTCGAGGTCGTCCAGGATGAAATTGCAGAGCTGGATGGCAATGTAATCAGGCATGATACAAAAAAAGTTTCAGAAATTTTATATTCTATGATAATAGATGAAACCAAAAAGAGGTATAACGCGTAAATATAGGATGCAAGCGTTTGTCTCGGTAAGAAAGATAAAAAAAGACAGCTGCTGTGCTTGCATGAATAATGGCGCCAGCACCATATAACCAGGGGGTGAAGAGGTGTCGTTCGCTTCGGAAACTAAAAAAGAACTCACGAATATTGAGGTGAAGGACTGCTGCGCCAATGCGGAACTGTCCGCTTTAATCCGGATGAATGGTTCCCTTTCCTTCTCTAATCGCAAACTCATCGTAGACGTACAGACTGAAAATGCCGCGATTGCCAGGCGAATCTATACCCTGATCAAGAAAAGCTATCAGGTACAGGTGGAGCTTTTGGTGCGAAAGAAGATGCGGCTGAAAAAAAACAATGTTTATATTGTCCGCCTGAAGGAATCTGCCAGGGAAATTCTGGAGGATTTAAAGATTTTAGGAGAAGGCTTTGAAATTAACTATGAAATTTCACAGGAATTGGTGAAAAAGAAATGTTGTAAGCGTTCTTATTTAAGAGGGGCTTTCCTGGCGGGAGGTTCGGTGAACAATCCGGAAACATCCTCCTACCATCTTGAGATCGCCTCGATGTACCAGGAACATAATAATTCATTATGTGAGTTGATGAACACCTTTGGACTGAACAGCAAAACACTGGAACGAAAAAAAGGCTTCATCACCTATCTGAAAGAGGCGGAGAAGATCACCGAGTTTTTGACGATTGTCGGGGCGCATAATGCATTGCTCCGATTCGAGGATATCCGGATTGTCCGGGATATGAGGAACTCGGTCAACCGCCTGGTGAATTGTGAAACGGCCAACTTGAATAAAACGATCGGCGCCGCATTGAGGCAGGTTGAGAATATCCGATTTATAAGGGATACAGTAGGCCTGCAAATTTTACCGGAGAAGCTGAGGGAAATTGCCCAGCTTCGCGTCGATTACCAGGATGTCACCCTCAAGGAGCTTGGCGAAATGGTCAGCGGAGGGACGATCAGCAAATCAGGAATCAATCACCGGCTGCGAAAAATTGATGAGATAGCAGATAAACTGCGTGCCGGGCAAATCATAAATAAATAGGGTTAGAGGAGGAAAAGCAATGGTGGAAAAACAGGTGGAAGTCAAATTGAAAACTGGGCTGCAAGCACGCCCTGCTGCATTATTCGTTCAGGAAGCAAACAGGTTCTCATCCGATATCTTTCTAGAGAAGGATGGCAAAAAGGTAAACGCGAAAAGCATCATGGGATTGATGAGCCTTGCGGTAAGTGCCGGAGCATCAGTAAACCTGATCGCGGAAGGAAATGACGAAGAAGAAGCCGTAGCAAAGCTGGCTGAATACATCCAGAACGAAAATTGATCTAACAAGGTTTCTGAAAAGAACGCAAAAAAACTCGCTCCGTGTAAAGAGCGAGTTTTTATTGCGATTATTTATCCTTTTTTTCTTCCAGTACGTTGCGAGTGATGATCTGGTCGACAAGACCGTATTCCTTCGCACGCTCAGCTGTCATGAAGTTGTCGCGGTCCGTATCTTTCGCGATGACTTCAAGCGGCTGGCCAGTACGCTCAGATAGGATACCATTCAGCTTTTCACGAAGGAAAAGGATGCGCTTCGCAGCGATTTCGATTTCAGTCGCCTGTCCCTGTGCACCGCCAAGTGGCTGATGGATCATGACTTCCGCGTTTGGAAGTGCATAACGCTTGCCTTTAGTTCCGGCAGCCAGAAGGAATGCACCCATGGATGCAGCCATACCGATACAGATTGTCTGTACATCTGGCCTGATGAACTGCATAGTATCGTAGATTGCCATACCGGCAGTGATACTGCCGCCCGGGCTATTGATGTAGATGGAAATGTCTTTTTCCGGATTTTCAGCTTCCAGGAAAAGCAGCTGGGCTACGATTGAGTTGGCAACATTGTCATCAATGCCGCTTCCCAGCATAATGATGCGATCCTTTAAAAGGCGGGAATAAATGTCATATGCCCTTTCGCCCCGATTCGTTTGTTCAATAACTGTAGGAATCAAGTTCATGTTTGTTTTCCTCCTTTAACGTAAGATCATTTCAATGCTTTAATAAAGGCATTGCAGTCCTTTTTAAAAGCAAATGACTGCCCTCTGAAAGGCAGATTGCAGGCTGGCATAAACTGGTTCGTTTGCCAGAATACCTATGTAGTTTAATGATACACGCATGGTCAATAAAGGTCAAACGAATCGCTTGCTAAGCCTGCATAAACTGTTCGACAATAATGTATATTCCAATTTGCTGTACCGTATCCATCTTACCCAAGATTGCCAATTTTAAACTAACGGCCCGCGGTGCTGGCAAAAAATCATTCTTGCAAACCATCCAGACTTGCCCTATAATAGGTAAGCGTAACGCTAACTTCAATCATGCCCTCGTGGTGCAACGGATAGCACGTAAGATTCCGGTTCTTGAGATGTGGGTTCGATTCCTGCCGAGGGCGTAAATATTTAGTGTTAATGGCTTTCAAGGTACTCAGATGAATTTTCCGAGTTCCTTGGAAGCTGTTTTTATTTTATAAAGCGGGTTATTTCCCCTTAATTTGGGATATTGTGCAATTACTCTTGATGTTTACGCAATTGCGTCTGGGTTTTGTGCAATAATTTGATTGGATTACGCAATTCTATTCTCTGCTTGTGCAATTATCGGGACTCTTTAAGAGAATAATTTTTCCAGTTGCTGCTTTGCTGGTTGTTTATGAGTAAAATACATAGGTTAATCCGTATTAAGTCTTGATTATGAACACATATAGCTCAGCTCCTGATTGCCAATGCCAAATTCTTTCCCTACTCCAAACCATGTTTATCATGTAAAATGAGGGCAGGGGTGATTTAGGTGGATATGAAAGCTGGATTGTTTCAAAAACAGACGTTAAAATTGGCGATGACCCAGGAGTTGACCCAGGCAATTGCGCTCTTGCAGTATTCAGCGCAGGAACTTGCGGCGTTTCTTGAAGCTAAATCGATGGAAAACCCCCTATTGCAAGTAGACTTTAAAAATATCACTCCTTTTGATTCGAATATGGATCGTAAGAGGAAGACGACAAAAAGGACGTTCGAACGGGACCAGAAAAATTTGATCGAACAAATTGGTTCTGGCGAGAGCGAAACGCTTGAAGAGTACCTTCATGCCCAGCTAAATTCCTTAAAAGCATCACCTGAAGAGAAATTGATTTTACCAGTGTTGATTGAAAACATAGATGAAAACGGTTACCTGAAGATGGATCGTGATGATCTTGCAAAAAGGTTTGGTGTGGATGAAGAATTCATTGATTCCGCCTATTTTAAGCTGCAATCATTGGATCCCGCCGGAATTGCGGCCAGTAACCTTCAGGAGTGCCTCCTGCTTCAGCTGACAAGGCAGAAACGGACACCAGCCAATCAGCTGGCAATTACGATCATTCGTGACCACTTCCTTCTCTTCGCGGAAAAAAAGTGGAAAGCGCTCGCGAAAATGCTAAATATAGAATTGAAGGATATCCAAAAGGTTCATGACGAGATCCAGAAGCTTAACCCAAAACCAGGATCTTCGTTTCAGCGTGGAAAGCCGGCCTATATTATTCCAGATGTAGTGGTGAAGCGTGAAGGAGAAGAGCTATCCGTAAGTGTATATGATGCCTTGATTCCGAAAGTCTCTTTTAACGATGGCTATTACCAGCAGTTATCACAACATAAGGATCAGGAAGTCAATAAATTCCTCCAGGAAAAGCAGGGGGATTACCAGTGGATCCGGCGCAGCCTTGAGCAACGGAAAGAAACATTGATGAAGGTGTCGCTGAAAATCATCGAAAAACAGCCGGGCTTTTTCCTGAAAGGGCCTTCGCACCTGTACCCGATGACGATGAGGGAGGTCGCGGATGAACTCGAGATCCACGAATCAACCGTCAGCCGGACTGTCCGTGAAAAATACATGCAGACACCAGGCGGAACTTATGAATTGAAATCCTTCTTTACAAGTGGAATTGCCACCACCGAGAACGACCAGGCTTCATCTCAAACAGTCAAGGCGGCAATCGGGAACTATATTAAGGAAGAAGACAAAAGAAAGCCGATTTCCGACCAGGCGATTGTTGAAATGCTCGAGGATCGTGAAGGGATGGTCGTTTCGCGGAGAACGGTAGCGAAATACCGTGATCAGCTTGGGATTCCGTCCTCTTCTAAACGGAAACGGTTCGATTGAACTTTATAGCGAATAATACTTCAATATCAATTTTGTATTTGCGTATAATACCAAATCCCACTCAATCAAAGGAGCCGAAAATGATAAAAACAGTCAAACTATACTCCCGTCCGCGCTGCCATTTGTGCGAGACTGCGCGGGAGATTCTTGAAGAACTCCAGCAAAATTGGAATTATACAATAGAAGAAATCAATATCGATCTTGACGACGAGCTTGTCGAGAAATATGGAATCATGATTCCGGTCATCGAATTGGACGGCGAGGAGCTTCAATACGGAATCATTAACAAAAAGTTCATAAGTGAAGCGTTTTCACGAAAAAAGCTTGAGTTTATTGGTTGATTAAGGTTTTCACTCCTGTTAGAATGAAAATTGTAGCAGGGGTGATTTTTTTTACCGCGAGTGGGACATAATATGTCTTGGCGGGACATTTAACGTCCATCACTTTAAAAGGAGAATATCAACATGGACTTTTCGCTCATTGATATTCAAAAAAGAATATTACCCGATTTAT
The DNA here is from genome assembly GCF_965138835.1 of Mesobacillus thioparans. NCBI lineage: Bacteria > Bacillati > Bacillota > Bacilli > Caryophanales > Bacillaceae > Mesobacillus > Mesobacillus thioparans. Next base: position 216,264 of record NZ_CBCSFH010000006.1, on the reverse strand, counting down.
TGCAAGTTATGCAAAAACGATACCTCATCCTCCAATACATAAACGTGATGCAGCCAGTTGGCAGGAGAAATCTCTCAGTCAGCCTCAACTTGACTGAACGGGTTTTGCGTTCTGAGGTAGAGTTTTTGAAAGACCAGAATCTGATTTCCATGTCGGTTTCGGGAATGACACTGACACATGAGGGAAAAGATATACTGGAAAGTCTTGATAGAGTAATGCGGGACATAATGGGTATAAACACATTAGAGCAGCAGCTCGAAAAGCGCATGGGCATCCGCAAGGTCATCATAGTCCCTGGGGACAGCGACCGATCGCCATGGGTGAAAAGCGAGCTGGGGCGTGCGACAGCCGATAGCATGAAAGAGCTCCTCCAAAGCAAGAATATCATTGCTGTAACCGGAGGCTCGACGATGGCGGCTGTGGCAGGGAGTCTGACTCCCGACTTTGGCGAAAAGGATTTGCTGTTCGTGCCGGCAAGGGGCGGAATCGGCGAGGACGTCAAGAACCAGGCAAACACGGTTTGCGCGATCATGGCGGACAATACGAATTCCCGCAATCGGGTCTTTTATGTACCGGACCAGGTCAGCACTGAAGTTTACAAGTCCTTCATCAAAGAACCGCTGATTTACGAAGTATGGAATTTAGTGAAATCAGCGAGCATGGTTTTACATGGTATTGGAGACGCTATTACAATGGCGGAACGCCGCAATACCAGCGCCGAGGATTTGCAGAAAATCCTCGATGGAAAAGCAGTCGGCGAGGCATTTGGCTATTATTTCAATGAAGAGGGTGAAATCGTCCACAAAGTGCAGACGATCGGCCTTCAGCTGGATGATCTCGCGAGTATAGGCAATATCATTGCGGTTGCCGGAGGACAGTCGAAGGCAAAGGCAATCAGGGCCTATATGAAACAGGCACCTTCCTCTACCATTTTGGTGACGGATGAAGGAGCCGCCAAAACATTGTTACAAGGGTAACACCTTAATATAAACAACACCTTTTATAGGAATTAAAGGAGGAAATACTCATGGCAGTAAAAGTTGGTATTAACGGATTTGGACGTATTGGACGCGTAGTTTTCCGCGCGGCATTGAAGAACCCTAATGTGGAAGTAGTTGCAGTTAACGATTTAACTGATGCAAACATGCTTGCACACCTTTTAAAATATGATACAGTTCACGGAACATTGAACGAAGAAATCACAGTTGACGGTGACTACCTTGTAGTTGACGGCCACAAAGTGAAAGTACTTGCTGAAAGAGATCCAGCTCAACTTGGCTGGGGCGACCTTGGCGTAGAAGTAGTTGTTGAATCAACTGGACGTTTCACTAAGCGTGCTGACGCTGCGAAACACTTAGAAGCAGGCGCTAAGAAAGTCATCATTTCTGCACCAGCATCTGATGAAGATATCACAATCGTTATGGGTGTTAACGACGATAAGTACGATGCAGCTAACCACCACGTAATCTCTAATGCATCTTGTACAACAAACTGCCTGGCTCCATTCGCTAAAGTTTTGAACGACAATTTCGGAATCAAGCGCGGTATGATGACAACTGTTCACTCATACACAAATGACCAGCAAATTCTTGACCTTCCGCACAAAGACTACCGTCGTGCGCGTGCAGCTGCGGAAAACATCATTCCGACAACAACTGGTGCTGCAAAAGCAGTTTCTCTAGTATTGCCTGAACTTAAAGGCAAATTGAACGGTGGAGCTATGCGTGTTCCAACTCCAAACGTTTCTCTAGTTGACCTTGTTGCTGAACTTGAAAAAGACGTAACAGTTGAAGAAATCAATGCTGCATTCAAGAAAGCTTCTGAAAACGAACTTAAAGGCATCCTTGGATACAGCGAAGAGCCACTAGTTTCTAGTGACTACAATGGCTGTGCAAACTCTTCTACAATCGATGCACTTTCAACAATGGTCATGGAAGGCAGCATGGTAAAAGTAATCTCTTGGTATGACAACGAATCTGGTTACTCTAACCGTGTAGTTGACCTTGTAGATTTCATCGCTAAAAAAGGTCTGTAAGCAAATATTGGATTAACCATCCATTTACGACTATAATGTAGTGGGATGAAAAGGGGAGCGGGGTAAATTCCCTCTCCTCTTTTTCTGCTTAATCGCGCATATGCGCCATTTTAAAGGAGGTCTCTAGCCTTGAACAAAAAGACAGTAAAAGATGTGGATGTAAAAGGAAAAGTAGTTTTTTGCCGCGTTGATTTTAACGTGCCGATGAAGGATGGACAGGTTACGGATGAAACAAGGATCCGTGCTGCGCTGCCAACAATCCAGTACCTGGTTGATCAGGGTGCGAAAGTCCTTCTAGCAAGCCACCTTGGCCGTCCAAAAGGGCAGGCTGTTGAAGAATTGCGTTTGACTCCAGTAGCAAAGCGTTTGTCTGAGCTGCTAGGCAAGGATGTAAAGAAAACAGATGAAGCTTATGGTGAGTCTGTGAAATCCGAAATCGACAGCATGAACGAGGGCGATGTCCTGCTTCTTGAAAATGTCCGTTTCTATCCAGGCGAAGAGAAGAACGATCCTGAACTTGCGAAGGCATTTGCAGAACTTGCAGATGTATATGTGAACGATGCATTCGGAGCTGCACACCGTGCCCATGCTTCAACAGAAGGCATCGCCAAGTACATTCCAGCAGTATCAGGCTTCCTGATGGAAAAAGAACTAGAGGTTCTTGGAAAAGCTTTATCAAATCCAGAGCGCCCTTTCACAGCAATCATCGGCGGAGCGAAGGTTAAAGACAAAATCGGCGTAATTGATAACCTTTTAGAACAAGTAGATAACCTGATTATCGGCGGCGGACTTGCTTATACTTTCGTAAAAGCACAGGGCCACGAAGTAGGGAAATCTCTTTTAGAAGAAGATAAAATTGAATTGGCTAAAGGCTTCATGGAAAAAGCAAAGGCGAAGGGTGTTAACTTCTACATGCCTGTAGACGCCATTGTTGCTGATGATTTTTCAGCTGATGCGAATACAAAGGTTGTTGCGATTGAAGAAATTCCTGCAGATTGGGAAGCTCTTGATATCGGGCCTAAAACAGCTGAAACTTATCGCGACGTCATCCAGAAATCCAAATTGGTCATCTGGAACGGACCAATGGGCGTATTCGAAATCGATAAGTTCGCAGAAGGAACAAAAGCAGTAGCACAAGCATTAGCCGATGCTAACGATACATATTCAGTCATCGGCGGAGGCGACTCTGCAGCAGCAGTCGAGAAATTCGGCCTTGCTGAACAAATGAGCCACATCTCCACAGGCGGCGGAGCTTCCCTCGAATTCATGGAAGGCAAGCAGCTGCCAGGAGTAGTTGCATTGAACGATAAGTAAGATTTTATTGCGGAGCGGTGTTGCAGCAGTGCAAGGGTGCGGATCCTGATGACTGATGCCCCGCCCGAAAAGTAAGACCCAACACATCCAGAGGGTAATTCTTAAAGTAACAGCAATCTTGAAAGGAAGTGTCAGCATGCGAAAACCAATCATTGCAGGTAACTGGAAAATGCATAAAACGCTGCCTGAAGCTAAAGATTTCATCGAAAAAGTAAGCGGACTTGTTCCATCAAAGGACAAGATTGAATCTGTTGTCTGTGCTCCCGCACTATTCCTGGGTCAGCTTGTCGAGCTAACACAGAATTCAGACGTTGAAATCGGCGCGCAAAACATGCACTTTGAAGAAAACGGCGCTTTTACAGGCGAAGTCAGCCCGAAAGCATTGCAGGACATCGGTGCCAAGTATGTGATCATCGGTCACTCTGAACGCCGCGAAATGTTCAACGAAACAGATGACACAGTCAATAAAAAGACTTTGTCAGCATTCAAATACAATCTGACTCCGATCGTTTGCTGCGGCGAAACACTTGAGCAGCGCGAAAACGGCGAAACAAATGAGTTCGTTGGCGGCCAGATCAAAGCAGCTCTTAATGGTCTTACAGATGAACAGGTTAAGCAAACTGTCATCGCTTATGAGCCAATCTGGGCAATCGGAACAGGCAAATCTTCTACAGCTGAAGATGCAAACGAAACTTGCGCCCACATCCGCAAGGTGGTTGGAGAGCAATTTTCACCAGAAGTTGCTGAAACAGTGCGCATTCAGTATGGCGGCAGTGTGAAGCCAGGCAACATCCAGGAATACATGTCACAGCCTGACATCGACGGCGCATTGGTCGGCGGAGCAAGCCTTGAGACAGATTCCTTCTTGCAGCTATTGGAGGCAGGTAACAATGAGTAAACAGTCACCAACAGCCTTGATCATTCTGGATGGCTTCGCATGCCGCCCAGAGTCCAAAGGCAATGCCGTTGCGCAAGCGAAAAAACCGAATTTTGACCGCTACTGGAACAATTTCCCGCACGCGAATTTGACGGCAAGCGGCGAAGCGGTCGGCCTTCCAGAAGGTCAAATGGGAAACTCTGAGGTAGGTCACCTGAACATCGGTGCCGGCCGAATCGTTTACCAGAGCCTAACACGCGTGAACATTTCCATCCGTGAAGGTGAATTTGAAAAAAACGAAACCTTCCTTGCAGCGATCAAGCATGCAAAGGAAAAAGGCACAGCCCTTCACTTGATGGGGTTGCTGTCTGACGGCGGAGTGCACAGCCATATTGAGCATATGTTTGCTCTATTGAAGCTTGCTGCTGATGAAGGCCTGACAAAGGTCTATGTACACGCCTTCCTTGACGGCCGTGATGTTGGCCCGAAAACTGCGCCAGGCTATATCAAACAAACGCTAGAAAAAATGAGTGAAATCGGAGTCGGTGAATTTGCGACGATTTCCGGGCGATACTATTCAATGGACCGTGACAAGCGCTGGGAGCGCGTGGAGAAATCTTACCGCTCAATGGTGTACGGCGACGGACCTACGTATTCGAACCCAATGGAACTCATCGAAGATAACTACCAAAATGGAATCTTTGATGAATTCGTTGTTCCATCTGTGCTTGTTAAGAAAGATGGATCACCAGTTGCAACAGTCCAAAACGACGATGCTGTGATTTTCTACAACTTCCGTCCGGACCGCGCAATCCAGATTTCGAACACTTTTACAAATAAAGACTTCCGTTCATTCGATCGTGGCGAAGGCCATCCAGAAAACCTTCACTTTGTGTGCCTGACGCACTTCAGTGAGACGGTTGACGGTTATGTGGCATTCAAGCCTTCCAACCTGGATAACACCATTGGTGAAGTGATTTCCCAGGCTGGCATGACTCAGCTGCGCATTGCTGAAACGGAAAAATATCCGCATGTGACGTTCTTCATGAGCGGCGGACGCGAGAAGGAATTCCCGGGCGAACAGCGGATCCTGATCAACTCGCCAAAGGTTGCGACTTATGACCTGCAGCCAGAGATGAGCGCCTACGAAGTGACGGACGCTTTGGTCAAGGAAATCGAGGCAGATAACTTCGATGCGATTCTCTTGAACTTTGCGAACCCTGACATGGTAGGACATTCAGGTATGCTCGAGCCGACCATCAAGGCCGTTGAAACAGTGGATGAGTGCCTTGGACGTATCGTAGACCTGATTGTTTCAAAAGGCGGAACAGTAATCATTACAGCAGACCACGGAAATGCGGATGAGGTTGTTACCCTTGAAGGAAACCCTATGACTGCACACACGACAAACCCGGTACCTGTCATTGTGACTAAGGAAGGCGTAAAGCTCCGTGAAGACGGAATTCTTGGCGACCTTGCACCAACAATGCTTGAATTACTGGGACTGAACCAGCCGGCAGAAATGACGGGAAAAACATTAATTAAAAAATAAACTTAATTATAAGGAGAGATACCTATGCCATTCATTACAGACGTATACGCACGTGAAGTATTAGATTCCCGCGGTAACCCAACAGTTGAGGTGGAAGTTTTCACAGAATCAGGTGCTTTCGGACGCGCACTAGTTCCAAGTGGTGCTTCAACTGGTGAATACGAAGCAGTTGAACTTCGTGACGGCGACAAAGGCCGTTACCTTGGAAAAGGTGTTTTAAAAGCAGTTGATAACGTGAACGAAATCATCGCTCCATTCCTTGTTGGCGAAGAGTTCAACGTTCTTGACCAGAACGGGATCGACATGGCGCTAATCGAATTAGATGGTACGGAAAACAAAGGAAAGTTAGGCGCTAACGCAATCCTAGGCGTTTCCATGGCTGTTGCACACGCTGCTGCAGATTACCTTGACCTTCCTTTATACCAATACCTTGGCGGATTCAACTCCAAGCAGCTTCCAGTTCCAATGATGAACATCGTTAACGGCGGCGAGCACGCTGACAACAACGTTGACATCCAGGAATTCATGGTAATGCCTGTTGGTGCTGAAAACTTCCGTGAAGCACTTCGCATGGGTGCAGAAATTTTCCACAGCCTGAAGTCAGTATTAAAAGAAAAAGGCTTGAACACAGCTGTAGGTGACGAAGGCGGATTCGCTCCAAACCTTGGTTCAAACGAAGAAGCACTTCAAACAATCGTTACAGCAATCGAAAAAGCAGGCTACAAGCCAGGCGAGCAAGTAATGCTTGCTATGGATGCTGCATCTTCTGAGTTCTTCAACAAAGAAGACGGCAAATACCACCTTTCTGGTGAAGGCGTAGTTAAAACTTCTGCTGAAATGGTTGATTGGTACGAAGAGATGGCTTCTAAATACCCAATCATCTCAATCGAAGACGGTTTGGATGAAAACGACTGGGAAGGCCACAAGTTATTGACAGAGCGCCTTGGCGGAAAAGTTCAGCTTGTTGGTGACGACCTGTTCGTTACAAACACGAAGAAGCTTTCACAAGGTATCGAGCAAGGCGTTGGCAACTCAATCCTGATCAAGGTTAACCAAATCGGTACTTTGACAGAAACTTTCGATGCAATCGAAATGGCACAGCGCGCAGGTTACACTGCAGTCATCTCTCACCGTTCTGGTGAAACAGAAGATTCAACAATCGCTGACATCGCTGTTGCAACAAACGCTGGCCAGATCAAGACTGGTGCACCATCACGTACAGACCGCGTAGCGAAGTACAACCAGCTTCTTCGCATCGAAGACCAGCTTGGCGAAACAGCACGCTTCAACGGAATCAAATCATTCTACAACCTTAAGAAGTAATTTAACGAGGATATTAATCCCCGTAAACCGAACGCCGGTAGCATGACGATGCTGCCGGCGTTTTTTTTGTGCCGCTAATGGACAAGCAGAAGAGGAGAACCCAGAAAAGTGTCCGATAGAAGGTCTCTATCGGACAAACAGAAGTGAAGAACCGTGAAAAGTGTCCGATAGAAGGGCCCTATCGGACAAACAGAAGTGAGGAACCGTGAAAAGTGTCCGATAGAAGGTCTCTATCGGACAAACAGAAGTGAAGACCCGTGAAAAGTGTCCGATAGAAGGGCTCTATCGGACAAACAGAAGTGAAGACCCGTGAAAAGTGTCCGATAGTAGGGCTCTATCGGACAAACAGAAGTGAAGACCCTGAAAAAGTGTCCGATAGAAGGGCTCTAACGGACAAACAGAAGTGAGGAACCGTGAAAAGTGTCCGATAGAAGGGCTCTATCGGACAAACAGAAGTGAAAACCTTGAAAAAGTGTCCGATAGAAGGCTGATTGAATGGATAGACAAAACATGGAATCATCCTTCTGAGGAAATAAACTCGCTAGTAAATCCGCACAATAGTAGATACATACTCATTAAATGATGATTGGAGCGGATTCATATGAAGAGGGTAACCCTGGCGGCTGTCTTAATGGCGGTTTTCACACTTAATAATGTCGTGTCTGCATCGGCCACCCCATCCTCGGAAAAGCGAGCGAAATACGAAAAGACTGGCCACGTATTCTGGGATATCCCTATAGAGGAGAAGCTTGTGGCATTTACGTTTGATGATGGACCGGATCCTACCTTCACTCCGCAAATCCTCGATGCCTTGAAAAAATACAAGGCCAAGGCGACGTTTTTCGTGATTGGCGAGGAGGCGGAGAGATACCCGGAAATCGTAAAACGGCAGGCATCAGAGGGGCATGAAATCGGCAATCACACTTATCGCCATCATTTCCGGGATGGGTATTCCCCGGCAATGCTGAAAAAAGAACTCGATAAAAACTCTGAGGTCATCAAAAGCCTGACTGGAATAAAGCCGACTCTTTTCCGGCCGATTGCAGGCTATTATGACGAGGAAATTGTCGATACGGCGATTGAGGGGGGCTACAATGTCATCCTTTGGTCGTGGCATCAGGAAACCCGGGACTGGAGCAGGCCGGGTGCAGCCAAAATCACCCAGAATGTCATTTCCGATACCCGACCAGGCGATGTGATTATTTTTCATGATGCTGGCGGAGACCGTTCACAAACGGTGAAGGCGGTGGAGGACATCCTCGAGACTTTATATAAGAACGGATATCAATGCACGACTGTTTCGGACCTGCTGTACCGATCGAATTCACCGCTTCCTGCTCCATTACACTAAAGACATAGGAAAATTGAATGTATGTGCCCAATAAAATTCACAACAATTCGGACAAGTATTGTTTCATTCCCGAAAATGTGATAAATTTAAAATACTGTTAGCAGTTTTATCGGGAGGTACGTCATGCATACATTTTTAACCGTTCTTTTAGTGATTGTGAGCCTGGGGCTTGTTGCGGTTGTTCTTCTTCAGTCAGGCAAGAGTGCTGGTCTATCTGGTGCGATTTCCGGCGGCGCTGAACAATTGTTCGGCAAGCAGAAGGCAAGAGGACTGGATTTAGTCCTTCACCGAGTCACGGTTGTTCTATCTGTTCTATTTTTTGTCCTGACTATTGCCGTTACTTATTTCCAACTATAATACAAGCAATGACCCGGCTTTCACAAGAGGCCGGGTTTTATTGTGTGCAAAAAATCCCACATATTTATAGGGAATGTGGGTATTTACATATATAAAGGCTTTTAATTGAATGTTACAAGCATGTTTGTTAAAACTAAGGAAGATATCAGATAGAGGGAGTAGGAAAATGAGAAAGTTAGTGCCAAGACCATTTACATTCAAAGCTGGAAAAAGAGCAGTATTGCTGCTCCATGGATTTACCGGCAACTCAGCGGACGTCAGGATGCTGGGCCGATTTTTAGAAGGAAAAGGATATACGAGCCATGCACCTGTTTTTAAAGGACATGGGGTACCGCCTGAAGAACTTATACATACTGGACCTGCTGATTGGTGGCAGGACGCGCTTAACGGATATGAGTTCCTCAAGAATGAAGGATATGAAGAAATCGCGGTTGCCGGGCTGTCGCTGGGCGGCGTCCTGTCCCTGAAGCTTGGATATACAAAGCCGCTAAAAGGAATTGTGCCAATGTGCGCACCGATGCATCTTAAGACCGAAGAGCTGATGTACCGGGGCGTGCTTGAGTATGCGCGCGAATACAAGCGGATGGAAGGCAAGCCGGAAGAGCAGATCGAGGCGGAGGTAAAGGATCTCGAGCAAAAATCGATGTCCACATTGAAAGACCTTCAGGAATTGATCAAGGAAGTCCGCGGAAGCATCGACCTGATCTACACGCCTACATTTGTAGTCCAGGCGCGCAATGACATCATCATCGACCCTGACAGCGCGAATATCATACATGACAACATCGAGTCTGAATATAAAAAACTCAAGTGGTACGAGGAATCGGGACATGTCATCACGCTTGATAAAGAACGTGACCAGCTGCATGAAGATGTTTATGAGTTTCTTGAGTCGTTAGATTGGAAAGAATAAAGAAAAAGAACCCTGAATAGAAGGAGGGATTCATATGGATGAGAATATTAAAAGCCATATAGACAGGCTGCTGCATTATATGAAGGACGAAGCCTACAAACCGCTTACCGTCCAGGAGCTTGAGAGTGCCTTTGGAATCGAGGACTCTTCGACGTTCAAAGATTTTGTCAAGGCTCTCGTCGTCATGGAGGAGAAGGGGCTTGTTGTCAGGACCAGGAGTGACCGGTATGGCCTGCCGGAAAAAATGAATCTGGTGCGCGGCCGTTTCAGCGCCCATGCCAAGGGATTTGCTTTTGTCATAACAGAAGAACAGGGCATGGATGACATCTTCATCCCGCCGAATGAAACAAGCAATGCGATGAACGGGGATACAGTCCTTGTCCGTGTTTCCGCTGATAGCTCAGGACAGCGCCGCGAAGGCACTGTTGTGCGCATCCTGGAAAGAGGAGTCTCGCAAATCGTCGGCACATATACCGAAAGCAAGCATTTCGGTTTCGTGATTCCCGATGATAAAAAGTTCACCAGCGACATTTTCATTCCGAAAGAAGCAGGAATGGGTGCTGTTGAAGGGCATAAGGTTGTTGTAAAACTGACGAGCTATCCTGAGGGACGCAAAAGTGCTGAGGGTGAGGTAACTGCGATTCTCGGCCATAAAAATGACCCTGGCGTTGATATCCTGTCAGTCATCCACAAGCACGGATTGCCAATGGAGTTCCCTGATGAAGTTCTCAAGCAGGCGAATGAAGCGCCGGATCAGATCAATGAGAGCGAGATCGCGAACCGCCGCGACCTGCGTGATGAAGTCATCGTCACGATTGATGGCGCCGATGCGAAGGACCTGGATGATGCTGTCCAGGTGACAAGGCTTGAAAACGGCAACTATAAACTTGGTGTCCATATCGCCGATGTTACGTACTATGTAACCGAGGATTCACCGATTGACCGTGAAGCAGAAGACCGTGCCACGAGTGTGTATTTGGTTGACCGGGTAATTCCAATGATTCCGCATCGCTTATCAAACGGAATCTGCTCTTTGAATCCGAAGGTCGACCGACTGACGCTCTCTTGTAATATGGAGATCACTCCAGATGGCCAGGTCGTAGACCATGAAATCTATCAGAGTGTCATCAAGACGACTGAGCGAATGACGTATTTCGATGTGAACAGGATTCTGGTTGATCAAGACGAAGAAACGCGCTCACGATATGAATCTCTTGTTCCAATGTTCGAGATGATGGAAGAGCTTGCCGCTATTCTTCGTAAAAAAAGGATGGAAAGAGGCGCCATCGATTTTGATTTTAAAGAATCGAAGGTACTCGTTGATGAAGAAGGCCACCCAACGGATATTGTTTTGCGTGAGCGTTCAGTCGCTGAAAAGCTGATCGAGGAATTCATGCTTGCTGCGAACGAAACGGTCGCTGAGCATTTCCACTGGCTTGATGTGCCATTCATCTATCGTATCCACGAAGATCCGAAAGAAGATAAGCTGAGAAAGTTCTTTGATTTTATTACAAACTTCGGATACCTTGTCAGAGGTTCCGCAAACGGAGTACATCCGAGAGCTCTGCAGGAAATCATCGAGGAAGTCCAGGGCAAGCCGGAAGAAATGGTCGTTTCAACTGTCATGCTCCGTTCGATGCAGCAGGCAAAATACTATCCAGAAAGCCTTGGACACTTTGGTCTTTCAACAGAGTTCTATACGCACTTCACATCACCTATCCGCCGTTACCCTGACTTGATTGTCCACCGATTGATCAGGACCTACTTGATCGAGGGCAAACTCGATCAGGCAACGAAGGAAAAATGGAATGCGATGCTGCCGGATATAGCTGAGCATTCATCCAACATGGAACGCCGTGCTGTTGAGGCAGAACGTGAGACAGATGAGCTCAAGAAAGCAGAATACATGGAAGACAAGGTTGGTACGGAATACGATGGCATCATCAGTTCCGTTACAAACTTTGGGATGTTCGTCGAGCTTCCTAATACCATCGAGGGTCTTGTGCATGTCAGCTACATGACAGATGATTATTACCGCTATGATGAACGCCATCTCGCAATGATCGGTGAGCGAACCGGCAATGTCTTCCGAATTGGTGATGAAATTACTGTCCGAGTCATCAAGGTAAACAAAGATGAGCGCTCCATAGATTTTGAAATCGTCGGCATGAAGGGCACACCAAGACGTGAGCGTCCGGCACAGCCAAAAATCTTCAAGACAGGCAGCAGCGACAAAAAGCCGCGCCGCGGTAAAGAAGAAGAAGGCAAGCGAGGCGGCAGAGGTTCAGGCGGTGGAAGAGGATCAGGTGGAGGAAGAAATGGCTCCGGATCCGGTTCAGCCTCCGGTTCAAAACCAAAAAACAAGAAGAAGAAATTCTTTGAGAACGCCCCAGCCGCAAAACGCAAATCAAAAAAGAGAAAATAGGCAATAGAAAAAGAGAGCTCCTGGTGAAGGGGCTCTCTGTTGCCCTCCAGCCTTGCGCTTTTCATTGTGGGAGAATGGGATATTTGCTAAAATGAGAGAAATAGAAGGGGGAAGTTTTTATGCCAAAAGGTGAGGGGAAAGTCGTCGCACAGAATAAAAAAGCAAACCACGACTATTTCATCGAAGAAACGTATGAAGCCGGAGTCGTCCTCCAGGGAACAGAAATCAAATCAATCCGTAACGGACGCGTCCAGCTGAAGGATTCATATGCGAAGGTCCATAATGGTGAGTTGTTCTTATATAACCTGCACATCAGCCCATATGAACAGGGAAATCGTTATAACCATGATCCGCTGCGCACAAGAAAACTATTGCTTCACAAGCGCCAAATCGCCCAGTTGATTGGTGAAACGAAGGAAGCAGGCTACGCGCTTGTGCCGTTGAAGATTTATCTAAAGAACGGTTATGCGAAGGTTTTAATCGGCCTAGGTAAGGGTAAAAAGAACTATGACAAGCGCGAGACGCTAAAGAAGAAGGAAGCAGGCCGTGATATCGAGCGTGCATTCCGAGAACGCCAGAAAATGTAAGCTTGTCAGCTGAGGAAGAGTGTACCAGTTGAAAAAAGTCCTCAGTGTGTTATAATAATAACTGTCACCACGAGTGACAACATAACTTAATGCTCGGCTTTCCGAGTTCTCCTAACGTCTGTATCACAAATACAGCAACCTTTTATATGGGGACGTTACGGATTCGACAGGGGTAGTTTGAGCTTAGGTGGCGAGTCGAGGGGATCGGCCTCGTTAAAACGTCAACGCCTATAACTGGCAAACAAAACAACAACTTCGCTTTCGCAGCTTAATACTGCATAGCGGTTCGCCCCTCCATCGCCCATGTGGTAGGGTAGCGGACTCACTTTAAGTGGGCTACGCCGGATTCCACCGCCTGAGGATGAAGGAAGAGAACAACCAGGCTAGCTGGCCGGCCGCCTGTCGGTAGGCAAAAGGACCAGCGAAGCGCCAATATGCCGACTACACTCGTAGAAGCTTAAGTGCCAATATCTTTGGACGTGGGTTCGACTCCCACCGTCTCCACCAATACATATGTTGGTGGATTTTTATTTTTGTTTGTGACGTAAAGCATAAAATTTCCGTTTGGAAACTTTATGCTTTATTTTTTTTCGGAAATTTTATGCTTGATTTCTGTGACATTAAGCATGAAAATGTCACTATTACATCATTATGCTTAAAGTAGCTTGTGACAATATTATGCTTGAAGCATCTTATTGAGTCTTATTATATAAAAAATGTAGATCTTTAAGAAGGTTTACATTTTTTTTGCTTTCCTTACTTTTTATTTTTCCCAGCAACGGGTGAATTACTTAAATAATAGTCTGATAAATTAAATATGACCTAACGGTAACATTTAAAGAGCTGGCTTGCTGCTGGCTCTCTTTATTTTGACACCTTAGAATATGCAGGATATATATGGTAGAATTCATCCCAACCAGCCTCAATCATGTTTCTACAAGTAAGGGGCAAACTGTTTAGCTGACGGGATCCAGGTCCCACGAGCGGTTACGTTTTACCCCGGCTACCGTTATAATAAGACCATATAAAAAAGGTCAACCAGAAATATTTTCTTTTCTGGCTGACCTTATAATATGAACTGAGCAGGTTAGTACAATAAAGATTTATAGTTGGCAATGGTGAAATACTTATAGAGGTGAAAAAGTGGTACATCAAATGTGGTTATATGGAGAATATTTCAAAGCAAATAAGGAAGGAAAAGAAGGTAGAGGTTCGCTTAAACAATGAAAAGAGAAGAAAAACCAAAGTTGCGGATTCAATAGAATTTGTAAGGGTGCTAGATCAATATGAAACATTAAAAGTTGAGGTAAAAGGAATTAGAAAATACGATACGTTTGAATCGATGTATGAAAATAGTCCCTTTGAAGATTTTGATTCCGAGGGCTGGACAATGAAAGAAATGATAAAAGCACTTATGATATCTACACACGACAAGAGAAAAATTGGGGAACTTTAGCTATAACTATTAAATATTAAATGTTCTTCAACATACGATGCAGGTTCGTGGAATAGGTAATTAAAGACCGCACCGGTAAGAACGGTTTGAGTATAAAGGATCTGGCACTTTTTTATCACTAATAAAGTAGTCCATTAAAAAATCTCAGACCGGCAAATAGTCTGAGATTTTTAGTAATGGCTTCTTGCAGCATTGAATCCAGTATGGGTTGCTTCTAATTGCTTTGCGGACCGTCAGTCAAGGAAACTGTCTCCTTGTTTTTTCGTCTTTTATATACGCTTAGAATCAGTCCTGCGGATATCATCTCCAGCAATAAATGTGAACCTCCATAACTCATGAATGGTACGGGTACACCAGTCAGTGGAGATAAACCGAGATTCGTTAGTAGGCTTAGTATAAACTGAGCTGAAAAGACTGTTGCCAATCCTGTAATTAGCAATTTTCCATAAGGGGGATTCACACTTTTGGCGGTAATCGATATTCTACAAATAAAAAATATAACCAGAGCTAAAGCCGTGATTGCGGCTAGCCACCCAAACGAATAGATGATGTATGCCAAGATAAAATCTGTATGGACCTCAGAAATGAAACTTGGGGTCACCTGAAGGGCACTTCCTATAAAATAAGCGTCACCTATTTTAAGATCTGTATAGGAGGTTACCATGGAGGATCTCTGAGAAAGAGACAGCAGATTCCAGATGGGCCATATAGAAGCAACAACTGCGAATGTTATAGTTAGCTTAAGGCTGGCCCTTGACGTATGCATGATTGCAGCACATACAATGATGCTAATAGTAGTAGCTGCGAAGGCTCCTGTAGTCGCCATTAATAAAATTGGTATTGACATAATACCTATTCCAAACCAAGACTTTCGATTATCCTTCCAATCCCAGGAATGAAACATTCCAGCAAAGGCAATGACCAAAAGGAATGGAGTGACTTCGGTAAAATTAATAGTGGCAAAGCCTACATTTAAAAATGGCACATCATCGACTCTAACACCAATGAGAACGGTCAATAAAAGTATGAGGATTGTTGCCGCATAAAAGTGCTTGGAGTATTTCATCAATCTTCTGTAATCAAACATAAACAGGCTTAGCATGAGCACGACACCCAACGAGTAGAAGCTAAGACTTTTATTGAAAACTTTCAGTTCTTGAAGCTCTGTAAAAGCCGAATGGAATTGCAAATAATACATAACCAGTAGCCCAAATAGAGAAGCTGTCAGCACTGGCAGCAACATTTTCACATCCATAGGGGCTTTGTGTGTTTTGTTAAGCTGCTTTCCCAAAACTACCGCATCTCCCATACGTGCTAAAGCTTGATCTATAGCCTCTTCTTCTGAAAGTCCTGTACTCATGGCCTCCTCTTTGAGCGTATGAAGGTGATCGTTAATTTCCAGTTTTATATGGGCATGTACATCCTTATTTTTTACCCGTTTACACAAATCTCTCATATACATTTCAAACTTATTATCTAATCCCATACGATTTTCTCCCCACTTAAAACTTCGTCAACAGCATTCTTGAAGACGTACCATTCTTCTTTTTTTTCTTGAATAAATTCTTTGCCCTGGTTATTAATCTTGTAATATTTCCTCTTTCTCTTTCCGGTCCCTTCGCCCCAGTAAGATACAATTAATTCTTTTTCCTCAAGGCTGTGAAGGATGGGATAGATCGTGCCTTCCTTAAAACTAAAAATTCCATTAGACTTCGATTCCAGTTCTTTGATAATTTCATAGCCGTACATTGGTTTAGAATTAAGCAAACTCAAAATAAGAGTAGTGGTACTACCCTTTAGCAATTCTTTGCTTATCTTCATAAACAGTCCACCTCCCGAATACTTAGTAAATCTATGCATAGTTATTATATGTATAATTTATGATATAAATTAATTCCTGTCAATATGTCTATAAAGAAAAACGGCATGTTTTATATAACGAAGATCCAATAAGAGCACATTCTTTTCATAAGTTGCTTTTAATAGTCGAATGTGGTCTCAGTAAAGAAAGGTATAACAAACAATAAGAATTCCTATCAGATATGATATTTATGTTTGTGAAGCAAACATCGCTTATTCAACAATCAGGTGCGATAGCAGAACAAGGCTATCGCTTCTTCAACTATTGAGGCAGGTTAGCATTCCTGTAGATCGCTATTTTTGAGCTTTGAAAAAAACAGGGCTCCTCAGTAAGATATGAGTAAGACACGACTCTAACTCAAACTTAGGAGGAACCCTTACTATGAAGTTTAAAATGCAGGACAAACAAAATCAACTAATAGAAAGAATAACGGATAAACATCTTGTGATTGGTGTGGATATTGCACAACAGTTTCACGTAGCCAGAGCAGTGAATTTCCGTGGGATTGTCGTCGGAGATCCAATCACTTTTCCAAACAACGAAGAGGGATTTTCATCCCTGTTAATCTGGATTAATAACCTTAAAAGATTACATAAACTTGAGGCTGCCATAGTTGGTATGGAACCTACCGGTCATTATTGGATTAACCTTTCTAAATGGCTGATGAAACAAGATATTGAGGTAGTGACAGTTAACCCTCATTTGGTGAAAAGAAATAAAGAAAACCGTGATAATACCCAATCAAAGAGTGATAAAAAAGACGCTCTTGTAATAGCTGATATGGTGAAGAACGGTTACTACGCTTTTGTAAGGAATACTTCTGAGTCGTTTGAAAAGCTCAGGGTACTCATGTCAAATCGGGATGTCATTGTTAAGAGGCTTGTAAGCTCGATTAATCAATTGAATCGCTGGGTGGATATTGTCTTCCCCGAGCTTAGACAAGTATTTAAAGACATCACTGCTAAAGGAGCCATCGCAACACTTCGGCTTTTCCCATCTCCAATGGAACTGGGTTCCATGAAGCCTGAAGAGATCGTGGCCGGATGGAAGTCACTCATGAAGCGGCAGCCTGGATTAAAGAAAGCCTATTTACTCCTCAATGTAGCCAGGAAAGTTGGTACAAGACAAGCATTAGATGCTTATAAATTTCATCTTGAGCAATTACTCGAAGAGTATGACCTTGCGATTCAACAACTTGAAAGAGTTGAACTGGCAATTAAGGATGAACTACCTAAAATTCCTTTCGCAAATAAGTTGCTTATGATTAAGGGAATTAGTGAAATTTCGTTGGCTGGTATATTAGGGGAAGCAGGAGATTTAAGTGGTTTTTCACACGGCAATTCTCTACTTCGCCATGCAGGACTGCATCTCGCTGAAGCTAGATCAGGGAAGTGGAAAGGGCAAATTGTCATTTCCAAGCGTGGAAGATCAAGGCTGAGGCGATTCCTTTATTTAGCCACTATGAGCCTAGTGATGAACAACCCGGAATTCAAAGCCATTCACTCCAACAATGTTAAAGTCAAGAAAATGAAAAAGATGAAATCTATTATGAAATTAGTTGGTAAGTTGGCCAGAATATTTGTAGGAATAGCGCGTAAAAACGAATCGTATTGTTCCAAGAAAGTTCAACCATTTACGGAGTTGGCAGCGTAGGTAAATCAATCGTTAGTTCTCGAAGAGAGCCCTTGGATCGAGTGTTGGCTTATTCGCAGGATTTCAAATATGTACGGAGTACCAGGTTTCTTGAACAAAAGGGCACTGACCCATCAGGTTAGCAAAACTGGCCTCCACCCCTTGGATAGGCATGACGAAGGAATGAGAGGGCAATTGACCCGTTGAGACATGGGAGGGAAAGCCTCCAAGGGCTGGCGTGGAGAAGTACATCATATGGTAGAATATGGAGTATGAACCTACTCCTCTATTTAACTATGTCTTCACGTAGCCATTTGTCCAAAATCTACTCCTTTTAATTTAGAAATATATATCAATGGAGGATGAAATCCTGCGAATAAGCGAGCATTCGTGAGTAAACCGTATTTAACTGAGGGAGTTCAAGAAGCTTTGAATGGTTTTATTTATAGGAATAATAGGATAAGCGTGTTTAGATATAGAAATACTTAACAGGTGACAAAATTAAGGAGGATGGTATGAGCAAATTTAGTTTACTTAACAAGTTTTTGGTACAAGAAGGCGAAAAAGAAAAAATGGTTGATATTCTGTTAGAAGCGGCAGAATCAATGAAGGATCTGGATGAATGTGAAATTTATCTTGTGAATATTTCAGAGAATGAACCAAGTTCTGTTTATGTTTATGAAGTGTGGGCTAATGAAGATGCACATCAAGCATCTCTAAGTCTTGAAGCTACCCAAACATTAATAAGTCGCGCGAAACCAATTATTACTGGTATAGAAAGAATCAGCACCCTAATAACAAAAGGTGGGAAGGGCATTTCATCTAATTAGAATTAAACTTCATAAATTAGAACTGGCTGTCATTTTGGCAGCTTTTTTCTTATTCAAAGCAAAGATTGTGAACGAATGTATTTAAACAAACGGGCGCTTTAGTTGAAGAACAAAATTTAATAATGATTAAGAGAATCGCAAAATTCGCAAATCTTTTAGTCTTTTTGAACATTTGTTATAAGAGGGCTTTCTACAGCTATATTAATAAAAAAGTGTTGGTATTTAATGGATGGAGTAAATTGAGAGATATTCCATTACACTGACCTAAACCTAACGGGCTATTGGCAGACCATGCCGGGGGTTTGTTGAATAGGAACTTCTAGTCATATGCGGCCTAGTATACAAATTAATTTCCATTTATAGATAATTATAATGGTAAAAAATAAAATCTAATCTGTATATGGAGGTTGAATAGATTTGAATACAAAGCTGTGGTAGTTAATACATGATACATAGTTAGGAAGTTTTTATATAGAGGCAGATGCCCAGTTAAATAGACGGGGGAAAGAGGATGGGAAGTAGTTGCAATTTTAAAAAGGAGATGAACTTTTCTATACGCTTATGCGGGAATTAATCGTTGAATAAGCGAACTAGAAATAAATAATACCCTTTCCAAAAAATTTGTTTTTAATGTTTAATGTATACGAGGATTTGTGTTTTTCTGGTCTATAATTCTTTTTATTATTTATTACCCCACCAATTAAAGACTGGACATATAGCAAAAGTTCTTTATCTGTTGAAGCAATAGTAAGCGTTGGTCTACGATGTTCCTTTTCATGCATCCTTGTTAAAGTAATGCTGCCCTCACCATCTATAATACCTGCAATATAGCTTGCTTCCCAAACTTCATCTTCGACAATACAAATAGTCCCATATCCAAGGAAAATGGACTCAACCATAATAGTAATCAGCTTGGGTTAAAAGCACTCTTTCGTTTTAACGGAGCCAGCAACCGACAAAAAATTGTATAACTCTGTCGAATCCTCTCCATGGAAGTGATGAATCCCTGCTTCTGAAAGGGGGTGAGATAGTGCGCATCCGGCATGTTATTCTGATGGGTGTATTTTTAGGAGCGGCCTCTTTCTTTCCGGTTAATGCATTTGCTGAGAAAAATGGTTCAGCCGGTCAACCGGCACCTCAAATCCCTGAAGTATATACTCAAGTTATACATATAGCAGATTCTCCAGAGGCCACGAATAAAGAAATCTCCGTTAATCCTGATAGCGTAAATAAGAAGCCAGAACAGGCGGGTCAGAAACCAGTTCAGAAACCAGTTCAGAAACCAGTTCAGAAGCCTGATTCCCAGCCAGCCCAACCGATTAAATCTGTTGAAAAGTTACCAGACAAGATGGATAGGAGTAATGAAAAGGTTTTTCCTTCTATAAAAAAGAAGCTAAAGGCTGGCAAACCTCCTGAACCTCCTGGAATGCGGAAAGGCCAGGCACCGAGTCAAGCAAAGCCAAAAGTTGTCACTGCTGAGTTTACTAAGGCGTCTAAGGTTCAAGCTCCAAGTAAAAGGAGTTACGAGGGAGATGAATATAGCCATATTCCAGGCGGAACTAGTGCCAAGCCAGAGACTTTTACAAAAAATGAAAAGCCTTGCATTTCAAAAAAGAAACGCAGTTCTCTTCATTTGGCGAAGGAACTTTTAATAGAGGACAAACATGAAACTCCTTCTGGCAATAAGAAGAATCCTAGATTCATTGAGATCATGATTAATCCTCCACCACGAACGCAAACGCCTGGAGAACAATCAAATGAGCAAATCAGCACAGGGGCAGGTCCGACAAGTTTTATTGCAGGTGTGTTTGACTGGAATGAATACTATGGTGGGAACCGTGGCCGCATCTATAATTCCCGGCAGGCTGATTACTTACATCAATGGATCAATGCTCCACCTTCCCCACCGCCAGAGGCAGCTCCTTTTTTCTTAACGTTTACTGCTTAATTAGCTAAAAAAAACGATAGTAAAAGGGAGCAAAATGAGAATGAAAAATATAAAGAAACTGGTAAAAACTTTCGTCGCAACCACAGTAATGTCATTTGGTATTATTTCAGGAAGCCATTTCACTGAAGCTGCTGCATCTGATCAAGCAAGAACAGAACCTGTAAAAGCTGTTCAAGCAAACAGCCCGCAGAATCTCAAGGGAAGTGAAAAAGCATTTTCTGTCACTTCGGCAACTCCTAAAAAGGCTGAGGCCACTGTTCAGCCTAAGACAGATACAAAGTCGGAGGTAGTAACTGCGCCTAAAGCAGAAACAAAGCCCGAGGTCATTGCACCTAAAGCAGAAGCAAAGTCTCAGACTGATGATCAGCCTAAAACAGCAGAAAAGACTGTCGATCCTTCACAGTCTAAAAACGCTGAAGCCCAGCTAAAGAAAGAAAATAAAATCAGCAAATCGCAGGCAGGTTTGCATGCAAGTGAAACGGCTAGATCGCATGCTGCCGCAAATTCAGCAATTTTCGCAAATAGCCCAACAGAAGAAAAGACCGAAACTGAAGTTCAAACGGAATATTATTATGGGACTGATTCAGCTACGTCTATACCAAATCCTGCAGGGAATGATTTTTATCTTGGGAAGTTGGGATATGGCAGCGTGGTTCAATTTGACGCAGGCACAGGCAGCGGAAAATTCTTCAGCAGTACCAAAGCAGAGAATGCTACATATGTATACGGTTACTGGTTTTTAACCGGTATGCAACAGGCACCGGCAGGTATCTCTGCAAGTGAGTTTGGAGTGCAGCAGGCAAAATTGGCCCTAGATACCTATGAAGCTATGAAAAGTGTTTATGGCTCGAAAGTAAGACCTGTTATCTTTATTGATGTAGAACCGGCTTTAACTGGAACAAAAGAGTATGACTATGCAAACAATCAGGCGATCTATACCGCTTTTGTCAATTATCTGAATCAATATGGGGAAGGCGTTAAGCCTGGTACCTATTCCTCAAAATGGAGCTGGGAAGTTTCAATGGGGGAATTTTCGCCAATCACTCCGGGAGCTTATTGGCTTGCCTATTACCCTGGTGATATTCCTGAAGATTTAACAATCAGCAATCCAGACTGGGGCAATTTCCCGGGAACAACCGAAAAGGCACAAATTTGGCAGTATTATGGCGGATATAATGACTATAATGTAGCCTGGAAACTTCCTTAAGATCTATAAATCTTTCAAAACCCTAAGCCTAACTTTCCCTTAAGGGGAAACTTAGGCTTTTTGCTGTTTCTGCTTCGATTGCGGACTTTCGTAAATTAAAAGGACGTTTCAAACTCCCACTATAGCTTGTCTTTTTATTTTCTGTACACCATGACAAACACTCGTTTCATGTTTTTGCTATATATTAAAACATAATATTTTTGAATCGAGGTATGTTGAATGGCAATCAAAAGAGCAACTCAGGAAGAGGCGAACCATCTTATTCAGCTGTCCGGGAAAGTGATGAAGGAAAGCTCGATGGGATATGCTGAAAATAGTGTGCATAATGCTTATAACCTTTTTATGCCCGTAATTCAAAATGGGGGCTATTTTCTTATCGATATAGAACAACGCAAGCTGAGGGGATGGATTCTACTGGTTACAGACTTGAATCCTGCGAAGGGTCAGGTCATGGGGAATTTGCTAAGTGTATACGTATTCCCAAAGTACAGAAAGTCGGGTGTCGCCCGGGAACTTACGGTAGCGGCGATTAATGAGTTTAAGGCGCTTGGGATAAAAACAATCCAGCTTAATGTGTTCAATGGAAATCCTTCCAGAATACTTTGTGAAAGCTTAGGGTTTGAACCTGTGTCGACGGTGATGGAATTGAATATCCCATAATAAGTTCGTTAACTGTTCATGGGATTAATTGCTCCTCTTGTTCCACCATTTCAGTTATTTTGAAGGCAGCTGGCCCAGACAAAGTAGGCAAATCATGCATAAACATGGCATAAGAGGAGGTTTTTAAATATGCATCCATATGTAAATGGTTTTCATCGAAATGATTATAGATTTGGCGCTGGTCTTGGCTGGTTGCCGTTTTTGGGCGGTTTAGCGGGTGGTTTCCTTGGCGGGGCTTTGGCAGCTCCCCGTCCATTGCCGCCACCTTTTGGATATCTTGGAGCAGGCTTTGCCGGAGGAGGTTACTTTCCACCTGGCGGATATCCTGGCCCAGGATTTGGCGGCTACCCGGGTGGCAATATAGGAGGCTACCCAGGTGGTTATGGCGGTTATCCGGGAGTGGGGGCAGGCTATCCAGGTTCTGCTGCAACCGGCTACCCAATGGCACCAGGCGGAGCTGGATACCAAGCAGATGGCTATCCATTCTACGGAAATTCAAATTTAGATTCATTCGGCTCTGGATATCCGGAAAATGCTAATAAAGCCCTTTCTAAATTTTAGCGAATGAAAAAAGGCCTCAATTGAGGTCTTTTTTCATTTTATTCATATCAAGCCGTAACCAGCTTCTTTTCATAATCCATGCAATACTGCCAAAAAACATGAATAGGTATAGGCATGACGGTAAAACAGCGATAAGAGTCAGGAGTGAGGAAATGCCTGCAATCAATGGAAGACAGATGAAAGAAAGAATCCGGAATTTAAACAGCACTATTTGGTTTGATGGACAGACAATTACTGGAGACATCACAGCACATCCTGCATTTAAAGGGGTGATCGGCAGCAAGGCCCGTCTGTATGATTTTCAGTTGGAAGAGGAAAATCTGGAGCTAATGACATATCGGTCAGCATCTACAGGTGACAGGGTTGGCAGGTCTTTTCATCCACCTGTCAAAAAAGAAGATCTGGAACTCAGGAGGCTTGCCGCCCAGGAGTGGGCCAAGCTGACAGGGGGAATGATGGGAAGGACCCCTGATTACATGAATACAGCTTTAATGGCTCTTAGTGCCTCTGCCGAAGTGTTTAAAGGGAAAAACAAACTAGGGCTTAATATACAATCCATTTATGAAAACGCAAGGGAGAAGGACCTTACGCTATCCCATACTTACGTTACCCCACAGGTGAATCGTTCGCTTGGGTATTTTGAAGATAAGGAAAAGCCTATTGCCGCTCGTGTAGTCAAGGAGTCCTCGGAAGGGATTTATATAAAAGGTGCACGGCTATTGGCGACACAGGGAGGAATCACCGACGAGCTGCTGGTTTTGCCTGCTGGCGGGAAACTCATCGAAGACGATTATGTTCACGCCTTTTCGATTCCAAGCAGTGCTGAAAATTTAAAATTTGTCTGCCGGGAATCCTTCGTTTATAGTGAATCTCATTTTGACCATCCGCTTGGATCCAGATTTGAAGAAATGGATACCATGGTGATTTTCGATAACACCTTTGTGCCGTGGGAAAGGGTATTCCTGTACAAGGACATAGGTGCCGCCATGAGTCTATTCAGTGAGACAAATTTTAATACATTTTTATATCATCAAGCCCTATCCAGGCAGCTAACGAAATCCCAGTTATTCTTAGGGACTGCGCAACTAATCTCGGAAACAATCGGTATCGATGAGTACCAGCATGTAAAAGAAAAAATCAGTGAAATTATTTGTGGTATTGAAATGATGAAAGGTCTTCTTTTATCATCGGAAATGCAGGCACAACAAAACCAAGCTGGCTTGATGGTGCCTGATGAGAATCCCCTTATGGTTGCAAGTGTGATGTACCCGAAGCTTTATCCAAGGTTTGTTGAAATCCTGCAGTTGCTTGGAGCAAGCGGAATCGTTACAATCCCTACAATTAACGACTTCAATTCCGATGTAAGAAAGGATTTGGACCATTATCTGCAGGGAGCTGATACAGCTGCTAAGGAGAGAGTTCAGTTTTTCAGGCTTGCATGGGATATGTGCTCAAGTGCTTTTGCAGGAAGGGAAACCATCTACGAACGATTCTTCTTTGGTGATCCGGCAAGACTTTCGGTTGGGTTATATAATCACTATAACAAGAAGCCATCGGCAGACTTGGTGGCCAGTTTATTGAAAGGTTAGTTGGTCATTAAAGAAGTGATATAACACTTATGGGTAACTGTTGTTTTTTCCTCGATCAGATGTAAGCTCAGAGAACAATCTCTGGGCTCTTTTGCAATTTACCAAAATCATTGTGAGCTGCCCGCATCTTTGTTAGTTTATCCGGGGCAAATCCCTGAATGATGAATTCCATTCTGAAAAATTAATTCTTTGCCCCTCTGTCCATGTCGTCCCTTTCAGGATCTGCATACTCTACACTGACATGCATATTCGATGGAAAGGAGAAGATAGATTTGCCGACAGCGATGCATTTAAATTTACGTCTGGATCCTACGCAATACATTCCCCAGATACGTCATGTCCCCGGTTATGACTATATCCATTTAGTGCGGGACCCCAAATATATGACGGATCTTTCTCTTTTGAATGAAAAGGTCCATTATCTGAGTGAAATTTTTTCACCTAAAGAATTTGTGAACAAACATAATATTTCGCTTCTGCATGCCCATCATGGACAATTAGGGATTTTATTGCTGCCGTTTAAAGAAAAAACAAAGCTCCCTTTAGTGACCAGTATCCGCGGCAGGGACGCAACATTAGGGAAGCAGCCGGTTGGCTATTTAGAAAATATGAGAATGCTATTTGAAAAAGGTGACCTATTCTTTCCTGTGTGCCAGTACTTAGCTGACCGGATCATTTCCTGGGGATGCCCGCCCGAAAAAGTCAAAGTACTATATGGCGGGGTCGATTTATCCAAATATCACTACAGGGCCCCGGCATTAGAGGGTTCACAGGCGATTCTTACTGTAGGCAGGTTAGTTGAAAAAAAGGGCCATCCAGTCTTAATGAAAGCATTTAGCAAAATAAGCGGTAAATTTCCTTTGGCTACCCTGACAATAATCGGCAGAGGGGAAATGAAGGGTGAACTTGAATCACTGGCAGCTCAACTGAATTTAGGAGATTCTTTCCGGCTGCTGGATCATCTTCATAAAGATGAAGTCCGGAAGCGTATGGCAGAAGCTGATTTGTTTTGTGCAGCCAGCCTGGAAGCATCGAATGGAGATCTTGAAGGCATACCCAATACGTTGAAAGAGGCAATGGCACTTGGTGTACCTGTGGTCTCCACCAATCATGCAGGCATTCCTGAGTTGATCACCCATAAACAAGAAGGATTCTTAGTTGGAGAAAACAGTGTAGATGAGCTTGCGGAGGCTCTCGAATTTATGTTAAGCCATAGGGCATTGTGGCGGGATTATACAATTGCCGCAAGAAAGAAAGTCGAACAGCTTTTTGATGAAAAGAAGCAGCTCCAGCTGCAAGCTCAGTATTACGATGAATTGTTAGGAGGAAGACCATGCAGTTTTTTGAATCTATTAATCTAAACCAAAGTGCTGAAAAAATTGATATTGATGCCAGCCGGGACTATCCAATAGTCAGCAGGGGGCCCAAAAGTGTGATTTTTAAAATATCCCATGAACATTGTTTGAAAGTCTACACAAACATGGATCAGCTTAAGCTGGAGGCGGATGGCCTGTATGCGGCCCAGGATTTCTCCTTTATACCAAAGTTATATAGAGTCGGGCCGAATTTTATGATCAGAGAATTCTATGATGCGCCAACCCTAAAGGATTATCTTAAGAATTGTACGTACCTTCCTGAAAATATCGCTATAAACCTTCTGACAATCGTAAAGGGCATGAAAAAAGCAAAATTAATGATGGGCAGTGACCCATTGGATCATATCTTTGTTACTGGGAATGAGGAGTTAAAATTAATCAGTCCCATTAAAGACAATGGTAATTCTCCCATTCCTCTTTCCTTGCTCAATGACTTGAAGGGAATTTTACTGCAGGATTCATTTTTGTCACATGTGAAAAAACTGGACCCGAGTCTATATAATAAATGGAAGGTGTTTTTAATGGAAAATCCGGTGGATTATAAGAGATTTACTGATAACACTGAAGAAAAATATGAGAATTTAACACACAATCTAATAGGTCAAGGGCGTCAGGGTGCAGTCTATCGGGTTGATGAAGAAAAATGTGTAAAAATTTATCCAAAACAAAGTCACTTTCTTAAAGAAAGGGAGGTTCTACTGTCAAGTCAGCACCTTTCTTTTATTCCTAAAGTCTATGAAACAGGTCCAAATTATATTTTAATGGAATACTTGCAGGGACCGGATTTAAATACGTTTTTAAAGAAACAATCGAAACTGCAGGAAGAAGTCACAATCAATCTGCTTAAGATGCTGGAATCCATGATGGATTCAGGTTTTACGAAAATCGATGCACCATTAAGGCATATATTTATCACGGGGCAGGGGTTCAAGTTAATCGACCATGTATATTCATTTTCCAAAAAACAAAAACGCCCGCTTGAATTATTCAGAAACCTGCATGAAAGGAAATTCCTCGATTCTTTTCTGGAACAGGTCAAAGCGCTCAACCCGAAACTCTATGCAGAGTGGACAAATAAGCCAATACCTCTTACAAAAGAAGAAGCGGAAGAAGAGGTTAAAATGATTAGAAAAAAAGAGAAGGGCCAGTGAACATGAAGATATTGGTAACGGGTGCTGCAGGATTTATCGGCTTCCATGTTTCAGGTCGTTTATTAGCCGAGGGATATGAGGTGATCGGTGCAGATAACCTGAATGATTATTATGATGTGACATTGAAGAAAGAGCGATTAAACATTTTAGAAAAAATGCCAGGCTTCCTTTTTTTAAAATTGAATTTGGAGGATGCCAGTTCGCTTCAATCCATTTTTGAAAATCACTCAATTGACATTGTCATCAATCTGGCTGCTCAAGCTGGAGTCCGTTACAGCATCACCCATCCTCATGCATATGTCGAATCCAATATCACCGGTTTTTTAAATGTTTTAGAGGCTTGCAGGAACTATAGTGTAAAACATTTAATATATGCTTCTTCAAGTTCAGTTTATGGCGCGAACGGGAAGGTTCCTTTTTCTACATCAGACCCTATCGATCATCCCGTAAGTATGTACGCGGCCTCAAAAAAAGCCAATGAATTAATGGCTCATACCTATAGTCATTTATATAATATTCCAACTACCGGCCTTCGTTTTTTTACTGTTTATGGACCATGGGGTCGACCGGATATGGCCTATTACTCATTCACAAGAGACATTATCGAGGGAAAGAAAATCAAAGTGTTCAATCATGGCGATATGAAAAGGGACTTTACTTTTATTGATGATATAGTAGAAGGAATCATCAGGCTGGTTAATCGCCCGCCATCGCCTGATCCTGATTGGGATCCTCAAAATCCTGAACCAAGCTCAAGCTATGCTCCCTATAAAATTTATAACATAGGTAACAACCATCCGGTAAAGTTAACAGAGTTCATCCAAATATTGGAGAAGCTGATCGGCAAAAAAGCAAAAACGGAATTCCTGCCAATGCAGCCAGGGGATGTAAAGGAGACGTTTGCCGATATATCTGATTTACAGCAGGAAATAGGCTTTTCCCCAGCTACACCATTGGAGGCAGGGCTAAAACATTTTGTTGAATGGTATAAAAGTTTTCATTTGAAAGATAAATCGTAAATCCTGAATTCACTGGCACATGAAAGCATTCCTTCTACTTTGAAGGTAATGCTTTTTTTGATCTCACCCAAAACGGAAGATATAAGATCAAAAAGGTAATGAACGCAATGACTTCTAAAGAAAGGATATACCACGGCCAAGGTCCGAGATAGTCAATCAGCGATGGATTGACCGGCTTTTCGGAAATGTACATATAATTTCCCTCAATCAGGAAGTTGACGATAAAAATGAGTAATGTGTATCCATTCAACCACAGAAGTGCTTTCCAAATAGATTTGCCGGTCGGTCTGTAACCTTCCACAAATACCATGAACAGATTCGCGATGACCGTGCCGCCATGTGAAACAAAAAAATGGATATAACGGTAGTGCGGAAAGGTATACAGGCTGATATCCGGTGTAAGCATAGCCTGGAGGGCGCTTCCTACGCCGACAAAGTAAGTGAATTCAAACAATGCATAACGTTTATTCAAAAGGAGAATGGCTGAAAGAATAAGGGAAATGCTGCTGAGGTGCAGGGGCAGGGAGTATTGGTAAGCCCAATGATCGCTCCACCAAAGCCAGGCTTGCAGACTTACTTCTGAAAGGATTAAAATCGAGAACATGCCAATTCTGGCAGCACGATTAATCCCGGGTTTTCTCAAGCGTATACGAAAAAAGAATAATAAGAAAATAAATAACAGAAAAACTGTGAGAGTAATAATATGAGTGGGTGAAAATAGCTGAAAGACATATTCTTCGCCTGGCTCAAAATATTGGCTCATACCCCGTTCTCCATTCTTAAAAAGTGTGTTTTTGCAGCTTGCTTCCTCTAACATTAACATATAAAAGCATATGCATTCCAAAACAAAAACAGCCTCGAACACAGATCTAAAGTTTTAGCTTTCGATTGTCCCCTGGCTCAAATAAGCGGTAATCACCAAAATGGAAGCTGGAATGGCGCCGGCATAAATGCGGATATCGTTTCTTAATTAATACCTGAGAAAATTTCTCGTCCCAGCCGAAAAGGTGCGAGCGTAGCTACACCTACTGGGAAAGACAGCAGCAATCCGAAGGCCTGCGATAATAAAAGGCATTGCCAGAAAAAGCTGGACTTTGGGCAATAGTTGAAAATACGTCATCCGATTCCATGCCCAGCTTCACTGATGTACCGGTCGACCTGCTGCAGGAAAACATAGGTATTCCGGAACCAAACTACTAGTTTTAAAATATTCGCTTATAGAAAGAAGTTTGATATTATTAAAGTGAACTAAAAAAAAGGAGGAATTTTCCTATGTATGATGTAGCAATTATCGGAGCAGGCCCTGCAGGGGGAAGCGCAGCGATTTTCGCAGCAAAGGCTGGAAAGAAAACAATTGTGCTGGACAACAATAAAAGCGTAACGAAGCGTGCATGGATGGAGAACCATTACGGCGCTCCTGAAATCGCTGGTCCTGACTTAGTTGAAACTGGCATCAAGCAGGCAAAAAAATTTGGTGCAGAGTTCGTTGAAACCACTGTGACTTCTGTAAGCAAAACAGACAGCGGCGTTAAAGTCGTAACAGAAAACGGCGAGTATGAAGCAACGTATGTCATCATCGCTTCTGGCATGATGACTGATGTAGCTGAAGCATCAGGCCTTGCAACGAAAGATGGCACAGAGCCAAGAATCAAGACGATTTTCGATGTTGATGCGGCCGGAAAAACAAATGTTGAAGGTGTTTGGGCTGCAGGCACTTGCGCAGGCGTCAGCATGCACACAATTATCACAGCTGGCGATGGCGCGAAGGTTGCCATCAATGTCATCAGTGAACTGAATGGCGAGCGTTATGTAGACCATGATGTTTTAAAAGCTTAAATATCAAAAGCCTTGCAGTAGTCTGCAAGGCTTTTATACTCGTAATGGTTCAGCAACTCTAGTTGCTATAATTAAACTGATCCTCAATTTTCCCGTCTTCATCGTGAATATATGCCATTGAGCCGGCTTCTTCAGCCATTCGTTTGGCTTCATCTACAGCCTCGGATTTTGAGCCTGAAGTAAATTCAGGGTCATCTTGGCCCTCTTTTTTGACAGCCCACCCCTCTTCATCATGGGGTACGGCATGGTATCTTGCTTCATCTGTTCCTGCGCGGTCCTTGAAGTATTCCTCACGTTCCATACTATCTTTCTTGTTTTCAGCCATCTTAATCCCTCCTTGGTTTTTGGGTTTGCACCTGTTAAAGGTATTAAGATTTTACCCGCAAAAAACAATCAAAAACGCGCCTTGACAGTATGGATATTTTTGGCGGAGCATACTCAGAGGATTCTGATATCTTCCTGTCTGTCTGCAGTTCCAACAGCTTGTCGCGGGTAGGTCACCTGTAAGATCCCATCTTGGAAGGTGGATTGAATGAACCTTGTCTCGGTAGGTTCGGGAAGAGGGATCAGGCGCTCAAATTCACCATAAAACCTTTCCCTTTTGACCTCCATATCAGCAGGAAACAAAACTCTCGAAATCCCCTTCACCACCAGAGTATCTCCCTGTCTTAGAGCGACGGAGAGATCGCTCCTGCTTAAGCCGGGAATCTCAATGATCAGGCAGATGGCTGAATCATTTTTGTAGATATCATATAATGGGAAATCATCAGCATGGACTACTCTCTCCGGAATACCATGATTGAATAACCCACGCCAAAAATCATCTTTTTGGTATTTATTCGTCAACTCGAGCCACATTTTCACTTTTTCCATATCCATGTCATGGCCCTCCCAATGAAGATCTAAATTTGATTCGAAATAGGTGCAGAAGGGTTGGCAATTTGATCCTGGTCACTGACATCCGGATCAAAAATCCCGGTATTCTGTAAAGAAGATGATGGAGAGAAATCACCGAGAGAAAAATTGACACCGAAGTTCTTGAGATTAGACGTGTGGCTATTATGAACTGTCGGCCCTATATCCAGGTTTCCGTTTTGGGCGATTCCATTGACTTTGATATTAAAAACATTAATTTGGTAAGGCATCGAAAACCTCCTTATCAATACTAAATGCTGCCAAAAACATATTTCATTTTAAAATTTCGTTTTTTACACGGATTCTCCTTTGTATTCCAAAGGAGACTAAATGATGGGCTCATCAATAGGGGCCAGGGGGACGCCCTGATAGGTGGAATCCGCTGTTGCAATCGCAGCTTGATCATTTAGATCCGGATCAATATAGACATTATCCATCAATGCTTCCGTTGGTGACGCATCACCAAAAGACGAATTCATTCCCTGGGACTTATCATTGGCTGTATGGCTGTTATGGATGGCAGATCCAATGGTGATGGAGCCATTTCCCGAAACGCTGTTAACTTTGAAATAAAAGAGGTTAATCGTGACTGGCATAGCATTTCATCCTTATTCCGTCTTTGAGGTACTATATGCAGTCATTGGCCCAAATGTTCTCTTATATTCAGGGAGCATGTTTTTTAAAAAATGGACAAATACCTATAAAATTTTTTTGAGCAAGGATATACACCCAGGAAAGTTCTTTGTATTTGCATAATCTTTAGTAACCTTAAAAAAGGGACATTTCTTGCAGTTAATGAAAATAGAGGAGGTAAATGCAATGGATGCTTCTAACCAGGTGCCATTCAATCAAAATGATTTAAGGTTTGGCCGATTTGGCTTTGGCAGGCCGTTTGGTTTTGGCAGGCCATTTTTTGGCCGTCCATTTTTCGGAAGACCGTTTTGGGGAGGGCCTTTCTTCGGAGGACCATTTTTAGGGGGGCTGGCTGCGGGATTGATTGGTGCAGCGCTATTCAGTCCATACTATGGGTATGGATATGGTTATCCATACTATGCGCCATACCCATACTATGCTCCATATTATTGGTGATTCAGATAAACAATATTAGGTGATAGCACAAGCCATTCAGAAATAAGATGTAATATTAAACAGTGGAGGTTTTGCCATGGCAGTTGTAAAGCATACCGAGCAAGATATCAACCTGTTGGCGAGACTTCTGAGAGCAGAAGGTGAGAGCGAAGGCCAGCAGGGAATGCTGATGATCGGAAATGTGGGAATCAACCGGATCAGGGGGAATTGTTCCGACTTTATCGGACTAAGGACGATTCCGCAGATGATTTACCAGGAACATGCATTTGAAGCTGTCCAGAAGGGCTATTTTTACCAGAGGGCCAGGGAAGTGGAAAAGCGGCTTGCGAGGCGCGCGGTGAAAGGTGAACGATTATGGCCGTCCAAATTCGCTCTCTGGTATTTCCGGCCGTCCGGCGACTGTCCTCCTACGTGGTATAATCAGCCGCTCGCCGGCCGTTTCAAGCTCCACTGTTTCTATGAGCCGACTGGAGAAGAGTGTGAAAACATCTACAATACATTTTAAGAGGCTGCCAAATCCGTTTGGCAGTCGTTTTTTTTCTTGACAGTAAAATCAATCAGGAATAAAGTTAAATAGGTTAATAGTTAAATAGTTTAACAATTAAACAGTGGAATGATTTAAGGCGAGGTGAATACATATCTATGTGTGAAAAATCTATCAAGGATTTAGTGGACCACTATATCCATGTTTCATTTTCGGTCAACAAGATTGCCGAGGGAATGGTCAAGGAAGAAATCGGTTCAGACCTGACGAACGACCAGCACTATACATTGCGCTATATCAACAAAGCGGGCTCCTGCACTTCATCCGAGCTGGCTGAAGTGTTTGATGTGAAAAAAAGCGCGATCACCGCAATCATTACCCGTTTGTGGGAAAAGGGCCTTATCCTGAGAACAAGGGATGAAAATGACCGGCGTCTGGTCTATCTGACTTTGACTGACAAGGGAAATGAACTGTTCCAAAAGACGGAGGAGCGGATCCAGGCCCTGGTGGAATCGATTATCACCGAGTTTGACCAGGACGAAATCGTCCAGTTCCTTAAGACATACAACAAGCTGAATGAAATTTTAATAGAAAGAAAGAGCAGGGTGGAATAACGTGAACTTCATTATCAAGCAGAAATGGTTAGTCATTATTGCGTGGATTCTTGTGGCTGCAGGTATGTTCATGGCTGCGCCGAATATGGCGGAGCTTGTCCGGGAAAAAGGGCAGATCACCGTGCCTGACGAATACTCCTCTACACTGGCCGGCAAAATCATGGAAGAGGTCAGGGAGCAGGAAGGAGGAGGCGATGAGACACAGGTCGCACTCGTCTTCCACAGCGAGAAAAAATTGACAAAGGCAGAAATCAAGGAAGCGGAAAAAGCGATCCGTGAGCTTGAAAAAAATCGTGACGAAATCGGGATCACCAATATCCTGACACACTTCAATCAGGACAGCCTGAAGGAACAGCTTGTCTCTGAGGATGGGAAGTCAATCCTGTCCTCGGTAACAATCAGCTGGAACGACCGCGAACCGGCTGAAGTGAGGAAACTGCTCTATGACACGATTGAGGATGTTGACGTCGACCACTACTATACGAGCCAGTGGCTGATCAACGAGGATTTGATGACCAGTTCGGAAGAAGGATTGAAAAAGACAGAGGGAATCACGGTTGTCTTTATTCTTGTCGTGCTTCTCCTTGTGTTCAGGTCCGTCATCGCTCCGATCATTCCATTGCTGACAGTCGGCATGGCTTATCTGGTTTCACAGTCGATCGTATCGGTGCTGGTTGATCGATTCGATTTCCCGCTCTCAAACTATACGCAGATTTTCCTTGTGGCGGTATTGTTCGGGATTGGAACGGACTACTGTATTTTGCTGCTCAGCCGTTTTAAGGAAGAGCTGGGGCATCATGAAAGTATCCCGGCAGCGATTGTTGCAACCTACAAAAATGCAGGGCGCACCGTATTTTTCAGCGGGATCGCGGTGATGATCGGCTTTGCCGCAATTGGTTTCTCGCAATTCATTTTATATCAATCCGCTGCCGCAGTAGCAATCGGAGTCGCCATGCTTTTGATTGGATTATTCACTATTGTCCCGTTTTTCATGGCGTTATTGGGGCAAAAGATTTTCTGGCCGTCAAAACAGAGCGCAGAGCATGGTGAAAGCAAGCTATGGGGCACGGTCGGCAGATTTTCACTGGCACGTCCATTCCTGAGCCTGCTGATTGTCGCAGCTGTTTGTGTACCCTTCCTCGCGGCTTATGATGGGGAATTGAGCTACAATTCATTGGATGAAATCAGCGGTGACGTGAACTCAATCAAGGCCTTCAATGCGATTGCCGGCAGCTTCGGCCCAGGCGAATCGATGCCGACCCAGATCATTTTGAAAAATGACGAAAGAATGGATTCGGCCGAATACATTGAGCTCGCTGAAAAAATCAGCACCGAGCTGAAAAAAGTCGATATGGTCGATACAGTCCGTTCAGTCACCAGGCCAACAGGTGAGCCAATCGAAGACTTCTTTGTCTCCAAGCAGGCTGAAACCCTCGGTTCAGGACTTGGTGAAGGAAAAGAAGGACTAGATAAAATCAGCGAAGGACTTCATGAGGCAGAAACCGAATTGTCAAAGTCAGCTCCAGAACTCGAAGGGGCCTCTGACGGGATTAACGAACTGATCAATGGAACAACTGCTATTAAATCTGGCCTTGGGGAAATCCAGACTAACCTCGCAAAAATTGAGGACGGCATTCGCAAGGGTTCTGCGGGATCTGATCAGATTCAGGCAGGGTTGGCGGAAGCAAAGGCGGGAGCCGAGGCATTGCTGGCTGGATATAAGGAGCTGCAGGGCAAATATGTAGAAATGCAGACTGGCTTGTCAGAACTTGAAGCGGGATACAAGCAGGCAGGTGATGGTATTGCCAAACTATCCGGTGGTATCTCTCAGACCAATGGCCAGCTCTTTGGCTATTTAGAAAATAGAGATGAAACATTAGCAGAAGACCAAAAATACCAGGAAATAAAAGGCCAGCTCACTTATATGCAGACTGAACTTGCAAAAGCCTCAGCAGGTCTGGAGAAACTTAATAAGGTAATGCCGCAGCTTACTGGCGGCATGGCCCAAGCAAGCGAAGCATTTGCAGGAGCACTTGCCAAGCAGGCTGGATTCGGTCCTGGCCTCCAACAGCTGATCGACGGAATCGAAAAGCAGCAGGCAGGATTGAATCAGCTTGCTGACGGCCAGGGGAAAATCGTGGATAATTTCCCTAAGCTGACAAATGGGTTGACTGGAATCAATGCGGGCCAACAGCAGCTTCTGGCTGGTTTTGGCGGATTGGGTACCCAGTTGGATCAGCTGACTAACGGACTCAGCCAGAGCACGGATGGGCTGAATCAGGTTTCTGAAGGGCTTGGTTCCGCGCAGGAGTACCTGGAAGGCCTGGCAAGCTCTGATTCCAATGGTTTTTACCTGCCTGAGGATGTCCTCGAAAGTGAGGACTTCGCACAGGTATTCGATGTCTATTTTTCAAAAGACCGAAAAGTCATGACGATGGATGTCATCTTTGAAGCGAACCCTTACTCAAATAAAGCGATGGCACAGATTCCTGAACTTAAGGAAGCAGTTGAGCGCGCAACGAAGGGGACGAAGCTTGAAAATGCCGATGTAGCCGTGGGCGGGATCACGAGCACGAATGCGGACCTTGATACGATGTCCGGCCAGGATTACACCCGCACGGTGATTTTGATGCTGCTTGGCATCGGTATCATCCTTGTGTTCCTGTTCCGCTCGATCATCATGCCGATTTATATTATCGGATCATTGATTTTAACGTATTATACTTCAATGGCCATCAATGAAGTCATCTATGTCGATATCCTCGGATACTCAGGCATCAGCTGGGCGGTACCGTTTTTCGCCTTTGTCATCCTTGTTGCCCTTGGCGTCGACTACAGTATCTTCCTGATGGACCGTTTCAATGAATATAAGGATCTCTCCATCTCAGCAGCGATGCTGCTTTCAATGAAAAAGATGGGAACGGTCATCATCTCGGCAGCCGTCATCCTCGGCGGAACGTTCGCTGCGATGATGCCTTCAGGAATGATGTCATTGCTGCAAATTGCCTCGATCCTGCTCGCAGGATTGTTCCTGTACGCGTTCATCATGCTGCCGCTGTTCATCCCGGTACTGGTGAAGAACTTTGGCGAAGCAAACTGGTGGCCGTTTAAAAGAGCATAAATGAAAAGAGGCAGCCGATCGGCTGCCTCTTTTGCATTAACATCCATCTACTCCGCAGGACATTCCTTCATCCGGGAAATCCATCTCTGAAAGGATGATCTGTTCCAGTGCTTCTTTCGACCTCATCCCCGGAACGACCCTGTCTCCAACGATGAAAGTCGGAACAGCTTTGATGTCCACCTCATTATAAGCATGATTCAGTGCTTGTTGATGAGCCTCTTTATACTTACGCGTTTCGAGTGCACGACGATATTCACCTTGATCGAGACCAATTTCACCGGCCAGCATCGTTAAAATCTCCACGTCCCCAATATCAAGCCCTCTCTGGAAAAAAACCTTCAGCATATGGTCGTTATACTCATTTCCTTTTCCCTGCTCCTTCGCATACTGATATCCCTCAAATGCAAGATGTGTGTATGGCTGGGGAGACACATCCGGCAGGACAATCTTCACTCCCATGCGCTCAGCCATCGGGTAAACAGATTGCTTCCACGTACTTTGCAAGTAATGTTCCTCAGGCTTTAATGTCTTGTTCGGATAGGGCCTTAATTCAAAAGGCATCCATTCCAGCTCGACATCCTTCCCATCGATGGCTTCCTTCAGCGGAAACTCCGCCAAAAAGCAGAATGGTCAAACATAGTCTGAATAAATCTTGATTTTCAGTGTCATAGCTGCCTCCTCTACATCAGTTACGGTATTAGGTTTCGTTTGGATTATACCTTTATACACTCTGGCTAAACTTATGGAAGAATTTTCATTGCTAAAACTAAAATCGAACCATATAATGGAAACATCTTAACTTAAAGGGGATAGAATATTGCGTACATATAATTGGTTTTTTTCATATAAAGAGGTGAAATTTTTATAATAGAATGGGAGACTAAAAAATGACAACAAATCTTTTTCGCGGAAAAACTTTAAAGCTTACAGCAAAAAGGGAAGGGGATACCGACATCATCGCTTCCTGGGATGAAGATCCGGAGTACCTGAGAAATGTGGACACGGATATAGCTGTACCACGGCCGGTTGAGCACTTTGAAGGTGAGGGTGATCCTGGCTCGAACAGCTTTTATTTCCGCTTAAGGACAATTGAGGATGACAGACTGATCGGATTTATCGTCATCCACAGCATTGAATGGAATAACAGGACAGGAACGCTGGCAATGGGAATCGGCAATGCTGGTGACCGCGGCAAAGGATATGGATCCGAGGCTTTGCAGCTGATCCTTCGATATGCTTTCCACGAACTGAATCTGCGCAGAGTTGGCCTGGATGTCATTGAGTACAATGAACGGGGAATCCGCGCCTATGAAAAAGCCGGATTTAAGGTCGAAGGCAGGGTGAGACAGGCAGTGCATAGAGATGGCAAGCATTATGACCGAATCATAATGGGAATTCTCCAGTCTGAATGGGAAGAAAGTCGAATATAAACCATGAAAAAAGCTGTACAGATTTAGCTCTGTACAGCTTTTGGTTTTATCGGGAGTTAAATAACTGGCATCAGGTTACTCAGATGCCGGGTTCAAACCTTTGGATGATACAAGCTTGTCGAATATCCATCCGGCCAGGCCGCCGATCAAAGCAGGCAGAAGCCAGCCGAGTCCTTCGCTGTAAAGCGGGAGTGAGTTAAGAAGGGACAGCATTGCATCTGATTCAACGCCAAATGTCTTCAGACCATCGATGATACTGACCATTCCAGCGGCAAAAACAGCTCCTACATAGACCCCGCGCGCGCCTTTGAAAAAGCGGTCCAGGAATGAAAGGATAACCAGGACGATCGTGATTGGGTATAGCACGATCAGAACAGGGACTGAAATCGAAATGATCTGGTTCAGGCCAAGGTTCGCGATAAACAGGCTGACCAATGTCACCGCCGATGTGAAGACCTTGTAAGGGACCTGAGGCAGCATCTTATTTAAAAATTGGCTTGTTGCAGCTACAAGGCCAACAGCTGTTGTGAAGCAGGCAAGGGTGACAATCAACCCTAACAGCAGCATGCCAGGTACACCAAACATCAACTTCGCGGAAGCTGTTAAAATGGTACCGCCATTTTCGAATTGGCCTTCAGAAGCCATTTTTGCTCCCATCAGGCCGACCGTTACATAAACAAAGGCCAAACCAACTCCAGCGATGATGCCGGCCTTTAATGTTTCCCTGACAATCTGTCTGCGTTCCAGTGCCTTCTTCTGCTGGACAGCTCCAACGACAATGATTCCGAACGCAAGTGCTGCAATGGTATCCATTGTCAGGTACCCCTCAAGGAAACCGGTGGCAAATGGTGCGGCAGCATATTTTTCAGAGACAGCCCCAAATGAACCATCCAGTTTGAAAAAGCTGCCGAGCACCAGCAGAACGATGGCAGCGAGCAAAACAGGCGTTAAAAAGCTGCCGATCCGCTCAACCATTTTTGATGGATTCAACGTTACCCAGTAAACGAGTGCGAAAAAAGCTACTGTGAAAAGCAAAAGGACAGCTGTATGCGATCCGCCCTCTGCCAGGAATGGCTTGACTGACATTTCAAAAGCAACATTGGCGCTTCGCGGAATCCCGAAAAACGGCCCTATCGACAGATACACTGCTGCGCTGAAAACAACTGCAAAAACAGGATGGACCCTTGAACCGATATCTTTGACGCCACCCTTAGCCATTGAAATGACAACGACCGTGAGTAGCGGCAGTCCAACACCGGTAACGACAAAACCAAGCATGGCCGGCCAGAAATTCGCTCCAGCCTCCTGCCCTAAAAATGGCGGGAAAATCAGATTCCCTGCTCCAAAAAATAATGCAAATAACATCAGACCAATTGTGAGTGTTTCTTTACCTTTTAAGCTTCCCATCCTTTTTCTCCTCCTAAAATAATGTTCTGGCACCGAGAGTATAGGAATTTCGGAACGGAATGTTATATATTGAAAAATAAAAACCCGTCCCTGTAAATAGGGACGAGTCATTCTCGCGTTACCACCCTGATTCCGCAAAAAGATGCGGCTCTCCTCAACGTACCATCATACGTGTTCCTTTTAACGGCGGACAATCCGGCAAAGCCTACTGCCAATAAGGTTCAGCTTTGCATCTCAGAGATGATGACCCTCTATAACCTGAACACCGGCTTCCAGCAAATCACCGGCTCTCTGCAGATCAGTTCCATAAAGGACGTGTTCTCGTCATTGATTTTATTATTTTGAAATATATTAACATGAACTATAATAATATTCAGACAATAATATGTCAATACTATTAGTAAAGGAAAGTTTTTCATTAGATACTTTAACGCTGGAAACTCAATATGATAAATTCTAGAAGAGGTGTTTAATGGACAGTTTGAAGTCCCTCATGCTCCGAAATGTCCAAGAAGTAGAGTTTAATGGACATTTTGCTGGCCGTCACGCGCTAAAATGTCTAAGAAGTCCTGTTTAATGGACANTTTGAAGCCCCTCATGCTCCGAAATGTCCAAGAAGAGGTGTTTAATGGACATTTTGCTTGCCGTCACGCGCTAAAATGTCTAAGAAGTCCTGTTTAATGGACAGTTTGAAGCCCCTCATGCTCCGAAATGTCCAAGAAGAGGTGTTTAATGGACATTTTGCTTGCCTTCTCATTCCAAAATGTCTAAGAAACAATTTTTAATAGCCAAGTTAATGTTAACCTTTGTCTGATATGTCTATTAAAATATTTTTGAATAAAATATAGTGTCTTTATCGGTACCATCCATATTAAAATGGGGTTATATATGTCTGAAAATGGAGAAATGCCATGAATCTTAAAAAGCTTGATGCGTTCATTATGGTAGTGGAAAAGAACAGTTTTTCAGATGCCGCAGCTGCGCTTAAAAGTTCCCAGCCATCGGTTAGCTTGAAAATCAAAAGTCTTGAAGATGAACTTGGATTTGAACTGCTCGACAGGGGAACAGCTGTAATTCGGCCAACTTCTGCAGGAATGCTGGTATACAGTGCTGCGAAGGACATG
Source organism: Mesobacillus thioparans (assembly GCF_965138835.1). NCBI lineage: Bacteria > Bacillati > Bacillota > Bacilli > Caryophanales > Bacillaceae > Mesobacillus > Mesobacillus thioparans. Next base: position 176,220 of record NZ_CBCSFH010000006.1, on the reverse strand, counting down.
AAAAACAGGTGGAAAACACTTGAAGATGAACTCGGGGAATTCCACGGTACTTTGACAGGGACGCTTACCATTGGTGCGAGCACGATACCGGGCACATACCTGCTTCCAGGCTGGATCAAGAAATTCCGAAACCTTTTTCCGAAGGTTGATGTAAAAATCGATATTGGAGATTCGAAGAAAGTGCTTGATCATTTGCAGAATCATCAGATTGATGCGGGCATTATTGGGATGAAAGTCGACTCACGCCTGTTGACGAGCAAGTCGATTGCCTCTGATTCACTGGTATTGGTCACACCAGTGGGGCATCCATTAACCCTTGCTGAATCACCGGATTTCCCACAAATACAACAATACGATTTCGTCCTCCGTGAAGAAGGGTCAGGAACACGGAAAATGATGGAGCATTACCTGGTGGAAAAAGGTTTGTTGCTTGATGACCTGAACGTTGCTGTCTTAATTGGAAGCACGGAATCCGTTATTGCGGCCGTTGAAGCTGGACTCGGCATCAGCTTCGTTTCCAGGCTCGCGGCAATGCCAGCAGTGAAAGCAGGGCGTATTTCCATTATTGACAGCTTTGCTCCCTACGAAAGGGAGTTTTACCTTGTGACACACACGGATGCTGAGAATCGCCCGTTGATCAAGCAGTTCACTGACGCAGTCATAGCTCCCAGTTTGCAAGACGAACGATTCCTTTGATGACAATTTACAATTTTCACATTATTATTAAAGTAGGAGAAAGGGGCGTTAGCGATGCAGGTAAAGGTATTTGCTAATCTGAGGGAAATTTGCGGAGGCGTGACAGTCGAGGTGCTTCCCGACGGTGACCGGGTAATGGACGTTCTGGACAAGATGTGCGAAATGTTCCCAGATTTGCATGAGGAAATTTTCACTGAAGAAAAGACGCTCAAGCCATTTGTCCATGTGTATATCAATGGACGCAATATCGTCCATGATCAGGAACTTGAAACGCTTGTAAAAGAAAGCGACCAGTTCGCACTGTTCCCGCCGGTAGCCGGTGGCTGATATGGCAGATAGAATACTAGAATTCCGCGGAATCAACCGGAATCATCTTGGCATGTATTTTGAAGAGTTGGGCGGAAGGCTCGTGACAGACTCCTTCCCGTTCGTCTATGAATCAGACAGCTGGAGAGCAGAAATTTTAAGCGAGGATGAGCTCATCTTTACGAAAACCTTCATCGTCAATGCCGTTCATATCCGCTTTGAGGCGAAAAGCCAGGATGAGCTAGACCAATTGATTAAAAATTACCGATATAAAACAACCCGGGTAGGCGGGTAGCAGAGGTTTCGGCGTATTATTGCCGGAGCTTTTTTTAACTGGAAAAAATCAGCTGTTTTTTCCAATTCGCTATAAAAATGGAAAACTCGCTATAAAAATGAGAAACTCGCTATAAAAATGAAAAAGTCGCTATAAAAATGAAAAAGTCGCTATAAAACTATAAGTCTCGTCATAAAAATTAAATTTCCTCGATAAAAAATCGCTGGTAACACCTTTGCGTCCCTTAAAAACGAAAAACCAGGCGAAATTGCCTGGTTTTCTTCATAACTATTAAACTTCTTCTGTAGCCGGAGTTGTTTCTTCGCCGATGATGCCGAGTTCGCGAAGTTTTTCTTCGGTTACGACGCCATCTTTCCAGCCGCGAACATTATAATAGTCTTCCAGCATGATATCCATGCGGCTGACCATGCCTTCGCTGTTGCCGGAAGCTGCTTCTTCAGTGAAGCGTTTTGGAAGGAAGTCATCTTCACGCTTGTTGAAGCCAGCCAGGTTATTATAGTAACGCTCAAGGTTGTAGATTCTTTCCCCTGCAAGCATGACGTCATCCGCAGTCATTGGGATGCCTGTCATTGTGCTGTATTGCTCAGCATAGTGCTCTGCATTTTCAGAGAAAGAAGAGAATTTACAGATATTCATAGAGTCGGAGAATGAAAGCAGGTTCTGGAATACATTCAGAAGCTCAGCTTTTCCTTCTGCTACTGTACGGTCAGTTGGCTCTGGAATACCGGCGATTTCAGATGCGATTGTGTAGCCGCGAAGGTGGCAGGCACCACGGTTACTTGTCGCATAGCCAAGGCCGATACCCTGGATTCCGCGTGGGTCGTAAGCTGGGATGGACTGGCCTTTAACTGACATGGACAGTTCAGGAACGCCCCATGTAGCTGTCGCGCGTGCAGGACCTTCAGCAAGGATGCCGCCGAATCCTTCACGAAATGCGATTTTGCGAGCGACTTCGATCATGCCGTCAGCATCGCCCCAGTCAAGCTTCTCGTCAACGATGCCTTTTTCATAGGCTTCCATTGTGACAGAGATGGCGTGGCCAAGCTCGATTGTATCCATTCCATATTCATTACAGATATCGATTAAGTATGCGATCGCCTCAGAGTCGCTCAACCCGCTGTTCGCACCAAGTGCCCATGCAGATTCGAACTCAAAGCTCTCTACGCGAGTCTTATATTTGCCTTCCTTGACTTCAACTTCAATCTTACAGCCGACCGGGCAAGCATGGCATGTATTGTTGGCAACTAGCAGATGCTCGTTTACATACTCACCTGAGTGCTTTTCAGCTTCATCCCAGTGTGTCAATTGAGAGTTGCGTGTTGGAAGCGCTCCCACTTCATTGATCAAGTTGGTAAGGACGTTCGTTCCGTATACGGATAGTCCGCCTTTGTTAGGAGCAGTCAAACCGCCTTCAAGAATCGCTTTAACCGCTTTCTTGTTAGCCTGGTTGTAATCATCTTTCTGAGCAGGTTCAGGCATGTTGCCCTTTTGTGCTGCTTTGATGACTATTGCCTTCAGCTTTTTGAAGCCTGCAACCGCACCAGTACCGCCGCGTCCAGCTGCACGGTCATGCTCGTTCATGAAACCGGCAAAACGCACGCCATTTTCACCAGCCTGGCCGATTGTCATGACGCTTAGGTTTTCTTCGCCGTGAGCGTCTTTCATAGCCTCTACAGTCGCGCGCGTGCTCAATCCCCACAATTGAGAAGCGTCACGGATTTCTGCTTTGCCATCCTCGATATAGAGGTACACAGGCTTATCGCTCTTTCCTTTGAAAATCACGTTGTCGATGCCAGCCCACTTCAGACGAGCAGCAGTCCATCCGCCCATATGTGAGTCGGTAACTGTGCCAGTCAGCGGCGACTTCGTTACAACAGCAAGACGTCCACTCATTGAAGAACGGGAACCCGTTACCGGTCCAGTCATGATGCAAAGGATGTTTTCTTCTGACAGAGGCTCAACTTCTGGTCCGTTGTCCAGTACATACTTGACTCCAAGGCCTCGGCCGCCGACATATTTCCTGACATCATCTTCCTTGATGCCCCGGTAATCGACCGTGCCATTTGTTAAGTCAACGACGACTTCTTTGTTTTTAAATCCCCCAAGATTCATCTTAACTAATCCACCTCTTTCGTTTTTTTTTAGTAAAAAACTCCCAAGAGGAGAAATTCCCTCTTAATATTTAGTATAGTGAAAATTTTCTCTAAAAAAAAGCTTTATTTAAAGATATAATCTAAATAGAAGTGAGGGGATATCCATGGAGGAAATGGAGCGTTATTCAAGACAAATTTTATTCCAGCCAATTGGAAGTGGAGGGCAGAAAAAGCTGCTGAACAGTTCTGCAGTCATTGTCGGAATGGGAGCGCTCGGCACGGTGATCGCGAATCATCTGGTCCGCTCAGGTGTCGGCTATGTCCGTTTCATCGACCGCGACCTGGTCGAGCTGTCCAATCTCCAGCGCCAAACTCTCTATGATGAAGACGATGCGCGCGAGAATCTGCCAAAGGTCATCGCCGCTGAAAAAAAACTGAAGAAAATCAATTCCGGGGTAAAAGTGGAGCCAATCATTGCCGACCTGACGCTGGATAATGCCGAGGACCTGCTTGCTGGTTTTGATGTGATTGTCGATGGGACCGATAATTTCATGGCCCGTTATCTTATCAATGATGTCGCTGTAAAACATAGCATTCCATGGGTGTACGGCGGCGCTGTCAGCTCACGGGGCATGTTCGCTGTCATCAAACCGGGGGAGACTCCGTGCTATCGATGCCTGTTTCCTTCCGTCCCGGCAGGACTCGGGGATACTTGCGACAGCATCGGTGTGCTTTCGCCGATCACGGAAATCATCGGTTCGTTCGAAGCGGTCGAAGCGTTGAAGCTGCTTGTCGGAGCGGAATCGAATCCCAATCTTGAACAGATGGATATCTGGTATAACTCGTTTTTGCAAATGGACGTCAGCCAGGGGCGCAACCCGGAATGCCCGGCATGTGTCCATCAACAATACGAATTTCTCGATCGCTCATCAGAGCAGCAGATCAACTATGCATCACTTTGCGGACGCAACACCGTCCAGATCAATCCGCGTCAGAAGACGAAAATGGACCTTGAGAAGCTGGCAGGCCGGTTGAAGAATAATGGCGAAGTCAAAGGCAATCCATTCTTGCTGCGGTTTATGCCTGATACTGACATCACCATGGTCATCTTCCACGATGGAAGGGTGCTGGTCCATGGCACGAATGACCTGGTAAAAGCGAAAACCTATTATTCCAGATACATGGGATCCTAATAATATTGCATAGAAATACAGCAAGATACATTTTACGAAAAAGGGGAGAGGGACTTGGCAGGCTATATTGATGAGCTGAAGAAAGTGATTGGAGAAAAACTTGTAAGTGTGAATGAAACAATACTGGAACTTCATGGCCGCGATGAGTCATATCACGAACCGCGCCTGCCTGATGTCGTCGTATTTCCGCGCAATAAAGAAGATGTCAGCAAGGTGCTAAAATTTGCGAACGAAAGAAAAATCCCGGTCGTGGCGTTCGGGTTGGGCACCAGCCTTGAAGGCCATGTCATTCCCGTGAATGGAGGGATTTCCCTCGACCTGTCACAGATGAATGCGATCCTTGAGGTGAAGGAAAACGATTTTCTTGTTAAAGTCCAGCCTGGCGTGACCAGATCTGTGTTGAATAAAGAACTGAAGAAATACGGCTTGTTCTTCACAGTCGATCCCGGTGCAGATGCGACACTCGGCGGGATGGCAGCAACGAATGCGAGTGGTACCACTTCTGTCAGGTACGGAATCATGCGGGATCAGGTCAGGGATCTGGAAGTCGTGCTCGCCAACGGTGACCTCATCCATACCGGCAGCCTTTCAGCGAAATCTTCTTCAGGAATCCACCTGAACGGCATGTTTGTCGGCTCGGAAGGAACGCTTGGCGTCATCACAGAACTCACGTTGAAAGTGTACGGAATCCCGGAAGCGATCACAGCAGCCCGTGCGGTTTTTCCTTCTGTAAAAAAAGCCGTCGATGCCGTAGTCGGGATTCTGGCAGGCGGCATCCCCGTCGCCCGGATTGAGTTTGTCGATGGAGAATCTGTCAAAAAAGTGAATGAATACATGGAAACACAGTACGAAGAAGACACAACGCTGTTCATGGAATTTCATGGCAACGAAGCAGGGCTGGCCCAGGATGTCGAGTTTGCAACTGAAATAATGAAGGACCACGGCTGTACGAGCTTCCAATTCGAGGCCGATTCTAAAGCGCGCAACCAGTTATGGGAAGCGAGGCATAATCTGCTCTACGCCTACAAACACACCGCCGGCAACAAAAGCATCATGCTTACAGATGTCAGTGTCCCGATCTCCGAATTGACCGAAGCGATCCTCCATACCCGCGAGTTGATCGACGCTTCGATGATTGAAGGCTCGATAGTAGGTCATGTCGGCGACGGCAACTATCATGTTTTGCTGCTGCTGGACAAAGAAAATCCTGAACAAGTAAAAGAAGCTGAAGCGATCAATGAAGAAATCGTCCACTATGCACTGAACCGCAGCGGAACCTGCACCGGCGAGCACGGGGTAGGGTTGGGAAAAGCAAAATACCAGCGCCTCGAGCACGGAGCAGCCTATGAAGTGATGAAAGCCATCAAGAAAACCCTCGATCCGAATGGAATTTTGAATCCGGGGAAGATTTTTATAGATTAATGAAAAAAAGCGGCCATTTCGCCGCTTTTTTAAAAATCTATTGGGGCGATAAGATAAGCCATTTTTCAGACATGATCTCTAAGGTTAAAGAGACAATCTCTACGATTTGCACTCTACGGTAAAAGAGATAATCTCTACGGAAAGTTAAATGATCTCTACGATTTACCCCGTAATCTCTACGTTTTTCAAAAAGTACTTAATAAAACAGCCTCACAAGCAAATACCCAAACCCCGAAAGCAGCACTGAGCCGGCAAGTCCGGCTGTCAATGCTTTTCCGCCCATTTGGCGGAACGATTTGAAGTCAACATTCAATCCTAGTCCGGCCATGGCCATCCCGATGAGCAGGTAGGCGAAGCTGACGATTGCGGAAGCGGCGCCTTCTCTTACCAGGCCGGTCGTGTTGAATGCGCTCACGGCCAGGAAGCCAAGGATGAACCAGGGGATTGGAAGGGAGGCGAACGTCATTTTCTGCCCTGCTGCTCCGGTTTCCCTGCGTTGAAGCAGGATTCCGATTATAATGGCGACTGGGACTAGCAGCGCGACTCGCGTCAATTTTACGATGATGGCAAGGTCAAGCGCATCTTGTCCTGCTGGATCGGCAGCTGCGACGACATGGGCGATCTCATGCAAGGTGCCTCCGGCGAAAACGCCATAGTCCAGGGCATCCAATCCGAGATATGAGAAAATTAGCGTATAAAGGATCGTGAAAATCGTTCCGAGCACCGCAACATTCGCTGCACCGACGGCTGTTTCTTTTTCATTCGCTTTGATGACCGGTGCGATGGCGACAACAGCGGCAGCTCCGCATATTGCAGTCCCACAGGCGGTCAGGATGCCGAGTCTTTTCTCAACCTTGAAAAGCCTGCTCAGCCCATAAACCACGAGCAAGGCAAACGTTAAATTCGCGAAGGCGATAAAAAAGACGGTCGCCCCTGCATTGTAAATATCATAAAGATTTAGCCTGAAACCCAGTAAAATAATTCCGAGCCTCAACAGCTTTTTGCTGGAATAAGAAGCCCCTTCCAAAAGTCCGTCATCGACCCCGACAGAAGCCCGCCACACCATTCCGAGCATGATGGCGATGACAAGCTGGCCCATGATCGCGAAGAATGGCAAGCCTGCAATCAAGCGTGCGGCCAGTGCCAGAATCAACGTTAAAGCAATGCCTTTGAACACTGGCATACTATAACGAGGCAAAAGATCTCTCATTTTCATCATTACACTTCCTCTGAATCAATCTATCTACCACTTTATCGAATAAAAGAAAAATAGCAAAACCCATACAAGTATCCTTCACCGAATTGTCAATATTCACAAAACTGATATATGTGGGTGAAGCTAAGGCCCAATATGGTGCTTATAATGAAAGTGACTATAAGACCTCCTAAAGCAGGTGAGCGAAAAATGGAGAAAAGCATATCGGAGGGAAGGTTCCTTGTATATACGATAGCTGCGGTCATGTTGTTCATGATGATTCATCTTTATCACGCCGGCCTTTCATCCTACTTGAATCCTGAAAACTATATTGCCATCCATACTATTTTGGAATTTTTCAGCATAGCTGTTTCTTTTGCGATCTTTTCATATGGCTGGAAATCGTTCGGCTTCACCAAGTCGAGAAAAATCCTGATGCTGTCGATTTTGTTCTTCATTGTCGGTGTGCTCGATTTATTGCACACGCTTACGTTCAAAGGAATGCCATTTTTTATCACCGAGAGCTCGATCGCAAAGGCAACATCATTCTGGGTTATTGCCAGGATGGCCGAGTCATTATTGATGGTCCTTGTCCTCATCTTGCCCGAACGCCAGCTGGAGCTGGACCCAAGGCGAATCTGCCTGGCATTATGCACCATTGTTCTCGGAAGCATCATGTATGTGATTTTCAGCTATGAACAAAGCCTGCCGCTGCTCGTCATTGAAGGGGAAGGAACGACGCTTCTAAAAAATGTCATCGAATATGGGGTCAGTTTCCTGCATTTTATTTCCATCGTGATTTCACTTTATTTTTATTATGAAGGAAAGAATGGCCAGCATCTGTATGTAGCCCTTGCATTCACGTTTTTATTCCTCTCGGAGCTTGTTTTTACCATCTACCAGAGCGTTTATGACATCGATAATTTCGCCGGCCATTTATACAAGGCCATTGGCTATTTTTTCATCCTGAGAGGCTTTTATTTTTCGACAATAGCTAATGACAGCTTTTTTAAGGGCCCCATGGAAAAAGTCTGGTCGCAAACAGAAGACATGATCGAGAGCCACTACGGAATCATCTTCAGGCTGACGAAGCAGGAAAATCAGTTCATCCATCAGATTGTCGGCGGTGGTTTGCTTGACGATCTCGGCTTCACCCCGAATGAAATCAACGGGAGGACGCTGAGGGAGTTTTTGCCCGAAAAGGCGGGAAGAGTCGAGAAGTATTATGAATGTGTCTGGAAAAATAACGAGAAGATTGTCTTTGATATTGATATAGGCGGAAACACGTATGCCATTTCACTCATGCCAGTCATGATGGACGGGCAAGTAGTCCAGATCGCTGGCGCAGTCATGGGAATCGTCAAGCATTCACGGCTTGATCGCTGTTCCAGAAGTACAAAGGCAAACGCTTTGTGAACCTGTTCATTAGGGTGTGGTGTCCTTATGTGTGCTCTTTTCTCTTCATAAGGGCACCTTTCGGCGGGAATGGTACCTTTATGCGTGCTCTTTTTCGTTCATAAGGGTATCTTTCAGGCGGAATGGTGCCCTTATACGGACTTTTATATGTCCATAAGGGTATCTTTCAAGGAAATGGTTCCCTTATGCGTGCTCATCCTTCTACATAAGGGTACCTTTCGGCGGGAATGGTGCCCTTATACGGACTTTTTCTGTCCATAAGGGTATCTTTCGAATTAAATGATGCCCTGCTGCACATATTCCATATATTTCAAGTTCCTGTCAGTGTTAATGCGGGTAAAAACAATCACGGTCGCTGATACTAACTGCAGGAGGGATTCATCATGAAAAAGGATAAATTAGTGAATATTGATGCAAACTCAGAGCCTGCCAATAAACGTGAGCTGGAAGCGCAATTGGAAACAGCGGAGGCGAATATGAAGCTTCAGGATGCTTTTTACGATGAGAATGAAAGCGATGGAATTGATCCGGCAAACCTGAATAACCAGTCTGCCATACTTACGGAAATGGATTAAAGCCGGCATTTGATTGCCGGCTTTTGCCTTGTTAAAGTATTTGCTTTATTGATGGCGGTCCGTTTTATCGCTCTGGTCTTTGTTGCGTTTGTTTCCCTTGCTGTTATCCCCGCTCGTCAATTCGCCTGAGAACTCCGCCATCTGGTTGCCAAGCTTAGGGGAATTTTGATTTTTGCTGCCTTTATTGTCCTTTTTGGTCATTGCAAGCCCTCCTAAAAGTTAGTATAGGTTAGTGTTCCCGGAAAGCATGGAGCAATATGTATTGTTTTCATCGAATTGAAAAAAGAGCAGCGTACAGCTGCCCCTTCAATTTCTTAGCTTATTTAATTTCCTTCGCGCTTTACTTTTTCATCACCTGTTCAATTTCCTTCTCGCTCACGTTCTTTACTTGAGCATTCTCCTTCAATTGCTGGATCAGCTCATTCGCTTCCTCATAAAGCGTGTCATCGGTGAATTCCTCAGAATAGTATAAGGAATCGTCCAGCACCGCCTTTACCCGCAGCCTTGTTCCGGACTCCGTGTCCTCGTCGCCAAGTGTGACGGCAGAACGGGAGGTTTCATGCTGGCTGAGCAAAATTTTATTATCATTGTGATCGTTTTTTACAGCTTCAACCATTTCCGCTAAAGAATGGACTCGTTTCAATGACATCACCCCTCTATTATGTATTCCATTTTTGAAGACTTTAAAACCAATCAAACAATGATTTCGAAAATTGTCCCCTAAAGAAATATCCAGAAATAGAGCGAAAAGCTGTGCTCTCCGCTTGTTTTCTATAATAAGTCATTTACTTTATAAATCTTTCCGTTTTCAAGGGTGTCTGCCAATATTAATTTCACTAGCGCTCCTGCAACAACCTCCGGGCTGCGCAGACTGCCGCTTTCCTTGAATTTCCTGAAGGTCTGCAGTTCAGCGAATGCTTCCTCTGAGGATGACCGGATTGTGGCCTGCATATCGGTATCCATGATTCCAGGGCTGAACGCGATGACCCTGCTTTTGCTTCCGTTCTGCTCAAGCTCCAGGCCAGCTGTCATCGTGAACATATTGACAGCGGCTTTCGTGCTGCAATATACGCTCCATCCATGGATCGGCCGCTCAGCAGCACCTGATGTAACATTCGCGATCACCACTTTGCTGTCAGTTTCCTTTGCTCTCTGTAAAAATAAATTGCTGATAAGGATCGGTGCAGTCAAATTGACGTGCACATTCGTCTGGATAAGAGGAACGTCAAGATCCCCAGTTACTTCGATCGGTTCAATCACTCCGGCATTGTTTATGACATAGACCATTTCGGCGTCTTTAAAGACAGTCTCAGCTATCTGCGAGAATACGCTTAGGACCTGTTCAGCGGCAGCAAGGTCACAGCTATAATGTGAATAGCCGCTGCCAGCATCTGCTGCAGATTGCTTTAAATCGTTGTTTTCAGTTCTGGCAACTGAAATGATCTGCATTCCTTCAGAAATGAATTGTTGCGCTGCAGCTGCCCCTAGTCCTTTTGAGGTGCCGGTTATGATGGCATAGTTCATGGCAAATCTCCTTTTAAGAAAAATTTAGACAGGAATGCTGCCTGTGGTTACAGCATCAATATTTTTCAGCAGCCATTTTTTATTTTCTTCAAGTTCCACTGTTTCAGCTGTTTCCCTGGCAAGGAGAAGGAATCTCTCAAGTTCTGCTTCATTTCCGGATACAGCATGGGCTCGGGCGATTGCTTCATAGGCAAAAGCAAGGTCGAACGCTGCGAGGTCATGCTCGAGGCAGAGCTGTTCAGATTTTCTAGCGTGGTGGAGGGCTGGTTCAGCTCTTCCGAGAATCGCATAGACTCTCGAAATCTGCCATTCGCCACGCGCAAAATTCAGCGGTGTTCCGACAACTCCCCAATGATAGCGGGAGGCATTTGCTGCATAAAGCATTGTATCAGCATCGCTTTCCGTCCTGTCCTGCTTCTCGATCAAATCCCAGGTAAGGTTGAACAAATCAATCGCCATTTGTTTATGTGTCATAAAATTCATATCCATTATAGTTTGCTCCTTTAAATGCTTTTATAGGACAATATTTGACATGAAAAGAAAATCTCCTTCCTTTATATGAAAAAACAGCATGGCATCTTGCAGCCATGCTGTTAAGCAACTAAAGAAGAATGCTCTTCCATTCATTTACAAAAGCGGAAGCAGATGGGTTAGGGAATGACAGTACTTCCTCTGTGGGACCAGTCTGTTTCAGCTCGCCATCCATCAGGATCGCAAGCGTTCCTGCAAGGTACCTCAATTCCATCAAATCGTGGCTAACAAAGACTGTTGTCGTTTTCGTTTGTCCGATGATCGATTTAATATCCTTCAATAGCTGGACCTTCGTGGGGAAGTCAAGCGCAGAGAAGGGTTCATCCAAAAACAGGACTTCAGGCTCCAGCACCATTGCCCGGGCAAGGTTGACTCGCTGGGCCTCGCCTCCGGACAGATGTGCTGCATGTTTCTTTGCAAGATGGCCGATCTGGAATTTTTCGAGCCAGTAAGCAACCTTTTGTTTTACTTCCTGGCGGGGAAGATTCCTTAGCTTCAAACCAATTGAAACATTCTGAAAAACGGTTGTATCAAGAAGCAGAGGCTGCTGCATCGCGACAGCGAATTTTCTTCGCATCTTAAGTGAAAGATCATCAGTGATATCCTGATCTTTGAAAAAAATCGCGCCCTGAGCGGGTTTTTCCAGCAAGGACAAAGCCTTGATAAAAGTACTCTTCCCGGCGCCATTCGGACCCATGATTCCAAGTATTTCCCCGTCTTGTATCTCAAAATGGGGAAGTGAAAGCAAGTTTTTCTTTCCTGCTTTCACTTCTAAATTTTTTACAGTAATCAGTGGGGTCATAGGCTCCGCTTCCTTTGCTGTAAGTAAGTCAGGCTAAATGTGATGATGAAGGCCAATGTCATCAGGATGAATGAAAGTGCCAGGGCGATATCGAAATTGCCTTTCGATACTTCCATGACGATCGAAGTCGTGAGGATCCGTGTCTCGCCGCTGAGATTGCCGCCGACCATCATCGCTGCTCCTACCTCGGCAATGACTCGACCGAATCCGGCGATGATGGCGGCAAGAATCGCAAGCTTGACCTCTTTCATCAAAATCCAATATAGCTGGAACTTCGTCGCTCCAAGCGCTTTGACCTGAAGGATCAGTTTAGGATTGATCTGCTGGAATGCCGTGCTCGTTAGCGCTGTGACAATCGGCAGTGAAACGAGAATCTGTGCCATGATGATTGCCATTGGCGTATAAAGCCAGGCCAGGTCACCAAGCGGACCGGAGCGCCACAGGAAAAGAGTGATCCATAGACCAGCGACGACAGGAGGGAGGCCCATGCCGATATTGATGATGGCAAGGAGCAGCTTCCGTCCCGGAAATCGGGCAAGCCCAAGGAACATTCCTGCTGGAATACCAATCATTGTGCTAATCAGTACAGCTGTAATCGACACCCTCAGCGTCAGCAGGGTAATCTCAAGGATATCCCGGTCCCCTGACAGGATCATCTCTATCGCCTTTTTCAATCCTTCTAGTAAAAGTTCCATGCGCAATCAGACTTTCTTTTAAATTTGTTCTGGCAAAATGATTTGTAATTAAGGAGAATTCAAGTATTACACTTCGAGAATTGTCCAGCTCCAGTGCCTAGCCCCTCGAGACGCTTCGGTCCTGTCAATGAAGTCAAAGAACGACTTCACTGCCAGGCCCTCCAGCGCTTGTCGGGGCTGATCAAGGCGCTTACGCTTTTCTTATTCAAAAAGGAAGAATAATGGCTCGCCGTATTCAGCGGTGCCAAATTCCTTGATGATCTTCTTCGTATCTTCAGAGGTCATATAATCAACAAATGCTTTCGCACCTTCTGCATTTACTTTATCATGTTTTTCGTCGTTCACTTGCATTACGTGATAAATATTCAGCAGGCTTTCGTCACCTTCAACCAGGATTTCAGTGTCAGGCATGTTCTTTTTCTGGGCAAGGAATGTGGCACGGTCTGTCAAAGTATAAGCCTGTTTCTCTGAAGCGATCTGCAGTGTTGCTCCCATCCCTTGTCCAGCTTCGATGTATGCATCACCAAGGCTTTTCGGATCAAGAGAAGATTTCTTCCAAAGCTCGAGCTCTTTTTTATGAGTGCCGGAATCATCACCACGAGACACGAATGAAGCTTTTGATTCCGTGATTTTTTTCAATGTTTCAGCTACTGTTAAGCCTTTTACTTTTGCCGGGTCTTCAGCTGGTCCAACAATGATGAAGTCATTGTACATGACCTTCTGGCGGTTGATGGCATCGCCGCTTTTTACGATCTCTTCTTCCGCTGCAGGTGCGTGTACAAGAAGGACATCCGCTTCACCGCGTGTTCCCATTTCAAGGGCCTGCCCGGTACCAACGGCAATGATTTTCAAATTATAATTGTTTTTTTCTTCAAAATCAGGCTTCAGGACATCAAGCAGCCCGCTATCCTGGGTGCTGGTAGTTGTCGCGAGGATCAAATCCGTTTTTTCTGTTTTTTCCGTTTTTGTCTCTGGCTGATTTCCAGCTTCCTTTGTCGATGAGTCAGAACAGCCTGTTACAAAAGCGAACATAAGTACAAGCAATAATGAAATTAAATGTTTGAATTTCATTCCTTATTCCTCCGTTGAGTGATTTCCATAAATGATGGTTCCGAATTCTTCAGCATCATAGCCATCCAGGTCTGCGATGCTTTCTTTAAAATTGGTGAGCTGGATTAGGTCGATTAAGTGCTGCAGTGCTTCTCTGTTTTCAGGAGTCCAACGGAACACTATGTCAAACTGTTCCTTCGTAAGCGGAATGAAATCGAGACCAAGCTGGCTTGCCGCGCACCTGATTCCAAACGCTGCATCTGCAGTTCCTCTGCTGATATGGGCTGCCGCTCCGAGATGGGTCCATTCTTCATTTTCATAGCCCTTTACCGCTGCTGGGTCCAGATTTTCATTGGCCAGGAAGGAATCAAGCAGGAAACGGGTGCCGGCTCCTTTTTGGCGATTGACAATCGAGACGTCAGTCCTTGCCAAATCCTTAACCCCGGTAATGTCCTTTGGATTGCCCTTCGCAACAATCATCCCCTGCTCCCTAGAAGCAAGCCTCATGACAGTTAAAGGTTCGTGGACAAACAACTGGCGGATGAAGGGAAGATTGTACTGCTGCGATGTCGGATCGAGCAGATGGACGGCCGCGATATCCGCACTGCCGCGATACAGCATCATCAAACCTTCGAGGCTGCCAATGTAGGAGGGAGTGATCGAGAATTCCGTTCCTTCAGAGGCTATGTATTTTACCAGCTGTTCGACCAGGAAATCATGGCTGCCAGCCAGCTGCAATGAATGCTGGGGATTCCCCTTTGATTCCTGAACTCTGGCAGGGATTGCGGACATGCTAGCTTTATATCTTTCAAACTCGGTTTCTTCAATGCGCATTTTATTGCCCACTTTAAAAGCAGCAAGGTCTCCTCGCTTAATCATTTCATAGACAGTATGCTTTGAAATTTTCAGCATGGAAGCGATTTCGTCCGGAGTATAAATTTGCAAACAGGTTTCCTCCTTTTCTTATTAATCTAAATATAATAAAATATTTAATGAAAAGGTAGAGTTATTGTTGTGTTTTGTAAAGTTTTGTTTAGTTCCGTTGGAGATTAATCATATTTTGTTCACAAATAAGGAATTATTTTTCCAAATAAAACCTTCGCAAAATACTCCGGGCAGTATAGTGTATTTCTGATTCATTCCATGGTAAACTAACTCTAGAAATATTTGATGCAGAAAGGGAAACGGGAGAATGCAGATTTCAGATAAAGCGCGCGACATTTTAAAAGAAATCCTCGCAGAGCGCAAAGCAGAAGGTATCCGCGTCTACTTTGGCGGCTATGGCTGAGGAGGCCCGCAGATTGGTCTGGCTCTGGAGGAGCCGGAAGAAGATGATCATGTAACAGTAATCAATGAAATCCAAGTCGCGATTGAATCCAATATCATCGACTATACAGAAGGCATGGCGCTCGAATATGACGAATACCGTGAAGGCCTTATCCTCATGGGCGGCGACGGTGGCTGCTGATAAATGCACAGTATTCTGTGCACAAGCCTGCCTTCAAATTGAGCAGCACATCTCTGTGCACAAGCCTGACATGAAAAAATGCACACCATCTTGTGAATGGTGTGCATTTTTATGTGCAAGGTGAACTGGAAAAAATAGCGCGGAATTTCCAGTTCGCTATATAAAATAAAAAGTCGCTATAAAAATTAAAAAGTCGCTATAAAAATTAAAAAGTCGCTATAAAAAATGAAAAGTCGCTATAAAAATAAAAAAGTCGCTATAAAAAAATAAAACTCGCTATAAAAAGTAAAAACTCGCTATAAAATGAAGATTTTGGGCTATGAAAAATTTCAAAACTGCCCGCTATACTGAAAATACAGCACAATCAGCCCGATTACCCATACATAAATCGCAAAAGGTTTCAGTGAGCGCTTTTTTAAATAGCCAATCATCCATTTTACGGCGATATAACCGAAGATTGCAGCTGAAATGATGCCAATCAGTAAAGCCTGGAGTGAAATGGTCTCGCTTCCGCCGCTGAACAGGTCCTTTCCTTGCAAAACGATTGCGCCGAGAATGGCAGGCGTCGATAGCAGGAAAGAGAAGTAAGCGGCAGTCTCACGGTCGAGCTTCCGCCACAGTGCAGCGACAATCGTCAGCCCCGATCGGGAAATGGCCGGGAAAATCGCCGCAGCCTGGAAGGTCCCAATCACAAGGGCATCTGTATAACTGATATCATCCATTTTCTTTCGCCCATTTTTAATCGAATCCGCGAACCACATCAAGGTTCCGGTGATCAGGAATTCCCAGCCAATCGTCACACCTGTTTTGGAGATTTCATCAAAATAATCCTCAAACAGCAATCCGACAACAACCGCAGGAAGTGTACCGACAACAAGCAGGAAGGTCAGTTTCCCGAACGGATTTTTCAGCATCTTGATAAATTCATATCTGTAAAAAACAAATACCGCCAGCAGCGTCCCGACATGGAGCATCGTGTCGAGCAGAAGGCCGGCTTCCTCGAGCCCGAACAGGTTCCGGCCGAGATAAAGATGTCCCGTCGAGCTGATTGGCAGGAACTCGGTCAACCCCTGAATCAGCCCAAGAATGAAAGCTTCAATTTTCGATAACATGAAGAATCCCCACTTTTTCAAAGACTTTGTCCATTACCAAGCTATGAAACATGTCCCGATGGTATGCAAGCTATTTTTGCCGGCAAGATCGGAAGGTCCTCCATGCGGTGTGATCCCATCAGATTGTGCAATCTGTAATCTTGCTGCAGCAGCCACATATGTCAATATGCCTGTTTCAAGTATAGGTGTATATGTAATAATAACCATTTCAGAGTCAGAAGTTGAGATTTATTGTCGAAAAAAATATAATGAAGTATTGAACAGTTCTTCTGATTTTTTTGCGGAAAACGTCCTTCATTTAAAAAGGGGAATAAACATGACAACGAATCAAAAAAATAATACCCGGCTCGACTATGGGCTGGTTACGATATTGATCCTATTATTTCTTGCAAGCTGCATCGCCATATACAGCGCCCAGACGACAGGGCAGTATGGCTCTGAAAACTTCCTGATCAAACAGATTATCTGGTATATCATCGGTGCCGGCATCATCACCGCCGTCATCACGCTTGATTCCGACCAGCTGCAAAAGCTGAGCTGGTATGCGTATGGGTTCGGCCTGTTGCTGCTTGTGGGAATCCTTATTGCTCCGCCAAGCATCGCCCCGGTCATCAACGGTGCCAAAAGCTGGTACAAGGTGCCGGCAATGGGGACACTCCAGCCATCTGAGCTAGTGAAGGTGTTCATCATCCTGGCGCTGGCGAGAGTCATTGTCGACCACCACCAGAAATACCGCTTAAAGACCATCCAGACCGATTTTTGGCTGTTGGTGAAAATCGGGTTGGTGACGATGGTGCCGCTCTTGCTCGTCATGCAGCAGCCTGACCTTGGGACATCGCTCGTGTATATTGCGATCATGCTCGGGATGGTTTTCATTTCCGGCATTACCTGGAAGCTGCTTGTGCCCATTTTTGGGACAGGTCTGACATTGGTATCCATCATTTTCTACTTTGTCATCTGGAAGCCGGAAATCCTTGAAAAATACCTTGGCGTGAAAGAGTATCAATTCGGCCGGATCTATTCCTGGCTGGATCCATATAATTACCAGAGTTCTACCGGTTTCCAGCTGACGAGGTCACTGCTGGCGATCGGATCAGGAGAAACAGTCGGGAAAGGATATGGAACAAGGGAAGTATATCTCCCGGAAAGCCATACGGACTTCATTTTCAGTATCATTGGTGAGGAGTTCGGATTTGTGGGGGCAAGCGTTCTTGTCAGCTTGTTTTTCCTGCTGATCTACCAGATTACAAAAATAGGAATGGAAACGAAAAACGATTTCTATACTTACATCTGTGTCGGTGTCATCAGCATGATCACTTTCCACGTCTTCCAGAATATCGGCATGACGATCGGACTTCTTCCAATCACGGGAATCCCGCTGCCATTCATCAGCTACGGAGGCAGCTCCCTGATGGGGAATATGCTCGCCGTCAGCCTGATCTTCTCGATACGGTACCACTACAAAAAGTATATGTTTGCAACATCCACGTAAAAAGAGCAGGAATCGATTCCTGCTCTTTTTATTCAATAATTCCTACCTCTGTAATGATGACGTCGGTGTTTACATGCACAGTCAGATTTTTATATTCATCTTCCCATTTTTTAAAATCAAAGCCTCTCGTTTGGGTTTTAATGAACTGGCCGAATCCAACCGGGTCAATGCCCTTTTCCTGAAAGTCTTTAATCATCGAAGAGGCTTCTTTGTTGACCTGGGCTTCGAATTGCTTTTCGATATCTTTGATGATTGCTGGTGTTACGAGATTCCCGGTATATTCCCGTATCAAGCCCTTAATTTTGATATCCACTGTGATGGTATAAGGGTCCCGTTTTGTCAGCTTTATTTTATGTTTTGAATCCAGATCTTTTATAACGGCTTTTTTATTTTCCACGGAAAGCTTAAAAGACCCTTCGCTGAACTTATCTGTCAGCAGCTTAAAAAAGAACATTTTTTCAGGGGGAAGTTCGCTTATCATCCGGTCGCCTTTGAATAATGCAATCCCGACGATATCAACGATCTCAGGCTCCACCCTTTTTAAGATGGGAAGGTAAGGGTCCTTTCCTTCCTGAAAAAAGTCGAAGGTAAACAAATGCATATTTGTGACAGGGAGATTCCGGGTTTTCATATTGTGCTCAATCAGTTGGGATAAGTGGACGGCGTTCCCGCGGTTTCCATATGTACCGGTTAAAATGCTTTTTGCTGACTCATGAGCTACGGCAAAATAAACCCCGGCGCCGATACTGGCATCACGCTGAAAAGCATCGGAATACTCGCTGATGCCATTTTTGGCAATATCCTCTCCAAATAAGGCAATTTCCAGTGAGCCGGTGACGATTGGCTGGGCAGACTTCCGCTGTACCTCCTGGATGAGATCCATACCGCTTGAAGCCCTGGCAGAATAAGTGAAATTCCCAATTTTTTTATCAGGATTGAAAATGGGGATCATGACAGTTCCTTCAATTTTGCCATCCTCGACCATATCATAACCTACACCCATTTCAATATTGACATCATCAATGATTTCTTTTTCGACACAACCGGAAAGGATGACCACTGCAGCGGTAAGCAGAAATAGCGTTTTAATTCTCATTTTTACTTTTCACCTTCTTCGCGATCAATGTGGCGATAAATAAAAAGGGGATATAAACATAGGTCATGGCGAAGCCGATTTTTGCTGTCCAATCATTCAGAAGATTAATTTTGGCACGAGTGTCAAAGAACATGATCGCAATTAAACAGATCAGTGCAAGAATAATGACGCCTTTTCTTTGCCGCAGCTTGAATGCCCGTTTTAAAATCATGCTGCCACCCCAAAGGGCAATGCAAACATTCGGCAAGATGATCAAATTCCAGTTGGCAATCCCGATGTATTCAAACCTTTCGACGAAAGGCATCGTGACGATTTTCCACATATCGAGCGTGGCCCAAATGGATTTTGCGAGCTGGCCTTCCGAAAAAAAACTGAATGTAATGATGGCCAGGATTGTATAGATCATTGTCGTCAAAAAAACGCCAAGATGTGCCCATTTTTGTGACTTCGGCGCATCTTTTATGAATGGATAGAAAAAAAGCGGGATCTCGAATCCGATATAGGTCAACGACATATTATAGGCGCTCGTTGCAAGTTCTTTAAATGAATGATCGAAAATGGGCAGAAGGTTCCGGAATTCTGCATATTTTAGTGCGAAACCGAAGGTCAGCAGCAGATAACTCGGCAGGACAATGCAGAAAAAGGCAATGCCTGCTACTGTGCGAAACCCTCCAAATACGATATAGATAGAAAGAATCAAAAACACAAAGCTATACCAGAACGTACTGATTTCAGGAAACATCCAGACCTGGATGACTTCAATAAAGGTCCGTAATACAGCCATTGAAAAAATAAGCAGGTAGACAATGAATACGGAGCTTAACAGATTGCCGATTTTTTTGCCGAACACATATGTGTTCGCGGCAACAATATCTCCTTCGACTGTCCCGCAAATTTTATAAATCATCCAGATGATGATATGGATACTCAAGCCGGCAGCAATAACGGATATCCAGGCATCATAGCCTGCAGCCTTTGCGATGATCCGCTGATAACCCAGTACCCCGATGCCGATTTGCATGGACATGATCAAATAGAGAACGAGAAAGGGTGAAACTTGCAATCTTTCGGGTACTGGCTGCTGCATGACTTAAAAACCTCCAATTCTCATTCATCAATGTCCTTTTTTTCCTTTGCCTTTTTCTCACTGAAGCGGACAGGATTTTTCGTCCTCAAATATTGTGGCCGATTGTATTGCATCGTAAACGGCAATCGGATGATTGCATCCTTGAAATCAGTGACCCTGGGCGGGTAAAGAGGTTCCAAAAATGGCCTTCCCAGAGATGTCAGTCTAAGCAGATGGGTCAGAAGGAACGAAAAGGAAACGACGATTCCAAGCAAGCCCCAGAGCTCTGCGAAGAACAGGAATGGAAAACGAAGCAGCCTGATCGTGTTGCCCATCCGGTAAACAGGTGTTGTAAAGGACGCCAGTGCGGCGAGCGCCACAATGATCAACAGGACGTTACTTGTAAGGCCGGCTTCAACGGAAGCTGTCCCGATAACGATACCGCCCACGATACCGATCGTCTGGCCGACCTTGGTTGGCAGCCGGGCTCCCGCCTCACGCAAGAGTTCGATTGTAAGCTCGAGGAACAATGCTTCCAGGATAGGAGGGAGCGGAATTTCCCTTCTTGAAGTGATCAATGTACTTAGCAGGTCCTTCGGGATCAATTCATAGTGATACGACAAGGTTGCCACATAAATCGGCGTAATCAGAATCGAGAAGGCAACAGCGAACAAACGGACCAACCGGAAAAAAGAAGAGAGTAAATAATTCAGGAAGTAGTCTTCGAATGACCCGAAAAATTCGACCAGGGTCGTGGGACCGATCAGCGCATGTGGTGAACCGTCAACAAGGATCGCGACTTTTCCTTCTGCGAGTACTGCCGCAATCCGGTCAGGCCTTTCCGTATCGAGCAGCTGAGGGAAAGGAGAATTCTGGTTATCGGAAATCAATTGCACAATATAGGAACTGTCCGTAATTTCATCAAATTCGATATCCTTTATCCGCTGAATCACCGTATTAACATTTGTCTCGTTCGTAATGTCCTCCATATAAAGGATGGCGATCCCGCTTTTTGAAAGCGAACCAACCGTATACTTTTCGATGACCAACTCTTTTACAGGAATCCTTTTTCGGATCATATTTAAATTCTGGTCGATGGACTCAACAAATGACTCCTTAGGCCCGATGACACTGAACTCGACTTCGGGCATTCCGACTGCCCTAACGACTTCCTTCTGTGCGGCAATGAATGCAAAGTATTTCTCTTCATTTTCAAGAGTCAACAGCACATATCCATTAAAGAGCTTAACCTCAATATCCTCGTTCTTGTCCGATACCTGGACATCAGCGACGGGAACCAGCTTTTTGACATCTTCAATGGTTGAAAAATCACCTTCAAGCAGGCCAGGGAGAGCATTATTCTGCAGGATGCTTTCATCCACAAGAGTGGAAATGAAAGAAAAACAGAATTTCTTTCCTGTTTTTTGGTTCACATAAAAGGTCTTTTGGTAATCGTGCGACTTATATAGCGTATTTTCCCAGCCATGGTCATTTAGATATTGTTCAGGCTGTTGGCCCTCGGTATCCTGTCTTGCGGCTTCTTTTTCGATATCTTCCAGCAGTTTTTTCTTAAATAACTTTCTCATTGCACTCTCCGCCAATCTTGGTTTACGTTTATCATTTCCGAAATTGGGAGGAATATGAAAAGTCTTTGTGTAATTTTGTTAGAGATACCTTCAATCATCAGCTTTGTGTTAAATTGGAAGCCGGTTAAAATGAAAAACCCGCATATCATTGCGGGTTTTCTGATTTATATATGGGGTGGGGGGGAGTTAAATAAAATCTTGGGGGGATTTTATTCAAGGCCTATTTTATAATCAAAATCAACAAAGTTTGAGAAAAGAGTCTATTTCAACATATGTTTTTCAAGATCATCTAGCATCAGGTTTGCAGCCATGACACCTCCAGCTGTATTCCAAATCGCATCGTCCACTTTGTACACTTCACCTTTTTTCGCTACTTCAAGGTTTTTGAATAGTGGGTCCTCGATCCATTCCTTTTCAACTTCAGTTGCTTTGCCGTCACCTTCATCATATGTGAAGTAGAACAGGATATCTCCGTCCATTGCGGGAATCCGTTCCTTGGTTACGCCTTTTTCAGCAAAGTCTTCTTGATCCTGGCTTTCTGGACGGGCCAAGCCAATTTGTTCGAGGATCACGCCAGAGAATGAGTCCTTATGGTAAATGCGTACATCTCCAGCCATGAAGCGGACCATGGAAACCTTCGTATTTATTTTATCTCCAAGCTTTTCTTTTAGATCTTCAATACGCTTGTCATAGGCAGCTAGTACTTCCTTGCCCTTTTCTTCTTTGTTCACAGCTTTTGCATAAAGCTCAAAGTTGTTTTTCCAGTTCCCGCGAAGGTCCTCGGCAAAAACGGTAGGGGCAATCGCCTTTAGCTGTTCATAAATATCTTCCTGGCGCATTTTATTGCCAATGATCAGGTCTGGCTTAAGTGCTGCGATTGCTTCTACATTAACCTGGCTCTCGACACCGACAACTTTGACATCCTTCATATCATCAGCGATATGTCCATACCAGGGATCACCAGTCCATGATTGGACAGCACCAACAGGAGTGACTCCAAGGGCAAGAAGTGCTTCCGTACCTTCATTTGTCAGGATGACCACCTTTTCAGGAGTCTTTTCCAGGGTAGTCGTACCCATAGCGTGTTCCACGGTATAGCGTTCTTCTTTTTCTTTTGGCTTTTTAGCTGTATCTTTCGCCTGATCCTCATCTGTCCCGCATGCCGCCAAAAGCAGGATGGTGAAAATGCTGATAAGAATAAGCAGGTGTTTCTTAGCATTCATATGTATTTCCTCCTAAATGTTATTGATAATCATTTTCAATTACCGCATCCTTATGATAAAATGCAAGAGGAGAGGTTGTCAATCATAATTGATAATGATTTTCATCATCAATGACATTTTTGTGAATAGTTCTTTTCAAATGATGAAAATAGAGCTGATTTCACTTACAGTAAATAAACAATATAAGCAACTTTTATAAATGGCCGCTTCTTTAGGAAGCAACAATGTAAACAAGAAAGGTTAAATCATTATGCTGCTGAAAACCAATGGTCAAAGATTGGCGGGACTCATGGCCGCCATCATCTTAATAGTCTTATTAATATGTGCGAGTATCGTTTACGGATATACTGATACTTCATGGGGAACTGCTTTTGATGCTTTCACCAACTATGATGGATCAAATGAACATATTATTATTCAATCAGTTCGGCTGCCACGGGCGCTGATTGCTGCAGCAGTCGGTGCAAGCCTGGCGATTGCGGGTGTCCTGATGCAGACATTGACGAAAAACCCGCTTGCATCACCTGGTATTTTCGGTGTGAATGCAGGGGCGGGCTTTGCAGTTGTAGTGGCTGTGACGATTTTTTCAGTCGGCAGCCTGCAGGCTTTTGCATGGATTTCCTTCTTAGGTGCTGCTCTTGCGGCTGTCAGCGTCTATGTCATTGGTTCGGCAGGACGTGAAGGGTTGACACCAATGAAATTGACACTTGCAGGCGCTGCGATGAGCGCAATGTTTTCATCGTTCACCCAGGGCTTGCTCGTATTGGATGAGGCTGCACTCGAACAGGTGCTATACTGGCTGGCGGGCTCTGTCCAGGGACGGAAGCTGGAAACACTCATCGGTGTCCTGCCGTATCTGGCAATCGGCTGGATTGCGGCTATTCTGATTTCCGCGAAAATGAATATCCTGTCAATGGGTGAGGATGTGGCCAGGGGACTTGGTTTGAATACCGGCTTTGTAAAGCTTGGCGCAGGGGTAATCATTGTCCTCTTATCGGGCGGTGCTGTCGCGGTGGCTGGACCAATTGGCTTCATTGGGATTGTGATCCCTCACTTGACGAGAGGGGTGGTTGGGATTGACCATCGCTGGGTCATTCCTTTCTCGGCGATTTTTGGCGGGATGCTGCTACTGGCGGCGGATATCGCTGCCCGATATGTGCTAACGCCTCAGGAAATCCCTGTTGGCGTGATGACGGCGATGATTGGAACTCCATTTTTCATTTTTATTGCGAGAAAGGGGTTCAATGGGAAATGAGCCAGTATAAGAGTTTAAGACTTTTCAAAGATAAATTATCTTTTTTGATCGATAAAAAGGCCGCTGCGATTTTTCTTGGTCTGCTGATTACCGCATTTGCCGTGTTTGTCATCAGTACTGGACTGGGCGATATGGATATAAGCCCAATCAGCGTGATTGCTGTGTTTTTTGGTGGGGGAAGCGATATGGAGAGGCTGGTCGTGCAGTCGTTCCGTCTTCCGAGAATTATCGTTGCTCTTATGGTTGGGATCAGTTTGGCCGTTGCGGGAGGGCTTCTTCAGGGGATGATCCGGAATCCGCTTGCTTCACCTGATATTCTAGGGATCACCGGAGGAGCTTCTGTAGCCGTTGTTGGGTTTTTGGCTATTTTCAGTGATGATAACAATGCTTTGACAGTAAGTATAGAATGGATGCCGGTTGCTGCATTTACTGGTGCCGCGAGCGTCGCCTTCCTGGTGTATTTTCTTTCCTGGAAAAATGGAGTATCACCTGTGCGCCTCGTCTTGATTGGAATCGGGATTTCCGCGATGATGCAGGCTTTGACCACACTGATGATGATCATGGGACCGATCTATCGTGCCAGCCAGGCGAATATCTGGATCACCGGCACGGTGTATGGATCGACATGGGGAAATGTTGCCGTGCTCGTACCCTGGACAGTCATGATGCTCTTGATTGCCTTCATCCTTGCCAGAAATGTGAACGTACAGGAATTAGGGGAAGATATAGCCACAGGTGTCGGGGGACATGTCCAGCGGCAGCGTTTTGCACTTTTGCTAGTCAGCACTGCGTTAATAGCCAGCTCGGTCGCTTTTGCCGGAGGAATCGGTTTCGTCGGCCTGATGGCGCCGCATATGGCGAGAAGGCTTGTCGGCTCGGCATTCGGGGCACTTTTGCCGGTATCAGCTCTTATTGGCGGTATCTTGGTCATGCTCGCTGATTTGATCGGACGTACGATGTTTTCGCCATTAGAGGTCCCCGCAGGCGTATTTACCGCCGGAATCGGCGCACCGTATTTTATCTATCTGCTATATAAAACAAGAAATTCTTAAACCTGACAGAAAGGGGAATGGACATGACCCAGGCTATCGAAACGGAAAAACTGACGCTCTCCTATGGAGATTCGATCATTATAAATGAGTTAGACATTCAAATTCCCAAAGGAGAGATTACTGTTTTTATAGGAGGCAATGGCTGCGGCAAGTCGACCTTGCTCCGTTCGATCGCGAGACTTCTTAAGCCTAGGGAAGGATCCATCCTGCTTGAAGGAGAATCGATCGCGAAGCTGTCAACAAAGGAAGTTGCCCGGAAAATGGCCATCCTTCCCCAATCTCCTGTCGCGCCAGAAGGGTTAACGGTCCTGCAGCTTGTCAAACAAGGCAGATATCCTTACCAGACATGGCTGAAGCAATGGTCCGAAGAAGATGAAAAGAGTGTCAACAACGCGTTAAAAGCGACGGGCATCGAACATCTTAAGGACCGTACAGTCGATTCATTGTCCGGGGGACAGCGGCAGCGTGCCTGGATTGCGATGACCCTTGCCCAGGATACAGACATTATCCTTCTCGACGAACCAACAACATATCTGGACATGACGCATCAAATCGAAATTCTTGATTTGCTTTATGAGTTGAATGAAAATGAAGGCAGAACGATTGTCATGGTTTTGCATGACCTGAACCTTGCCTGCAGGTATGCCCATAATATCGTTGCGATCAAGGACCAGAATATTTTTGACCAGGGAAAGCCGGAAATTGTCATTAACTGCGGTCTTGTGAAGCATGTTTTTGGTATGGATTGCGAAGTCACGATCGATCCGCTTTTCGGTACGCCATTATGCATTCCACATGGTAAAGGCCGCCGTATCCTAAAGGTTGGGGCAGGAGCAACGACATGAAGGCTGAATTAACCCCAAATGAAATAGCTATTCTTGCGAATTATCGTTTTGTTGTTGCTGAACCCGAGCAGGAGGTTCAGATCGACTTCAGGCCTTTCATGGATGAAGCTGCTATGGGTGTTTATTTGAACAGGTTCAATAAAGGGCTAAAGGCACCAGATATGAAGACGGCGGCATCGGTTTTTATGAAAAGGCATGCTTTTCTCGCAGTTCTCTACTTATATTCAATGAGCGCTTTTAACAAAAAGCTCGATGTCTCTCCTGAAAATATTATCCTGGCTGATGCCATCAAGGATGGATTATGGCTGCCCGAGTTTTATCTGAGAAGCAAGATTGCCGAAGTATGTCCGGACAAGGACCGGGAAAAGTGGCGGATGGAAGCAGTAAGGCACTTGTTTGTCGATAATCTGTTTCCTGTCATGGATGCCATCTCGAAATCCGCAAACATCTCAAAGCTGGTGCTCTGGGAAAATGTAGCGGTCTATATCTTCTGGCTTTATGAAAAAATACTGAATGAATCTGGTGACCCTGATGTCAGGGTGAGGGCAGAAGAGGACTTTGCCTTTTTGGTTGAGTCAGCACCCGGCAGACTATTCGGAAGGTATTATAAAAACCCAATTGCAAAATATTACACTGAACCCATCTATCAGGAAGATTTCGATTCATATATCAGGGTGCGCAAAACCTGTTGCTACAGCTACAGGCTAAAAGAAAAAGGCGGTTTCTGCAAAACTTGTCCCCGAGCATGCGGCGGGGTAAAAAAGGAGTAGGGTGATGGAGAATAATTTGAATGAACAAATCAATGGATTATTAGAAAAGTATACTGAACTTCTGGTCGGAGAAGCCACAGATGAAAACATTCAAAAGGTAAAATCATGGATTCTGTACGGCCATATCGCGAAGTCAATGCCTCCGCTGGCCAAGCACTGGAACGCGGAATATCCGGAGGCCAAAGAGCAGATCAAGAATGTGATTTCGGAAATCAAGGAATTGAATGAGCGTAACCGCAAGAAATAGCGAAGGAACCATCTCCAGGAGAGGTGGTTTTTTTGTGTGGAAAATTCCTTCATAGGTATCGATATTTGCCTTAGGTGAAAAGAAGACACAAAAAAACTAAATAAAACCGGACATTTTTGCCCGGTTCGGTGATTAACACATATATGCACTTACTGAAGCTGCTGGCCGCCATATGGGAATTGATTACTGTAACCCTGAAATTGCTGATGAGATTGCTGAAGCTTTTGTGCGTCTGCGGCTTCCACACCGTACCAGCCATTTTTGAACATCAGGTTATAAAGGCTGCGCTGGGCATTGGCAGTTTCGTTGTAAATAGCTAGTACATCCTGATAAAGCTGGTCGTGGCTCAATTCATTTAATGCAGTATCATACCCACGTGTCATGTATTTTTCAGTAGTTAAGATATCGTTAACAAAATCACGGTCATTCATCTGCGGTGTCTTCTGCACCTGGGTTTCTGGATTCTGGATTTTCTGCTGATTCTGGTTCATCCGCTTTTCCTCCTGTCTAGTTGGATTTATTGCATTCCCGGTGTCTGGGAAATGGCCTGGTTTTGCTGGCTGTTCAGGTGTGTAAGAATCTTCTGGTAATGCTTCTGATGCATTTGGCCGCACTTCTCGATTTCCATCTTAAGCTCCTGATCCTGGCATTGTTGTGCAAAGAAATGTGCTTTTTTCATGGCAAGTAAATTCCATGAAAGCATATCTGTTAGGTATAAAGAGTCTTTGGTGGATACAACGGATGGCGGCGTCTGCATGATCCCTTGCTGCTGGCCCTGAAAATTCATGTTTTGCTGCTGCATAATCGAACCTCCTGTTTTATGTCATTCCTACGGATATTATCGTTCCCGGGGCGAAATAAAGTATACCGGACAAGATTCGCCAAAAAAGAACATTTTCCTACGAAAGTAATATTCAAAGTTATAAAAAAGTGATAAAATGATTTTGCAAAATAGATATAGATGAAGCAATTTTTTTAAAGGGTGTTGTAATCGTTTTCATTAAGGGGAGGAAAAGCTATGGAACAATTAATGAGGAACTTCTTTCTTTTTCTATCGAAAAATAAATTTTTCACCAAGATGGCGAAGAAATACGGCCTGCGCTTAGGTGCAAAGCGCTTCGTTTCCGGTGAAACGGTCGAGCAGTCAGTGGCAGTCATCAAAGAACTCAACAGCAAAAATCTTGCGGCAACCGTCGATTTCCTTGGCGAATTCGTCGACAATGAAAAAGAAGCGAACGAGAGAGCGGAAAGTTCAATTGCGATGATCAAAGCAATCGGCCGCGAAAAATTAAATAGCCAGATGAGCGTCAAAATGACTTCGCTTGGCTTTGATATTTCCGAAAAAGTTGTCATGAACAATATGCGCCGCATCATGGATACAGCCAAAGAGAATAATGTATTTGTGACCATCGACATGGAGGATTTCGAACGCTGCCAGAAGACATTGGATATTTTCAAGCAGCTGAAGTCCGAATATGACAACATCGGCACAGTCATCCAGGCATATCTTTACAGGACAGAAAAAGATATTGAGGAGTTGAATCAATACTCACCGAATCTCCGTCTTGTCAAGGGAGCCTACAAAGAATCTCCGGAAGTTGCTTTCCCTGAGAAGAAGGATGTAGACGAGAACTTCAAGAAGATCATCCAGATGCATATGCTGAATGGCAATTACACAGCAGTTGCCTCACACGATGACAATATCATCAACTTCACGAAGGAATTCGCGAAGGCGAACAATATCCCGAAAAGCCAATTCGAGTTCCAGATGCTATTTGGAATCATGCCCGAAAGGCAGCTGCAGTTGGCCGAAGAAGGCTATACAATGCGCGTGTATGTTCCATTCGGAACTGACTGGTACGGTTATTTCATGCGCCGCCTTGCAGAACGCCCGGCGAACGTTGCATTTGTGTTAAAAGGAATGCTCAAGAAATAAATCACAGGCTGACAATGTCAGCCTGTTTTTTAATCCAGCTCCAGCGTTCGTGATGCGCTTACGCTTTTATTTTTTATACTGGCTGTTCTGGCTGTTTTGTTTTCTTTCTCCGCCCTTACCCATTGACGGGCCTGCATCGCCTTTCACGCTTGCCGCACTGACCCCAGCCTTTGATGGATCCTTTTTCATTCTTGCCATGTTTATACCTCCGTGTTTTCAATGATAAAAGTACCGCCTTTATAGATTGCCCAAGTCTGAAAAAATAAGCATATGGATTAAAGATTCAAAAAATTTTCTTTTTTCCGCACCTTATTATTGCGGAAATTTTATAAATATTTTATAGTAGTAATTAACAGAGCTCATTTATATGCATATTTTTTTTGGTGCAAAAATGAATGAGTATTCATTCAAAAAGAGTCAAAGGGGGAGACAAAATTGATGCGACAAATTCAAAAGGCAGCGGTGCTTGGTTCAGGTGTCATGGGATCAGGAATTGCCGCACATCTGGCTAACATCGGGATTCCGACATTGCTGCTGGACATTGTACCTCGGGAATTAACGGAACTGGAAAAAGCGAAAGGCCTGACACTAGAAGATAAACAGGTGCGCAACCGGATCAGTGCAGGAGCTTTGCAGAAGTTATTGAAGCAGAAGCCGGCACCTTTGGCCTCCAAAAAGAATCTTGCTCTAATTGAAGCGGGCAACTTTGAAGATGATATGGAAAAACTCAAAGATGTTGACTGGGTAATCGAAGTAGTCGTTGAAAATCTTAATATTAAAAAGAAAGTCTTTACAGATGTAGATAAATACCGCAAACAGGGAAGCATCATCAGCTCGAACACCTCAGGGATTTCTGTCGAGGCAATGGCTGAAGGACGCTCTGAAGATTTCAGGAAGCATTTCCTTGGAACGCACTTCTTCAACCCCCCGCGCTACCTGAAGCTGCTTGAAGTGATTCCTACTAAAGATACGGACCCTGAAGTCCTTTCGTTCATGAAAACGTTCGGTGAAGACCAGCTTGGTAAAGGTGTTGTTGAAGCGAAAGATACTCCTAACTTCATCGCCAACCGAATCGGCACTTACGGATTGCTTGTGACAGTAAGGGAAATGGTCAAAGGCGGATACAGTGTCGGTGAAGTTGACTCCGTGACTGGACCAATGATTGGCCGCCCAAAAAGCGCAACATTCCGCACACTGGATGTAGTTGGTCTTGATACCTTCGCACATGTAGCGAAAAACGTGTATGACCAGGTTGAAGGAGAAGAAAAGGAAGTCTTTGAAGTACCTGAGTTCATGAAGAAGATGCTCGAGAACGGCTGGCTTGGCAGCAAGTCAGGTCAAGGGTTCTTCCTGAAGCAAGGCAAGGAGATCCTTGAACTGGATCCGCAGACTTTGGAATACGGACCACGTAAAAAACTAAAAACAGCGTCTACTGAAATGGCGAAGCAGGAAAAAGGCCTTGGCAATAAAATGAAAGCGCTTGTTTATGCGAAAGACCGTGCGGGAGAGCTTTTATGGAATATTTTCAGTCCGGTACTTGTTTACTCAGCTGAACTGCTCGGCACGATAGCTGACGATATCGTCGCAGTGGACCGTGCAATGAAGTGGGGCTTCGGCTGGGAAATGGGACCTTTCGAAGCATGGGATGCACTTGGTGTCGAAAAGGCAATCAGCAAAATGGAGTCTGAAGGCAAGACCGTTCCTGCATGGGTAAAAGAAATGGTCGAAAAAGGCTTTACTTCTTTCTATAAGGAAGAGGATGGCAGACTGAGCTATTACCACAATGGTGAATACGTAGCTGTAGAGGAAAATCCAAAGGCAATCAACCTGAAGCTTCTGAAAAAGCGAAACGGTGTCATCAAAAAGAATGGCGGCGCAAGCCTGATCGACCTTGGCGACGGTATCGCCCTTCTGGAATTCCATTCTCACAGCAACTCAATCGGGCCTGACATCCTTCAGATGATCAACTTCGCGATCGATGAAGTGGAAAAGAACTACAAAGGACTTGTCATCGGCAACCAGGGCAAAAACTTCTCGGTTGGTGCG
This sequence comes from Mesobacillus thioparans, assembly GCF_965138835.1. Classification (NCBI taxonomy): domain Bacteria; kingdom Bacillati; phylum Bacillota; class Bacilli; order Caryophanales; family Bacillaceae; genus Mesobacillus; species Mesobacillus thioparans. The sequence goes on along the minus strand of NZ_CBCSFH010000006.1, from coordinate 145,233 downwards.
AACCTGGCGATGATCCTGATGGAAGCGCAAGACGATAACATTTGGGATCTTGATATGGTCGTCCGCCAATTCCAGCAGACGACGATGAAAATCAAATACAGCTCCAAGCCAGTTGTCGCTGCTCCATTCGGAATGACACTCGGAGGCGGAGCTGAAATGTGCTTGCCGGCAGCGCATATCCAGGCGTCTATGGAAACGTACATGGGTCTTGTCGAAGCAGGCGTTGGCTTGATCCCTGGCGGCGGAGGAAACAAAGAGCTTTACATCAAGCACCTTGAAGGCCTGCCAAAAGGCGTCGATTTCGATCTTCAAAAGGTTGCGAACAAAGTATTCGAAACAATCGCGATGGCTAAGGTCTCCACTTCAGGTGAAGAAGCACGTGAAAATAACTTCCTGAATGAAGCAGAAGGCATCAGTGTCAACAGCGACCACTTATTGTATGATGCGAAACAGGCTGCATTGAACTTATATGAAAGCGGCTATAAAGCACCTGTTAGAAAGAAAGTGCCTGTCACCGGAGAGCCGGGATATGCAACCCTGCTTCTGGGTGCTCAAACGATGCACCTGTCCGGATACATTTCAGAACATGACCTGAAGATCGCAAAGAAGCTCGCGTATGTCATCTCCGGCGGAAAAGTGCCGTACGGAACCGAAGTCGATGAGCAATACTTGCTTGATCTTGAAAGGGAAGCGTTCCTGAGCCTGGTGGCAGAACCGAAATCACAGCAGCGCATGCAGCATATGCTCGTAAAAGGAAAACCATTGCGCAATTAATAGATTGATAGTTTGACAGTGAAATAAATTTTAACATCCAAGGAAAGAGAGGGAATGAGATGAGAGAAGCGGTAATCGTAGCCGGAGCAAGGACACCGGTCGGAAAAGCGAAAAAAGGAACTCTTGCTAACGTCCGGCCTGATGATCTTGGAGCTCTTGTAGTAAGAGAAACTCTAAAGCGCGCAGGCAATTATGAAGGGAATATTGATGATTTGATCATCGGCTGTGCTATGCCAGAGGCAGAGCAGGGGTTGAATATGGCGCGTAATATCGGCGCACTGGCCGGCCTGTCACATGAAGTGCCGGCGATCACAATCAACCGTTATTGTTCTTCAGGGCTGCAGGCGATTGCGAATGCATCCGAGCGCATCATGCTTGGCCATGCAGACACAATCATTGCCGGCGGTGCGGAATCAATGAGCCTGGTACCCATGATGGGCCATGTCGTCCGTCCAAACTCGAAGCTTGCTGAAACGGCTCCGCAATATTATATGGGAATGGGCCATACAGCTGAGGAGGTAGCGAAAAAATACGGTATCTCCCGTGAAGATCAGGACGCTTTTGCAGTTAGAAGCCATCAGCGCGCAGCAAAAGCAATCCAGGAAGGCAAATTCGATGAAGAAATCGTTCCTGTTGACGTAACACTACGCACAGTAGGAAAAGACAATAAGCTCGTCGAAAAGACAATCCAATTCAAACAGGATGAAGGCGTACGCCCTGACACTAACATGGAAACACTTGCGAAACTGCGCCCGGCATTCAATATCAAGGGCACAGTAACTGCAGGAAACTCCTCACAGACAAGTGACGGAGCAGCGGCTGTCATGGTCATGGACCGTGAAAAGGCTGAATCACTAGGGTTGAAACCACTTGCTAAATTCCGTTCATTCGCACTTGGCGGAGTGCCGCCCGAAATCATGGGGATCGGTCCTGTCGTGGCAATCCCAAAAGCATTGAAGCTTGCTGGACTGCAGGTTTCTGACATTGGTGTCTTCGAACTGAACGAAGCATTTGCTTCCCAATCCATCCAGGTCATCCGTGAGCTAGGCCTTGATGAAGATAAGGTCAACGTTAACGGCGGAGCGATCGCATTGGGCCACCCGCTTGGAACAACTGGCGCCAAATTGACTTTGACAGTAATCCACGAAATGAAACGCAGAAATGAGCAATTCGGTGTCGTCACGATGTGTATCGGCGGCGGCATGGGAGCAGCTGGAGTTTTTGAGCTTTTATAAAATAAAAATTGGAGGGGTTGGACCCCTCCCCAAAATGGATAGGAGGAACATTAAATGGGTAACCAAACAGAAAAGCTTGTAAAAGGCGGAAGCTTCTTAATCGAAGATGTATCATATGACCATGTTTTCACTCCAGAGGATTACACAGATGAGCACAAAATGATTGCCAAAACCACTGAGGATTTCGTTACAAACGAAGTGTTGCCTCAGGTTGAATATATCGAGCAGCACGAGTTCGACCGTACTGTAAAACTATTGAAGGAAGCCGGAGAACTTGGCCTTCTTGGAGCAGACGTTCCTGAGGAGTATGGCGGCTTGAGCCTTGATAAAATCAGCTCAGCTTTGATCGCTGAGAAGATGGCAGTTGCAGGCGGCTTCTCAATCTCCCATGGTGCACACGTAGGAATTGGGTCCTTGCCAATCGTTCTTTTCGGTAATGAAGAACAGAAGCAAAAATATCTTCCTGTACTGGCAACTGGTGAAAAGCTTGCAGCCTATGCACTTACTGAGCCAGGTTCAGGATCAGACGCATTGGGTGCAAAGACAACAGCTAAACTGAATGCTGAAGGCACTCACTACGTCCTTAATGGAGAAAAGCAATGGATTACAAACGCTGGTTTTGCGGATGTATTCGTTGTCTATGCAAAGATCGACGGCGAACAATTCACAGCTTTCATCGTTGAAAGAGAATATCCAGGCGTATCAGTAGGCGCAGAAGAAAAGAAAATGGGAATCAAGAGCTCTTCAACACGTACCTTGATTCTTGAAGATGCTCAAGTACCTGTGGAAAACCTTCTTGGTGAAGCAGGAAAAGGCCATCTTATCGCCTTCAATATCCTGAACATCGGCCGTTATAAGTTGGGAGTAGGCGCAACTGGCGGTGCAAAGCAGGCATTCGGTCTGACAGTAAAATATGCGAACCAGCGCCAGCAGTTCAAGACACCGATTTCCCAATTCAACCTTACAAAAGAGAAGCTTGCGACAATGGCTTCCAAAATCTATGCAACTGAAAGCTCTGTATACCGTACAGTAGGCCTGTTCGAGGAAAGAATGAACCAGCTGTCAGAAGAAGAAATAAACAACGGCAAAGCCGTTGCAGATTCAATCGCTGAATATGCAATTGAGTGTTCAATGAACAAAGTATTCGCAACTGAAACACTTGACTATGTTGTTGATGAAGGCGTTCAGATCCACGGTGGATACGGCTTCATGCAAGAGTATGAAATCGAAAGAGCTTACCGTGATTCAAGAATCAACCGTATTTTTGAAGGAACGAACGAAATCAACCGCCTGTTGGTACCAGGAACATTCCTGCGTAAGGCAATGAAGGGCGAGCTTCCATTATTGCAAAAAGCTCAACAGCTTCAGGAAGAGCTTATGATGCTTATGCCTGAAGAGCCAGGCGATGAGCCATTGGCACAGGAAAAATACCTAGTTAAGAACGCGAAGAAAATCGGCTTGCTTGCAGCTGGATTAGCTGCACAGAAGTTCGGCAAAGCATTGGAAAAAGAGCAGGAGATCCTCGTCAACATCGCGGATATCATCTCAAATGCGTATTCAATGGAATCTGCTGTTCTGCGTACTGAAAAAGCAATCGCAAAAGATGGAGTGGAGAAGAGCAAGCAAAAGCTTCTTTACACACAAATCTTCTGCCAGGAAGCATTCAATGAAATTGAGCGTGACGCAAAAGAAACTCTTGTGGCAACAGAAGAGGGAGATGCGCTTCGCATGTTGACTTCCGCATTGCGCAAGTTCACAAGACACACTCCAATCAATGTGATCGCGAAGAAACGTGAAGCATCTGAAAAGCTGATCGAAGCAGAACGCTTTACCGTTTAATAACTGGTTTAGCCGAACACTCCTCTCCATTCCGGGAGGAGTGTTTTTGCTAATTTTTTTAAGAGGAAGGATTTTTGCAAACATTGTTGAATTTAATAAAAGGATGTTAAAATTAAAGGGCTAATCAGGCACTGAATGATAGTATTTCACCTCGATAATATGTTACTATCCGTTTAGAGGGTTTAATAAATGGGATACTAGCAGAGGGTGGTGAAATCATGGAAAAGACGTTTTATTGGTACCCAAAATGTGGTACATGCAGGAATGCGAAGAAATGGCTGGACCAGCATGATGTGGACTATACCGAAGTACATATTGTCGAAAACCCGCCTTCCCAATCCCAGCTTGAAGAAATGCTGAAAAAAAGCGGCCTTGATATCAAGAAATTTTTCAATACAAGCGGCCAAAAGTATCGGGAATTAGGGATGAAAGACAAAATTAAGACAGCATCAAAAAGTGAGCTGCTGGAACTGCTTGCATCAGACGGCATGCTCATCAAACGCCCGCTGATGACAGATGGCGAAAAAGTGACCGTTGGTTTCAAAGAAGTTGAGTATGAAAAAGCATGGCTGTAATTTTGGTCCCATCGATATTAATCGATAGAGATATACAATTGGAGGGATAGTTAATGAGTATACCAAATGAATTACGTTACTCTAAAGAACACGAATGGGTAAAAGTTGAAGGAGAAAAGGTTCGCATCGGTATCACTGATTTTGCTCAATCTGAACTTGGCGATATCGTTTTCGTCGAACTTCCTGAAGTAGGAGACGAAATCAGCCTTGACCAGCCATTCGGAAGTGTAGAATCCGTAAAAACTGTTTCTGAGCTATATGCGCCAGTAAGCGGCAAGGTAGTGGAAATTAACGAAGAGCTAAACGACAGCCCTGAATTCGTCAACGAATCTCCATATGAGAAGGCATGGATGATTACAGTCGAACTGACAGACAGCAATGAAGTAGAAAAGCTGATGACTCCTGAACAATATGAAGAAATGATCAAAGAATAAGCTTCGCCGACGCCTTGAGCTATCAAGGCGTTTTTTAATTTCATATCATGAAAAACTCCTTCATTTTTCCATCACTTCATTCCATGACTTCGGACAAACTAAGGTTAACGACTTCTAAAAAGGGTGGAAAAATCATGACACTGAAACAGCAGAAAATCGATGTCACAGACAGGGTAACAGGAAAACTGAAAAATGGCCAGATTCAGCTTTATCTGGAGAATGAACCAATCGGGAACATCAAGCTTCCGGAGGGCATCCAGCTTGAACTCAAACATCACTATGCATCTGAACAGAATAAGATCTACCAGCATGTATCAGTGCCGGACCAATCAGAGCCCCGGTATACTGATTGTGATGAAGGTGGCTGGTGCTAAAAGAATGAACAGCGGCCAGCCTGGCCGCTGTTTTTTTGGATGGCAGGAATAGAATCAATGCAGGGACGAATTCCTTTTCCGATCTGACAAAGTTCAATGTACTAAAATCTTTGCAATCTTCCTTTGAAACAGTAACAATGGAATTACACGAGTAAACAGCACAATTTGTTTACTAATGTTTATAATGTTGATAAGTAATTATTCTCTGGTGCATAGGTGGTTATGGCGATGGACGAAAATCACAAGGTGATCATAGTAGAAGGTTCGTCAGACAAAAAGAAAGTACAGACCGTACTGAAGGAGCCTGTGGAAATTATCTGCACGAATGGGACGATTGGCGTGTCAAAGCTTGATGAGCTGATTGATTCGCTTTTTGATAAAGAAGTCTATATCCTTGTAGACGCGGATGCATCTGGCGAAAAGCTGAGGAAGCAATTCAAAAGGGAATTTCCCGAGGCTAACCATCTGTATATTGACAGAATGTACCGGGAAGTGGCGACAGCACCGGAAAATCATCTTGCTACTATTCTGATCGGCGCAAATATTGATGTACATGCAGAGTACTTAGAAAAAGGATGACTTAGATGGAAGACTTGACCAGGACTGAAATGGAAACATTCCTTGAAGAAAAACGAACAGGGTACCTATACTTTTACACACCAATGTGCGGAACCTGTCAGGTAGCAAGCAAAATGCTGACAGTGGTCGAACAGCTCCTGCCTGATCTACCATCGGGGAAAGCCAATTTGAACTTCCTGCCTGAAATGGCGGGACGATTTGAAATAGAAAGTGTACCATGCCTGATTGTATTGGAAAATGGGGAAGTACAGGAAAAGATCTATGCTTTTCAATCTGTTCCGTATTTATATGAAAAATTGAAAGAGTTAAAGGAAAAATAGAACCGCATATTTTGGTTTCAGACGATTTTTACAAAACAAAATCCGCCATGCGTCAGTCACCAAAACCGCTTGATTACTGTATTTCTTTGGATATATTTCTCGGGAAATGAAAGACAATGACGAAATATCACCCGGCATTGTCTTTTTATTATGGTTGTTATGGTGTTAACCGCTTATTAACGAAGTATTTGTCGAAGGATTCCAACAGGTTTTTCCCTTATGAAAAAGAATATGTTTTGTAAGGGAGTTGAGCGGCATGCGGGAGTGTATTGAACTTTTTACCAAAGAGGTTGGCAGTAAGGCCCATCTACTGCAATTGATCAAAAAACTGGATCTTTGCCTGAAATTAGAGTCAGAAACGGATGCTTATTACCTTGCATTCAAAGGTGGAAAAGTGGAACTGCTGACAAGCAATGTCCATTCCCAATTCGAGGTTACCATAATCGGAAGCGAAGCAGACCTTGCAAGCCTGTTTGCTGGGGAATTAAAACTGCGGGAAGGTATCAGATGGGGGTATTTTACCATAAAAGATGGGCTGTTCAGAGATTTATTGGTACTGGAATCAATTTTCTATCTTTCCAGGGAGATTCCTGCTTGATTTTTTCTGAAAAATCGAAATATAATTGACCTGAGTCATCCAAGAATGATATTATCACTTTAACGCAATAAAAACGAACTGAATATTCTTATCCAGAGAGGCGGAGGGACTGGCCCGATGAAGCCCGGCAACCGGTTGTTAAACACGGTGCCAATTCCTGCAGAGTGTAGACTCTGAAAAGATAAGGAGAGATGATAAATGACCCTCTTCTTTGGAAGAGGGTTTTTTGTATCACCTTTCCCATTAATTTTTATGATAGGAGAGATGGAGATGGCAAATGAGCAAAAAAACTACAGAATCGAAACGATTGGTGTCCACGGAGGACAATCACCAGATCCGGTGACTGGAGCGAGAGCTGTGCCGATATACTCAAGCAATGCATTCCAGTTTGAAAATACAGATCATGCAGCCGATTTATTCGCACTCAAGGAGCCAGGTTATATTTACTCGCGAATCCATAATCCTACCGTGACAGCCCTTGAGGAAAAAGTGGCCCTGCTTGAGGGAGGCGTAGGTGCGCTCGCCTTGTCCAGCGGAATGTCTGCGATCACGATGGCGATTTTGAATATCGCCCATGCAGGGGATGAAATCGTCGCAGCCTCTAACCTGTACGGAGGGACTTACAATCTATTTGCGGTAACCTTGCCGAAGTATGGAATCAATGTTCACCTGGTGGATCCTGATGACCCTGAAAATTTCAGGAAGGCGATTACTCCTAAGACAAAGGCGGTCTACGCGGAAACAATCGGAAACCCAAGTCTCAGGGTGTTGGATATTGAAGCAGTTGCGGATATTGCCCATGATGCTGGTGTTCCGTTGATCATTGATAACACATTTGCGACTCCATATCTATGCAGGCCGATTGACCATGGCGCAGACATCGTCATACATTCGGCTACAAAGTGGCTTTTAGGCAACGGTACAGTCATGGGCGGAATTATCGTCGATGGAGGAAAGTTCGATTGGAAATCTCCTAAGTTCCCTGGTTTCAATGAGCCGGACTCCAGTTACCATGACATCGTTTACAGTGAAGCGATTGGGGCAGCCGCCTATATCGTCAAGGCAAGAGTCCAGCTGCTGCGCGACCTTGGCCCGGCCATCAGCCCACAGAGTGCCTTCCAATTCAATCTTGGAATCGAAACGCTGCATGTCCGCATGAAAGAGCATGTTGCCAATACGCGGAAAATAGTTGACTACCTTGAGTCGCATCCAGCAGTTACCTGGGTTACCTATCCTGGCCATGACTCCCACCCGGATAAGCACCTGGCAGATCGTTACCTTCCAAAAGGGGCCGGATCGGTTGTGGTATTTGGCATCGAGGGCGGCAGGGAAGCTGGAGCACAGCTGATCAACTCCTTGACGCTATGGTCCCATGTTGCCAATGTCGGTGACGCGAAGAGCCTGGTCATCCACCCTGCAAGCACAACCCATCAGCAGCTTGATTCAGATGGACTTAAAGCAGCAGGAGTACCGGAGGATTTGATCCGTCTTTCTGTCGGGATTGAAAATGTCGATGACATCATCGAAGACCTCGAGCAGGCGATCGAAAATGCAACTGGAGTACCAGGGGTCACGGCTGGAATATGATAATCGAACATATTCAAGAAAGTATTTGAAAATAATTTATTGACACTCTTTTTTGTTACATGCTACAATCACTTTCGTAACTTAAAACCGATTCTATAATTTAATAGCGTGCTCTTATCAAGAGAGGTGGAGGGAAGTGCCCGATGAAACCCGGCAACCGTCAGTAAGCTTGCTTATCTGAAATGGTGCCAATTCACTCAAAGCTGATGGCTTTGGCAGATGAGAGAAAGGATACAGCCTACGATTATGCCTTTCTGCTTATTTGCAGAAAGGCTTTTTTATTGCCGGAATCGACCCTGTTCGATTAAGCGGTGTTTTTTTACAAGAGCATATTCTTCCGGGAAGGTTACCCCGTTTTAACTGAAGTTTGAATTTTTTCGGTTAGGGAATGGGAAACCTAGATTGATAACCTTCTTATTAGGATGGAAGATTTAACGGTTTTTAGAGTTAGGAAAAGTCTTGTTGCATAAAGAGGGGGAGTCAATTGATCACGATAAAAAAAGCCAGAAAGATTTATCCTTCAAAAAAAGGCGAAGTCAAAGCAGTAGATGATGTCAACCTTGAAGTGAAAGAAGGCGAGATCTTTGGCGTCATTGGATATAGCGGCGCAGGTAAAAGCACATTGATCCGCATGCTGAATGGACTTGAAATTCCAACTTCAGGTTCTGTCGTCGTGGCAGGCAGGGAAGTTTCAAGGATCAAGGGTGCGGAATTAAGGAAAGCAAGACAGGAAATCAGTATGATTTTCCAGCATTTCAACCTTCTCTGGTCAAGGACGGTTGCAGATAACATAGCCTTCCCTCTTGAGATTGCAGGAGTGCCGAAATCCGAGAGGGACAAAAGGGTAAAAGAATTGATCACGCTTGTCGGTCTTGAAGGACGCGGCGATGCTTATCCGTCACAATTAAGCGGCGGGCAGAAGCAGAGGGTCGGGATTGCCAGGGCACTTGCGAATAATCCGAAAGTTCTTCTCGGTGATGAAGCGACGTCAGCGCTTGACCCGCAGACAACAGACCAGATCCTGGACCTTCTCGTTGATATCAATAAGCGACTGGGACTTACCATCGTCCTGATCACCCATGAAATGCACGTCATCCGTAAAATCTGTCATCGGGTTGCGGTCATGGAAGGCGGAAGGATCGTTGAGACTGGCCCGGTATTGGATGTGTTCAAGAACCCGCAGCAGCCGATTACGAAGCGGTTTGTCCAGCAGGTGACGGAACCGGAGGAGACAAAGGAAACTGTCGATCATTTACTGGAGCGGTACCCGCATGGACGGGTCATCCAGCTGACTTTCGTTGGCGAAGGGGTCGAACAGCCATTGATCACCAATCTGATCCGCAAATTCGCTATCACGGTCAATATTGTCCAGGGTAAAATTTCCCAGACACAAAGCGGATCGTATGGAACCTTGTTCATCCATCTTGATGGTGAAGAGGAAGAATTGGCCCGTGCGATTGAATTTATCGGCCAGCATGAAGTCGGCGTGGAGGTGATTTCAAATGGCTGAAACTTTATTCCCGAACGTCAACTGGGACCGCATGTGGGAGGCAACAGTTGAGACACTATATATGAGTGCAATTTCCGTTGTCGCTACCTTCATCATTGGAGCCATACTAGGATTGCTGCTCTTTTTGACCTCGAAGGGCAATATATGGGAAAACAAACCGGTCAATGTCGTCCTGAGCGCAGTGGTGAATATTTTCAGATCCATCCCATTCATCATTTTGATCGTGCTGTTGATTCCTTTTACAAAATTCATCGTTGGTTCGATGATTGGGGAAAATGCTGCTTTGCCGGCGCTGATTATCGGTTCTGCACCATTTTACGCAAGGATGGTTGAAATCGGCTTGCGTGAGATCGATAAAGGAGTCATTGAAGCAGCAAAGTCAATGGGAGCAAAAACCACGACAATCATCTGGAAGGTACTGCTGCCGGAATCAATGCCAGCACTGGTTTCAGGCATCACGGTGACAGCGATCGCACTCGTAAGTTACACGGCGATGGCTGGGGTCATCGGCGCAGGCGGCCTTGGAAACCTTGCCTATATGGAAGGATTCCAAAGGGGCCGGAATGATGTCACGCTGATGGCGACCATCATTATCTTGATCATCGTATTTTTAATCCAGATTGTCGGCGATACCATCACAAGAAAATTAGACAAGAGATAAAGGAGAGAGTGACATTGAAAAAATGGTTATTAGCACTTTTAGCATTAGTTTTAACAGCAGGACTTACAGCTTGCGGATCATCCGAGGATAAAACAGAAGGCGGCAAGGAAGAAAGCAAGAAAATCGTTGTGGGTGCATCAAACGTACCGCATGCTGAAATCCTGGAAAAAGCAAAACCGCTTCTTGAAGAAAAAGGATATGACATGGAAATCAAGACATTCAACGACTATGTTATTCCAAACCAGGCGTTGGATTCAGGAGAACTTGATGCAAACTATTTCCAGCACATTCCTTACCTTGAGTCACAAATGGCTGAAAACGGGTATAAGTTTGAGATTGCCGGCGGAATCCACATCGAGCCAATCGGTGTCTATTCTAAGGATTACACAACTCTTGATGACCTTCCAAAAGGTGCCCAAATCATCATGAGCAGTTCAGTAGCAGACCATGGCCGAATTTTGACAATGCTTGAAAAAGAGGGTCTGATCACTCTTAAAGACGGCGTGGAAAAAGTAAAAGCAACAATTGACGATATTGAAGAAAATCCTAAAGAGTTGAAGTTTGGTACAGAATATGAAGCAGCATTGCTTCCGCAGATCTTCAACAATGGTGAAGGCGATGCCGTATTGATCAACTCAAACTACGCGATTGATGCTGGTTTGAACCCATTGAAGGATTCTATCGCAATTGAGGAAAGCGACTCTCCATATGTGAACGTCATTGCTGTTCGTGAAGGCGATGCCGACAAGCCAGCGATCAAGGCGCTTGTTGAAGTTCTTCACTCTAAAGAAATCCAGGATTTCATCCTTGAAAAATACGAGGGTGCAGTTGTACCAGTAAAAGAATAAATGTCCGGAAAGCAGGCGAATAGCCTGCTTTTCTTTTTGCCGCATAACCGGCTCTGAAATTTAACATACTAACCGAGAAAAACGCAGATTGGAGTGGACGAAATGGAGCATCATTATGAACCTCGGAATTCAACAGAAGCAGCTCTTCATGAATATAAACAGGGACTGGGCGTTTTTACACAAAAAATGCCGGAGCTCGCAAGACATTATAATTCGTTTACGGAAGTATGTTTTCAGGAAGGGACATTGACCCAAAAAGAAAAGCAGCTGATCGCACTGGGAATCTCTTTGTACTCACAGGACGAATACTGCATCATTTACCATTTAAAAGGCTGCCTGGACCAAGGAGCCACAGAAGAGCAAATTTTGGAAGCGGTAGGGGTAACAGCCGCGTTTGGCGGCGGGGCGGCCATGAGCCAGGCAGTCACGCTAGTCCAGGAAGCCATGGCAGAACTGAATACTTTGAAGCAATAAAAGCTGTTGTAATCATCTTAATTGCCTGCTGATTAACAGGAAAGGCTTCAATCGGGAGGATATTGCCAGTATTCTAAGAATGGCAGAGGTGAACCCTCCATAAGCCTCCTTATTCCATCACATCCAAAAATTAACGGTTTTAAACGCTTTGATAGTGGTAAACAAAAGGTGTTACCATTGCAATAACAAAAAAACGCTTGATAAAAGCGAAAACCGAAGGGATGATTCACTATTAGTCAGCTAAAACTGAACTACACAAGTGAAATGGAAAAAGCGATGCATGGAGCCCATGGTATTAGTTACGAAGTCTACAGCATGAACCATGACGCAAGAATGGAAGTCGAGAAAAAACGTGAGCGAGACTATATCAAAAGCCAACGGATGGTCGCCGACCTGGACAGAAAAGTCCACTCGTAAGCGACAGAATATATAATAGAAGAAAAAATTGGAACCAGTGTATTTTTGCACTGGTTTCTTTTGCTTTAAAATATCGTATCTTGGGTTGGTGCGAGTTCGGACAGGTTTGGCGGTAGAAGAGGAAAAGTTGTCCGAAGTTGGGGTAAGTTCGGACAGGTTTGGCNNGAGAAGAGGAAAAGNTGTCCGAAGTAAGNNNAAGTTCGGACAGGTTTGGCGTGAGAAGAGGAAAAGCTGTCNGAAGTANGGNNAAGTTCGGACAGGTTTGGCGTGAGAAGAGGAAAAGCTGTCNGAAGTANGGNTAAGTTCGGACAGGTTTGGCGGNAGAAGAGGAAAAGCTGTCTGAAGTAGGGGTAAGTTCGGACAGGTTTGGGGCGAGAAGAAGAAAAGCTGTCAGAACAGCTGGGACTTCTGCTATCCAGTACATTATTTTATAACAGAAGGTAAAAAATAAAATGATGTACGAGCTGTGAGCGGGATATCCTGCTTTGCGAGGTTTGGTCTGGTAAAATGGAAATGGAGTGTTCGAACCCTTGCTGTCGCCTTTCAGCTAAAGCTGAACGGCGGGTTGCGGGAAGTTGAAAGAAATAAAGAGAGAAAAATGAAGATTCTTGATGAAATTAATAATAATTTAGTTTGTGCTGATTTTTGGCTCACTTAGTGAAGCTTACGCTTCACTGGCTTTTCAGCTTACGCTGAAAAGCTGCCGAGTGGGGAATGAAACGATGCGAGCAAATGAATTTGCTCGATCGTTTCCTCCCCACTCGGCATGAGCAAAAAATCCATAAAGGGATTTGACAATAATCTACAGTTTTTGATATTTTTCTTTCCACTTCTAAGGTGTTGCTAACACTTTTCATTTGTTATAAGATTGTAATGAGAATAAAATGAGAATAGAATTAAAGACGGCAATAGTCGGCTTAAAATCTTTTCTATATTGACGGAGGTATTATTATGGCAGGATCTGTATTATCAATTAAGGACCTTCAGGTTGAGATTGAAGGCAAGCAGATATTAAAAGGTGTGAACCTTGAAGTTAAGGGTGGAGAGATCCACGCGATCATGGGACCGAATGGTACTGGTAAGTCCACTTTGTCTTCTTCTATCATGGGACACCCTAAGTATGAAGTAACAAATGGAACGGTTACGCTTGATGGCGAAAATGTCCTTGAAATGGCAGTGGACGAAAGAGCACGCGCTGGTCTTTTCCTTGCGATGCAATATCCAAGCGAAATCAGCGGCGTAACGAATGCTGACTTCCTTCGTTCTGCTTTGAACAGCCGTCTTGGCGAAGGAAATGAAATTTCTCTAATGAAATTCATCCGTAAGATGGATAAGCAAATGGAATTCCTTGAAATGGATCTTGATATGGCACAGCGTTATCTTAACGAAGGTTTCTCCGGCGGTGAGAAGAAGCGTAACGAAATCCTTCAATTGATGATGCTTGAACCAAAAATCGCTATTCTTGACGAAATCGACTCAGGTCTTGATATTGACGCATTGAAGGTTGTTTCTAAAGGAATCAACGAAATGCGCGGCGAAGATTTCGGCTGCTTGATCATCACTCACTACCAGCGCCTTCTTGATTACATCACTCCTGACCATGTTCACGTTATGATGCAGGGCCGCATTGTGAAGTCTGGCGGACCAGAACTTGCACAGCGCTTAGAAGCAGAAGGATACGACTGGATTAAGAAAGAACTGGGCATCGAAGACGAAACAGTTGGGCAAGAAGCTTAAGCGTTGGGGGGATTTATAATGACTACGGAAACGAAATGGGCTTTTGACCAGGAGTACATTACTTCCTTCTCAAAAGAAATGAACGAACCGGAATGGCTGACAGAGCTTCGCACGCAATCTCTTGCGAAAGCTGAAGACCTTTCAATGCCAAGACCGGATAAAACGAAGATCAATAAATGGAACTTCACTCAGTTTGAAAAGCTGCTTGTTGCAAGCGAAGCTTTTTCATCATTAGATGAACTTCCTGAAGAAGTAAAAGCGCTTGTTGGCGAGGAAGCAAAAGAAAGCAGCCTTTACGTGCAGCGCAACAACAAGCCTGCATTCCTCCAGCTTTCTAAGGAAATGCAGGAGCAGGGTGTTATTTTCACAGATATTTTCACAGCGGCACGCGAATACAGCGATCTGCTGAAGAAATACTTCATGAGCGCTGTTAAAAATGACGAGCACCGTTTGACTGCACTTCACGCAGCATTCATGAACGGCGGAGCATTCCTTTATGTTCCTAAAAATGTTCAAGTCAAGGATCCAATCCAGGCGATCTTCCTGCATGATGATGCAGAAGCAAGCCTTTTCAACCACGTGCTTGTTGTTGCTGAAGACAATAGCTCTGTGACATATGTCGAGAACTACTTCTCAACAACTGGGAAAGTGAACGGATTGGTAAACATCGTTACTGAAGCAATCGCAGGCCAAAACGCGAAAATCCAGTACGGTGCTGTTGATACACTGGCTGAAGGCCTCACTACTTATGTGAACCGCCGCGGCCATGCCGGCAGAGATGCTCGCATCGAGTGGGCTCTTGGCATGATGAACGATGGTAACACAATTTCCGAAAACACAACGAACCTTGTTGGTGACGGTTCTTACGGTGACACTAAGACTGTTGTTGTCGGACGTGGAGAACAGACCCAGAACTTCACGACAAGCATCATCCATTTCGGTAAAAATTCAGAAGGCTATATCCTGAAGCACGGTGTTGTGAAGGATAGCGCAACTTCTATTTTCAACGGAATCGGAAAAATCGAGCATGGCGCTTCCAAGTCCAATGCGGAACAGGAATCACGCGTTCTTATGCTTAGCGAAAAAGCACGTGGCGACGCTAACCCAATCCTTCTGATCGATGAAGATGATGTAACAGCAGGACACGCTGCTTCTGTCGGACGCGTTGATCCGTTGCAACTTTACTACTTGATGAGCCGCGGCATTCCGCAGCATGAGGCAGAACGCCTTGTCATCCACGGATTCCTTGCACCTGTTGTAAATGAGCTTCCGATCGAGGGAGTTAAAAAGCAATTGGTTGAGGTAATCGAAAGGAAAGTTAAATAATGAACGCCCGCGAAATTCGTGAATTGTTTCCGATTTTAAATCAGGAAGTCAATGGCAGCCCGCTTGTCTATCTTGACAGTGCGGCGACATCACAAAAGCCGGTGCAGGTGATCGAAGCGCTGGATAAATATTATCGCGAATACAACTCCAACGTACACCGCGGTGTCCACACTCTTGGAACAAGAGCGACCGATGGTTACGAGGGAGCAAGGGAAAAGGTCCGTAAGTTCATTAACGCAAAATCTATTGAAGAAATCATTTTCACCCGCGGCACTACAACTGCCATCAACACGGTAGCTGCAAGCTATGGCCGTGATAATCTTAAAGAGGGCGATGAAATCGTCATCTCCTATATGGAGCATCACAGCAATATCATCCCGTGGCAGCAGGTGGCAAAGCAGACGGGTGCAACATTAAAATATATTGATCTGCAGGAAGATGGCACGATTTCTCTTGATACTGTCAGAGAAACAGTGACAGAAAACACGAAAATCGTTTCCATCATGCAGGTTTCAAACGTACTTGGTGTCATGAACCCGATCAAGGAGATTGCCGAAATTGCCCATCAGAATGGTGCGATCATGGTCGTCGATGGCGCTCAGAGCGCTCCGCATATGAAAATCGATGTTCAGGATCTTAACTGCGATTTTCTCGCTTTTTCCGGA
Organism: Mesobacillus thioparans; assembly: GCF_965138835.1. NCBI lineage: Bacteria > Bacillati > Bacillota > Bacilli > Caryophanales > Bacillaceae > Mesobacillus > Mesobacillus thioparans. Next base: position 129,280 of record NZ_CBCSFH010000006.1, on the reverse strand, counting down.
CATAAGATGTGCGGGCCGACTGGGATCGGCGTATTATATGGCAAGAAGGCACTTCTTGAAAAAATGGAGCCGGTTGAATTCGGCGGCGAAATGATTGATTTCGTAGGTCTCTACGAATCAACGTGGAAAGAGCTGCCATGGAAATTCGAAGGCGGAACACCGATTATCGCGGGTGCGATTGGTCTTGGTGCCGCAATCGACTTCCTGAACGAAATTGGACTCGATAATATTGAAAAGCACGAACACGCTCTTGCGGCTTATGCGATGGATAAAATGTCTCAAATCGACGGAATGACCATCTATGGGCCGAAGGAAGCCGGCAAGCGTGCAGGACTCGTAACATTCAATATTGATGACGTACATCCGCACGATGTAGCGACAGTACTTGATGCTGAAGGAATCGCCGTCCGCGCGGGCCACCATTGTGCACAGCCTTTGATGAAATGGCTGAAGGCGTCTGCGACAGCACGTGCAAGCTTCTACCTGTACAACACAGAAGAAGATATTGACAAGCTCGTAGCCGGACTTGTCAAAACAAAGGAGTATTTCAGCGATGTCTTTTAATAATTTAGATAACCTTTATCGGCAAGTTATTATGGATCACTATAAGAACCCTCGCAATAAAGGTGTTTTGGAAGAAGGCAGCCTGACAGTCAACATGAACAACCCGACATGCGGCGACCGCATCCAGCTGACGATGAAAGTCGAAGACGGCAAGGTTGCGGACGCGAAATTTGAAGGGGAAGGCTGCTCGATTTCGATGTCGTCTGCTTCGATGATGACGCAGGCGGTTAAAGGAAGAAACATTGAAGAGGCTTTAAAGCTTTCATCCGTTTTTTCTGACATCATGTTGGGAAAAGAATATGAAGAGGATGATCTTGACCTCGGGGATATTGAAGCGCTTCAAGGTGTGGCGAAATTCCCGGCAAGGATCAAATGTGCTACTCTTGCATGGAAGGCAATGGAGAAAGGCCTGAAGGAAGAGGAAGACAGCCAATAAAAAATCATCTTATGGTGATTTTTTCCGAACGTGCTGCAGGGGATTGGCCTGCAGCGGACAACTACAAAGCGGGAATCATTGGTTCCTTGCTTTAAGAATGGAGGAATTCGACGATGGCTAAAAAAATGCCAGAGATCGGTGATTATAAATACGGATTTTCCGATAAAGACGTTTCCATCTTCCGGTCTAAGCGCGGTCTGACGCGTGAAATCGTTGAAGAAATTTCAAAAATGAAGGAAGAACCCCAGTGGATGCTGGACTTCCGCTTAAAATCATTGGAGCATTTCTACAACATGCCAATGCCTCAATGGGGCGGAGACATGGCTTCATTGAACTTTGATGAAATCACATATTACGTTAAACCATCTGAGAAATCTGAAAAATCATGGGATGAAGTTCCTGATGAAATCAAGGCGACTTTCGATAAGCTTGGAATTCCTGAAGCTGAGCAAAAATACCTTGCAGGTGTTTCTGCACAGTACGAATCAGAGGTTGTATACCACAACATGAAGGAAGAGCTTGAAGATCTAGGAATCGTCTTTAAAGACACGGATTCTGCTCTGAAAGAAAACGAAGACATTTTCCGTGAGCATTTCGGAAAAGTAATCCCACCGACAGACAATAAGTTTTCAGCGTTGAACTCTGCGGTCTGGTCTGGCGGATCTTTCATCTATGTTCCAAAAGGAATCAAAGTGGATACTCCGCTTCAGGCGTACTTCCGCATCAACTCCGAAAACATGGGACAGTTCGAGCGTACACTAATCATCGTTGATGAAGGCGCGCACGTGCACTATGTTGAAGGATGTACGGCACCTGTTTACACAACGAACTCACTTCACAGTGCGGTCGTTGAAATCATCATCAAGAAAGACGCATATTGCCGTTACACGACGATCCAGAACTGGGCAAACAACGTCTTCAACCTTGTGACAAAGCGTGCAGTCTGCGAAGCGAACGCGACTATGGAATGGATCGATGGCAACATCGGTTCCAAGCTGACAATGAAATACCCGGCAGTCATCCTTAAGGGTGAAGGCGCACGCGGTATGACATTATCCATCGCAATCGCTGGTAAAGGCCAGCATCAGGATGCAGGTGCGAAAATGATCCACCTTGCTCCAAACACATCATCAACCATCGTATCAAAATCAATCTCAAAGCAAGGCGGAAAAGTAACATACCGCGGTATCGTCCACTTCGGACGCAAAGCCGACGGCGCACGCTCAAATATTGAGTGCGATACGCTGATCATGGATAACAAGTCTACTTCAGACACGATTCCATACAATGAAATCCTGAACGACAACATTTCTCTTGAGCACGAAGCGAAGGTTTCGAAGGTATCAGAAGAGCAATTGTTCTACCTGATGAGCCGCGGAGTTTCCGAAGAAGAAGCAACAGAAATGATCGTCATGGGCTTCATTGAGCCGTTCACAAAAGAACTGCCAATGGAATACGCAGTCGAAATGAACCGCCTGATCAAGTTCGAAATGGAAGGTTCAATCGGATAATAGATGATTACGGAATCCACCTGCTCAGGCAGGTGGATTTTTTTTATTGGGAAAGAAGAAGGGATTCGTGAAGTGATTAATGGAATTGATGCTTTTTTAAGACTAAGTATCTGCAAACCATAATTTCATACTTACAGCTTGGACTAAAATATAAAGTCACTAGCTTAGGCAAGTTAATTTCATAATGTCTGGACAAAGATTGATTGAATAGGAAAATGAAAGAAAACCTCCTGATGAAAGAAATGAAAAAGAATGGTGTGCATTCTCCATGCATACCATCCGAAATGAAGTGACAATTCACTTTGCTTTTTTCCAGTGCTGTTTTACAACCGATTCCCTGCCAGTGATTCATGCAGAGAAACGGTGGTTCCCGCCTTTCCTTCTAGAGCGTTCAATGCTTGGTCTAGAGAAGTAATAATTGTTTTACGTCCGGGTGCTGTTTCCGCAAAGGTAATGGCTGCTTCTACTTTCGGAAGCATGCTTCCCGGGGCAAATTGATGTTCATCAATATACTGTTTCATTTCTGCTACTGAGACTTCTTTAAGCTGCCTTTTTGACGGTTTATTAAAGTCTACATAAACATGGTCTACAGCCGTCAAGATGAGGAGTGCATCGGCATCAACCAATTCTGCCAGTTTTTCTGAGGCGAAGTCCTTGTCGATAACAGCTTCAACCCCTTTGAAGCCATCACCTGTATCTATCACAGGGATTCCGCCGCCGCCTACAGAAATGACGATATTGCCATCTTCTACAAGTGAACTGATCACGGAGTGTTCGACGATATTTACGGGCTGTGGAGAAGGAACCACCCTTCGCCAGCCTCTTCCGGCATCCTCTTTGAATGAGGCATGATTCTCTTCCATGATCCGTTTTGCTTCCTCTTCACTGTAAAAAGGTCCAATTGGTTTTGTTGGATTAGCAAAGGCAGTATCCTGAGGGTCAACCACAACTCGCGTTACTATGGTCACGACATTTTTAAAAATGCCTTTTTCCCTTAATGCCTTTTCCATGGCGTTCTGCATCCAGTACCCAATCATGCCTTGACTCATAGCGCCACAAGTATCAAGCGGCATAGCCGGATTTTTCTCGGAATCAGCAGCCTTTTGCTGGAGCAGGATATTTCCAACCTGTGGACCGTTTCCATGTGAAATGATAATATTAAATCCATTTTCTATAAAAGTAACCAACTGGCTTGCTGTGCTTTCCAAGGCTTTTTGTTGTGCCTCTGCAGTAGCTAGGCCTGATTGAATAGCGTTTCCTCCTAATGCGATGACCACTTTCTTCCTTACCATTTCAATGACCTCCGTTGAATAAGACTTGTAGGCTATATTGATATATTGCTGGTTGCCAGCTGAACGATTGCTACAATGGCCAGGATTACAAAGGCTGCTGCAGTGATTAGCTCCGGTCTGGTGAAGGTGGTTTTAGCCTTTGTTTCTTTTTGGATATTATAGAAAACAATAATTCCTGGTGCATAAAGTATCATCGTCAGCAGAAGGTAGCTTACACCTGCGGCATAGATCATCCAGATGCTGTACACACTTGCAACAATTCCAATGGCAAGGTTTCTCGATCTGTCTGCATGACTGGTTTGTAAAGTATATTTAAACTGGTAAAACGCTGATAGTGCGTAAGGAATCAGGATGGCAGACGATGCAAGAGAGAAAGCAAAGTTGTATGCCTGTTCTGTGAACAAGAAGGATAAAAGGAATACCTGGATTAAGCCGTTCGTGATCCACAAAGAATTTACTGGAGCTCCATTTTTATTTTCCTTCGCAAACCATTTTGGAAATAAACCACTCTTTCCTGAGAGATAAGGTATTTCGGTAGCGAGCAGAGTCCAGCCAAGCCAAGCCCCAAGGACGGAAACAATCAGACCAAGGTTGATTAATGAGGCTCCCCATTTACCCACTACACTTTCAAGTACATATGCCATTGAAGGACTGTCGAGTTGGGCAACTTCAGGTCTGCTCATGACCCCGATGCTCATCAAGGATATAAGGATATAGATGACCAGTGTTCCCAGCAAGCCAATGATTGTTGCTTTTCCAACATCCTTTTTGTTTTTTGCGCGGCTTGAAAGAACGACTGCGCCTTCCACTCCGATAAAAACCCAAAGTGTGACAAGCATAGTGCTTTTTACTTGTGTCATAACATCAGCAAATTGAAATTCAGATGCATTGCCCCAGAAGTCGGCTGTGAACGTTTCGAAATGAAAAGCGAAGATGCCAATGATTATAAAAAGGAAAACTGGAACCAGTTTGGCAATTGTTGTAATCAAATTGACCATTGCAGCCGATTGGACACCTCGAAGAATCAATGTATGAACCAGCCATAGCAGGATGCTCGCGCCAATTATGGATGCAATATTTTGTCCGCCCTTGAAAGCAGGGATGAAGTAACCGATTGATGAGAAGAGGAGGGTAGCGTAAGCGACATTGCCAAGCCAGGCTGAAAACCAGTATCCCCAAGCACTGTTAAAGCCCATGAACCTTCCAAATCCCTCAGTGGCATAACTGAAAATTCCTCCTTCCAAGTCGGGCCGTTTGTCGGTAAGGTTCTGGAAGCAGAGCCCAAGAGCGATGATGCCAATCCCTGTTATCACCCATCCCAAAATCATTGCACCTGCTGATGCACCGCCTGCCATGTCCGTAGCAAGGTTAAATGCGCCGCCTCCGATCATCGATCCTACAACTATAGCGATTAAGGGCAGCAGTCCAAGTTTTTTTTCACCAGACATTTTCTTTCAACTCCTTTTATTAATTGAAAAGGAAATCTGGGAGAAGAAACGTTTGTTTCTTCTCCTTATTGACATATTTATTGGAGGTCACTAAGTGTTGCGGCCATTACAGCTTTGATGGTGTGCATCCGGTTTTCTGCCTGGTCAAATACTTTTGAGTGCCTGCTCCGGAATACTTCATCCGTAACTTCCATTTCTGGCATGCCATGCTTTGCGAAGATGTCGCGTCCATAAGCTGTTTCAAGGTCGTGGAAAGCAGGTAGACAATGAAGGAAAATCATATCCGGATTCCCAGTCTTTTTGACCATTTCCATATTAACCTGATAAGGTGAGAGCAAGTTGATCCTCTCTGCAAACTTTTCTTCCTCGCCCATAGAGACCCAAACATCCGTATAAATAACATCCGCACCACTTACTGCCTCGTCGACATCGCTGGTAACAGTGACTTTTCCGCCGGATTGTTGTGCGAATTCTTTTGCCAGGCTGATAAATTCTTGGTCCGGGAAAAGAGAATCAGGAGTGCAAATTCTCATATCCATCCCTACGAGTGCGCCTCCTACCAAAAGGCTGTTTGCAACGTTGTTCCTGCCATCACCTGCATATACGAATTTAATGCCTTCAAGCCTGCCGAAATGTTCCTTGACAGTCAGTAAATCTGCAAGTGTCTGGGTAGGGTGCCATGTATCAGTTAAACCATTCCATACTGGAACACCTGAATGTTCTGCGAGCATTTCAACTTTTTTGTGCTCAAAGCCGCGAAATTCGATGCCGTCGAACATCCTGCCAAGAACCTTTGCAGTATCCTCAATGGATTCTTTTTTCCCAAGCTGAATGTCGTCTTTCCCCAGGTATTCAGGATGTGCTCCAAGATCTGTACATGCGACAGTAAATGCGCAGCGAGTTCTTGTTGAGGGTTTTTCAAATAGGAGCGCAATATTCTTTCCTTCAAGATACCGATGAGGAATTCCAAGCTTCTTCTCATTCTTCAATTTCTCAGCCAGGTAGATGAAAAAGAGGAATTCTTCACGGCTGAAATCTTTTTCTGCAATAAAGCTTCTTCCCTGTAGGGCTGGTATTGTAAAGATCATTTTAATCTCTCCTTTTGTATGAATAGAATTATTTTAGATCTTCGCGTACGATTGGCATGCTCATGCAGCGCGGGCCGCCACGTCCCCGTGACAGTTCGGAACTGGGAATTTCGATGACCTCAATACCGTGCTGGCGAAGCAGTTCATTTGATATATAATTGCGGTCATATGTGATGACAACTCCAGGAGCAATTGCCAAAGTATTGGAACCGTCATTCCATTGTTCGCGGGATGAAGCAATCTCATCACCACCTCCGCAAGGAATTAAAATTAGCTCGCTGAGTCCAAGCACTTCTTTCAAAGCATCCTGAAGGTTAGTGCGATGAGAAATACTGACCACGTTTTCGTCTATTCCTTTTTCAAGGATATAAACGTTCATATGTCCACTTGAATCCTGTATTGCTGGATGGATGGTAAATTTGTTGTGATCAACCATGGTGAAAACTGTATCCAGATGCATGAATGCTCTGCATTTTGGTATTTCAACTGCCATTACTTTTTTGATGCCAGTCTGTTTTTTGAAGAGATTGACTGCAAGCTGTTCGATTGCTTTTGCAGATGTCCGCTCAGACACACCGATAGCTATGACTTCACCATTGAGAATGAGCTCATCCCCTCCTTCAATCGAAAATGGATAATCACGGTCCAGCCAGACAGGGATGTCATGGGTTGCAAAGCGTGGGTGATATCTCATGATGTATTCCATGAATAAAGATTCACGTTGTCTTGCAGGTTCCCTCATTTTATTTATGGAGAGACCATTGCCGATACAGGCTGCAGGATCACGGGTAAAATAAAGATTAGGCATTGGATCCAGATAGAATGGATAGTGATCTTCCATGAATTCGTATAAGTGAACTTTTTTCGTTGTGTCTATTTCCCTTTTCAAAACACCGCCCATGATTTTTTCGACCATTGCCTGGGTAGGGAATGAAAGAAGATATTCCCTTAAGGTATCTGTGGCTCCATTCGCGCTTGATTGGCTCTCTCTAAGCATTTCATCTACAAACTGTCTGCGGATTTTTTCGTTGCTTAAGGTTTCAACCACCAGTTTCTCTAAATAAAGTACCTCGATCCCTCTGTTTCTAAGTGTCTCTGCAAAATAGTCGTGTTCTCTCTGAATGATGGGGAGGTAAGGAATATCATCAAATAATAACCTTTGCAGATATTCTGGAACCAGGTTTTCGACTTCTATACCCGGCCGTTTAAGCAATACTGTTTTGAGTGTGCCAATTTCCGAAGTGACATGGATCGGATGTTTCATGGAAGTTTTTGAAGGGTTGCTGGAAGCCAGTTCAATCGTAGTATTCATTTGTCGCTCCTCCTTTTCTCTGAATCCTTGCTACACCTTTATTTTAATGAATGTAAGCGCTTTAAATTGTAAGTACCCTTACATATTAAATGTGAAATTCTTCACATAAATTTGTTCGATAGATTAATTTCTTTGCATTAATATCAAGAAATCGTATAATAATCTGCTCAATATGCGAATGATTTTGAATAAAAAGTGCATATATACAAAAAACTGCATAAAAAGTTCTATTATTTAGAAATTTCCAACTTTATTTGGACAAAAAGAAAAAGCCCTTGAGGGTCAAGAGCGTTTTTCTGCATCAGCGGCTTTAATGATCTGAAGGTCGGGGGCAAGTCCTTTAGCTATTTGATTTAATTGTGATTGAGTTATGTTAGCTTTTGATAAGGTTAAATGAATCTTTTTTTCCTGTCGCTGTCCCAGGTGTACTTTGAAAATTTGATTGTCACTTGCTTTTTCTTGCCAGGGGATAGTTAAGATAGCCAGCTGCTGGGAATGGTGCTGATAGTTTTTTAAGATTATATAACATTCAATGGTGCTGCTTTCTTGCTCAGATAAATGGCAGGAGCTTTTATCTTTTATATATTCTACTGCCGCTGGTCCTTTTTTGCCCGAAAAGGCGAATGTTTTGGCAGCTGTCCCTAATGTTTCGTTAAGAAGGAAAGGAACTGCGAGAAGCAAAATCGCCAGGATTGCGGGTTCCCATCTTTTATAAAATTCGTAGTGCCCGCTCTTTTCTTTCTTAAGCCAGACAGCGATTAACAGTATGCCTATAACCTGGATTAACGCTGCAAAAAGAGGGACAAATGGGGTGTTCTTGATTGTAGACCAATTGGCGGTCATAGAGTAATTTAATAGTTTTTCCCCTAATAAAGCAGATTCCCCTGGCAATTTTATCAACAAGAGCAAGCCAAAGCAGAAGGTGGCAGCTCCAAGCACATGATAATAAACTCTTGTCATTTACGTCCCCCTACTAAAATTTTCAGTTAATTTAAAATTTAGTATATGGAGAGAGGAGGAAAAATACAACAAATTTGCATAGGAGTTTTTATCTGGGGACGAATTTGCTTTTAAAATAGGGCCTCAAAGTAATTAGGATCATGAATCCTGATTTTTTTTTCACACACTGAAATGATTTTCTCCTTTTTTAGTTGATTCATTATATGGCTGACTGTTTCCCTGGTTGTACCTGAAATTCTGGAAATCTTCGTTGCGGTAAGGGGACAATTGATTACCATATCCGTTCCGTCTTTTTCACCTAAGTCCTCCATTAAAAATTGGAGTGTATGCATAACCCTTTCCTGGGCGTTGGGTATTACGATTTTCTGGACGCGTTTTTGGTGGAGGCTGAGAATATCAGATAATCTGTTGATGATTTTTATAAGCAGTTTTTGGTTAGCTTTCAAAAAATCCTCCAATATATGAGTTTGGATAAAATAGAGTTTTATATCTGTCACTGCAATGGCTGTATGCTGGTAAAATTGGTCACTGAACATTCCAGCAAGCGGGAAAATCTGATTTCGTTTTACGAAATCAAGGTATAGCATGCTTCCTTGTTCGTTTCCAATTTCGAACATAATATAGCCTTCTGCTAAAAAGAAGATTTTGTCACGAGGATCGCCCTCCATAAAAAGATACTGATTCTTTTTATAGGTTCTGCAATAAAGGTGGGGCATTAGCTTTTCGAGGGACTTATCGGAAACACTTGAGAATAGATCGAATTCACGCAAATCCAAAGCCTCTTTACTTTGTAACATTTTTTTCACTCCTTCTCTGCATTAATCAGCAACCTTGATAAGGTTTATGAAATCTATTGCTGCTTCTGGCGTCCTGCATATAACGAGGCAAGTATCATTGCCGCATATTGTTCCTGCTTTTCCTTCCATTTCAATGGAATCAAGAATGGCTCCGTAAGAGTGGGCGTGACCGGGTAAAGTTTTTATGATGGCAAAATAGTTGATCGCCTCGATGCTGATCATTGAATCCTGTACTTTTTTCATTAAATGATCTATAGAGTAATGATCCCGGTCGATTTCGAAACTGTATTTAAATCCTCTGCTCCTGCCGGGAACCTTAATTAGCTTTAACGACCGTAAATCTCTCGAGATGGTGGCCTGAGTAACACCTAGGCCTTTTTGAAACAGCATCGAAGCTAATTCTTCCTGGGTCCTGATCTCGTTCTCTGAAATTATTTCCTTTATCAACTGTAATCGCATCTCTTTATTCATATAAAACGCTCACTTTCAGACATGGTTTTTAATGAAACAAAAGGGAAAACTTGCGGCTGGGATGTTGACAAATTCTGTATTACTACACTTTAATCATAATATTTATGAGAGATAATTCACATGTATAAAAAGTGAATTTTCATCTGCCGTTAGGTTTTTTGATTGCAAAAGTTATAAATTCGGTGCTAGTTGAAAAATTACCATAAACCAATATTCAGATTTGCTCTCTCTATTATGTTTTCACACTTATATAAGGGGAATTAAATTGAAACAATGTCTTAGTACTTATTAAGCGCTTAATTATGCTATCATGAAGGAAAAAATGGAGGTGCACAGATGATTATTGTTGGCTTAACGGGCTGGGGAGACCATGACAGTTTATATGAAGGCAAGGTTTCGCCTCGTGATAAACTGAAGGAGTATTCTGGCCACTTTCCTGCAGTTGAGGTCGATGCCTCATTTTACGCTGTGCAGCCTGTGAAGAATGCGGCGAAATGGGTAGAGGATACGCCTGACAAGTTTCAGTTCATTGTGAAAGCCTATCAGGGAATGACCGGCCATCAGCGCGGGGAAATTCCTTTTACCGATAAAAATGAAATGTTCACGGCTTACAAGGAGTCGCTGAGGCCCTATCTTGAGGCCGGTAAGCATGGAATGACGCTGTTCCAGTTCCCGCCTTGGTTTGACCTGCGCAAGGAGAATGTCGATTATCTGCGCTGGTGCCGCGAGCAAATGGGCGATATTGACTGTGCGCTTGAGTTCAGGAACCAGTCGTGGTTTGCAGGTGAGATGCGCGAGAAGACGATCGAATTCATGGAACAGGAAAAATGGATCCATAGTATTTGCGATGAGCCGCAGGCAGGGGAAGGGTCGATCCCGACCGTGCTGCAATCGACATCTCCCGAGAAGGTCCTTGTCCGCTTCCACGGGCGCAATGTCCATGGCTGGAACAAGAAGGGTCGGGGCCAGGATTGGCGCGAAGTCCGGTATTTATATCGCTATAATCAGGTAGAATTGACAGAATGGGCGGAACATCTGAAAAAGTTGAACGAAAGCACAGCACAGGTATATGCCCTGTTCAATAATAATTCCGGCGGGGATGCGGCAGATAATGCAAAGCAGATGGTGGAATTATTGGATGTTGAATATGAAGGGCTGAACCCGAGACAGCTGGATTTGTTTTAATACTGGATTCCCCTCCTGGCAGCAGCGAGGGGACACTTCATTTTAAAAGAGGAATGATGGTTAAATGGAAGAGATGATTCATATTTACCATACGAATGATTTGCATAGCCATTTGGAGCACTGGCCAAGCATCCACAAGCTCGTAACCGAGCGGAGACGCTGGCACGAGGAAGAAGGCGATGAAGTTTTCGTTTTTGATATTGGCGATCATATGGACCGCTGGCACCCATTATCAGATGCGACCAGGGGAAAGGCAAACTGCCGGCTGATGAATGAAGCAGGCTATGATGCCGCCACCATCGGGAATAATGAAGGCATTACGCTTCCATTCGAGGACCTGGATTCGATGTATATTGAGAAAGAATTCGAGATGCTTGTGGCGAATCTTTACAAACAGGATGGAAGCCGGCCGGCCTGGGCAAAGCCTTATCATGTGTACATAAGCAAAAAAGGCACAAGGATCGGTGTCATCGGTGTCACCGTCAATTTCGGGCGATTTTATCAGCAGCTCGGATGGAATGTGATCGACCCGATAGAGGAAATAGAGAAATGCGTCCAGGAGTTAAAAGAAGAAACGGATCTTATCATTCTTTTATCCCATCTCGGGATCCATGATGATGAAAGGATTGCTTCTCAGTTCCCGGAAATTGACGTTATTCTGGGCGGTCATACCCATCATATTTTACATGAAGGAAAAGAGGTCGGATCGAGCTTGCTGGGAGGTGCCGGCAAGTTTGGATATTACACCGGCCATGTGACGGTAAAGCTGGACCAGGATACAAAGACGATTTTACAAAAAAGTGCCGTCCTCTATGAAATGAATGAAGCCGGCCAGGCAGAAGGCGAAACAGAAAAGTCTGCAGTTTATTACTTGGAGGGCAAGGAATTGATGGGTGAGCCCGTGGCCAGCTTGCCTGCGGAAATAACATCTGATCCAATGCAGCATTCAGAGCTGTCAAAACTGCTTACTCAGGCCTTGAGGGAGTGGTGTGATGCTGACTGCGCCTTCATGAATGCAGGCATGATCCTTAAGGGCTTGAAGCAGGGGGATGTGACGAAATTCGATCTCCTTGAAATCTGCCCGCATCCGATCAATCCATGTACGATCAACATGCCAGGAGCGGAACTGAAAGAAGTCCTCCTCCAAACAAGAGATGAAACATGGCCCCATATGCAGATAAAGGGACTTGGCTTCCGCGGCACCGTGATGGGAGTCATGGAGTATGACGGGATTGAGTTCCGTCAGAAGGGCAATGTCCAGCAAGTGTTCATCAATGGCGAGCTCATTGATGCGAAAAAGCACTACATACTCGCGATTCCTGATATGTTCACGTTTGGCCGCTTTTTTCCGGAAATCCAGCGTGCAGAAGAAAAACGATACTGGCTTCCCGAGTTCCTCCGCAATCTGCTTGAGTGGAAGCTCTCGAAAATGACCATTCATATTTGAACAAAATATCACGCTTTCCCTGTTCCCTTCATAGAGTGTTATTGGGATTGAAGGAGGGAGTTGTGGTCATGATCGATATGTCACCCATTGAAATAGAAGGCAGAACCTTCTTATGCATTTCAGTGAAATTGCCAAAGACAAACCTTCTTGTCGTTACCGGCGACAAAGGATATATCATGTGCGGCGCTTTGGATGTCGCGCTTCTCAATGAAAAACTCAAGAGCAGGAAAGTCATTGCGGGCAGGGCCGTTGGCGTGAAGACGATAGAGGAATTGCTTGAAGCTCCGCTTGAGTCCGTCACATACGAGGCGGAGAACCTTGGCGCCACAAAGGGCATGATCGGCAAGGAAGCATTGCTGCTAATGAATTAAACAGGCTTTTCATATACGGAAAAAGCCCCTACAAAAAGACAGCCTGAACAGCTGTCTTTTTTGTGTACACCTTGTGAATTATCGCTGAATAAGTAAAAGAAGTATGTTCTTATGCCGATATACTGATTGAATGCAAAAGTGGGCTCGTTTTTTCCCAACTGAAAAATGAAAACGAATGTCCCAAACATTCTTAATTGTGTTAGAATATAAGAAAATATTGTCGTTTTATGTAAATTTTTCTTCATTCATGATAAGGCACATACAACTGCCAACTAACAGATAAAGTGGGAATGAACATGAGACTCGTAGCCACCACATCGGCAGAGGAAGGGGCTTTACTCGGAAAAGCCATCTATAATGACAAGGGCCAAATCCTGCTGAATGTAGGCGTACGGCTCGAGCGGAAGATCCTGAAACGGCTTGAAGAGTTTGGGATTGACTATATCTATATCAAGGATCCGGATACCGACGATATCATCGTGAAGAACTCGATACCAGATGGATTGCGGATCGATGCGATCATGACGATTGGTGAGACGTTCAAGCAAGTCCAGCTTGATTCCCAGATCTCGGAAACCTTCGTACTGGAAAAATCGGCGCGGAAATTCAAGAAGCTGATTGTTGCATTACTTGATGAATTGAATAGCAGCAAAGAGCTATTGAACCTGCTTTCGGATGTCTTCCTGCATGACCATTATATTTTTTCACATAGCTTGAACGTCACGCTTTATTCGCTTGCGATCGGAATAGAAATGAAGCTTTCGCCAAAGGAACTTGAACAGCTCGGGCTTGGTGCGATCCTGCATGATGTAGGGAAAATGAAGGTGCCTGAAGAAATTTTAGCAAAGCCAGGCAAGCTGACTGCGGAAGAATTCCAGATCATCAAGGCCCATGCAGAGGATGGCTTCCAGATGCTCAGGAATATCCCGACTGTCCCGCTGATCGTGGCCCATTGTGCGTACCAGCATCATGAACGGATGAACGGGGCAGGATACCCGCGCGGCTTAAAAGAGGATGAAATCCATTTATTCGGGAAGATCCTCGGAGTGGCGGATGTGTTTGACGCTGTCACTTCCAATCGGGTCTACCGTCCGGCGATGCTGCCGCATGAAGGCCTGGAAATTCTTTATTCCGGTGCAGGCAGTCTGTTTGACCCGAAAGTGGTCGATGCTTTCCGGCGGGCTGTGGCCATCTATCCGGTCGGCCTGACTGTCATCCTGAGTGATGGCCGAAAAGGGGTAGTAGCACAGCAGAATCCGGGATTGAGTGAGCGGCCAGTTGTCCGGATCCTTGAGGAAAACGGCCGAAGAGTGGAACCATACGACCTGGATCTGAAAACCAATCTGTCACTGATGATCGTTAGCTGTGATACAATCATTAAGTATGAGTACGCAGCAAATTATTAATTTTGATATGATTTAAGACAAAGTAAATAATAGTTTTTAGGCTAGTTCCCCCCTTTGAAGCATACATATAGCTATAGAGGGGGGGATTTGTTTTGGCAAAATTCGGCCGGCGGCTGCCTCGGAAAGGGCCCTTGCCTTTCAGGTATGTATTCCTGCTGACATTCGTGTTTTTTTCCTTTTCAACAGCAGCAGGGCTTTGGATCATTGATAAAGGACTTGAACCGACTTTGATGAAATATGCAGAATCCCAGACAAGAAAAATTGCGACCCTGGTCATCAACAAGGCGATCAACAAAAAGATTGCCAATGGGATGGATATTGATAAAGTCATCGAATTTGTGCCGGTGGATGGAGGAACGACCACTGTCGTGAAATTCAATACCGAAATCATCAATCGGGTAAAAGCAGAAACGACCAATATTGTCCAAATGAACCTGAAAGAAGCAGAAAGAGGGAACCTCACCTCGCTCGAAATGCTATCCGATGTCGAGCTCGTCACAGATGAACGAGACAGGGAATCAGGCATCATCTATTATGTTCCATTAGGACAGGCGACGAACAATGCGCTTCTTGGTAATATGGGCCCGCGGGTTCCCGTGAAATTCAATGCAATCGGCGATGTGACGGCGGATGTCGTCTGGGATACGGAAGAGCATGGAATCAACAACACCCTCATAAATGTGTCAGTCAGGGTAAAAGTAAACGTGCAAATCATTATTCCTTTTGCGACCGAGATTGCCACTGTACAAGAAAATATTCCAATTGGCAGCTTCTATTATCCTGGAAAAGTTCCTCAGTTTTACAATGGGGGCGGAACTACATCCCCGGCGATCCAATTGCCTGGCAGATAAAAATGGTTGTCAAGTTAGCGATATTGTTATATTATAAAATCAATTGAATAATAAACCACATCATTCCGATGGGGTAGAGGTGCAGAATTCAAGAGTAAGCTGTGTGAGGATGACAACATTGACCACAGCTGAAAGGGAACTTTGCCGAAGCAATGATAAAATGAGTCACATTTTTTATTGCTGGGGATACTTTGAACAAGAGTATCACTGTCATTATGGAGGTATATCCATAATGGGGAGCTACAGATCGTGATGGAGACACTAGTTGCTTATTAAGGGCAGCGATAGAATGTTCTCTATCGTTGCCCTTTTTTATTATTTTTTAAGAAAGTGGCTACAACTCTTTTCATGCTTATGTTTCCCCCCTGTCAAAAACAAGGAGGAGAAAAAATGGAGAATACAATATTTTCATTGCTGCCGCCATTATTGGCAATCTTGATGGTAGTCATCACAAGGCGTGTGCTATTGTCCTTAGGGACAGGCATCGTCGCAGCAGCGTTTTTGCTTGCTGACTTCAATATCATGGAAACACTCGCCATTGTGTGGGATGCAGCGAAGGGGATTGTCGTTGCTGATGGCGAACTTAACACGTATAGCTTGTACATCATCTTATTCTTATTGCTTTTAGGCATGATCACCGCGTTCATTTCCATCTCAGGCGGAAGCCGTGCTTTCGGCGAATGGGCGATGAAGCGTGTAAAAACGAGAGTCGGAGCTCAGCTGGTCGGTGCTTTTCTAGGTATCATAATTTTTATCGACGATTACTTCAATGCACTGGCTGTAGGGCAGATCACTCGTCCGATCACGGACCGTCAGAAGGTATCACGCGCAAAATTGGCCTATATCATCGATTCGACTTCAGCCCCAATGTGCGTCATTTCCCCGATTTCCAGCTGGGGTGCTTACATCATCGCATTGATTGGCACAATCCTTGCTGCGCACGGCGTGAATGAGTACAGCGCATTCTCAGGTTTCATGCAAATCGTGCCTATGAATTTCTATGCACTTGCAGCGCTGGCGATGGTCTTCATCGTCGCAATTCGCAATATTGAAATTGGACCAATGAAAAAGCATGAGCAGCTTGCTCTTAAGGAAGGAATTGTCGTTCCACAAGACAAGCCTGTACCGGGCGAACTGAAGGATGATCTGCCAACAAGCACAAAAGGGTCTGTTGGCGATCTTGTATGGCCGATTGTTACATTGGTCATCGGTACGATAGGGATGATGCTTTGGACGGGTGCTAGCGCTGTCGAAGGCAAGGTCACTATTTTCGGGATCTTTGAAAACACTGACGTGACTAAGTCACTTGTAACTGGCGGTTTGCTTGGCCTTGCTGTTGCATTGGGATTGTTTTTCAGGCAAGCTGTTGTCCTTAAGGGCATTGATACTAATGTTTTTGGGAGAGGGATCATCGAAGGCATCAAGTCAATGCTCCCTGCTGTTTATATCCTGTTCTTTGCCTGGGTCATCGTTGACCTGATCGGCAGACTTGAAACAGGCAAATATCTAGCTGGAATCGTTGAAAGCTCGAACATCAATATATCTTTCCTGCCATTCCTGCTGTTCATCGTAGCCGGAATCATGGCGTTCTCAACCGGAACATCATGGGGATCATTCGGGATTCTGCTTCCGATTGCAGGTGATATCGCAGCCGCTGCTGATATCACGATCCTTTTGCCGGCCCTGGCAGCTGTCCTGGCTGGTGCGGTTTTTGGAGACCATTGTTCACCTATTTCCGATACTACGATCCTTTCATCCACTGGAGCAGGATCGCACCACCTGGATCACGTCATGACCCAGCTGCCATATGCGCTGATTTCAGCTGCCATTTCATCAGTTGGCTTTTTGGTCATCGGGTTCACAGGCAGCACGCTCGCAGCACTTGCGGTAGTGGCTATCCTTCTGGTCGCTTTTGCCTTCATCTTTGGAAGCAAGACAAACGAGGAAGAAGTACTGAAAGAAAATCTAGCAGAATAATGATAAAGCTGTCTGGTAACAGACAGCTTTTTTCATATTTTTAAAAAAGTGGGAATAGAATCCTAATTAATAGGGTTATTAGTATAGTTGGGAAAATTTTATCGTAAAGAATTTTATTATGACGAAAATAATATTTTGACAAGCCATAAAAAACTAGCTATACTATTCCTAGACTAAATAATCTGAAAATATAAAACTTTCTAATTCATCAACATTTTCCAGATGATTAGAAGGCAAGGGGGATTTAAAAATGGAAAATCGTCCACAGTGGGGCACGAGGGCAGGATTCATTCTTGCTGCGGTAGGTTCGGCAGTCGGGTTGGGAAATATTTGGCGCTTCCCGGGTGTAGCTTATGAGAATGGCGGGGGAGCATTCTTCTTCCCATACTTATTTGCATTACTGACAGCAGGTATTCCGATTTTGATTTTGGAATTCACGATCGGCCATAAGTACCGCGGATCTGCACCATTAAGTTATTTCAAGATGCGAAAAGGCGCAGAATGGCTTGGCTGGTGGCAGCTTGCCGTTTCCTTTGTCATTTCGACTTATTACGCCGTCATCATCGCATGGGCCATGTCCTACGCTTATTTCTCGCTCAGCCAGCAATGGGGAGACGACCCGCTGGGTTTCCTGGTTGGGGATTATTTAAAGGTTGTTGACGCTGGCCAGGTAGGCAGTATCGTGCCAGGAGTATTCCTGCCATTAGTCATTGTCTGGGTCATCGCTCTCGGAATTTTGTTCAAGGGTGTCAAGAAAGGTATTGAAGTAGCGAACAAGATCTTTATTCCTGCACTAGTAATTTTATTCCTGATTATTGTTGTTCGCGCATTGACTCTGGATGGAGCAATCGATGGGATCAATGCATTCTTCAAGCCGGACTGGAGCCAGATCCTGAACGGCAAAGTCTGGGTAGCAGCTTATGGACAGATTTTCTTCAGTTTATCAATTGCTTTTGCAATCATGATCACTTACTCAAGTTATCTTCCTAAGAAGTCCGATATTACAAACAACGCATTCATCACCGCTTTCGCCAACTCTTCGTTTGAATTGCTGGCTGGTATTGGGGTTTTCGCAGCATTGGGCTTCATGGCCATGCAGCAAGGTGTTCCAGTCGATAAAGTGGTAAGCAAAGGTGTCATCCTTGCATTCGCGGTATTCCCGCAAATCATCAATGAATTGCCTGCATTCAGTGCGGCATTCGGAGTACTGTTCTTCGTCAGCTTGACCCTGGCAGGACTGTCTTCATTGATTTCAATTGTTGAGACGTATGTTGCAGGTGTCCAGGATAAATTCAATGTATCACGTACAAAAGCTGTAGCAATTGGCGGCGGACTATCTGCCCTGATCTCGATCCTGTTCGCAACACAGGGCGGCTTGAATTTCCTTGATACAGCCGATGCATTCATCAATAACTATGGTGTCGCTCTTGCCGGCCTTGTTGAAGTAGTCTTCATTGTATGGGTAGCAAAGGAACTTACCAACCTGCAAAACCATGCAGATGCAATCTCTGATATCCACCTTGGAAGCTGGTGGGTGATTTCCTTGAAATACATCACTCCAGTAGTACTTGGGATCATGATGGTCATGAATATCATGACAGACCTGAAAACAAGCTATGGCGATTATCCGGTCATGTTCAATGTCTACTACGGCTGGTTCGTAGCAATCGGTGCGATTTTAGTCGGATTCATTTTTGCAAAGGCAAAGAAGTGGGATGCAGCACTTTATGAAGTTCCACAAGACAAGGGGGTAGCTAAATAATGGATGCTAGCGCAGTTGTAATGATGGTCGTGGGTATAGTCATTATTTGGGGAGGTCTTGCAGCAAGTGTAATCCATGCTGTCAGAAAAGCCCGGTCATAAGAAAAATCAGAATGCCAGCCTGTGATGACAGGCTGGCATTTTATATTATTATTTACTTTTTCAACCTTGCCCTTTCCTGTCTCGACCATAACTTCAGATGAGGGTATGGATCGAAGGACCATTCGGTGTAGCCATTGTCCTTATACATTCCGTAATGCAGATGCGGAGGGAATTTTCCGCTGGTTCCCGGCGGCCCGTATCCGGAGCTGCCGACACCTCCAATGACAGTTCCAGGCTCGACGATCTGCCCTACCTTAAGGTCTTTGGCGAACCCGCTCAAGTGGGCGAAATAATGGTAAGTATTATTGATATCACGGATGCCGACCCGCCATCCGCCGTATTTATTCCAGCCTTTCATTTCAACGATGCCATAGCCGGTCGCACGGACTGGCACTCCATAGCCAGCGAAAATATCCGTTCCCTCATGGATCCTTCGGCCGCCCCAGCCGCGGGCATCCCCCCAGGTGTTGTTATAGCTGTGATTGCTGCGCAGCGGGAGAGGGAAGACATGTGTTTCAAGGTTCAAGCGCCCAAAATGCTTGTAGATCATCGCTTTTCCGATGATGATCCCCACCGTCTTATCGCGTTTATAGTAATGCCAGAGGCCAATTTTAATATTCTCATGGTCAGTACCGTAATTCAGGAGGTATTGGGCGAATGCCTGCAATACGTCTTCATCATCCTTCAGGCTTGCTTTGTCATCCCCATTCCCATCGAACCCGATTCCATTGAAAAATTGAATCGAAACTGGATTGTCGTCCTCAAGATTAGGATTCAGAAGTCCAGCCCACTCTTCCGGTTTAAAATAAATTCCGGCAGTTCCTTCAGCTTTGGGCAAGTCCTTTCTTGCCTGGCGGACATTCCGTTCATATTGATCGACTGCAGCAATATAGTACCAGGGAATTTGGGTCACCGCTTCAACCTGATTGTATAGATCCATTCTCTTTTTATAAATATCCTGATCCTGCTCAGCTGCAGACGCGTAATCTACAGAAAGGACAGGGAAAAGAATAAAAAGAACGATAACTGCTTTAAGGAATTTCACCGTAATCCTCCCTTCATGATTTTACTCCTTTTATTTCCAGCTCGAGCATATGAAAGCTGCTTCCGCTTGTCTTCTGTTAGTTTGCGATGATGGGGGTTTTTCATAAATATCAAATAATGGTAATCGTAAAGTTATCGTACTTGTCGATAGTATTCCATTATGTTAAAGTGACATCAGAAGCTGTATGCCAGCCTTGATTTTTTCATGGTGTTCTTGAGGAAGTGCAGCAGGAATGGAGTGAAAATAATGAGCAAAAAAGAGGTACAGAGAAAGCCTGATTGGCTGAAAATAAAGTTAAATACGAACGAAAACTATACGGGCTTGAAAAAGATGATGCGTGAGAAGAACCTACATACTGTTTGTGAAGAAGCGAAATGCCCGAACATCCATGAGTGCTGGGCAGTAAGAAGAACTGCAACATTCATGATTCTCGGCGATGTATGTACACGTGCATGCCGTTTTTGTGCTGTGAAAACCGGCCTTCCTACTGAATTGGACTGGCAGGAGCCGGAAAGAGTCGCGGATTCCGTAACCCTGATGAACCTTAAGCACGTCGTCGTCACAGCTGTTGCCCGTGATGACCTGAAGGATGGAGGGGCCGCTGTATTTGCTGAGACTGTAAGAGCCATCCGCAGGAAAAATCCGTTCACCTCTATCGAAGTATTGCCTTCAGATATGGGCGGAGTCGTGGAAAACCTTCAGATGCTGATGGATGCTCGTCCAGACATTTTGAATCACAATATTGAAACGGTAAACCGCCTGACGCCTAGAATCCGTGCGCGCGCTACTTATGAGCGTTCCCTGGAATTCCTGCGCCGTGCAAAAGAAATGCAGCCTGACATCCCAACGAAGTCAAGCATCATGGTTGGACTTGGCGAAACGAAGGAAGAATTGATCGAAGCGATGGATGATTTGCGTGCGAATAATGTGGACATCCTTACACTGGGCCAATATTTGCAGCCTTCCAAAAAGCATCTTGATGTGCAAAAGTATTATCATCCGGATGAGTTCGCCGAGTTGAAGGAAATCGCGCTCGAGAAAGGTTTCAGCCATTGCGAAGCTGGTCCTCTTGTCCGTTCTTCCTACCATGCCGATGAACAGGTTAACTCAGCGGCAAAACATAAACAACAGCTTGCAGAGCAGGAAGCACAGCAGGCATAATTGCTAAATCAAAAAGAGTTCAGCATGAGAAATGCTGAACTCTTTTTTTTGTCTTAATCCAGCTCCAGCGCCTAGCCAGTTTTCTCCCCTGAATAAACTTCCTCAAGTATCTTGCGATAAGCGTAGCTTTGAGCAGCTCGAGACGCTTCGATCCTGCCAATGAAGTCAAAGAACGACTTCACTGTCATGCCCTCCAGCGCTTGTCGGGGCTGACCAAGGCGCTTGCGCTTTTTGTTCTTATTGACCTTTCTTCATCTGTGTTGACAGATCGTCTTTGTCTGTTTCTTCGTTCAGTTCTCCTTTTGCCTCGCCATTGGCATTTTCACCTGTTGACATGTCGCGGCCTTGTGGCGACTTTAGCATCTGCTTGATGACACCATCAACCATATCGCCTACATCGGGGCTATTGGTATCGAGTGTGGCAAAATTTTCGACCTCTTGACGCAGGCTTGTGTCATCTGACACATAGACATGGAACCAGCGCGGAACGACTGACATCGCCATCCGTTTCACCTGGTCGGCAGTCTCGTTGCGGTTTTGAGAATCTGTTGCGTAGACAATCAGCACTTCCTCATCAGTCACAAGAGTAGATACATCATCTACATTCGGTGCCATCAGGCTGAATCTGCTGATCATGTCAGCGATTTGTTCACGGTCGATGGACTGGTATGCATTTTGCATGTCATCCGCGCCCATAACGCCTGTTTTCTGGTGGCGCACATATCCGAAGTCCTCACTTCTTTTCCGCATTCCTTTGCGTCCATTTTCGTTGTATAATTCAGCGCGGTTATCGTTTACATTCAGTGTATTCCCGCTCTGCTGGTAAATCCCGGCCCCGCGATCACGGCCAGCTGGTGATGCATTATCATCGCCGGCACCACAGCCAGTCATAGCCACTGTTCCGCAAATACCAAGAGCCATTAATGTTTTTTTCAATTAAAACACCCCCTAATGATTAGAATGGCTCCAAAATTATTTTTTTTGCTTAGTAATTGATGGGGAATAAGTTATAATTAAGAAAAGCACAGACGTGAGCTAGACAGATCGTTATCGAAAAAGAGGTGGACCTACCAATGATTTGCATCAATAACCTATGTTATGAAATAGTGGATGAAGGACGGGATGGCTTCAATGAGGAAGCATTTCGCGCCAGATACAGCGAGATTCTGACGAAATATGACTTTATCGTTGGCGACTGGGGATATGGACAGCTTCGGTTAAGAGGTTTTTTCGATGACCAGAACCAGAAGTCCACATTTGATACGAAAATCAGTACGGTAAGTGAATACTTATATGAGTACTGCAATTTTGGCTGTGCCTATTTCGTCGCAAAGAAAGTGGCGAAGCAAGCCCAGGAAAAATAGAATAGGAAACAAAGGAATGCTCCAATCTTGTGATTGGAGCATTCCTTGTTTTTAGAGGTCGCTATATGGGGGCTGTTCACTTTCAGTCGGGTCATCATGGGTTGGGTGGGCACCTGCTTCTTTTCGCGGAGTGCCCTGATGCAGGGACTTGAATTCATAATTGAAATTGCTGTAGGTCCGCTGCCCCTCACGCCACGGGGTGCTTTTGCCTTCAACCGGTTCGGATTTCCGGAATGGCGACCCATATGGCCCATCTGGCAAGTCTTCTGCCGTTATATAGTTCTTCTGCTTTTCTACATTTGAAAAATCAGAGTACTTTTCACTATCTTCCTTGCTCATGGAAACTCACCCTCTTTTGCTTGTTGTCTTTTTAGTATTGCTTTGAAAAGACAAATCAAACAAACAGTTCGTTCCAGATTAAAGGATTGGCCTCAGGAAATCGCGAAGTTCATCCGCGTCCTCCTCGGATAGGTTGTAAGCGAATTCGAGATAGCCTTCTTCATCAAGGTCATCCTGGCCAAGAATCCCGAATCGGCTTCCCTGGATATCCAACACGATGCTCTTGCCATAATATCTTCCAGTTTGCATGATGGCCAGGTCAAAGCGCTGGTTTTCGCCTACAAAGCTGACATAGCGCGTTTTCGTAGCTTCTGTTTCATCGTATAAAAAAAATCGTTCAGTCATCGTGAACCTCCTATGTGCTGTAAAAGTATGTATTTTCTAAACCATCACAAGATGCGGCTTGTGTTCGAGATGATGGTGTGCTGTGATGTAGCGGACATCGCCAATTCGCGTTCCAAATGTCTCTCCTCCATTTTCGACAGCATTTTCACTCACCATCAATATTACCAGAAAAACTTTCATTTCTGAATTTATCTTTGCCGGAATTGCGAAAGAGCCTATTTCAGACAGGATTAGAAGGGAAATGGTTTATAAGCCAGCTTTGAAGTTTGGACAAGTTTGTGGGAGAACAGGTGAAGTTGGTTGGAAGCAGTTGCGAGTTCGGACATGTTTGGCGGGAGAGCAGGTGAAGTTGTCATAAGTAGCGCTGAGTTCAGACAGGTTTGGGAAGAAACCAGGTAAAGTTGTCAGAAGTAGAGCTGAGTTCAGACAGGTTTGGGAGAAAACCAGGTAAAGCTGTCAGAAGTAGAGCTGAGTTCGGACAGGTTTGGGAGAAAACCAGGTAAAGCTGTCAGAAGTAGCACTGAGTTCAGACAGGTTTGGGAGAAAACCAGGTAAAGCTGTCAGAAGTAGCGCTGAGTTCGGACAGGTTTGGGAGAAACCAGGAAAAGCTGTCAAAAGCACACTATAATTTTGACGAGCTGTCACCACCAAACCGATATTCCGACCTTATTTTCATTCCCCACATTTCAACTATACCAAAGAATAAAAATATTTCGAAATAACTATCTAGGAAAAAAGGTCTATTTTAGCGAAATATGGTACAATTAAGAAAAAGTTCTAGTCATCTTCTGAGAGGATTGAAACCTATGGCCCGCCGCGTTACTAGCATATTGGACAACCTGCTTGGTTGGGGGAAAATCATGCTGCCTCATTCATCGCTTTGTTATTATCCGCCTCAGTTCATTTTGAGGGACCCCGTTGTAGCTGGGGTGAAGAAGGCTTTTAACAGTGGATGTGAAGTGGCAGTCATTGCTTATACGATTAAAAATCACCGTGAGCTAGCGGCTCAGCTTGGTGATGAGACCTGGAAGTACCATAAGGCTTTGAAGCGTCATTTCAAAGCAGTCATTGAATTGGAAATTGACAAAGAGGACATGATTGTCCTGCATGATTATTATAGTGACAGCCTGAGCCTGTTTATGCGTGTCGACCATAACAGGCATTGTATCTCGGAGATTGATGCGAAAATGAAGAAAATCCTCAGGGAAGCGGAAAGCAGGATTTTTCATGAGTATCCTACAGTCCAGCCTATTTTTGACACGGGGTTCATTTTCATGGATAAAACAGTAGGTTCCGTACATGAAGCGGTCTTGAAGGCACACCAGCAGGCGTTTGCGATGGCTGAAAAACGGATTCAGACCGAGTTCAACGAAATGGTCTATGAAATGAACAAAATCATTTCCCAGCAGAATATCAAGCTTCTGGCACAGCCGATCATCGATGTCGCCACAAAGGAAGTGCGCGCCTGGGAGATGCTGACCCGCGGTCCTGAGGGCACAGCCCTTGAAAGTCCACTGCAGCTTTTTTCAGTCGCCAGGCAGACGAATATGCTATATGAGTTGGAAATGATCGTCCTGAGGAAGACGCTTGACCAAATTACGTCAACGGGCTGCACAGATGATATTTTCATTAATTTCACGCCGATCACCCTCGGCAACTTCCGATTCGTCCGGGACTTGAAAACGATGATGAGTTCATATGAAGGCATCAAGCCAAATCAGATCACCCTGGAAATTACCGAACGGGACTCGATTGAGGGAATCGACAATTTTATCTATAATATAAAGGTGTTAAGAGGAATGGGTATCAAGATTGCGGTTGATGATACCGGAGCGGGATATGCCAGCTTGAATACCATCAGTGAGATCATGCCGGACGTCATCAAAATCGACCGTTCCGTCATCCAGAACATCGACAAGAATTCTGTGAAGGAGTCGATGCTCAAAGGGCTTCTGCTTGTTGCGAGGGAAGCAGGATCCACTGTCATTGCAGAGGGGATCGAGAACGAGCAGGAAGCATCGGTCCTTTCACGGAACAAGGTTGAACTGGCACAAGGGTATTTTTACGCCCGTCCCGGATTATTGAAAACCGTCTAGCATCTTTGAGAGGTGATATGGAATGTACTTTGTCGATAGGGATCAAATCGAAGAAACATTGCAGTTTTTGGACAGGCAAATTCATTTTTTTGAAAGCAATGAATCCTGGGCAACACCAATGGAAAAAGCAGCTCTTGAACGTGCGGCGCATACAATGGTGGAGGCCGTACTTGATGTCGGCAATGCGATGATCGATGGCTTCATCATGCGCGACCCGGGCAGCTACGAAGACATCATCGACATCCTCGATGATGAAAAAGTCGTCACACCGGACATGAGCGCAGGCTTGAAAAAAATCGTCCTGTTCAGGAAGATGCTCGTCCAGCAATACACTGGAGTGGACCATGAAAGCCTGATCCAAACCTTCAATGCCGAGATTCCGCTGCTCAAGTTGTTTCCTGAAAAGGTCAGGGAATATTTGACGAATGAACTAGGACCGGTATCCGCTTTTAAAAAGTAAAGCCTTAGAAGAGACCGATAAATGAACTGTGTGTTCATCATCCGGTCTCTTTTTCATTGGAGTGAGCTTTGTCCTTTGCACTCACTGCCTGGCTTATATAAAATGGTAGTATTCGTTTCCGAACAACAAGGGAACATTAATCGTAGGAGTGATCATCATGAAAAAATATAAAGGCTATCTGATTGATTTGGATGGAACGATGTACAGAGGTTCAGAGCAGATCGAGGCGGCTTCGGATTTTATAAAAAGACTGATCGCAGCTGAAATCCCTTATTTATTTGTCACGAATAATTCATCGCGCACACCGGCCCAGGTGGCGGAGAAGCTGCGGAGCTTCGATATCCCGACAACGGAGGAGCAAGTTTTTACGACAAGCCAGGCAACGGCCAACTATATTTATGAGCAAAAACAAGATGCGACCGTCTATGTGATCGGTGAAGAAGGAATCCAGACAGCTATCGAGGAAAAAGGCCTGAGATTCGCAGGTGAAGATGCTGATTTCGTCGTTTCCGGCATCGATCGCGGCATTACGTATGAAAAGCTGGCTGTCGGCTGCCTGGCTGTCAGGAACGGGGCTACCTTCATTTCGACCAACGGAGATATTGCGATCCCGACAGAACGCGGCCTGCTTCCGGGAAATGGTTCGCTGACATCCGTCATCGCCGTATCCACGCAAACAGACCCAATCTTCATTGGCAAGCCGGAATCCGTAATCATGGAACAGGCATTGAAGGTACTGGGGACCGCTAAAGAAGAGACGCTGATGGTCGGGGACTATTATGATACCGACATCCTGGCGGGCATAAGGGCCGGGATGGATACCCTGCTTGTACACACAGGGGTCACAACGAAGGAACTGCTGAAGGGCTACGCTGAAATGCCAACCTATACAGTCGATTCCCTGGACGACTGGGAAGTATAAAGACAAGGCTCTTTTCTCAAACTTTGTTGCTATTGCCTACAAAATAGGATTGAAAAACCTAAGCTTAATCACACAATTAAAGCATATTATGAGAAAAGAGCTTGCAAACTTAGTACCGACATACAAAATAGCTATGATCACGTTAAAATCGGTTTTAGGATTTTAACAACAATCTTTACGAAAACAGCCAAAAACAAAAAGGGACTTGCGCCATCTTCGGCTGCAGGTCCCTTTATTTTTAATCCTCTATATTTGCTGCTCGGTGGGCGAGACGGCTTGAAGCAGCAGCCGCTACCGCCCCGACGATGTCGTCAAGGAATGTATGGCACTTGCCTGTCGCTTCTTTATCATTAAGCACCTCAAGGATTCCCGGTTTTGCTTTATCAATGAACCCGTAGTTTGTGAATCCAATCGAACCATAGATATTGACGATGGAAAAAGCAAGGATTTCATCCACGCCATACAGGCTTTCATCTGTTTCAATGATGGATTGAAGCGGTTCGCCAAGCTTCTTCTGCTCTGCGAGGATATCAAGCTGGATCCCTGTCAGGATGGCATTCTGGACCTCACGTTTGGACAAGACCCGTTCGACGTTTTGGATGCAATCCTCCATCTGAAGATCAGGATGGTACTTCTCCTGCAGGAAGAAAACAAGTTTAGCAATATCTTCTATTTCAACCCCGCGTTCTTGGAGCCACTTCCGGGCAGTTTCCTCTGTCATATGGATGGCGCGTTTCTTTTCTAACATCTGCATCACCTTTCTGTTTTTAATCGCAGCTTTCTTATCCTATTTAACCTAAATTATTCCGCTTAATCCGTTTTAGTGAAAGAATTCATTCCTTTAAATCATTTCCAGAATGAAGCCAGTTATTCATTTCATTGTTTTACTGTCCGGTACATATATTTGTAAAAGAATGCCCTGGAAAGAGGTGCTATTTTGATGTTTCAGAAGATGTTAAAAGAAGTATATGGGATTTTTCCGGATTCAGAAGTATCTCTCGGAAGATATCATGGATATAAGCAGAATGAAGGGCTTTATTTGATTATGGATGCTAACGGGTTAAAAGAGCAAGAAATAAGCGAGCTTTCGCGGATCGCTGAGCATATGCAGCAAGCTGGTGACCGAAATGTATCGAAGCTGCTTACGGACAAGGAAGGGCGGAAGATATGCGATTGGGAGGGCAGGAAGTACTGTGTGCTTCTGAACCGGGCCGAACAGATGCCGGAAAAACTGCGAACAGGAAGAAAGCTGGCAAGGTTCCATGCAAGAGGCAGGCAAATTCCCTTCAAGGTCGAAAGCCTGAACAGGGTCGGACAGTGGAAACAGCTCTGGGAAAAGCGGCTTGACCAGATGGAAAAGGTGTGGAGCGGGAAGTTATATACCGAGCCCGAGAACGATTTTGAAAGGATGTTCATGGAGTCCTTCCCTTACTATATGGGATTGTCGGAGAATGCCATTCAATATCTTGCCGATACCGAAATCGATGATAAGCCGACAAGGATCGACCATGGCACTGTATGCCATGAGCGCTTTACGAATACAGTCTGGCGGGGGCCGTATTTTGTCAAAAATCCATTCGAGTGGGTGTTCGACCATGCAAGCCGTGATCTGGCGGAGTGGGTGCGGGAGCGCTATTTTGCCAACATCCAGACGAGCCAGCCGGAGATCAAAAACTTTCTTGTCGAGTACCAGAGCATGACGGTGCTGTCTCCCTTTTCATGGAGGCTTCTCTACTCCAGGCTGCTGTTTCCGCTTCACTACTATGAAGCTGTAGAAAATTTCTATATAACTCAATCCGAACAGACAAAGCGCCAGCTCGAGGATCATCTGAGGAAGTATCTGAATCAGAGCAGTGATTATGAACGGTTTTTGAGCCACTTTTATCACATTGGCGAGGCGCCGGTGAAAATGGGGAAGCTTCCTCCGGTTGATTGGTTATTACGGTAGTCGAAGCTTTTGCGGAAATGTGATAGAATAAATATTATTCTATTATATTAACCGCTTTCAAAAAGGAGACAGAGTATGAAACCGTATGTTTTTATCACAAGGAAACTGCCTGAAGAAACCATTGTTGAGCTCACCGAGAAATTTGAGGTGAAGATGTGGGAGCATGAAGATATCCCGGCCCCTAGGGAGGTAATGCTTGCTGAAGCAAAAAAAGCCAGCGGGATGATCACGATGCTGTCTGACAAAATTGACGAGGAGCTGCTGTCAGCTGGTGAAAACCTGAAAGTCGTCGCCAACCTGGCTGTCGGTTTTGACAATATCGATTTAAAGGCAGCCACCGAGCGCGGAATCATTGTGTCCAATACACCGGATGTGCTGACCGAGACAACCGCTGATCTTTCCTTTGCATTACTGATGGCTGCGGCAAGGCGCATTGTCGAAGCAGCTGAATATATCAAGGCTGGCATGTGGGAAGGCTGGAGCCCGTATCTGCTTGCAGGACATGATGTGTATGGAAAGACGATGGGGATCGTCGGAATGGGGAAAATCGGTGAGGCTGTTGCCCGCCGCGCGAAAGGCTTTGGCATGGAGATCCTTTACCATAACCGTTCCCGTAAACCAGAGGCTGAAAAGGAAATTGGTGCGGTCTACAGTTCATTTGAAGATCTTGTAACAAAAGCTGATTACGTGGTGTCACTCGCACCGCTGACAGACGAAACCAGAAATCTTTTTACCGCAGATGTGTTTGCGAAAATGAAAAAAAGCGCGATTTTCATCAATGCTGGACGCGGTCCGGTTGTGGACGAGCTGGCATTATACGAAGCGCTCAAGAGCGGTGAGATTGCCGCTGCCGGGCTTGATGTTTTTGAAAAAGAACCCATTACAACGGACCATCCGCTGCTTGAACTGCCAAATGTGACAGCAATCCCGCATATCGGCTCTGCAAGCACGGAGACGAGGACTACGATGATCAAGCTTTGCTGCTCAAATGTTAAATCTGTCCTCACCGGAGACAGTCCCAAGACCATTGTGAATAAAGAAGTGCTTCAATAAATCCTCAATCCTTCCTTTATGCAGGGGAGGATTTTTTTTACACTTAGAGCCCCTTATGATTAAGCGTTTACATGCTGAAAATCTTCCTAAATATCCCTTGTAAAAGGTGTTGGTCGTCTATATAATGTCTACTATACAAAAACAAGTGTATTTTTAGAAAAGACAAAGAGAGAGGGGAAGAGAAAATGCAGGCAATCTCAGTAGGACTTCTAGGGTTAGGAACAGTAGGATCGGGGGTAGTGCGAATCATTGAGAACCACCAGGACAAATTGATGCACCAGGTCGGTTGTCCGGTGAAGGTGAAGAAAATCCTCGTTCAGGATGTTGAAAAGGAAAGGTCCGTAAAGGTTGATGCTTCTCTTCTGACGATGGACCCAGCGGATATCCTCGATGATCCGGAAATCGAAGTGGTGATTGAAGTCATGGGGGGGATAGAGAATACCCGTGAGCATATGCTGCAGGCGCTGAAGAATAAAAAGAACGTCGTGACGGCAAACAAAGATTTGATGGCTGTCCACGGGTCAGAACTGTTGACGGCCGCGAGTGAAAATGACTGCGATCTGTTTTTTGAAGCGAGCGTGGCAGGAGGCATCCCGATCTTGCGCAGTCTTGTGGATGGACTCGCATCTGACAGGATCACAAAGATGATGGGAATTGTGAATGGAACAACTAATTATATTTTAACGAAGATGAGCCAGGAGGGGCTTCCATATGACAGCGTGCTGAAGGAAGCACAGGAGCTTGGATATGCGGAGGCGAACCCGGCTTCTGACGTGGAAGGGCTTGACGCCGCAAGGAAAATGGCGATCCTCAGTACACTTGGATTTTCGATGAAGATCGACCTTGATGATGTGAAGGTGAAGGGAATCACATCGGTCACAGAGGAAGATTTGCAGTATGCCAGACAGCTTGGCTATACGATGAAGTTGCTTGGGATCGCTATCCGCGAAGGAGACAAAGTCGAGGTATGCGTCGAACCTGCACTGTTGCCGTCGTCCCACCCGCTTTCGTCTGTCAATAATGAATACAATGCGGTCTATGTGTACGGTGAAGCGGTCGGGGAAACGATGTTCTACGGTCCGGGTGCCGGCAGCCTGCCAACCGCTACAGCTGTTGTGTCAGATCTTGTTGGCGTCATCAAGAACATGCGACTTGGAGTAAATGGCCGTTCCATGGTCACTCCGCAATACGAGAAGCAGCTGAAGGATGATGGAGAAGTAAGTTCGAAGCATTTCCTCCGTTTGCATGTCCATGATGAAGTTGGCGTCTTTTCGGAGGTCACCTCGCTTTTCGCTGATCATAATGTCAGCTTTGAAAAAATACTCCAGATGCCTTTAAAGGAAAAGGAACTTGCGGAAATCGTGGTGGTCACCCATCGGGCATCCCTCAAAGACTATCAAAATATCTTGATGGAGCTGCGTGACCTCAGGGTCGTGAAAGAAATCAAGAGCTCATACAGAGTCGAGGGGAGTGTCAATCGATGAGATGGCGGGGATTGTTGAGCGAATACCGTGAATACCTGCCAGTCAATGATAAGACCCCGATGCTGACCCTGCATGAAGGAAACACTCCGCTGATCCGGCTTGACCAGCTGTCAGAGGAATGGGGCATTGATTTACATGTAAAAGTGGAAGGAGCCAATCCAACGGGGTCTTTCAAGGACCGGGGGATGGTGATGGCAGTCGCGAAAGCCAAGGAGGAAGGCAGTGATACAGTCATCTGTGCTTCCACAGGCAATACCTCGGCTTCCGC
The DNA here is from genome assembly GCF_965138835.1 of Mesobacillus thioparans. Taxonomy (NCBI): domain Bacteria; kingdom Bacillati; phylum Bacillota; class Bacilli; order Caryophanales; family Bacillaceae; genus Mesobacillus; species Mesobacillus thioparans. The sequence continues at coordinate 97,816 of NZ_CBCSFH010000006.1, read as the reverse complement.
AGCTGCATATGCGGCGAGAGCAGGAATGCGGTGTATCATCGTCATTCCCGAAGGAAAAATCGCAATGGGCAAACTTGCCCAGGCAGTGATGTATGGTGCCAGTATCGTTTCGATTGAAGGCAATTTTGACGAGGCATTGAAAATGGTTAGGGCCATCAGTGAAAATGAACCGGTCACACTCGTCAACTCGGTGAATCCATACCGGCTTGAAGGCCAAAAAACGGGCGCCTTCGAAATCTGTGACCAGCTGGGCGGTGCACCTGATATCCTGGCAATCCCGGTTGGAAATGCCGGAAATATCAGTGCTTACTGGAAAGGGTTCAAAGAATACGATGCCAGCAGAGGGACGCGTTTGCCGAGGATGTTCGGTTTCGAGGCAGAAGGTGCCGCTGCAATCGTGCAGGGTAAACCGATCGAGCAGCCAGAAACGATCGCCACGGCCATTCGAATCGGCAATCCTGCAAGCTGGGACCTGGCAGTTGCTGCCCGGGATGAATCAGCTGGCACAATCGACTTCGTCACAGATGAAGAAATTTTGCAGACCTATAGCCGACTGGCATCCACAGAAGGGATTTTTGCTGAGCCAGGTTCATGCGCCTCATTGGCAGGAATCCACAAGCTTTTGAAACAGGGAGAAATCCCTCGAGGTTCCCGGATTGTTGCTGTCCTCACCGGCAATGGCTTGAAAGATCCTTCCACTGCCATCGATATCAGCTCTATTTCTCCTGTGCTGCTTCCAAATGACGAGAGAATCGTCAGCGAGCATATCAGAGGAGTGGTCAGACAATGAATGGACTCGGGGAACCTCATGCTGCAGGCAGCTCGGCAAGAAAGGTTTTTGCGGTAAAAGTCCCGGCGAGCTCGGCAAACCTTGGCCCTGGCTTTGATTCCCTTGCAGTCGCCTTGAATCTTTACCTTGAGCTGGAGGCAGAGCAAGGCGAACGGTGGGAGGTGGACCTTCTCTCTCCATCATTAACGGACTTTCCCCGTGATGAAAAGAATTATATTTGCCAGATCGCAATAAAGACCGCATCCATGTACAAGCAGAAAATGCCGTCGCTCTCGATGTCTGTCAAAAGCGATATTCCGCTGGCAAGAGGGCTGGGGTCCAGTGCTGCGGCGATTGTCGCCGGCGTGGAACTGGCGAATGAATTTTGCGGTCTAGAATTGTCGGTCCGGGAAAAATTATTGGTCGCTGCTGGATTTGAAGGTCACCCGGACAATGCCGGGGCCAGTCTTTTTGGCGGCGTAGTGGTGGGCTGCCAAATAGGAGATGAAGTGGATCTGACGGTACTCGACCAGATTGAGTTCGATCCAATACTGGTTGTTCCACGGGTGGAATTGCTGACCGAAATTTCGCGTGATGTTTTGCCGAAAGACATGGAATTCCAGCAAAGCGTCCAGGCAAGTGCCGTTGCCAATCAGCTGCTTGCCGCATTAATGACGCACAATTGGGCGCTCGCAGGAAGGATGATGGCTGCCGACCTGTTCCATCAGCCATACAGGAAGGAACTTGTGCCGTTTTTTGAGGATGTGCAGGAAAAAGCGATTCAATCAGGAGCCTTCGGCGTTGCACTGAGCGGAGCCGGCCCATCGATTTTGTGTCTTGCAGAACCTGATAAAGGGGATGAAGTCGCAGAAAAAATGAAGCAGTGTGTCGATGGAATGGAAATTTTGAATTTGAAAATCGATCGGACAGGATGTTTCTCCGGCATGAAAAAAAGCGGTTTTGCCATTTAGGCAAAACCGCTTTATTATTGGTTAATTAAAATACCTGTTCAACCTCAACAACGCCAGGTACTTCTTCTAAAAGGGCGCGCTCGATTCCAGCCTTAAGCGTGATTGTGGAGCTTGGGCAGCTTCCGCATGCACCCAGCAGGCGAAGTTTTACAATACCATCTTCAACATCCACTAGTTCGCAGTCTCCACCATCGCGAAGAAGGAATGGACGCAATTTATCTAATACTTCCTGTACTTGCTCAAACATTTGCTGTTCAGTCATGCAAATCGACTCCTTTCATAATACTTATTATAATCTCATCAGCCGGAAAAATCTATCCAATTGAACGAAAAACCTCAGAACAACAGTTTTTTCCTTATGCATCCTTTTCATCGTATAGTAAAATAAAAGAAAATAACAGGGGGTAATTGATAATGGAACGCAAAGAAGTGGAAATTGTCGTGTACGGTGCGGAAGTATTATGCCCAAGCTGTGTCAACCTGCCATCCTCAAAAGAAACATACGAATGGCTTGAAGCCGCGATCGGCCGCAAATATGCAGATCAGCCTTTTAAAATCACTTATGTTGATATCTACAACCCTCCAGCTGAAGCAGACAAAAAGGAGTTTGCCGAAAAAGTTATCGAAGAAGATATGTTTTATCCCGTCGTCCTGCTCGAAGGCAAGATCGTCGGCGAAGGAAACCCGAAATTGAAGACAATTTACGCAGAATTAGAGAAATATGGGTATGTTTCAGCATAATTCTTTGAAAGGCATTCCGAAATGGGGTGCTTTTTCTGTATTTGATAAAGCTTTTTAAAGAAACGATATGGGAAAAATAATTTATTGGCGGAGTTCACAACTTTATTGGCGATTTTTTCATTTTATTGGCGAAAATGACCTGTTTATTGGCGAAAATCTGATTATATTGGCGAAGTTCACAATTTTATTGGCGAACTGGAAATTCTCGCTGATTTTTACCAGTTTCGAGAAAATAAAGAACCGGGCACCTCGCCCGGTTCACAAATGATCAACCATTATGATACTTATACATCCACAGAATGCCTGACTTCAGCAAGCGTGCGACACGGCCGGTGATTGGGCGTTCGGCAACCAGTCCGAAGCCGTGCTTCTTGCCGAGTGAACCGATGACGCCTTTCAGCTTGATGGCCGGGAAGGATTCAGGTGGTTCTTCGCCTTTCCAGCGCTTTTGCAGCACCTGGACGATTTGCTCTGCTTGGCCTTCTGCAAGCTGTGCGCTTGGTGCGTGCGGCAGGCTTGCGCAATCACCGACTACATAGACATTTTCGTGTCCCGGCAGATTGTGCTGTGGAGTTACCGCGGCACGGCCCATGCTGTCTTTTTCGACATCCATTTCCCGAACGAGCCTGTTTGCCTGGATTCCGGCAGTCCAGACGATTGCGTCACAGACAATAGGCTCATCGTGATTGTAAAGGACGTTTTTCTGTACTTCCGTGATATTGGCATTGTTGATGATTTCAACATTGTGATTGTCAAACCAGTTTTCCACATAGGTGCTCAGGCGCTCAGAGAATGCGGATAGAATATGGTTTCCGCGATCGAAAAGCTTGATTTTCAAGTCTTTGCGGCTTTCTGCCAGTTCACTCGCAAGCTCGACGCCGCTCAGCCCTGCACCGACAATGGCCACACTTGATCCGGCCGGCAGGTTGTTCAGTGCCTGATAAGTTGCACGTGATTTTTCAATCGACTGGATGCTGTATGTGAAAGTGTCGGCACCCGGAACATTGTGGTACTTATCTTCGCAGCCAAGGCCGATGATCAGGTCATCATACGCCACTGCATCATTGCCTTGCAGTTCAACCTTCTTTTCCTCGAGATTAATGGCTGTTACTTCCGCATATTTTACCTGAAGGCGGGGGTGTTCAGGAAATGATACTCGGATATGCTGATCGGAAATCGTGCCTGCAGCCAGTGCATAGTATTCAGTTTTCAAGCAGTGGTATGGAACACGGTCAATCAGTGTAATGGATACATCTTCCGGCAGATCATTCGGCAGCAATTTATGGAGGACACGCATGCCGCCATAGCCGCCGCCAAGAATAACGAGATTTTTCATGTGAATTTCCCCTTTTTAACTCATCACAGACAGTCAATGATGTATGTTTTTTAAACTCGTTCTTACACTCAGTAAACGGATACATTATTCGAAATTATTCTACAATATTTTATCTGATTCGTTTTAATCCATAAAAAGTATAACGAAATTGTGACAAAATAACAACAATTTTATGGAGGATTTAAGCCGGAGAAATTGACGATTTACCTGAAAAAGGTTACGATTAAAAATTAGTAGAGAGGTGAAACAGATGATTAAGCCGATCATTGAATTTTGTATCAGCAATCTTGCCAGCGGTTCCCAGGCAGCAAGGGCAGAGCTTGAACGGGATCCTGATTTGGATGTCATAGAATATGGTTGCCTTGGTTACTGTGGAAAATGCGCGATGTCCATGTTTGCGCTTGTAAACGGTGATCCGGTAGTCGGTGACACCCCGGAAGAGCTGGTTGAAAATGTGTATAAATATCTGGATGAAAATCCTATGTTCTAATATAGAAAAAAGCTGGCGTGGAATCGTTCCACTCGCCAGCTTTTTTCATGATTCAGAGAAATACAGTTCCCGAAACGGCTTGTTTTTTCATAAAAATAAAGAAAGTCAATTTCCTGAAACGGCTTGGTTTTCCCGCATTTCCTGCCAGCGATCTTTTGCGAGCTGGATGATTTGCGGTTCGACAGACTGCCTTTGTTTTTCGATGACCCTCGAGAAAAAACGGACTGCGTCCTGAGTTTGACCAGTTCTTCGTGAGAGTTCGCCGATCAGGTACATGAGGCGGAGCTCGGATACCTGGGTTCCTTTATAGTCTCCGGTACTATACGACTCGGTGTACTCCTTCAGGGCGAGTTTTATAAATCGCATTTCCTGTTCGTGGTTTTCAGTGGTGCGATGCAGCCAGGCAATGCGGATGTAAAGGCCAGCTGTCACGATATGCTTTTCTTTTTTCAGCATTGAACTATAGGCTGCGAGTTTGAAGGTATTGACTGCCTCCTGGATTGTCCGCTCTTCACCATAGTTATGAGGGACCCACTGGCTGCAGATTTTTTCCTGGATGACTTGTTTTGCACCTGGAGGAAAATAATTGCTGAAGTCGTCGGTAAAGGAATATCCGCAGTCAGGGCAGACATTGATATAGTAAAGATTGGGATTTTCAAAACCATCGGCATACTGAGGGGCAAAGTCAGAATCAAAGCTAAGGACTTTTACAAAACGGGAGCGGACCTTCTTGGTCGAAAAAGAATGCTCGCACATGGCGCATGTGTACTTTTTTTCATAGAGAGGTACTAGTTGTTGAGTCATCATCGTCACCTGCCAATTCTCCTAGGATATTTAAAGAGGTATGGGTATATTATACCAATTTATTCAGCTGCCGGTGGGAAAAATTGAAGAATATTCTTTTTCAGCTCGATTGGTTGAGGAATGGAAAAATGCTGTATATACTATAAGAAAAGCGAAAGTGCCTTGGTCAGCCCCGACAAGCGCGCTGGAGGGCCGACCGGTGAAGTCGTTCTTTGACTTCATTGGGCGGACCGAAGCGACTCGAGCTGCTCAAAGCTACCGCTTCTCGCAAGATACTCGAGGAAGCACATTCTTGGATGAAAACTGGCTAGGCGCTGAAGCTGGACAAAGAAAGGGATCAAGGAGGTTTTATTTATGGAAAACATTGTGATTCTAACTGAAGAAGCTGCATTGCAGGTTAAAGATATGATGAAACAAAATGAGACGGAGGGTGCGTATCTTCGCGTTTCTGTAAAAGGCGGCGGCTGCAGCGGGCTTTCTTACGGCATGGGTTTTGCTCACGAAGTGGAAGAAGGCGACACTCAGCTCGAGCAGCATGGCATCAAAATCCTTGTCGATAAGGAAAGTGCGCCAGTCCTGAATGGCACAACAATCAGCTATAAGCAGTCTTTGATGGGCGGCGGCTTCACAATCGACAACCCGAACGCGATCGCATCATGCGGTTGCGGTTCGAGTTTCAAAACGGCAACTCGTGAAGGAACCCCTGAAGAATGCTAAACAAAAAGCAAGGTCCGCGGACCTTGCTTTTTTGATGTAGAGAAACGCTTGCGCTTTTCGATTTTATTTAAACATCGATGAGCTATGAAGCGGCTGTGTCTTCGCTTTTGGATCCATATAGGATTTAGCGTTGTTGACTGCTGTAGGTGCTTCACCGAATCCTGTTGCGATTAGTTTGACTTTGCCTTCGTATGTGCAGATATCGCCGGCAGCGTAAACGCCAGGGATATTCGTCTCCATTTTGGAGTTGACGACGATAGCGTTCTTTTCGATTTCAAGGCCCCATTCCTTGATTGGTCCCAGAGATGAAACGAAACCGAAGTTGCAGATGACGGCGTCAACGTCAACAGCTACCGTTTCTTCGCTGTTCGCGTCCTTAAGGACAAGCTGGCTGATTTTTTCTCCAGCACCGATCAGTTCGGCTGGAACATAAGGTGTTTTGATATCAACCTTTGAATTTTGCAGGTTCTCGACACTGTGTTCGTGGGCGCGGAACTTATCGCGTCTGTGAACGATCGTCACCTGTTCAGCGATTGGCTCAAGCATCAATGCCCAGTCAACAGCAGAGTCTCCGCCGCCGAGTACAGCGACCTTCTGGCCAGCGAACTGGTTCAGATCGTCAATGAAATAGTGCAGGTTCTTGCCTTCATATTGTGCAGCGCTTTCAAGTTCAAGTCTGCGTGGCTGGAACGCCCCGTTTCCGGCAGTGATGATGACTGTTTTTGTATAATGAACTTCTTTATCAGTTGTCAGTTTAATATTTCCGTCTTCCAGCTTTTCGAGCTTTTCAACAGACTGTTCAAGAGCAGTCGCAGGCTCGAATTTGGCCATTTGCTCTTTAAGGTTGTTGATTAGCTCCTGGGCACGGACCTTTGGGAATCCGGCAACATCATATATGTACTTTTCTGGATAAAGTGCAGATAATTGCCCGCCTAGCTGTGGCAAACTTTCAATGATCTTGACAGATGCTTGTCTCATTCCACCGTAGAAAGCAGTGAACAGACCAGCAGGACCCCCGCCGATAATCGTGATGTCATAAACTTTTTGATCTTCTTTCACTCCATATCCCCCTCACTATGTAGTAAAATTGCTCCAATTTTTATAATACCATAAATTGAAAAAATAAACTCCTAATCATAATAGAAGAAAGCTTGTGGAACAATATATTTCATAGAAAATTCCCTTTACAAAACGGGAAAATAGTGAAATCAGCCTATTTTCTGAATATTTCCAAGTTAATTGTATCGCTTGAAAATGCGGCGCAAAAAGAATAAGATGGATTGTAGGCAATAATGTTAAGATTTTGTGACATTTTCAGGACATTTTTTTGAACATTTTAGTGAATAATATCACAAACTTATCCGGAAAATGATGGCGGCAGATAGAGATTAGCCAGTCGACCAAAAATATTTTAAAAAGGTGGAAGTGATCACTTTGAGAAAGCCAAAGATCGTAATCTTAGGAGCAGGATACGGGGGATTAATGACAGCTACCCGTTTACAAAAAGCTGTTGGAGTAAACGAGGCGGACATTGTCCTTGTCAACAAAAATGATTACCACTATGAAACTACATGGCTGCATGAAGCATCTGCAGGAACTTTGCACCATGACAGAGTCCGCTATGATGTTCGTGATGTTATCGATCGCCATAAGGTTGAGTTCGTCCAGGGATCTGTTGAAGAGATCAAGATGGATGAGAAGCGTGTAATCCTTGAGAACGGTGATATCGTATATGATTATCTTGTCATCGCCCTCGGTGCTGAACCTGAAACTTTCGGTATCAAAGGCTTGAAAGAGTATGCTTTCTCTATCGTTAATGTCAACTCAGCCAGACAGATCCGTGAGCATATCGAATATCAATTCGCAACATATAATACGGAAGCAGAGAAGAAAGATGAGCGCCTTACAATCGTCGTTGGCGGTGCAGGCTTCACAGGAATCGAGTTCCTTGGTGAACTGACAAACCGAGTTCCTGAACTTTGCCGTGAATATGACGTGGATTACCATAAAGTCAAAATCGTATGTGTTGAAGCAGCTCCAATGGTACTTCCTGGATTTGATCCAGAGCTTGTGAACTATGCGGTTGCTACCCTTGAGAAAAAAGGTGTGGAATTCCGCATCGGTACGGCAATCAAGGAGGCGACAACAGAGGGCATCATCGTTGCCAAAGGTGAGGAAGAAGTCGAAGAAATCAAAGCTGGCACAGTAGTCTGGGCAGCAGGTGTACGCGGCAACTCCGTCATCGAAAGATCAGGCATTGAAGCAATGCGCGGCCGTGTGAAAGTCCAGCCAGACCTTCGCCTGCCAGGATCTGAAGATGTATTCATCGTTGGTGACTGCTCATTGATCATCAACGAAGAAATCAATCGCCCATTCCCTCCGACTGCACAGATCGCAATGCAGCAGGGTGAAGTTTGCGCAAGGAATCTTGCAGCGCTTGTCCGTGGCAAATCCGAGCTTGAAACCTTCACTCCGGATATCAAAGGAACAGTATGTTCCCTTGGTGAAGATGACGCGATCGGCGTAGCATTCGGCAAGAAAATGGTCGGCGCGAAAGCTTCATTCATGAAAAAGATGATCGACAACCGTGCGCTATACATGATTGGCGGACCTTCAATGGTTCTTAAAAAAGGCAAATTCAACATTCTTTAATAGATGTTCTGAAACAGGCTCCTATATGGGGCCTGTTTTTTTTTGCGATGTAGAGACAAGATTCAGTCAACCGGAATCCAGAAAAAAAAGCAATAATTTAGAGCAACCTCCGTCCTTTGTTTACTGATGGTAAGCCGGCCGGCATCCAGGACTAAGCTGGATTCGATGGTGTACAATATTGGTAAAATGAAAATTGGATGGGGATTGAATGGGGAAACGTGAAAATGTTTGGCTTGGTGTGGCTGGTGTTGTCATTTCGGAGGATGGGCGCTGGCTTGTTGTCAAAAAGCGGTATGGAGGCTTGAAAGGCAGCTGGTCACTGCCTGCTGGATTTGTAGATGAAGGGGAAACGGCCGATCAGGCAGTACTCAGGGAAGTGTTTGAAGAAACTGGTGTGGAATGTACGGTTGCCGGACTCCTTGGACTGCGGACTGGTGTGATCCGGGAATCCATCAGTGATAATATGCTTGTTTTTCTGCTGTTCCCAAAGCCAGATCAAAAGGTCAAGGTAGAAGAAAGTGAGCTGTATGCTGCCAGGTTCATGCTGCCTGAAGAACTGAAAGCAGACCCTGCTACTTCTCTTCTTCTGCACTATCTTCTAAGTAAACCAATTGACCAAGTCGTAACCGGCAAGGCCGGGCTGGACCCGGGAAAACAGTTTCATTATAGTGCATACCAATTATTTTTATAATTTTCTGAAATTTAAAGAAAGTGACAGATATTTAAAGAAAAATTAGGATGTATCCGTTTACAAGGTGGATTTTCAGTCAAATTCGGACCTTTTCAAAATTGAATGATTTCTGATATATTATCAGAAAATTCAATAACATAAAGGAGAGGTACATTTTATGAAAATGCAGGCACATGACTCAAAGGAATGTCCATATTGCTCAGGTAAAGGCTACTTCCAATTGCTTCTTGGCGGTTCAGAAACGTGCACTTGCTGCAGCGGTTCGGGAAAATCAAAAAAATAAGGCAAAGCTTCTTTGACCTTCGCATCCTGCGGGGTTTTTCTTTTTGCCTTGATCAAGGGGCAAGTCGCACCATTTCATTGACTCGAAAACGGACAAACAGTAAACTAGAAATGATGTTTAATGGGGGGATATAGACATGATGACGGTTGTCACACTGATCATTTCGATGTTATTGTTTTTTGTCCTGTTTTTCGGGATTGGATTTTTATTGAATATGCTGTTGAGGATGTCTTGGGTAATGGCGATCGTATATCCATTGATTGCGATATTCATTATTGATAAATATCCGCTGATCGACTATTTCCGCAACAGTGGTGAAGCATTCCGTGATCTTGGCCAACGGATTTCCCACCTGGCTGTCGCGGATGTCCTGATTTTGAGCAGCGGGCTTGCCGGTGCGATCCTTGCCGGTGTTGTCATCAAACTTTTACGGAAAAAGGGATATCAAATGTTTTAAGAATTCGACCTTCAATTATTTGAGGGTTTTTTTTATGCATAAAAATCGGGATTGGTCAGAGACTAAGACTACTAAAGGAAAGTGATAAAAAAGCAATAATTTACTTTTAATGGAAGTGTAAATAGGCCTTTGGGCCTTTTTTTGCTCCTTTTGGAATATTTCTTGTTTAGTTGGGAAATTAATAGTTTTGGGAGGAGTGAAAAATTATATGAATATTTTAAAGACTTGGGCAAAACGCTCAGTTATGGCAGTTTTATTTTTTGCTGCGATAACTTCAACTTTCCACTCAATTTCAGGAGTTGAAGCTTCCACTGTTTCTACATATGTTTTTGACAGTGTTGGCACACAACAAGAGGATAATTCAAGTATTGATCATAAGAAAAAGTCAATGGGACTTGCACTTAAGTTTTTGAAAAAAGTATCGGACTTCACGACGAAAATCTCTTCAAGTGAAAAGGTAGCCGGCGCACCGCCGACGCTTGAGGAGTCAATGAACTGGTCACAATACCCGACAAAGCAAATCATTGCCACAGGGTACACGGCCGGAATTGAATCTACTGGTAAGAATCCTGGGCATCCAGGCTATGGGATTACCTATTCAGGCGTGAAGGTTAAACGCGACCTCTATTCAACCGTAGCGGCTGACCTGAACGTTTTCCCAATCGGGACCATCCTTTTCATCCCTGGATACGGATTCGGGGTCGTTGCCGATAAAGGCGGGGCAATCAAGGGAAATAAAGTAGACTTATATTACGATACCGTAAAGGATGTATACGAACAATGGGGCAAGAAGACGCTTGATGTATACATAATTGAGATGGGTGACGGCAAGCTTACAGAATCGGACCTGAAAGCGCTTAACGAAAATGAATCCATGCAGGTATTCCGCCAGCAGTATACTACCGGTAAGAAATCATAAAAAGGTAAGGCACTTTCCTCGAAGGAAAGTGCCTTTTTAATCGTGGATGAGATGGTACAGTTTTTCGAGACCATCCAAAAGCCGTGGGGACGGCCGGCAATACAATTCTTCCTCGAGGATGAAAAGACGGTCATCCCTGACAGCGTCAAGTTCTTTCCAGCCTGGCCTGTTAGTGATCAATTCTTTTTTGACCTTTTGCTTCCTGACACCGACCCAGGCGATGCAAATATAATCGGGGTTCCGGGCTTTTACATCATCCCAGTCCGTCTGTATGCTGGCAAGCTCTACATCGTGGAAAATATTTTCGGCACCGGCAGCCTCTGATATTTCTGTCAGCCAATTGATCCTTCCGGGGGTGAACACAGGCTTGGGCCACCATTCCCAGTAAAGCTTCGGTTTCCAATTGGCCGTTGCCCCTTTTTGCCTGATGTTCCCAAGCCTGCTCCTGAACTTTTCAGCGGCATCCTGTCCGCGCTCTGGCATATTCAACGCTTCAGCTGTTGTCACTAAATCATTCTCTATATCCTTAAGTGATTGAGGATTCAGGATGATGTGGGGAATATTGCGTGCCTTCAGGCCTTCGATATTCTTTTCCATCCCAGGAACGCTTAACGATGCAAGCACGAGGTCTGGCTTCAATTCTTCAACAAGGTCAAGATCGATCGAAAGGTCCGGGCCAAGCTGAGGCAGCGACTTTACGGCTTCCGGCCAATCGGAGAAATCATCCACTCCGACAAGAAGATGAGTCAGTCCGAGGAATTCCATGATTTCGGTATTGCTGGGACATAATGATATCACTTTCATATGAATCCACCTGCCTTATAAAAGATAATGCAGTACTAGTGTCAGCAAAATGCCAGTCAAGCCACCGAAAAAGACTTCGATTGGCTTGTGCCCAAGCAACTCTTTCAACTCTTTTTGCTTTTCCTTTTCGGGCTTATGCTGCCAGCCTTTAGCTTCTTGGGCAAAGCGGCCAAAATCAGCTACTAGCTGGTTCAGGACAATGGCTTGCTCACCAGCCTGCCTGCGGACCCCCGAGGCATCAAACATCGTGATGATCGCAAAAACGGCTGAGACTGCGAACACTGCTGAATCAAATCCTGTTTCAAGTGCAACGCCTGTCGACAAAGCCGTCACCGCAGCAGAGTGTGAGCTCGGCATGCCGCCTGTGCTGGTCAAAAGCGACCAGTCGATTTTCCTCGTCGCAATATATTGGATCGGAACCTTTACGAACTGCGCGAAAAAGATCGCCGCGAGCGAGGCCCATAATGGGAAATTCGTTAATAATTCCATGGCTGTTCCCCCTATTTATATAATGGCTGTTTTCGTAAAAATTGTTGTTTAAGGTGATATAAGCTATTTATGTAGTTCGGAATTAAGTGTGCAGGCTCTTTTCTCTTAATTATCTTTAATTTTGTGAAGAAATATATGTTATACAATCCAATTTTGTAGCTAAAAACAACAGAGTTTGAGAAAAGAACCTATATAAAAGTACCTTATTCAATAATACCCATGTTCAATGATAACATTACAGCCATCGGCCGATGTTTGATAAAATAGTTCTAACGTTCAGGATGGAGGTGGAGGATATGACAAGCTACCCTGAAGAGTATTATGAGTTCTTTATTAAATTCAACGAAGGGGACTATTATACCTGCCATGACTTGCTCGAAGATATGTGGATGACGGATAAAGGCAATCTTTTTCTGAAAGGGCTGCTGCAAATGAGCGTCGCTATCTACCATTACAGCTATGGCAATGTGAAGGGAGCGCGGCTGATGATGCAGGCGGCGCATGATTACCTGCAAACCTACCGTCCGGTCCACTGGGGACTTGATCTGGAAAAAATATATCCCTTCATCGAAACGTGCATTGATACATTCCCTGCTGGACTTGACCGTGTTCCCTATGAACAAGTAGGGACATTGCCGGAGTTGCCGATTTTATATTTGTATCTGGAAGATTAGCAGCCGGGTTAAATATAAACTGCGGAAGTCGAAATATTTAAGCTTATTCGATATAATGAAGATATAAATATGGAGGGGTGAAGGATTTGTTTACAGTTAGCGACCAATTTAATTTGACCAACAGCCATGACTGCCTGGTGATTGGCCTGTTCAACAAGCCATCAGGTCTGGAAGGCGTTGTTGGTGAAGCAGATCAGCTTTTTGACGGACAATTGACTGAACTGATCAAAAGCGGGGAGATTTCAACCAGGAAAAAAGAGATTTCCAAAATACATACTTTCGGTAAAACTGGCGCGAGGAAGATCTATTTTGTCGGACTTGGCCATGAGAAAGAATACAAATTCGAGACTTTGAGGGACGCATTTGGCCGTCTGTTCAAGACTGCAAAGAAGGAGAAATGGACGGAAGCAGCGGTGCTGTTGGATACATTCACAAGCAGCAGCGTCGAACTGAACGATGCAGCACACGCACTTGGGGAAGCTTTCCCGATGGCTACCTATGAATTCGCAGGCTACAAGCAAAAATCCAACGAGCCGGAAAAGCACATCGAGAGCCTCACAGTATACAGTGCCGATGAAGAAGGCGATGTGGAAGCAGCACTTGAGGTTGGCTATGTCTTCGGCAAGGGAACGAATTCAGCACGAACGCTCGTCAATACACCTGGCAATCTATTGACTGCGGCGGACATGGCGGAATACGCGATGAAGCTGGCAGAAAAATATGAGTTCGAAGCAGAAATTTTAGAAAAAGAAGAAATGGAAAAGCTCGGTATGGGTGCATTGCTGGCCGTCAACCAGGGATCAGCAGAGCCTCCGAAAATGATTGTCCTGAAGTACCAGGGCCGGGAAGAGTGGAAGGATGTCATCGGACTCGTCGGCAAGGGCATTACGTTTGACACAGGCGGCTACTCGATTAAAACCAAAGCTGGAATCGTCGGCATGAAGTCCGATATGGGCGGTGCCGCGGCAGTGCTCGGGGCGATGGAGATCATCGGCGAACTGAAGCCTGAGCGCAATGTCGTTGCCGTGATTCCGTCGACAGACAACATGATCAGCGGTACTGCATTCAAGCCGGATGACGTCATCACGTCCATGAGCGGGAAAACGATTGAAGTGCTGAATACCGATGCAGAAGGCCGCCTTGTGCTTGCTGACGCGATGACATATGCGAAGCATCATGGAGCAAATTACCTGGTCGATATTGCAACTTTGACAGGCGGTGTGATTACAGCTCTAGGATTGCATACATCAGGAGCTTTGACGAATAACGAGGAATTCTTCGAACAAGTGCTTGAAGCGTCCTATGAATCGGGAGAGCCAATCTGGCGCCTGCCATTGTTCGAGCGCGACATCGAGCGCGTGCGGGGCAGCAAGATCGCCGACCTGAATAATTCGCCGGGTGCGGAAGGACATGCGATCATGGGCGGCGCATTTGTCGGTGAGTTTGCAGAAGGCACTCCATGGGTGCACCTCGACATCGCCGGAACAGCCACCACCAGCAAAGATTATGACCTGGGACCAGCAGGCGCGACCGGCGTCATGGCCCGGACGCTCGCATTGCTCGTTGAACGATTTGAGACAGAAGAAGATCAAGAATAGAAAATGTGCTAAACCCCCAAAGTGAAGGCTCTGGGGGTTTTTATTTGGTCTGAATTATACTTCACCAGCTTCAACATAAATTTTAATCGCCAGCGAAAAACTAAATCAAACAAACCCATTGACATAAAAATCAAATCTATGATATTTTAATACTTGTAATTTTAATTCTCTACCAATTTAGCGAACTAAAGTATCTTTATCATCGAGAGGAGCACTTTCCCATGAATGCAGTTGTTATTGCCGTACTGGCGATGCTGATCCTAAGCCTGTTACGTGTCAATGTTGTATTGGCATTGATTGCCGGAGCACTGATCGGCGGGCTGACGGGCGGCTTGAGTATAGAAAAGACGATTGAAGTATTTTCAGGAGGACTTGGCGGCAGTGCCGAGGTTGCACTGAGCTATGCATTGCTTGGCGGCTTCGCAGTGGCGATTTCCAAGACTGGATTGCCAAACCTGATCGTTGATTGGATGATCGGTATGATTGGCAAGAAAGGCGAGTCAAAGGCAAAGACTTATTCAAAAGCGATTATTGTGATTTTAATTCTAATGATGGCGATCTTCTCGCAAAACTTGATTCCGATCCACATCGCGTTCATTCCGATTCTGATTCCGCCATTGTTGATTGTCTTCAATGAGCTGAAGATTGACAGACGTTTGATTGCCTCTGTTTTGACATTCGGTCTGACGGCACCATATATTTTGCTTCCAGTAGGGTTTGGAGGGATCTTCCACGATATCCTCGCCACGAACATGGCGCAAAGCGGAATGAACATCGATAAGGCGGATATCCCTACAGCGATGCTGCTTCCTACTGCAGGCCTGGTAGTCGGCTTGCTGGTTGCGATTTTCGTTTCCTACCGCAAGCCTAGAATTTACGAAGATCGTCAAGTGGTCGAAATGGAGAGAAATGAGTACTCGAAAACGGGCATCATTTTCTCTTTCGTTGCGATTATCGCAGCCCTTGCAGCACAGCTGTTTTTCGATTCGATGATCATGGGCGCGCTTGCGGGAATCATCGTCGTATATGCAAGCGGAGCAATCAAGTGGCGTGAAGCCGATAATCTTTTAACAGAAGGTATGAAAATGATGGCGTTCATCGGATTCGTCATGCTGGCAGCATTCGGATTCGCTGAGGTCCTGAAAGAAACAGGGGATGTCGAGTCGCTTGTAACGCAGGCGGCTGATGCGATTGGCAATAATAAAGCCATGGGCGCGTTGTTGATGCTGGTAGTCGGATTGCTCGTCACAATGGGAATCGGTTCTTCGTTCTCGACAATTCCAATCATTGCAACGATTTTCGTGCCGCTAAGCCTTCAATTGGGCTTCAGCCCGATGGCGACGATTGCGATTGTCGGAACAGCTGCCGCACTTGGTGATGCCGGTTCTCCTGCATCAGACAGCACACTTGGACCGACCGCCGGTTTAAATGCGGACGCTCAGCACAATCACATCTGGGATACCGTTGTCCCGACTTTCGTTCACTACAATATTCCATTGATCATTTTCGGCTGGATTGCCGCGATGGTCCTATAATTTTTCATGAAGCCGTCCTCCTTTTAAACAGGGAGGACGGCTTTGTTTATTCACGCAGTTTTGGCAGTTTTTTTAAAAAAAGCCGAGTGTTTGGTGAGCCTTTATTTTAAACGTGTTTTTCGGTAGGATAATAAAAAGAGGTGATCAGCATGTACTTCGGAAAACCACGGAAAAAGGGTCCATCGGACAGGGTCCCGCCGAACCAGAATGTTACGACATCTTTCCCTGTCCTGCATTATGGGAATGTCCCTTATTATAAAAATCTTGATGATTGGACTTTGAAGATTTTTGGACTGGTCGAAAAAGAAGTGGTTTTATCATATCAAGAGTTGATGGACTTGCCACAAATGTCGTCGGGCAATGATATCCACTGTGTCACCGGTTGGTCGAAGCTGGATAATGTATGGGAAGGAGTTTCCACGCTCGAACTGGCAAGGATGGCCAAACCAAAGGAAGAAGCTAAATATGTCATCCTCCATGCTGAAGAAAATTGGACGACCAACCTTCCTGTTGAGGATTTCCTTAAGGATACCAGCCTGCTTGCCCACACGCATAATGGAGAGCCTCTGACTCCTGAGCATGGCTATCCATTGCGGGCGGTCATTCCACACCTATACTTCTGGAAGAGTGCAAAATGGATCAGGGGCATTGAATTCACCTCTGAAAACCGGCCTGGTTTCTGGGAGGAGAATGGCTATCACATGTATGGAGACCCGTGGAAAGAACAGCGGATGATCTGGGACTAGGCATTTTTTTAGTACAATGGACAAACGCCTATTCATTTGTCCCTCTGGATGCATATGAAGTACTATAGGCAGACAAAAGAGGGAGGCAGCTTGATGAATAGAAGAAGACCATTTTATGGCGGCCGGCGTCCATTTGGTTTTGGATTTGGAGGTCCGTTTGTTGGCGGAGTGCTGGGAGGCCTTTTAGGCAGCGCGTTATTGTACCCCGGTGGATATGGCTACGGTTATGGTTATGGCGGATTCCCGCCTTATGGTTATGGTTATGGATACCCATATTATTAAAAATTAAAAAAGATTAAATGAGCCGCTGTTTGAGCAACAGCGGCATATTTATTCTACTCCCACCTGAGCTGGGTGATGATATGGCAGCATTCTTTTTCCCCTGCATAATCAACAAAGTTCATGGTGATGCCATCCGGGTCATAAGTGATTTTAGGGGTTTTCCTGATTCCGGTTGCCTTAATCATCCGTTCTACTTCCTTTGTATTGGATTGCTGGGCCGCAGACATCAAATCACTGGAAAAAGAGCTGGATGAAGTGATTTTGGTCATCACAAGATTGGCATCCTTCATCAGGGCTATCGCCTTTTCAGCTGAAGTCTTGAACAAAGTTGCGTTCACCTCCGGATATGGGCGGAGAGTGTTTTTATAAAAAAATAAACAATGCATAAGTACTTCCCCTCCTGACGGGTAAGTTCATAATATGATTCAATGTATGAAAACCGACAGTTAAGTATGAAGGTGGAAAAGCCAAAAATACATATGTTTGGAAAAAGAGGGTAAATGAAGGTTAAAAGAGAATTGTAATACATAATAACTCCTATTGTGAAATAGAAATGGACCAAGGTGGCATGAAAGGGGAACCCTCATGGATTTGGATCTGGTAGTCACTATTATTGAAGAGAATGGCTATTTGGGGTTGTATTTATGGATGTGGTTCGGAGTGTTCTTCATCCCGGTTCCTAACGAGGTCCTATTGATGACTGTAGGTCTTGCTTCATCACAGGGCGCTTTGACCCCTGTGTTTGCGTTTGCAGTTACATATTTGGGGATAGCTGCAGCCATCACCACCAGCTATTGGCTCGGAAGGCTGATCGGGAGGCGGCTGCTGCGGTTCTTGAAAGGGAAAAAACGCTTAGAAAGTTCGCTTGAAGCAGCGATGGGGTTAATGGATAAATACCATATGCTATCATTGTCGCTCAGCTGTTTCGTTCCCGGAGCCCGATATTTTGTGCCAGTTCTTTATGGCATCAGCAGACTTCCGTTCAGGACATTTGCCTTGTTTGCCTATAGCGGCGCGTTTGCATGGGTATTGATCATTTTTCTGTTAGGCTATCTTTTCGGGGATAAAATGGAACTGATCATGAAGTATAGTGATGAAATGTGGCTGGTCATCCTCGCTGCTGCAGTCCTTTTTATTGCTTTTACGGTGAGAAAGAGGAAATTGAAGAGTTCGGCCACCGAAGTGGAGTGAGTGAAAAGGCAGCAACAATAGCCGCCTTTCCAGTAAACATTTTTTGTTAAAAATCGTTCCTGTGTTCGACTAGATCGATTGCCCCGAGAACGATATGGGCCAATCCGAAACCGAAAACCGTGTTGGAAACCATTTTATCGATTTTGCGATTTTGTTTCATCGCATAACCTGCTGCCGTGACAGCTGTGCCTAAAACTGTCGGGATCATGCCTTCGCGAATTCGGTTCATATCGATCACCTCGTGATGTTAATGGTCCTTAGTGGTAAGGACAATATTAGCTTTTCCCATAATCACTTGTGAATTGTTTGCCAAATATAAGGAGGTAAAGGATATGGATTTGAACAACACACTGCTGGGCTCTCTAGGGATAGAAGTGACAGACCTGCAAAAAGGGAAAGTGGTCGCCACGATGCCAGTCGATGACAGGACAAGGCAGCCATTCGGCCTGCTGCATGGAGGCGCATCCGTTGCCCTCGCCGAAACCGTCGCCAGCGTCGGTGCATTCGAACTAGTCGATCAAGAAAATGAAGTCGTAGTCGGCCTGGAAATCAACGCCAACCACATTAGGGCAAAAAGAGACGGCGTCGTCACAGCCGTCGGCACCGTCCTCCACCAGGGAAAAACCACCATGGTTTGGGATATTAAAATTACAGACGAAGACGACAATCTAGTCTGCATATCCAGATGCACGATCGCCGTCATCAAACGAAAGAAGTAAACCAGCCGAATTGGCTGGTGTTTTTTTATGATTTGGACAGTTTAGGAGGGAAACTGTTGAAGCTGTCCGAAGTAGCATAAAGTTCGGACAGGTTAGGAGAGAAAACTGGAGAAGCTGTCCGAAGTGGCCCGAAGTTCGGACAGGTTTGAGGATAAAAGAGCAAAAGCTGTCCGACGTAGCCTGAAGTTCGGACAGGTTAGGGTGAAAAACTGAAAAAGCTGTCTGAAGTAACATGAAGTTCGGACAGGTTAGGGAGCAGAATCAAAAAAGCTGTCAAAAACGAATTGTGTTTTTAACAGCTTTTATAAGAATTCTCTGAGGCAGCCAAAGCAAAACTCAATCACATTGTATCCATATCCTCCTCGATTTCAATGACTCGCCGCAGTTTTTCATTATGGAAGGAGGCTGGTGCCATCTGGAGCAGTTTATTCCGGATGGAGCAAAGAATCGGGAAGTCGACTTGTGATGCAAGGCCGTAGATTTTCATTTCATTTTTTATCAGCTTGGTCCGCTCGGTTTTGTGCTGTGCATATTTTTTAAAGGCTGCCAATCCTGTAGCTTCTTTGCTCACCCATTTTGCCAGGTAGACGGCGTCTTCAACTGCCTGTGAGGCGCCCTGACCGATATTTGGCATGGAGACGTGGGCGGAATCACCAAGAAAGAGTATGTTTTTGGAGTGCAGGGGTGTCAAGGGCTTTAATTCATAGATATCGTCGTAAATAATCTGGTCAGCTGAGGTGTTTTCCAATAGCTGCTGAATTGGGTCATGGTAGTAGAAGAAGTTGAACAATAGGTCAATAGAGCTCCATTTGCCGATGTTGCTGTGTTCTGGCGTTTTTTTAAAGGCATACCAAAAAACCTGCTGATCGGGTAATGGGGCGATTCCGAATCTGCCTCTTGCTCCCCAGGTTTCGGTATACTCATTGACCTGGAGCGGAGTGTCCTCAATCAAGCCTCGCCAGCAGGAATAACCGGTGTGAATCAGCCGGCTGCTGGGGAACAGCTTCGATCGAATGGGGGAGGCTGCACCATCACAGCTGATCAGATAGTCCGTGTCCACGGAGGTGCCATCTTTGAAAAATAATGTCACAACCTTGTCATGGGTAAAATCAATCAAGTGTTTCTTCGGATGAAGAGATCCAGGCAGCAGAGCATCCAGTAATATTTTTTGAAGGGAAGAACGATGGATGAACAGGTAGTTCGGGATATGGGACGGGTCATGGTAGTTGAAGGCGGCAATCGTATTCCCGCAATCAGACTTCAGCAGGCATCCATCCGCATCCAGGCCATTAGCCCGCAATTCAGGTCCCAAACCCATGATGTAAAAGGCTCTAATTGCATTGCCGCTTAAGATCATCCCTGTGTCAGGCTCGTGAACCACTTTTTCTTTTTCATATATCTCCGCATGGATTCCTTGTTTTTGCAGGGCCACCGCTGCGCACAGTCCACTGATTCCGCCGCCGACGATTGAAATTCTTGCATCCTCCATTTTTCTCCCTCCATTCCGTCAGGCTGGCTATTCACCTTAACTATACGTCAATGCTCCGGCAGTTGGTATGGATAAAATTTGAAATTTCCATGGACAAAAAAAGGCCATCAGGTGGATATACCCGATGGCTTTCATTTGTTGTATAGCAAATTATAAAAGTATTATGTGTGGACAACTACAAATGGGTGTCTTAATCCAGCTTCAGCGCCTAGCCCCTCGAGACACTTGGGTCCTGCCAATGAAGTCAAAGAACGACTTCACTGTCAGGACCTCCAGCGCTTGTCGGGGCTGAACGAGGCGCTTGCGCTTTTTGTTCAGTTATTTGGATTGTTCTGCTTTCAACTTTTTCCGTGCTTTGGCTAGGTCATCCTGGACAGTACGGTCCGAAAGCTTAACCCCGCTATTATAGGCTGCTCTTGCAATCAAATGTCCCGCAACAGGTGAAGTGAGGAAGATGAAAGCAATACCGAGCAGCAGCCGCGAATTGAAATGGCGTTCAATCAGCCAGAAGTAAAGGAAGGTGCCAAGCAAGACGAGCATGACGCCCATCGTGGCACTTTTCGACGCTGCGTGATTCCGTGTATAGACATCCGGCAGCCTGATCAGCCCGAAGGCAGTAACAAGGCTGAGGAACGCGCCGATCAGAATGAACAAGCCGGCAAAAAACTTAACGATCTCCATCTCTGTCATATTCCATGATTACTCCCTTCTCAAGAAACTTTGAAAAGGCGACTGTACCGATGAATGCAAGAATCCCGATCAACAGGATGATATCGAGAAATGCACTCGTATCAAGAAGAATGGATACTAAAGCAACCACGGAAACCAGGCTGATGCCGATCGCGTCAAGGGCGACAACCCGGTCAGCTACTGTCGGCCCCTTGATTACACGGTAAGTAAGGCCGATCATTGCAAGTGATATTAAGGTAGCGGAAATCCATAGAACCGCATCGAACATTATCGGCTCACCTCCATGATCGCTTTTTCAAACGTGTTTTTGATGCTCTGGATCGCTTCGTCCGCATCACTGATGTCCATCGCGTGTACATACAGGATCTTGTTGTCATCAGAGATATCGACCACAAGTGTTCCAGGAGTCAAGGTAATCAGGTTTGCGAGCATCGTAATCTCCCAGTCCTGATTCAATTCAGTCGGGAAAGCGAAAATCCCGGGCTTGATATTTAGCTTGGGCCTTAGGACTGCCTTCAGTACTTCTATATTTGATAGGATCAATTCCTTGTTGAAAATATAGAACAAGTTCACCACTGCCACTACTCGTAACAAATAGAATCGGCTGTTGAAGAAGCGGCGGAAAATATAAATGATGAGCAGGCCGAAGAAATACCCGACGAAAAACGAAGCCGGGGAGTAGGAAGTCTTAAGAAACATCCAGACAAAGGCCAGAATGAAATTCAGCAAGATTTGAAAAGCCATGGCTCATCACTCCTTTAAAACAGCATTGATGTAGATTTCCGGATTGGCCAGCGTTTCGGCAGCATTGGATATGACCGGATAGAGTGCTTCCGTTCCGATGCCGTACAGGACAGCGAACGCGGTCAGGACAGCAGGTGCGAATAGAAGCCATTTCACTGGAGCTTTTTCCTCACCCTTATAGGTTCGAGGTGTTCCCCAGAAGCCCCGGATGAATATTTTCATGACGGAAAACAGGACCAGTAGACTGGACATAAGGACGACGAACGCACCAACATAGCTTCCGTTTTCAATGCCCGAACGGACCAGCATGATTTTGCCTGCGAATCCGCTGAGCGGAGGAATACCGGCAAGTGCCAGGGCTGCGATGAAGTAGGTCCATCCTAAAGCAGGATATCCATTGATCAGGCCGCTGATTTTATTCAGGTCACTCGTTCCTGTAATGGCAATGATGATACCAATCAAGAGGAAGAGTGTCGCTTTGATGTTCATGTCATGAATCAGGTAAAACACTGAGCCCGTGAGAGATTCTGGTGTCAGGACCGAGACCCCGAACAAGATGACCCCGACGGCCACGATGATGTTATAGATGATGATTTTCTTGATGTCGGTATATGCGATTGCTCCGATGACCCCGGCGATGATCGTCAGGATCGAGAGAATCTGCAGCAATTGATGCGTGTAGCCGACATCATGGTAAAAGAACAGCGTGTAAGTCCTGGTGATCGAATAGACACCGACTTTTGTCAGCAGTGCTCCGAACAGAGCCATGACTGGCGCAGGCGGTGCGTAATACGATCCAGGGAGCCAGAAATAAAGCGGGAAGATCGCGCCCTTCAGACCGAAGACGATCAGGAATAAAACGGCGATCACCGTAATGATGCCTGCGTTTCCGACTTCGCTCAGCCTTACAGAAATATGTGCCATATTCAGCGTTCCGACCACCGAATACAGATAGGCGACAGCGATAACGAACAATGCAGATGAAATAACATTCACCAGTATGTATTTAATCGATTCGCGGAGCTGGATTTTTGTCCCGCCCAGCACAAGCAATACATAGGAAGACATCAGCATTACTTCGAAAAATACAAACAAGTTGAAAATATCGCCTGTCGTGAATGCTCCGTTGACACCCACAATCAGGAAGTTGACGACAGGGTAATAGTAAAATTTTTCACGGGCTTCTCCTATTGATTTAAAAGAGTAAATCAAGGCCGCAAAAGCGATGATACTAGTCGTCAAAACTAGCAGGGAAGATAGCATGTCCGATACGAGG
The DNA here is from genome assembly GCF_965138835.1 of Mesobacillus thioparans. Lineage (NCBI taxonomy): Bacteria > Bacillati > Bacillota > Bacilli > Caryophanales > Bacillaceae > Mesobacillus > Mesobacillus thioparans. The sequence continues at coordinate 74,749 of NZ_CBCSFH010000006.1, read as the reverse complement.
GTAATTCCGTACGGTGCTTCCCAGTTGCTGAGATTCATGGTTTGGATGCCATTGTGATATACATGGTTTGCCAGCAGATAGGCGGCAATGATCGTGATGAAGCTGCTTATTGCCGAAATCCAGCGCTGCGCCAGGATGTTTTTCGTGAAAAAGATAAGTACTACCCCTGTAATCAGAGGAATCAAGATGGGTAAGATGATTAAATTATTCATGTCCTTCCTTTCCTCTCAAGCGATCCATATTATCTGTTCCAAGCTCCTGATAGGCACGGTAGGCCAAAACAAGGAAGAAGGCTGTGACTCCAAAGCTGATGACGATCGCCGTCAGGATCAGTGCCTGTGGCAGCGGATCGACATAGGAGGAAGCATGTTGTCCCAAGAGGGGAGCTGCGCCTGTCTTCAGGCCTCCCATCGTCAATAGGAGCAGATGGGCACCGTGGCTCAGAAGGCCTGTACCGATAATGATCCTGAGCAAGCTTTTTGAAAGCATGAGGTAAGTAGCTGTCATAAATAATATTCCAATTAGAAAAGCCATTAAGATTTCCATTATTCACTCTCTCCAATCGTTTGAATAATGGTCATTGTCACACCAATGACAACAAGGAAGACCCCTGTATCAAACAATACCGCTGTATGCAAAGATGTTTTCCCCAATAGCGGGAAGTTTACGTAAGTATACGCATGGGTCAGGAACGGCATATCGAAGAATAACGCCCCAGTACCGGTTCCAATTGCAAAAAGCAGGCCGACAGCGACCATTTTAATATAATCGATCGGCAGAATCGTCTTAACTGTCTTAATATCGAATGCAAGCAGAAGCAGGACAATCGCCCCTGAAGTCATCAATCCGCCAATAAATCCACCGCCTGGATGGTAGTGGCCCGCAAAAAACAGGTGGATGGAAAAGAGGATGATGACAAACAGGGTGAACTTTGTAACAGTCTGGAGGATTATATCATTTGTTTTCATCCAATTCTTTCCCCCTCGTCAGCCGAAGCTTGATCATCGCGAAAATCCCAAGGGCAGCGATGCCAAGGACGGTAATTTCAAACATGGTATCAAAGCCGCGGAAATCAACAAGGATGACGTTGACCATATTTTCGCCGCCAGCTTTCTTATAAGTGTTTTCCACATAATACTCAGAAATCGAGCGGAACATCTTGTTGCTGTGGGCAGATAAGGCAATCATCGTCACGATCGCTCCGACGCCGATCGCGATCACCGCGTTCGTTGCCCTGAAGCGAATCCGCTCCTCGTTCCTTCTGATCTGTGGCAAGTGATAAAACGCCAGCAGGAACAGCGCTACAGAAACCGTTTCGATCACAAGCTGGGTCAGTGCAAGGTCAGGCGCCCGGAAAATGACGAAGAATAATGCAACTGTATAGCCGACTGCACCAAGCAGGATGATCGAAGTCAATCTTGATTTGGCGAATAAAATCATAATCGATGATACAGCAATGATTAACACCAGGATGACTTCGATAATGTGAACTGGGGCGATCTCGCTGAAGTCCATTTTAAATGCATTTTTATAGAATAGCGTCGATGCCAGGATCAGGATAAAGAATGAGAAAATGTACACGAGATAGGATCTGATGAACCCTGTCATATAAGACTTCGTGACATTTTTGGACGCGAGCTGGATAAGTTCCAGGCCGCGGTCATAAAAATGATTCAACGCAAGACGTTCCGGGAATTTGCGATAAACGCCAGTCCATTTTGGCATGAACTTATAGAGCAGAATTCCAATCGTAATGACACCGATCGTCATGAACAATTCCGCTGTCGGACCGTGCCAGTGTGAGATGTCGACGTCAAAGCCTTCACCGTTTTCCAGGAGTGATGGCAGGATGGCTCCCATTGCCGGCGATATGATGTTGTGTGAAAGTACATTCGGGAAAATACCGAAAATGATCACGAGTGATGCCAGGATGACTGGCGAAATCAGCATGCCGATTGGTGCTTCATGCGGTTTCTTTTCCAGTTTTTCAGGCTGGTACTTGCCCGTGAAGGTCTTGAATACATACATCATACTGTAAAGGAATGTGAACACACTTGCTGTCCAGGCAATGACCGGGAACAGGACTCCCCACGTATCCATATTGAAAATATCCATTTCAGCCACTCGAAGCATGCCTGTAAAGAACATTTCCTTACTCAGGAATCCGTTGAATGGCGGAATTCCGGCCATCGAGAAGGTTCCGATGATGGCAAGCGTAAATGTGATCGGCATGAAGTTCATCAAACCGCCAAGCTTGCGGATATCCCTTGTCCCAGTTTCATGGTCGATGATTCCTGTCACCATGAACAGGCTTCCTTTGAACGTGGCGTGATTGATCAGATGGAAGACAGCGGCTGTGACCGCAACTATATAGTAGCCATCCTTAATCGTGCCATAATGCAGCGCAGCAGCACCAGCGCCAAGAAGCGACATGATCATGCCAAGCTGGCTGACAGTTGAGAATGCAAGAATTGCTTTTAAATCGGTCTGTTTTACCGCAGAAAAAGAACCCCAGAACAATGTGAGCACACCGACTCCGGCAACGAGCCACACCCACGTGCCTGAATGGGCAAAAACCGGCGTCATTCGTGCGACAAGATAAATACCGGCCTTAACCATCGTTGCCGAGTGCAGATACGCACTGACAGGAGTAGGAGCCTCCATGGCATCAGGCAGCCAGATGTGGAACGGGAACTGCGCTGATTTTGTAAAAGCACCAAGCAAGAACAAAATCAGGGTCGCGGTAAATAAAGGATGATTGATGACTTGATTGGACATTGCGATTGTTTCGGAAATGCTGAAGGTTCCGGTGATGATATAGAGCATCAGGATTCCCCCGAGCATCGATAATCCACCGAAAACAGTGATCAGCATCGATTTTTGGGCACCATAGCGTGAACGTTCACGCTGGTTCCAGTAGCCAATCAACAGGAATGATGAAAAGCTCGTCAATTCCCAGAACGTATACAGCACAATCAGGTTGTCCGACAAGACAACGCCGAGCATCGCGCCCATGAACAAAAGCAAGTAGACATAGAATGTATTCAGCTTTTCCTTGTCCGGAGACAGATAATAAATCGAATATAGCACAACAAGAGCGCCAATTCCGGTGATCAGCAGGGCGAAAAGCAGCCCGAGGCCGTCAACTTTCAGCGCGAAATCAATCCCAAGCGATGAAATCCAGGGCACCGTTTCCATGACAGTGCCGCCATGGCCAGTAGTGCCGATGAACCGCAGGAAGTACGCGAACAGCACGGCCGGAAGCGGCAGCAGGAACCAGCCCGTATGGATACTCTTGAAATACTTATGTAAAAATGGAATTAAGATCGCGAGTAAAAGCGGTGATAAAACTGCAAGGTGTAGTAAAGACAAATGATAATACCTCCTTATTTAATTCCAATTTAATGGCTTAACATTATATTTTTTGCCATTTAACCCAAGTTCATGCCCATAACTCACTGATGAGAAAATTATATCGTAAAAAAGATGGGGATGCATGTCAACGCCCTTGATAATCAAGGTTTTCTCAATCGGACTCCTGCAGATGGCTAGATCACTTCCCGTATTCCTCTTTGTTCGAGGGTGAATAAAATCCTGATTGATTATGCATACTAACAGTGAATAGGGGGGATAAGCCATGGCCCGAAAGCTGATTGTATGCGTTGGGATATTCCTGAGTTTGTTAACGGGGTTCATGTTTCTCGATCAAAGGGATGACAATGAGTTGTCAAATAAAGGACCTGGAGTGCTGAATGTCCAGCAATCAGATATGGACGAGGTTGAAACAGCTGAATTCATTCCATTCGGTTCAAGAGAATACGTCCGGATTGTGCCGCAATAACTCCAACCTGTTCATACGGATGAAAAGCGAAAAGGTTTCAAAAAAATAAAAGTTCCTTTAAGGGGCTTTTTTTTTTTTGTTTTTATTGCCAGCGTTCTCCATTTCTTTCATAATGAGGAATGATAGGAATACGCAGGAATTGAGTGAACACCCAACATGAAGAATGCTTATTTTACAAGTTACTTTCCTTTGATTTCCATCCTGATGTTCAGTTTGGCTCTTTCCGTCCGCACGGAGATCGAGCTGCTGTCTATCCTTAAAAATGCCGGGGTTTATGATGGCATGATGGAATTTTTTTCGGACACTGGCATCAAGCTGTCATTGCTTGCCTTATTGATGGTCGTTTTTTTTATGGTATTCGCTGCCCTGAAGCTGATTGCGGATACGATCAATGAGGTCAGCCTGTTATTTTTTTCGGTCGATCACGATGGTGAAAGCCTGAAAGTAATCCGCAAAGGTTCGGTCATTTATTTTGCAGGCGGGATTGCAGCGCTGGTCAGCTTTTTCAGTTTCATCGGAATTGGGGCTATATTCTTATTGGCCACCATGATTTATTTCATTTATTTTGTCTATAAAATCAGCCCCAAGCTTACAATGGCAGGATTGATCGGAACGGTTTTCTTCCAGACCATCCTCTGGAGCACCCTCGTACTTGGTGTAGTCTACCTGGCGGTGAAAGTATACAACAGCCTGCTCGCAAGCTTGCCGATTTAAATGCCGACCAATTCATTTGGTTGGCATTTTTTATAGGGAAAAACCGGGCATGGGCCCGGTTTACTTTTTCATGATGTCACGCCAGATCAGCAGATGGGGTGACTGATTGTTGATGGCTTCCATGCTTTGCGGCATGTCTTTGCCGACCCAGACTCCTGCGGTAAACGGACCGTTGAAGCCGATGAACCAGAAATCCTTGTAGTCATTTGTGGTCCCGGTCTTTCCGCCGGCTTCCGGACCGACACTGGCCGCTTTTCTTGCTGTTCCCGAGGAAACGGTTTTTTGCATAAGGGATCTTACTTTTTCGATGGTGCCTGGATTCCACACCTGGGCTGGTTCCTCATCCCATTTATAAAGGAGCTCGCCCGCCTGGTTGGTTACTTTCACAATTGCCCGCGGTGTCAGATAGAATCCTTTATTGCTGAATACCGTATAAGCGGACGTCAGCTCAAGCGGGCTTACCCCGGTCGTGAATCCGCCTACGGCTGCTGCGGGGACATGATCCTGGTTTGTCACATTTTTGAATTTGAAAGCCTGAAGATCACTGAACGCTTCATCAACGCCTACTTCCTGCAATATCCTTACTGCCGGGGTGTTATACGAACGGGTGAACGCTTTTTCAAGGGGAACCATCCCATAGGCAGCACCTCCATAGTTTTTCGGGCAATATCCCTTTATGCAAAGAGAGCCGGCATTAATCTTTGAATCGATGCTGGCGGCATATCGTTCGAAATAGGGAGCGTACACGAGTAGAGGCTTGATGGCTGATCCCGGCTGGCGGAATGCCTGGAATGCTCTATTGAAATCGCCGCTATGATATTTTTTTCCTCCAGCGAGAGCAACGATCCTGCCATTCTCATGATTTATGACAGCTGCTGCCCCCTGAACCGATGCATCCGGCAGATGGGCTGAGATCGCCCGGACAGCCTCTGTCTGCCTGTCAATATCAAGACCTGTGTAGATTGTGACGCCTGAGCGCAACAATTCCTCGATCTTCAGGCTTAACTCCTCTGGATCCTCGATCTTTTCCTTATGAGCAATCAGATCCCGAAGTTCGAAAAGGGCATAAGATGAATAATCAGGATACAGATCTTTACGGGAATCAACCTTCAGCAAAATGGGCTCCGTTTTCAATTCCTTAGCTTTTTCTGCGCTGATTTTTCCGGTTTGTGCAAGCTGGTCGATCAGCCTTTCCTGCCGCGCTTTAGTCCGCTTGAAGTGCTTGATTGGATTATAATAGGTCGGGTTATTAGGGATGGCGGCAAGGAATGCCTGTTCCGCCTCCGACAGCTCCAAGGGTTGCTTTTTAAAATAAACATCTGCCGCAGCCTTGATTCCATACGCATTATTATGAAAATAAATCGCATTTAAATACTGCTCAAGAATCTCTTTTTTTGAAAAAGTCCTCTCAAGCTGGTATGCATATAAAACCTCGCTCAGCTTCCGGTTATAGGATTCATGGTGGTTCAAATACTGGTTCCTGGCAAGCTGCTGCGTAATCGTGCTTGCGCCCTGCTGGATTCCATCTGCCTGCATGTTGATGGCGAATGCCCGGCCGATCGCGGGCAGGTCAAAACCGGGATGTTTTTCAAAATTACGGTCTTCAGAAACAATGAACACCTCTTTTATGAAATCGGGGATTTCCTGCCCCTCTGCATAACTCCTGTTCATCGGCCGGTAAATTTCGGTGATCACCTCGCCGTTTGCTGCCAGGATGTAACTCGTCTCCGAAAGCTTTGTCCCCGAGAGGTCGATCTTTTCATCCAATGTTTCATTGAAGCTGACAGCCTTGCCTGCTTCTGTAGAGGTCAATATGACAACCGCCATGAAAGCGGGAACCAATAGAAAGATCATAAGATAGCCTGTAAAAATACGCACGGTGATTCCTTTCTTCCCTCAAAATGTGAACTGTCACTCCTCATAATATCGGAGCGAGGCTGAAAATATTAATTTCTTTTGCACTGTCAAAAAAATGACAAGCTTAAAATGCAGAAAATTAAAAAAAATGTTAAGAAACGTGCTATAATAGAAAAAATAATGCAGCGAAAAGCATATACTGGTTACATACAACTACTGGCTTTTCAGAAAGTTGGGGAAGCATGAGCGAAAAAGAAAGGACAACATTATTTATTGACTTTGAATTCACGATGCCTGACCGGAACAGCAGAAGACAGGGATTTTACCAGGAAATCATCGAAGCAGGGGCCGTCCTTGTCGAGAACAATAAGGTGATTGAAGAATTCTCATCTTATGTAAAACCAATGCGGTTTCCAATTTTGACGGAACGCTGCCGTTCATTCCTGAATATCTCCCAGGAACAGGTAAACTCCGGGATCCTGTTCAAGGATTTGGTGGAGAAGCTCAAGTCACTTGGCGGGAACAAGAATTGCCAGATCGTGACCTGGGGGAATATGGACATGAAGGTGCTGCAGCAAAATTGCCAGCAGGCTTCGGTCGGTTTTCCGCTGCCAGGTAAGCAGATCGATCTTTCGATGGAGTATAAGCGATTCTTTGGCGACCAGAATCAGACGGGTCTTTGGAAGGCAGTACAGGAATATGGAAGGGAAGGAACCGGGAAACATCACCGCGCCCTGGATGATGCGCTTACGACTTACCATATTTACAAGCTCGTGGAGAAAGACAAACAATATCTCCAGAAGCCAGAACCCGCAACAATCGGGGACATGGTTGATTTCTCGAAACTGCTCAATAAATTCGCATAAAAAAGCCAGATTGGAATGAACAATCTGGCTTTTTGCGTATTCACTGATTCCTGAAATAATCTTTTTCCAGCGAATCCAGGTTTCTCATGCTTTGCTGGGCCCACGTGGAATCATCGGCTTCGAGTTCAGCACGAAGCTTGCCTGTTGCTTCTTTTAATGATTCAAGGTAATCGGGTATTTCACCCTCGAATGGCTTGACCATTTTTTCCGGGATGTTTGCCTGTTCGCGGAAGGATAGTGCTTTCCGTTCATGGAAAAACCCTACCGCTGCGTCCTTAGGATTGTGAAGGTCGCCCTGCATCGGATGCTTCGCGACAGCGAGGACGCGCACTAGATAATGCTGCGGGCGCCGTTCCGTGATTTCACCTATGTACTTTCCGGTTTTATAAATGGCGGTCACTTGGTCGCCAATATTCAATTCAGCCATGAAGATGCCCCTTTCGGAATCTTGGATTTCTTTTATTATAGCAAATATCAGAGATGCAAAACATTTTGCAATCGTTTAAAGTGTCTATAGGAGGGATACATATAATGACTAAAAAAATAATGGCAGTATTATTTTCAATGATGATCGTTCTTGCAGGCTGCGGCACCGCCGGGGAGAAGCAGGAGGCGGACAAGCCTAAGGAAGAAACATCGAACGGCGGACAGGCAGCAGAGGAGAATCTTGACTATCCTCAAGCCACAGCAGAAGTCCAGGATAACGAGAGACTTGTTGAAATGGTCACCTCGATGGGAAAAATCAAAATCAAGCTATTCCCTGAACAGGCGCCAAAAGCCGTTGAAAACTTTATCAAGCATAGTGAAGATGGCTACTATGAAGGCATCATCTTCCACCGCGTCATTGATGGGTTCATGATCCAGGGCGGCGATCCACAAGGAACAGGCATCGGAGGCGAGAGCATTTACGATGGTCCTTTCGAAGATGAGTTCTCAAAACAGCTCTTTAATATCCGCGGCGCATTATCAATGGCCAACTCCGGCCCGAACACAAATGGCAGCCAATTCTTCATCGTCCAGAACAAGGAACTGGATGCTAGTTTCCCAGAGAAGTTAAAGCAGGCAGGTTACCCTGAAGAAGTCTTGAAGTTGTATGAAAATGAGGAAGTCCTTAAGATGTATGAAAGTGGCGGCGCGCCTCACCTTGATCACAGACACACCGTCTTCGGCCAGGTAATTGAAGGCATGGATGTCGTTGACAAAATCGCTGCTGTTCCTACAGGTGCCGCGGACAAGCCAGAAAAAGATGTCGTCATCAAAAAAATCAATGTACTAAAATAAGAAGCTGTTCGCGGTTGGACGAAGCTCCAAACCTTGCTATAATGTTTGGAGAGCAGATGAAAGGAAGATGAGAATGAGTAAGTGGTTAGTCATCTCATTGTTTTTATATTTCCCGGAAGACAAGACAGAATATATCCCCGCCGCGATCACCTCACTCGTATTCCTGATCGGGGCCATCCTAACGATGCGATTCATCATCAAAGTATCGAAGAAAGAAGCCCAGAAAGCAAAAGAACAAGAACAGGAAATCATGAAGCGATTGAATGATACAAACGAGAACAGCTGATTCACTGGCTGTTCTTTTTTTTGTGGGTGAATAATTGAGGAAAATGTTGAAGTTTAAAAATGGATTTTGAAGAAGGAAGTGTCGATATGTATGAAATATTGACTAATGACTAGATCAAAATTAATTTATGATGTGGCTCACCGATACTTTCTTCCTTTTGATTAACGAAACTCCTTAAAGGAAAAAATAACCGGAAAATTTCCGGCTAAATACAAAATGCAGTTCATTTAGACGTAAATAAGGGGAGATTTTCCGCTTATGCAATATTAAATACCACATTTTCACGCTTTTTTAATCAATAAGCGGAATTTTTCCGCCTATTTGAGCTATTTTTGATGAATATTTTTATTTAAGCGGAATTCCTCCGTCTATTTATCTAACCGGGTCCTTAACCTGATCACCTAATCGATAAGAGCGGATTCTCTTGGTTCCAGATGCGGGATCAGCATCTTTTTATCTACTAATTGAGAAAGTACTTTTTTTACAGTCTTGTCACTTAGATTTAAATACTTCTCGAATTCTATAGGGGTTATGTCTTTTCCCTTTCGTATTACTAGCCGAAGTACTTCCTTTTCAAGAAAGGACAGAGATGTCTGGTCTAACTCATCACCCAGCCATCGGCCTATCACTTGCTGAACAACCTGTTGGCATCTACGGGGATTCTCTTTCACTTGGTCAAAAGAAAAGCGGATCACGGTCCATCTATCAATTACCAGCTGGTTTTGACGTTCCAGATTATCGGAATATTGCCATCTGCTGATGTTCTTTAGGTGAGGGCCATATCCGTCCACCTCAAAACAAATCCGGATGCCGGGGCGGATATATGCAAAATCCAAATACCTTTTTCCATCCTTGAAATCATCCACTTCATATTCAGGGTGTAGATGCTTGAATTGGTAAAATAATGGCCACCATACTTGCTTCAAAAACAACATTTCAGCCTGCTTGTGACCTTCTTGCAGGCGGCGCAACCGTTCACCGGTTCTTGCCTGTAAGTGAGCATTCAAAAAGGTCTGGTATTCTTCTTCAAAACCCATCCATCTCTCTCCTATCTAAAAGAATATTCAAAGCATAGGCAATCAATAAAATCTATCTCCATTTCGATTCATTATTTTTCTGATGAATTTTTGTGAAAATTAACAAGGTAGGTGATAGCAAAAAAAGAGGGTAAATATTGCCTCCATGGAAGAAGAGTAATCAAAAGAATTGCGGGGCAGTAATATTCCGAGAAAAATCGTGGGTAGAACTAATTTTAGTTTAATGGAGTTCAAATAATTGTCAATCCATTAAGTTATCGAAAATCAACAGTCTGATTTGACAGAGCCTAAATGTACCAAATTAGTTGAAAATAAGGTTTACCAACAACAAATCCAGGGTAAATGCCACCTTTTCATTATTTCACTAAAACGTTATAATACAATTTATATTCTAAAATCAAGAGTAGGGGTATGAATTGAAAAACATACAGATAGAGAAGATAGTCGAAAGGATTCTTGTCCAATCTGGCAGCAGTGTTCAAGTTGAGCTTGAGGAGTTTTTCCCGGGAGACCGTTTTGCGGGCGGGAAATATAATTTTGGAAGTCATACGATTACGTTATATATTGAGGAGATCAAGGCACAATGCCTGCAGGTCTTTTCGTCATTGGATCATTTTGAAGAGTATCTTGCCATTGTGTTTGCTCATGAGATTGGGCATGCAGAGGATCGTGAACTTGCGGAGCTGATCCAGAAGATGGAGGAAGCCGGCAACGATGTGCTGAAGAAGAGGATTGCCCTTCAGATTGAGAGGAATGCCTGGGATTACGCGCGCATGCTGATTCCGGAAAAACTGCATTCATTCATGGATACAATTATCGGCTATTCCTTGGAGCCATATTACGAGGCGCTGGAAGTGAGCGCATAAAAATGGAGCTATCCCGAATGGGACGGCTCCATTTTTGTTTTAAAAAGTCTAGCAGAATGCCTTTTTCAATCTTTCAAGTCCTTCGTATAAGGTTTCCCGCGGGCAGGCGAGGTTCATCCGGACGAAGCCTTCACCGCCTTCGCCATATTTCGTTCCTGGTTCGAGCCCCAGTTTTCCTTTTTCCAAAAGCTGATTCTTGATCTCTTCATCGCTTAAACCAAGCTCGCGGCAGTCGATCCAGAGAAGGTAAGTCGCATGCGCCTTCATTGGTTTGAGCGCTGGCAGGTGTTCAGCAATAAAGTCAGTGGTGATTTTCATATTCTCATCGAGGTAGACAAGCAATTCCTCGAGCCATTCCTCTCCTTCCCGGTAGGCAGCTTCCATACCGGCAATCGCAAAGGCGTTCAATGTGAAAAAGCCCTGCTGCTCCTGGACCTCCTTGAATTTCGCCTTCAGCTCCTTGTTCGGGATCAGTGCAGCGGATGCCTGAAGTCCTGCTAGGTTGAAAGTTTTGCTTGGCGCAACGAAGGTGGTTGTAATCTCCCTGAACTCTTCCTTGATTGAAGCAATCGGAATATGGACATTAGGCTTGAACACCAAATCTGAATGGATTTCATCTGAAACAATCAGAACGCCATGCTTCACGCACAGGTTGCCGATTTTCTCCAGTTCCTCCCTCGTCCATACCCGCCCCCCTGGATTATGCGGGTTGCAGAGAATGAACATCTTCACATCATCCTGAAGCTTGGCTTCAAAATCTGCAAAGTCCATTTCAAATCGGCCTTTTTCAACCACTAAATTCGAAGTGACCAGAGTCCGGTTATTATTCTTGACCATGTTGAAAAATGGCGTGTACACAGGAGAGTGAACGAGCACCTTATCGCCTTTTTCTGTATAAGCGCGAATCGCCGTGCTGATTGAAGGGACGACGCCTTCGCTGAAAAGGATGGATGACTTCTTGAACTCACAGTCATGGCGCTTCTTCATCCAGTCCTGGATGGCTTCTGTCACCGACATCGGGACAAAAGTATATCCGAATATACCGTGGTCAATCCGGTCCTTCAATGCATCAGTGACAGCCTTAGGAGGATGGAAATCCATATCCGCGACCCACATCGGCAGGACATCGTCTTTGCCGAAAACTTTTCCGACAGCATCCCATTTCACTGAATGCGTGTTGCTCCGGTCGACTACCTTGTCAAAAACTATTCTTTCCATATGTACGCACCGCCTTTTTCCTGAAAAATTTATCTGACCCTAAACTTATGATAAAATATTTTTAAAAAATAATCAGGTGATTGGATTGGAATCGAAAGAACTTAGCTATAAATTAATCGATGTTTTGAATAAATGGGATCCCTTCAATGTTGGCGAAGGCCAGTTCGATCCGGAAATCGCAGACATCCTCCAGGCTGTCCATGATTACAATGAGGGAGATAAAATCGCCGCCAGGATCCAGTCCGTTTTCGAGTTTTCGTTCGAACAGGTCCTGCCATATGATCAATGCCTGTCAATTGCAAACACTTTGCTGGCGATCAAGAATGAAGATGTATGCTCCTTATAATAGCGGGGAACGGCAGCCATCAGCGGCTGCCGTTTGCTGTTGCTTCAACTGTTTCCTCTGCCACAATGAAGCGATTGATAAGCTGGTGCACATCTTCCGGGCGCTCCTCGGGTACAAGATGACCGGTATCCTTTAAGATGACGAGCTCGGAATGCTTCAGGTCATTATTCAACTTCCTGCCGATCCGGACAGGTACCACTTTATCATGCTCACCCCAGATGAGCAGGCATGGAGCTTTGATTTTCCTCAGTTCCTCGGCTGAAAGATCCCCTTCACGGTGCCGGATCATCATCGTCAACGCTTTGAATATATCATCTTCGAAAAAAGGCGATAGATACCCATACAGCATTTCATCATTGATCATTGAATGATCATAGACGACGTTCTGAAGGTTTTGCTTCACTCCCGAGCGGGCCAGATGGAACTTTACATACAGATGGAAATAAGGAATATAGCTGGACAGGACGAGCGGAAGGCTTGCCTTTTTTAAATACCCCGAACTGCATAGAAGGATGCCCTTCTTCGCGTGATCCGGGTGATGCAGCAGGATATTCATGGCGATCTGTCCGCCCATTGAGTGCCCGACAACATTGAATTCCCGGATGCCGAGCGATTTCATCAGTTCAACGACCGTCGCAGCAAGGTTCTTATACGAATATTTAAAACTAGATAGCTTCCCGCTTTTTCCAAAGGGAGGGAGGTCGACAGATATGACGTTATAATCCTCTTTCAGCAGCGGAATCAGATGCCTGAAGCTGAAGGAAGAAGAAAGAAAACCATGCAGCAGGACAAGGGTTTCCTTTGCGTCAGGGTTTTGGTAGTGCTCGTAATAAAGATCGATTCCTCTTACAGTTTTATTCCTGGCGAATTCCATCGGCGTTCACTCCTGACATAGTAGGGAATGTAATGTATGCCATTTATTTTCCCCGCGAATCCAAAGTTCACACAAAAAAATGCTCTGAAAACAAAAAAAGATGGACACCAAAATGGTATCCATAAAAAAGGGGGGAATACTAGAAAGCCTTATGGAATTAGGATAACCAGTTTGGCAGAATCATATACCTCTGTTTAAGGAATTTTTTTGCTGCAAAAAAAAAAGAGCAGGGATCAGTTCCTGCCTGCTCATCTATCCATTATACACTGGTTGATTTTTGGTCGAGTTCTGGCGGTGCAGCGTAATAAACTTCTCCCATCAGTTCGGATGCCGGGACATCGAGGGCTGTGGAAATTTTCATTATCGTCTGCAATTTAGGTGTTTGCTCGCCGCTTTCGTATCTTTGGATCGTTTGAGTCCCCACCCTGATTTTTAAAGCGAGCTCCTCCTGGGATATTCCGGCTCGTTCACGGCACATTTTGATATTATGTCCAATTGCAGTCATCGCTCTTCACCTCCAAAAATAAAATATCTCTTACTATAAGTTTAACATTAAATTTTTGAAAATATCGACAATAATGTGAACGTTTTCTTAACTTTAAATTATACCGATTGACTGGAGGAAAACAAAGGCGATGCCAATTGGCACGATGTACTTGATCAAGAAATACCAGACCCTGAAAAGCACCGGGTTGGTTCTTTTTCCTTCTTCGAGTTCGTTTCGGACCAATTTCCTCGGAAGCACATAGCCGACGAAAATAGCGATAAAAAAGGCTCCCAGAGGAAGGGCGATATTGCTTGTAAGGAAGTCGGCAAGGTCAAAGAATGTTTTTCCGAAAAACTTTACGTCCGACAGAACTCCAAAGGACAGGGCATTTGGTATTCCAGCGGCGAATACGAGCAGTCCGCCAATCCAGGCATATTTCTTCCGCTTTCCTTTGTCACCCTTCGAGAGGACGGCAACGATGATCTCGAGGATGGAAAAAGCGGATGTCAGTGTAGCGAATAACAGCAGAATCAGGAAAATCGTCAAGAATAATCCGCCAAAAGCCAATTGATCAAAAACGGCTGGCAGCACGACAAAAACAAGTCCGGGACCTGCCTCGGGCTCAAAACCAAGGGCGAACACTGCCGGAAAAATCACGAGGCCGGCGAGCAAGGAAATCAGGATATTCAAGCCGACGACTGAAAACGCTGACTTTGCGAGACTTTCGCCTTTTGGAAGGTAAGAAGCGTAAGTCACCATGACGGATAGGCCGACACTCAGTGCAAAAAAGGACTGGCCAAGGGCCATTAAGATCGTCTGCCCTGTAACAGCGGACCAATCAGGCTTCAAGAAAAATTCAACCCCATCCATGGCTCCATCGAGTGTCAATGATCGGATCGCAAGGATGATGAACAGGATGAACAGCGATGGCATCATGTATTTGCTTGCTTTTTCAATGCCCTGCTGGACACCGCCCTGCACGACCAGGATGGTCATCACCAGGAATAATAGCTGAACTGCGACCGCTTCAACAGGATTTGAGATTGTCTGTTCAAAAGCGGCTCCGTACTCTGCCTGTGTCAGCCCCGAAAGTGATCCCGTAAAGCTGCGGGCAAGATAGGACAAAATCCAGCCTCCAACGACGCTATAGAAAGAAAGAATCAGGAAGGAAGCAACGACACCGCCATATCCCAGCAACGGCCACAGGCTTTTCGGGGCGAGATGCTTATAGGACATGACCGCGTCCTTTTGGCTATTCCGGCCAATGATGAACTCAGCCAGCAAAATCGGTGCACCTATGAATATAGTCATCAGAAGGAAGAATATGAGGAAGATTCCGCCTCCGTTCGTTCCTGCCATATAGGGAAACTTCCAAATAGCTCCGAGTCCAATGGCTGACCCCGCGGCTGCCAGGATGAACCCAAGCTTAGAAGTCCATTGTTCGTGCTTGTTCATAAGAAAACTCCTTTAATAATCTGAAAATTTATATTTTCTGATAAAATCAAAAAATACCTTTTCATGTTACTATTTTTTCTGAGAAAATCATAGCATTTTCAGATTATAAACATTTATTAAGCTTTTTGTTATTTTTTTGAAACAAAAAACAAAAACCGCCGTTTTATAGGTAAAGCTTTCGCAATCAGAATACGGGGCGCAATCGGCCGAAGCCGCTCCAGACTAACCGTGGGAAGCACCTGATTAAAGATACGTATAAGTTTGGGGGATCCAAATGAATGATGATGAATTAGTATTCCGGGCAAGGAATGGAAATATGCAGGCATTTGCTGAGCTGATTGATATCCACACTCCGACCGTCCGCCGCTTTGCCTTCCAGCTCGGGAACAAATATGACGACATAGATGATATCACACAGGAAGTGTTTGTCAGGGTGTACCGCTTCATGGACCAATTTTCACATACAAAATTCACGACCTGGCTATATAAAATCACCTTGAATGTGACGAGGGATTTCGCTCGCAGCAAACAAAGGCAGATCAAGAAGGTATTGAAGATTGGCAAGGAACGCACATACAACGGGAAAACAGCAGAGGAAAGCATCCTTCGGTATGAGGAAGACAGAGTGCTTCATGAATGCATTCAAAAAATGGATGAGAAATACCGTATCCCGATCGTCCTCTTTTATTTTCACGATAAAAGCTATGACGAAATCGCGGATATCACCGGTGCATCACTTTCAAATGTGAAGACTCGGATGTCACGAGGGAAAGAACACCTGAAGAAGCTGCTCACTATAGCCGAAAAGAAGGAGGGTGCAAACCATGGATGATCAGTTATTGGAAAAGAGGCTGGAGAGCCTGAAAAAATCATACGACGACATGCCTGAAGATGAGAATCGTTCAGTGATCCTTGCGGCTATCAAAAAGGATCAGAAGAAGCAGACAAAGCAGAAATGGTTTCACCTGCCGTACGCCGCGAGTTTTATTGGTGTGGGGATGATTGCCGGTGTCCTGATGATGCAATATATCGGGGATCATGCACCTTCTGAAGAGAAAACAGAACAGCATCAGGCAGCACCCGGTGAAAACAATTCCGGTGAGCTGAAAAAATCAGAAGTGAAAGCAGTATTTGAGGACTTGGAGAAGTATTATCAGAAGCGGGAACTTCAGACTAAAGAAAAGCTGGGTTTCTTATCAGGCTTTGACAATTATCTATATCGAAACATTCCATGGGAACTGAAAGACGCGGAAGCCGCCTTCCTGTCAAACCTGGAAGCCTATAGACAAACTGATTTGGAGGATACCAGAAAAAGATTTACCAGTGAGATCGATAATGCTTTCACCATGCCAGCAGAGATAATCGATGAGCTTTTGCAAGAAAAAAGCGACGAAGTTTCCCTGGGTGGACCAGAAGAAATTCTCCTTAACCAACTGGAGTCATTTTTGGGGGCGTATTATCTTTCGATGACATTTTACGAAGCTGATATAAATAAAGCCATTGAAAAGGAAAATATTGCCGGAGTTATTAAAAAGATGAATGCTGGCGGAGCTGGTCTTTCTTCCAAATCTCTAAAAGAGATGTCCTCCAAGGCTGTTGATAATGGTTATGCTTTTAGGGAAGAATCTGGCAGTATCGTTCCTTATGTGGATTTTAGCGGCCTTGCAGATCGCCTTCGCGGAGCAGTGAATGAAGATTTTATCAAGTATTTGGAACTTCGGACCCACAGAGTTCAGGACCATAATGGAGAGGTCATTTCCTTTGAGAGCCTGGCAGATTTATTGGTAAAGGTCGAAAAAACGATGTCAACGGTGAGCGATGAGGTCATCGAGGAGAGAATGAGGAATGACGCAAAGACACTATATGCCCTCTTCGTTGTCAGTCCACATATTTATATGGAAAGTGACGAGTTGAAAGATGAAGTCAAACAGGCATATGTATATATGCTCAAAACCTATCCGGAGACCGATACAGCAGCTGCGGTGAACAGGATGTATAAAAAGATGGAAGCCAACCAATTCCTCAAGCCCGCAGATGGCGATGAGCTTGATTATCCATTATATTTGGAGTTACCTGATCAGTTAAAACGGGCTGATGTCATTAACAAAGAAGTGCTTCCGCTCCCGGATTCATTGCTTTCGAGCTATAAGGAATTCGCGGCTAAGAAAAATTTCAATATCCTTAAAAATTACGGCCCGTTTGAGATCATGCAATTGTACTTCCATGCAGCAGAAGCCGGCGATTATGAGACAAAATACGCATTATACAGCAAACAAAGCGACCCTCCGCCAAAAGAGCAATATATCAAAGAAATGAAGGAAGCCGCCCCTGAGATGAATCTGAGCAAGACGTTAAAAGGGTATGAGTTCGCTTCTCTTTACCACCCGGCGGATGATCCGGAAAAAGTGATCGGTATCCAGCTTCATTACAACGACCGGCCAGATGGCCCAGTCTTCCAGATGGTCCAGGAGGATGGTTTCTGGAAAGTACAATATTTGCCATTCCAATAAGCTGATATGGAAACACTCATATTGAATTAACTTATTCTTTTTGATAAATGCTACAGAATATGATATAATTTTTAATTGCGTATTAATGGGATAAAATAAAACAATATTTAGGAGTGTTTCCATGTCAGAAAATATTCAAGTAGGCAGCGTTTTAACAGGTAAAGTAACAGGAATCCAGCCATACGGCGCTTTCGTAGCATTAGATGAAAATACACAAGGTCTTGTGCATATTTCAGAAATCACACACGGTTATGTTAAGGATGTTAACGAGCACCTTACAGTTGGCGATGAAGTGAAAGTGAAAGTTTTGTCAATTGATGAAGCTGCTGGAAAAATTGGTTTATCTATCCGTGCTACTGAAGAAGCACCAGAACAGCCACAACGCGCTAAAAAGCCACGCAGCAAGCGTCCAGCGGCTGTAGTTCAGCACCAGGACGACTCAGCTCAAGGCTTCAACACGTTGAAGGATAAGCTTCAAGAGTGGATCAACCAGTCAGATATGGCTAAAAAATAAGTTTTAACGAGGAACCGGACATTGCGTCCGGTTTTTTTATTTTAGTCTGACAGGCACAAAGGGTCACTAAGAAAGCTGATTGGTGCTCAGAAACTCCAATAACTGGGAAAACAGTACACCAATAAAGCTAATTGGAGCCCCTAAACACCAGAAACTGGGAAAACAGTACACCAATAAAGCTGATTGGTGCCCTAAAACACCAGTAACTGGGAAAACAGAGCATCAATAAAGCTGATTGGTGCCCTGAAACACCATAAACTGGTAAAACGGTGCACCAATAAAGTCGATTGGAGCTCCGGAAAACCAGAAACTGGTAAAACGGTGCACCAATAAAGTCGATTGGAGCTCCGGAAAACCAGAAACTGGTAAAACGGTGCACCAATAAAGCCGATTGGTGCCCTAAAACACCAGAAACTGGGAAAACAGAGCACCAATAAAGCTGATTGGTGCCCTAAAACACCAGAAACTGGGAAAACAGAGCACCAATAAAGCTGATTGATGCCATGAAACACCAATAATTGGTAAAACGGTGCACCAATAAAGCCGATTGGTGCCCTAAAACACCAGTAACTGGGAAAACGGTGCACCAATAAAGCCGATTGGTGCTCTGAAACACCAATAACTGGTAAAACAGTGCATCAATAAAGTCGATTGGTGCTCCGAAACACCAATAACTGGGAAACGGTGAATTAATAAAGCCGATTGGTGCTCTGGAACACCAGTAACTGGGAAAACGGTGCACCAATATACCTGATTGGTGCCATGACGGACAGAAATCCAACATGAAAGGAGAAAAGTCCCTCATTGGTAAAAGAATCAAGGAATCTTTCTGCTATTCTCTCTTTTAGGGGGTTAAAATGAAAGAGCTTACAGGTTACAATATGATTGTCTAACCAATTTTTTCATTGGAACGGAGGAAGGTTCATGTCTACAAAAACGAGTTCACTGATTGAACAGACTCAAAAATATGGTGCGAATAACTATCATCCGCTGCCAATCGTTATTGCGAAGGCTGAGGGAGTTTGGGTTGAGGATCCAGAAGGCAATAAATACATGGACATGCTTAGTGCTTATTCTGCTGTCAACCAGGGTCACCGTCACCCGAAAATCATCCAGGCGCTAAAGGACCAGGCTGATCGCGTGACGCTCACTTCAAGGGCATTCCACAATGACCAGCTTGGGCCGTGGTATGAGAAGATTTGCAAGCTGACGAACAAAGAAATGGCCTTGCCGATGAACACAGGTGCTGAGGCAGTGGAAACGGCTGTGAAGGCTGCTCGCCGCTGGGCCTATGATGTCAAAGGGGTTGCAGAGAACCAGGCTGAAATCATTGCATGTATCGGAAACTTCCATGGCCGGACGATGACTGCTGTTTCGTTATCTTCTGAGGAAGAATACAAGCGCGGCTTCGGGCCGATGCTGCCAGGAATCAAGTTGATACCATACGGTGACCTGGAAGCCCTGAAGGAAGCCATCACACCAAATACTGCAGCGTTCCTGATTGAACCGATCCAGGGCGAGGCTGGTATCGTGATCCCTCCTGAAGGCTTCATGAAGGAAGCTTTTGATGTATGTAAAGATAACAATGTATTATTTATTGCCGATGAAATCCAGGCTGGCCTGGCAAGGTCCGGAAAGATGTTCGCATGCGAATGGGAAGACATCGAGCCTGACATGTATATTCTCGGAAAAGCACTTGGCGGCGGGGTATTTCCGATTTCCTGTGTTGTAGCTGATCATGATGTGCTGGGTGTTTTTAACCCGGGCTCACACGGATCGACTTTTGGGGGCAATCCGATGGCATGTGCTGTTTCCATCGCGTCTCTTGATGTGCTGATTGATGAGAAACTTGCCGACCGTTCGCTGGAGCTTGGAGAATATTTTGTCGGCAAGCTTCGCGAAATCGACAACCCAATCATCAAGGAAATCCGCGGCCGCGGTCTGTTCATCGGGGTTGAGCTGACAGAACCTGCACGCAAATATTGTGAAGAATTGAAAGAAGAAAGCCTGCTATGCAAGGAAACGCATGATACAGTCATCCGTTTTGCACCGCCGCTGGTCATCAGCCAGGAAGAACTGGACTGGGCCATCGAACGAATCAAGAAAGTCTTATCTTAAAATGATAAAAACCCGCCTGTTTGGCGGGTTTTTGGTTTTAACGGGTAGCGCGCGGTTCTGCTGCTCTTTCCTCTCTTTCGCTTGGTGCGAAAAGAAGTCCAATGTTAATTAAGCCAGCAAGCCCTACTAGTCCGTAGACGATTCTTGACAATGCTGCATCCTGGCCGCCGAAAATTGCTGCCACAAGATCAAATTGGAAGAATCCGACTAAGCCCCAGTTAATGGCCCCGATTATGGTAAGAACAAGTGCTGCACGTTGAATACCGCTCATGGATATTTCCTCCTTAAAATAAATTTGTTCGTTTATAGATTGTTTCAGCACGGCATGAAATATTCATCCGTCGTCTATTTATTACCTACCCGACAAAAAAAGGTTGTAACTTTTTTCAGCACATTAGAGAACATTAAGAGAGTATATTTTTTGCAATGCGTTTTGAAAAAGAACATAATAAGCCCTAGAGGAAGGTGAATCAAATGGACAACTTTACATTTTACAATCCAACAAAACTGATTTTTGGCAAAGGCCAGCTAGAGGAACTAAAAAATGAAGTTCCCCAATATGGAAAGAAAGTCCTGATGGTTTATGGCGGCGGGAGCATTAAGCGCAATGGGCTTTATGATTCTGTGATGAGCACGCTTAAAGAAACTGGAGCGGAAGTATTCGAGCTTTCCGGTGTGGAACCGAATCCCCGTTTGTCGACTGTCCATAAGGGCGTAAAAATCTGCAAGGAAGAAGGCATTGAATTCCTTCTGGCAGTAGGCGGAGGCAGCGTCATCGACTGCACGAAGGCAATCGCCGCCGGAGCAAAATATGATGGCGATGCATGGGACCTGGTTACCAAGAAAGCTTTTGCTTCAGAAGCTCTTCAGTTTGGAACGGTGCTCACTTTGGCAGCTACAGGCTCAGAAATGAATGCCGGTTCTGTCATCACGAACTGGGAAACGAATGAAAAGTACGGATGGGGAAGCCCGGTAACATTCCCAAAATTTTCGATTCTTGATCCTGTGAACACTTTTTCAGTGCCGAAGAACCAGACGATTTACGGCATTGTTGATATGATGTCACATGTTTTCGAGCACTATTTCCACTTAACTGAGAACACGGAATTCCAGGACCGCATGTGTGAATCTTTGCTTCTGACAGTGATGGAGACAGCTCCAAAGCTGCTTGATGACCTGGAGAACTATGAATACCGTGCAACAATCCTTTACGCCGGAACGATGGCCCTGAATGGCATCCTGAATATGGGCTACCGCGGTGACTGGGCTACCCATAATATCGAACACGCTGTATCTGCTGTATACGATATCCCTCACGGAGGCGGCCTTGCGATCCTGTTCCCGAATTGGATGAAGCACAACCTCAAGGTAAAGCCAGAGCGATTCAAGAAAATGGCTGTCAGAGTATTCGGCGTGAACACAGAAGGCAAGACGGACGAAGAGGCTGGACTGGAAGGAATCGAAAAGCTTCGCGAATTCTGGAACAGCATCGGAGCACCGTCCCGACTCGCTGATTATGACATTGACGACAGCAAGCTTGACTTGATGGCAGATAAAGCAATGGCGAACGGAGAATTTGGCAACTTTGCAAAAATGAACAAAGATGACGTAGTCGAAATCTATCGTATGTCATTGTAAAACTGAAACAGTTAAGGACCCGGGAATGAATCCTGGGTCCTTTGTCTTTGTATTGGGACAAAAATCATATTCATTCTTCTGCAAAAAAGCGAATAAATCCTGAAAATATCCCTTTTGACGGTGGATTAATGCAAATGGAGAAAAATTTACCAATAAATTTTATAGGTCTTTATGTTTAAGCTGCTAGATAACTGTGGTAATTCTTAAAATGTAAGACAAGGAAGCCCAGGAATATTTTACATAAGCAAAAAACATCATTCATGCCAATAGCAAACCTGTTGAAAAGCAGGGACGCAAAGCCAGGAGTCTAAGGTTGCGAAATTGCAGCTATGACAGTCCAGCCGCCATGGAAAAGAATCATTCCGGGCGGCTTTTTTTGTCCAATTTTATTGGTGAATTCTCTCGGAAAGGAGGCTACTTATCAATTTAAATATCTGAATATTCAGTCTATTTGTTAAGCGAATTTTTAATAACACAAAAAAGGGGACGAGAAATTGAAAACAACTATTATGAAAAAAATATCAGCAGTCTCAATTGCATTCCTAATGTTATTTTCACTGACAATACCAGCACTCGCAAATGAGAATGAAGGTGCGTCGCTAGATAAGGATGAAGATGTAAATCTTAATATTGAAGTCGATGAAGCAAATCAAGCAGAAGACAACAGTGATACAAACGAAGCAGGTAATGATGAATCAACTCAAGAAGAAAACAGTGACACAAACCAGGCAGCGAATGACGAATCAACTCAAGAAGAAAATGATGAGTCAAAACAAGCAGCAACTGATGAGTCCAACCAAGAAGAAAAAGATACTTCGGATCAAGGAGCAACTGATGAGTCCAACCAAGAAGAAAAAGATACTTCGGATCAAGCAGCCAACGATGGTTCAAATCAAGACAAAAATGTTGAATCTACTAATGAAGAAACCAATAGTTCAGACAAGGATGACAAGGATTCTGGTGAAGGCACTAAAGTGAATGCCAATAAGAGCACAGAAATCCACCTGCACCTGAAAAACTGTACAGAAGATGTTGAAAAAGTAGAGGTTGAGTTAAATGGTGTTTGGAATGTTATGTCCAACCCAGGTAACTCGCCACTTTATAAACTGAAAGATGGCGGTGAGTTTGTAAAGGGTGACATCACTGCATTCAGGCTTACTTTTGAGACAGGGACTGTACAAACCTTTTCAATGGATGAAGTTAGAGTAGGAACAGAAGCGGAAGGATCGATTAACTATTGGCTTGAAAGCTGTTCTATTGATGAAGAAGACAATTCTGAAGAACCTGGGGATGGAACTTTAGAACCCGGTGATGGAGAAGAGAACCCAGGAGATGGGACTGAAAACCCGGGTGAAGGCACGGAAGAACCAGGAGACGGTAATGGAAAAGATCATGGTGAAGAAAATGGCAATAAAAGCACCGAAATCCATCTGCATCTAAAAAACTGTACTGCTCCAGTTGAGAGTGTTTTTGTTAAATTAAATGGTGAATGGGAAGAAATGTCCAATCCAGGGAAATCCCCGCTCTATAAGCTCAAAGATGAAGGCGAATTTGTAAAGGATGATATCACGGAATTTAAGCTTGTATTTGAATCAGGAGCTGAAAGAATCTATAAAGTTGAAGACATCAGAGTAGGAGTAGAAGCAGAAGGATCCATTAATTATTGGATTGAGGACTGCACAGTACCAGAGGAGGATAACAAGGAAACACCAGGGGATGGAACGGGAGATAACAACGAAGGCCCCGATCAAGGTGGAGAATCTCCGGAAGTTATTCAAATTGTAAAAGAACTTTATATCAACTTTAGGATGGATATTGAAACAATCGTCAACCTGACCTTGTTAATGGATAGTGGAGAGAGAATTCAACTCACTCGGATTAACAACCTATGGAAACTAAACTTTGCCAATGGTTTAGCTGTTACAGATATCAAGGGAATTGAACTTGAGTTTGAGGATGGAACAACCAAATTTATTGCGCTAAACTCGCTCTCTTTTGAGTTGAAGGATCAGGTTATTCAATTGGAGATTGATGAAGCAGTCCTGGGTGTTGATGATGAAACAGGCGTTGATCATGAACGTGATACTGACGTGGATGAAGAAACATGGAAAGTTGGTCATAATCAAAACAATTCTGGAGGAGACAATAATCAGAATTGGTCCGGAAAAGTACTCCCAAAAACGGGCGAAAGCAGCAAAATGATGTTTTATATTGTAGGATTCCTGCTTATGGCAGCAGGTACAGGATTAAGAATGAGAAAGCCCATCAGGAACTAAAGGATAGGGGGGAAGAGATTCCCCTCTTTCTTTTGACTTATTATCTTAAAAATGGAGTGTGCAAAATGAAAAAAGTACTGTCCTTAATGTTCATAATATCCGGAGTGATTCTGTTTTTATATCCTTCCATATCAAATTTATATACAGATTATCAGCAGGAGAAGTTAATGAATGAGTGGGAAGCAAAAACATTTGAAGCTGAAGCAGCTGATATCACTTTTAATAAAGAAGATGCAAAAGAGAGTCTGGATGAGCTTAATGAAGTTTTCGAAGTGAAAGAGGAGGATCAAGTAGATCAAACAAACAATCAAGCGGTCAATGAAGAACAGCCGGGCACCGATAGTGACTCAACAAAGAAACAGTCAGAACGCAACAAGTCCTCTATGGTTGGGGTAATTGAAATAGATAAAATCAATTTGCGTTTACCCATTCTCTATGGCGCCTCTCAGGGTAACCTTGATGTTGGTGCAGGCCTGCTGAATGGAACTTCCCTTCCTGGTAATCCGGGAAACAGCGCGATCGCTGCCCACCGAAGCCGATCGTATGGAAGAATGTTTAACCGCCTTGATGAAATCGGCGCAGGGGATGTTGTTACTGTAAGGGGGCAAAACGGAACATTCCAATATAAAGTTTATGAAACTCTTGTAGTAAAACCTCAAGATGTTTCTGTATTAAGCGGCAGCAAAGATGAAAAGACTTTGATGCTCATTACCTGCACACCGATTGATACGGCAACGCACAGATTGATCGTTAAAGCCAAGCAGCTTCCATAATGAGGGAGTTACTTTTCTGTTTACTTTGGATAAACAAAAACAGCAGGAGTGCCCGATTTTAAAGTTTACTTAAAATTTCACAATTGGGCACGCTTACATTTGGGGGTGTTTCTTGATTATTGAGTTTCATTTGGTTAAAGTGATAGAGAATATAAAATAATGGAGGATCAGACATGACACATGTTCGTTTTGATTACTCAAAGGCGTTAAGCTTTTTTGGTGAACACGAAGTTACATACTTAAGGGATTTTGTAAAAGTAGCCCATCATTCATTGCATGAGAAAACAGGTGCGGGCAGCGACTTTTTAGGCTGGATCGACCTGCCTGTAGACTATGATAAAGAAGAATTTTCCCGCATCCAGAAGTCAGCGGAAAAGATCAAGAGCGATTCTGATGTCCTGCTTGTTGTCGGGATTGGCGGCTCTTATCTTGGAGCGCGTGCGGCACTTGAATTTTTGCAGCACAGCTTCTATAACGCTCTTCCAAAGGAAAAGCGCAACACTCCGCAGGTCATTTTTATCGGCAATAACATCAGTTCGACTTACATGACAGATGTGATGGACCTTCTGGAAGGAAAAGACTTCTCGGTCAATGTGATTTCAAAGTCTGGTACAACTACCGAGCCTGCGATTGCTTTCCGCATTTTCCGCAAGATGCTTGAGGAGAAGTATGGTGTGGAAGAAGCACGCAAGCGCATCTACGCGACTACAGACAAAGCTCGCGGTGCATTGAAGACTCTTGCAGACGAAGAAGGCTATGAATCATTCGTGATTCCAGATGATGTCGGCGGGCGCTATTCTGTTCTGACTGCAGTAGGCTTGCTGCCGATCGCTGTCAGCGGTTCGAATATTGAAGAAATGATGAAAGGTGCGGCACAGGCAAGGGAAGATTTCGGCAAATCCGAGCTTGAAGAAAACCCTGCGTACCAGTACGCTGCTGTTCGTAACGCGCTTTACAATAAAGGTAAAACAATCGAAATGCTGATCAACTATGAGCCATCCCTTCAGTACTTCTCTGAATGGTGGAAGCAGCTGTTCGGCGAAAGTGAAGGAAAAGACCAGAAGGGAATCTATCCTTCATCTGCGAACTTCTCGACAGACCTTCACTCAATGGGACAGTATGTGCAGGAAGGACGCCGCGATTTGTTCGAGACGATCATCAAGGTTGAAAAGCCTCGCCATGAACTGACAATAGAAGAAGCTGAAAGCGATCTTGACGGCTTGAACTATCTTGCAGGCAAGACAGTTGATTTCGTGAATAATAAAGCATTCCAAGGAACAATGCTTGCCCACACTGATGGAGGCGTGCCAAATCTGGTTGTGGAGATTCCTCAGCTTGATGAGTATACATTCGGATACCTGGTATACTTCTTTGAAAAAGCATGCGCGATGAGCGGCTACCTGCTTGGCGTTAACCCATTCGACCAGCCGGGCGTGGAAGCGTATAAAGTGAACATGTTCGCACTGCTTGGTAAACCAGGCTTCGAAGAAAAGAAAGCTGAATTGGAAAAGCGACTTAAATAACAATGAAAAAGGAGTATCCTCTGGGGTACTCCTTTTTGTTTTGAAATGGAAAATATGGCCCGGAATTTCCAGTTCGCCAATAAATTTTGATTTTCGCCAATAAACATGTGGAAATCGCCAATAAAAATAAATTTTCGCCAAAAAAGTTGTGAAAACCGCCAATAAAATCATATTTTCGCCATAATAGCCATTAAACACAGCTCCCTCATGTGCCTCAGTCCCGGATACCTGGCTTATCCAAACTTCCACCACTCATTAAATGTGCTATTTTGGTTAAAACTAAGCAAAAACATTTGGAAAGGCGGACAAACCATTGATCGAGATACAATCTGAGCTTGAGGGCAAACATTTTGATCTATATAAACTGGAACAGCTGCTTAAACCGCTGGGGTATTCCGTTGGGGGAAACTGGGATTATGACCATGGAGCCTTCGATTACAAAATTGATGACGAAGTGGGCTACCAATTTTTGCGTCTTCCGTTCAAGGCGATCGATGGCCAGCTGGATTCGAAAGGCTGCACTGTACAATTGCAGCGCCCATTCCTGCTGTCCCATAAATACCAGCGAGGCCTTGATGACCATGCGGAGGTCGGGAATGCCAGCGCATCCTTCAACCAGTTCCAGGAACCGGTAGATAAGGATGCAAGTTTTCCGGAAAAGTACATTGAGGTTGGGAAGTCGCTTGTCCGCGAGGCGGAGGCTGCTTTATTGCCTTATTAACCGCTCGAGATGGAGAGAAGCTGATCATCGAATTTAATCTTGATGTTCCTTGTGGGGTTGACGATTATGTCATCCCCTCTTTTTATTCCAATCAGGATAATATTCCGTTCCCTCAGCAAAAAGCTGCTGGCTTCCTCGAACTTCTTGTCCATCAGAGTGGTTTCCGCCTCAATATAAGTTAATCGTTTGCCATTTAATTCGCCTAACAAATCCAATAGAGGATCCACGACGTCCGCGGAAGCGATGCTGTTCATAAGGACCGCACTGGTCAAAGCATTTGCGGGGATCAGCTCATCTGCCCCGGCCCGCCTTGCGTTATTGATCTGTTCGCTTGTCTGGATCTCTGCGATGCAGCGAATGTCAGGATTCAGCCCTTTGATGGCCAGCAGTGTCAGAATAGTATTCATATCAGCCTGCAGTTCATCCAGGTTCTGGTCTGATGTGATAATCACTTTTCTGGCTGTTGAAATACGGGCATTCAATAGAGTTTCATCCTTGTTGGCCCTTCCCCGGATAAAATGTACATTGCCTTCTCTGATTGGATTTGAGCCGAGCGTGTCGTCAACCAGGACGACGGATTCGGATTTAATGAGGGACCTGATGATCGTGCGGGACCTTTCGTTCCAGCCGATGATGATGATATGGCCGCTCCCTTTAAACCCAACTCTTCCCTCCGTGTATGCATTTTGTTTGGTAACCGTTGCTGCTGACAGGTGAATGAAATAGGATGATAAAAATCCAGTACCCACGAGGAGCAGGAACATGGCTGTCAATCTTCCTGCAGTAGAAACAGGGTAATAGTCTCCGTATCCAACTGTCGATGCTGTGATGATGGCCCACCAGACCCCATCAAAAACGGTTGGGAAGTTTTTGGGCTCTATGAAATGAATGGCCGATCCAAACAGGAAAATCATCAACGCTGCAATCACCAGGATTCTTGCGAGAATCGGCAGCCTGACAAAGCGGAAATATAACTGATTCGTCATTTAGATTCCTCCTCTTTCAGTTTTTTTGTATGTAAGAAAGCAATTATTACTTTTCCCTATTTTCCTGCCGAAAAACGGACTTAGGAAAATTTATGTAATTCTATTGTTGTCGAGCAATATCACTTTTACACAAGGCTCTTTTCTCAAACTTTGTTGCTATCCTTTAAAAGATAGAATGGAACCACCTAAGATTATTCACATAATTAATGCTTATGCTGAGAAAAGAGCTTGCAAACTTAGTACCGACATACAAAATAGCTATTACACGTTAAAATCGGCTTTAGGATTTTAACAACAATCTTTCTGAAAACAGCCTTACACAAAAAATCGCCAATAGTTCATTAGCCCGTACCGAATCTTCTCCCTCACGTAATATGGTTAGTGAGAAGAAAGGAGGCGTTATCTTTATGTCATTAAACTGGGGCTCCAATATCTTGTTATTTCTTGCTTGTATGGTCGCTGGCTGGGCATTGATCCAATTCGGACCGATGCTGATGAGTCTGTCTGGAGGCATTTTCGTCATTATAGGTGTCATTGTTATTGTACTTTTCGCTTTCGTTATCATCTTCATCGGCTTGAGGGTACTGCTGAGAGGCGGTTGGCGCGGCTGACGTTTCCCTTTCAAAGAATCTGTCTAAATGGCAGGTTCTTTTTTAGGTTCAGGTGTAAAATAGAGATAAACTTGTACATTGTCCAATATATTATGGAAGAGAAGCAGCAATTGAATTGGAGTGAAAGATATGCATGATTTCATGATGAATGCTTTGGACTGGCTGTCGGGCCTTGGATACTTTGGGATTGCCCTAGGATTGATGCTTGAGGTCATCCCGAGTGAGATTGTCCTTGGATATGGAGGATATATGATTTCCAATGGGACCATCGGTTTTGCAGGGGCAGTTGTTGCGGGAACGATCGGCGGGACGCTTGCGCAGCTATTCCTGTACTGGCTCGGTTATTTGGGTGGGCGTCCGGTGTTGGAGAAATACGGGAAGTTCTTATTGATCAACAAGCACCATCTTGAAGTATCGGAAAGATGGTTTGAACAATATGGAGCAGGTGTGATTTTTTCAGCAAGATTCATTCCTGTGGTAAGGCATGCAATCTCGATACCGGCCGGGATTGCGGGTATGTCAGCCATAAAGTTCACGTTTTATACGGTGGCTGCGATGATTCCTTGGACTGTATTTTTCCTTTATCTCGGCATTGTCCTTGGTGAAAACTGGTCAGGTATCAAGGACGTAGCCAGGCCGTACATAATCCCCCTCAGCATCATTGCCCTAGGAGCGGGTGCCGTCTATTTGCTGGCAGCACGGAAAAAGAATAAGGATTGAGCAGCTCAGGAAACTTCCTGAGCTTTTTATATGGTTAAAACTCATAAAACATAGGAGTTTAGTAAAAGTTAAGAAAAGGAAATAAGCCAACCGCACTGGCAGGGAGTAGATTCAATATGTTAAAGGAAATGCTTACGCTGTTCAAGAAACAGCAAAAACAACCTTCTCCCTCAGCGGACAAGCTAACGGGAGAACAGACTGCCCTAAAAGACCAGAAGATCTCAGCGAATCTTGAAGACAATCTTTCGGTGATCAGGAAACTGTACAGCATTCCCGACAACAAGGATATAAAGTTACGTGAAATGTACCTTGAGGGCTTTGGGAAAAATGCTGCCCTCATCTTCATCAGCACGATCTCAGATGTTAAGAGTATTGAAGAAAATATCCTCAAGCCCCTCGCGGAAAACAAATCGGCAAACAAAAAGGTGAAGGATGTCATTTCCATCCAGATGGTACATGAAATTGGAGTATTCAAGGATGCCGTAAAGGATGTCAATAAAGGAAATGCCCTGCTCCTGCTGGATGGAGAAGCAAGGGGCTACATTCTTGATTGTCCTGATTTCCAAAGCAGGGCCGTCGAAAAGCCTGACAGTGAGATCTTGATCAAAGGTCCGAAAGAGGCTTTTAATGAAAAAGCCGTAGTCAATATCTCATTGCTCAGGAAGAAAATCAAAAATGAGAACCTGATGGTGGAAGTCATCGAAGTTTCGCAGCGTTCACATAATGATGTGTACATTCTTTACATTCGCGGTCTGGCCAATGATAAGCTGATTGACAACATCAAGAAACGATTGGGGAGCCTTGAAGTCAATGCCATCCAGAACTTATCGCTGCTTGAGGAATATATTGAGGAACGGAATTATTCGTTATTTCCTAGCATGCTTTCGACAGAGAGGCCAGACAGGGCAGCCTCTTTTTTAGAAGATGGCTATATCGTCCTCTTAATGGACAACTCACCAGATAGTCTCGTTCTCCCTGCGACATTCTGGTCTTTCTTTCACACTCCTGAGGATCACTATCTTAGGTTCTTTTATGGGAACTTTACGAGGGCATTAAGAATGACAGCCCTTTTTATCACGATTTTCACATCTGCTATTTACATATCGATTACCACTTTCCATGCTGAAATGATTCCCCCAGACTTGCTCCTGGCAATTGCCGCATCACGGGAAAAGGTTCCTTTCCCTGCGGTGATAGAAATTTTGATCATGGAGTTGGCATTCGAATTGATCAGGGAAGCAGGTCTGCGCGTGCCCAGTCCAATAGGTCCGACCATCGGAATTGTAGGAGCTCTTATCCTTGGACAGGCAGCCGTTGAGGCGAATATCATCAGTCCAATTGTCATTATTGTTGTGGCACTGGGTGGTCTCAGCTCGTTTGCAGTCAGTGATATAAGCCTGAACTTCGCCGTCAGACTGATGCGCTTTCTATTTATCCTGAGTGCCGCGATGATGGGGATTTATGGTATGACTGCAATGTTTGTCGGAGGCCTATTCTATATGGTCTCAATTAAGTCATTTGGCGTGCCGTATTTAGCGCCTATGTCACCAAATTTCAAGTCATCGAAGGATACGATCTTCCGCAGGCTTACGAAAAATGAACTATTAAGGCCAGGCTTCCTGAAAAGTACAGATTTACAAAAAAAGACTAATGGAGAATAGCCGATGAAACAGGATAAGGGGAAAATTGGCATAAAAGAATATTTCGCTATTATCTCGTTGACCATTGGAGCGAAGTTGAGTGACGACACCCCTGCGATCATTTATGGAAATGCCAAAAATGCCGGGTGGATAGCAACGCTGCTGATTGGCATTCTTTCACTTGTACCGATCCTCTTATTGATAAAAGTGTACTCAGTTCATAAAGGCAAAAATCTGCATGAAATCTTATTGCACCTTTTCGGAAAACTCTTAGGGAATATTCTATCTGTATTGTTGATAATCGGCGGGACAGCAGCAGTGATTGCAGATTCAGGTACATACGTTGACATAATAGGCACGATGTATTTTACGAAAACACCAGCCATCATCCTTTACATCATCTTAATGGTTATTTGCGCATATGGAGCAAAGAGGGGCATAGAACAGATTGGCTCTGTATCCTGGCTTTTGCTGCCTTACATTAAGATCACGTTATTCATCGCGCTGATTTTTACTTTTCGCGAAGGGACAATAGGTTATCTTTTCCCGTTTTGGGGTGAAGGGCCGCTCGAAGTGGCAAAAGCTTCTGTGAAAAATGTTTCAATTTTTGTTGATTTTTTCTTTCTGGCACTGATCATGCCTGTCGTCTCCTCATACAAGGATATGAAAAAAGGCACCCTTATCAGTCTGGGGTTCTTAACAATTGAATTGAGCCTGGCGCTTGTGGGGTTTGTTGCTTTATTTGACTATACGACTGCGGAAATGTTGAACTATCCTTTCCATGAAACGATCAGATATATTCAAATAGGATTCCTGGCAAATGTAGAAACCTTATTCTTTCCCTTTTGGCTGGTCGCAACTTTTATACGGTTTTCGTTTTATCTATATCTAATCGCCATATTCCTGGGAGGCGTTCTAAAGATCAAGGAGTTTGAGTATCTCATTCCTTTGATCGCGACCATTATTTTGCTGATTGGATTGACACCGGATGCTCCATCGATCACTCTTTACTCGCTGAGGGAAAAAATCCTTGTCATCTTGAGTCCTGCTTTTATGATGCTGCCGCCGTTAATGTGGGTAGTGGCGAAAATACGGGGGGATTTTAAGAATGAAAATTCACTCTATAATAATTAAAGCTACGGTCCTGGTCGTCTTAACCTTGAGCCTGTCGGGATGCTGGGACCATAAGGAACTGGATGATAAGGCATATGTCATTGGTATAGGACTTGATAAGCATAAAGCAGAGGGAAAGGTCAGAGTCACATACCTGATTGCAAATCCGGAGGTGGGTTCTCAGCAGACTTCGGGAGGAGCGAATGAGCCGCCTCAGGAAATCGTGACTTTGGTTGCCGATGATTTCATTTCATCGCGCAATACAGCCAATACGGTGGTGGCGAAGGAAATATCCTATGACCTGCTTCAGGTGCTTATCGTATCAGAAGAATTAGCCAGAGACCCGGATTTTATCAGGGTCATCTACAGTGCAACCAAGGATCGGGAAATTAAGCGAAGCACACAATTCATTGTCACCCGGGAGGATGCAGCTGATTTTATAAGAAATAATCACCCGAGAATTGAAACAAGGCCACATAAATTTTTAGAATTGATGATCGAAAGGGGCCAGGAAACTGGCATGCTTCCTGAAGCTGACTTGAATAGTTTTTTCCGGGTCACCGAGAGCGATGCCGATTTATTTCTGGCGATCTACGCTACCACCAAAAAAGTGGGCAAAGATGAACTGCAAACCACCGACGATGACCTGATGGCGGGTGAGATTCAAGTGGAAGGCACGACAACCAATGCTCAATTTATTGGATCTGCTGTCTTCAAAGAAGGAATGATGGTTGGCAAAATAACCGGAGAAGAGACAAGGATATCGAGTCTGTTAGACAATACATGGACAACCGAGGATATCCTGACTGCTGTTAAGGATCCTTTCGACGAGAGGTATAAAATATCCTTAAGAATATCACAGAAAAGAAACAATAAATTTAAACTGATCACCGGAAAGGGCCGGCCGAAAATTGAAATTGAAGTCCCTTTATTCATAGAAGTATACAGCGACCCAAGTATGATCAATTACGCAAAGAATCGCGATAAGGTAAAGGAGCTCAAAAGGTCGCTCACTGCTGAGGTAGAAAAAAATTTCAATGATTTTATTGTCTACAGTCAGCAAGAATTAAAAGGAGATACATTCGATTTATCCATACCGATAAGGAAGCAGTTTGCGACTCTGCGGAAATTCAGGGAATTTGACTGGATGCACACCTATCCAGATGCAGAGGTGAAGGTGAATGTCTCCATCCGGTTTGGTGAATTTGGGCGACAGACGAAACTGCCTAAGCTGGAAGAGGTGAGGGATTAGATGGTATTGATTATGTGGATCGCCATTGCTTTGATCATTTTGTATTATTTCTTATTGGGTATAACCCTCTGGCGTCAAAAAAACAAGATTGGATCAATCGTCGTCATCCTTCTGTCTTTGGCATGCATTGCACTCCATTACTTTTCCTATCAATGAATGTGCCAGCCAGATTAGGCTGGTACAAATTTTTAAATTTTACGAACACTATGATAATATATAATAAAATAATCACGTTAAAATGGGGTGTAGGGATGAGCCTGGTTGGATATAACTTCGGAAAGATACTTAAGTCTTCAAGAATTTTCAAGGGATTGACTGAGGCACAGTTGGCTGCAGGGATATGTTCTGAAGAAGATATCATTCAATTTGAACAAGAAGAGAAATATCCAACAATTGATCAATTATATAAAATGGCCTCAAGGCTTGAAGTAGAGCTTAACCATTTTTTCGATATCGCTTCAACAGATACATACAATTATGCAATCGCTGTCACGGAATTGATCAAGAAATATAAACGAGAGCGTGATTATGCCGCCATTAATGAAATCATCCAGAAGGAACAGGATAATCCGCTTTTCAAGCATACGTCTTTCAATCAATTTTTAATCTGGCACGAGGGAATCTGTACCTACTACCTTGAAGAAGATAAGCAGAAATCCATCACGTTGCTGGAGCAGGCCCTTGCCATGACCCATAAGGAACAGGCTTTGATGACCGAGCGCGAAATTGAGATTTTGACCAGTATGGCCATCATCGAGAAGGATAGCGGGGACCTGGACACGGCTGTCAATCTTTTCAGAAATGCCTTGAATCAACTGACAGAGCTGCCTCAAGTCCAGGACTCAAGCATCTGGCTAAGGATTCTGTACGGCCTTGCACAGGCACTGTCAAAGCAGGAAAAGTATGAGGAGTCACTCATCTACTGCAGCAAAGGAATCGATAATTGTATATATGAAGAAAATATGTATTTATTTGGAGAACTTTATTACCAAACAGGCATGAATTTCATTAAATTGGGTAAAGAAAACAAAGGTAAAGAATATCTGGAAAAAGCAATCATGATATTCAAACTGCAGCAAAATGACAAGTTTGCTAGTTTAGTAAGTACTGAAATGGAAAAATTATTGAAATATTGCTGATACGCATCACGCCTTTTTATTCGGAGGCAGAGGAGGTAAAAAAATGAAGAGAACAATAGTGCTGACCATTTTTGCTGCATTTTTTGCAGGTGTGTCAGGTTTGGGTCATGGAGATAGGAGCCTGGCGGATTTGCCGTCACAACACTCACAAAGTGGAAATCTCATAGCGGATTTGCCGTCACAGCATTCAGTCGATGGAGTCATCGTAGCCGACCTGCCTTCACAGCACTCAGTCGATGGTGTTATCCTAGCCGATTTGCCATCACAGCATTCAGTCGATGGTGTTATCACAGCCGACCTGCCGACACAGCATGCATACGAAGAATCAATGACAGCAGATCTCCCTTCACAGCATTCACAGAGCGGTACCAGCATTGCTGATTTGCCATCCCAGCACTCGCAGAACGGGACAAACCTGGCAGACCTGCCGTCACAGCATAGTTATGGCGAAGTATTAGTATAAGGATTTCTAGAACAGCCTGGGCCGATTTGGTCAGGTTGTTTTTTAATGGGGATGAAACTCCGGGATCTTTCATGTTTTTCTGCAAAACTTCGGTTAGAATAGACCAAGTAGGGTGCATTGCAGAAGCGATGACAAAACCAACGGATTTTTTTCGGAGGCTTAAATGACATTATTAGAAACTTTATCTGGGCAGCCGGTATGGGCCGCAATACTAATCAGCCTGTGTGTCAGTGTGATCATTTCGATACTTGGGGTCTTACCGAGCGCCTTTGTGACGGCTGCCAACATTATATACTTTGGTTTTAGTGGCGGACTTGTCCTTTCGATCATCGGAGAAGCCGCCGGGGCAATCATCAGCTTTTTTCTATACCGAAAAGGGGTAAAGAAACTGGGACGGAAAATCAATCCTCGAAAAACGATACCAGGATTGGAGCGGCTTAAGAGCACTGCTGGAACAGAAGCGTTTGTCCTGGTCCTTTTATTGCGGCTATTCCCATTCGCCCCTTCTGGGTTGGTGACGCTTGCTGCTTCATACAGCAAAATGGGAACTCCTGCTTTCATGATATCGAGTACAATCGGGAAAATCCCTGCACTCTTCATCGAGGCCTATTCGGTCAACACTCTGCTGGGCTGGAAAACAGAGTACCAGCTGGCAATGGCAGCCGGGGTGGTAGTGGCAGGTGTCTGCTACTATTATTTCACAAAGAAGAAAAGAAAACGTGGGATGTAGGGTGAAGTTTACCAACAAAGTGTCTGTATCAAGCATCATCTGACAAAGAATCAGCAACTGCCTGCAGCAAAACAAAATGGTTGCTGTTTTTTTTTTATTTTATTTACAATATACGCATAGTTTTTACCGTGGGAGGTATATAAACTAGGGGAGTTTTTTGCAGTATGGATTCCGCGAATTCATAAATACTAAACTTTAGGAAGGGGGATTACTATGTCAATTTCTGCGGATAAAGTACTGGACGCAAAAGGACTTGCGTGCCCGATGCCGATTGTCAAAACGAAGAAATCCATGAATGAGATGGAACCTGGACAGGTTATTGAAGTGCAGGCGACTGACAAAGGATCTACAACAGATCTTAAAGCATGGGCTCAAAGTACAGGCAATCAATACCTCGGTACAATCACGGATGGAGATGTGCTGAAGCATTATGTGCGTAAAGCGAGTGAAGATGAACTGAACAATGTATCGCCACACCCACATACAGCCACACTTGAAGAAGTGCTGACAAAACTGGAAGGCGAAGAGAAGATAACGGTTCTCGATGTAAGGGAATCTGCTGAATATGCTTTTGGCCATATTCCGAATGCAAAATCAATTCCTCTTGGGGAACTAGAGCAGCGATTCAATGAATTGGATCCTGAAGAGGATGTCTATATCATATGCCGCTCCGGATCAAGAAGTGATATGGCAGCGAAGAAGCTTGCTGAAAAAGGATTCAAGAAAACAATAAATGTTGTTTCAGGAATGAAGGACTGGACAGGACCTACAGAAACATCAGTTGAAAAATAAGGGGGAACCAAACAATGAAAGTAGCTATCATCGCCTCTAACGGCGGAATGTTCGATGCATATAAAGTATTCAATATCGCGACTGCAGCAGCAGCAACAGACGCAGAAGTAGGAATTTTCTTCACATTTGAAGGGCTTAACCTGATCCATAAGGAAGCGCATAAGCAACTACCTATGCCAGCAGGAACTGAGCACTTCCAGGAAGGATTCGCAAGAGAAAACGTTCCTCCAGTTGAGCAGCTTGTTGAAATGGCAGCTGAAATGGGAGTCAAAATGATTGCCTGCCAGATGACAATGGACGTTATGTCCCTTGAAAAAGACCAGTTCGTAGACGGCATTGACGTTGGCGGAGCCGCTTCATTCCTTCACTTCGCAAGCGATGCAGACATTACTTTGACATTCTAAGAATCAACTTAAAACAGGAGGAATGAAATGGTACAGACAATCACAGCAAAAGAATTAGCTCGAAAAGTCATTAGCCATGAAGACCTGTTTATCCTTGATACTAGAAATACCGGTGATTTCGATGATTGGAAAATCGAAGGCCGTAATGTAAAAGTCCATAATACCCCGTACTTTGACCTGCTTGAAGGCGTGGATCCGGTAAAGGATGTCCTGCCTAAGAATCAGGAAATTTACGTTGTCTGTGCAAAAGGCGGTTCGTCTGAATTTGTGGCGGAACAAATCGAAGAGGCAGGCTATACGAACGTCTACTCCATTGAAGGCGGCATGAAGGCCTGGAGCGAACATTTAGAGCCTGTTAAGATCGGTGACCTGAAAAATGGCGGATCACTTTATCAATTCGTCCGAATTGGCAAAGGCTGTCTTTCCTACCTGGTCGAGTCGAATGGCGAGGCCGCGATCATCGATACCAACCGGATGATCGAGCAGTATGAAGAATTCATGTCAGGCAAAGGCTTCAAACTTGTTGCCCTGCTTGATACACATCTTCATGCTGACCATATTTCTGGCGGCAAGAAACTTGCTGATAAAGTGGGTGCTAAATACTATCTTCCACCGAAAGATGCAGAAGAAGTGACCTTCGATTTTGAACCTCTTCAGGATGGCAATGAAATCAAGGTTGGAAACACCGTGATCCAGGCTTTGTACTCACCGGGCCATACAATCGGTAGTACGTCGTTCATCATTGATGATGAATATTTGCTGACTGGCGACATTCTGTTCATCGACTCAAGCGGACGCCCTGACCTGGCCGGATTGGCTCAGGACTGGGTAGGCGACTTGAGGAATACTTTATACAAGCGCTATAAAGAACTCGCTGATGAATTGCTCGTCCTTCCAGCTCACTACATGGGAATCAATGAAATGAATGATGACGGCAGCGTTTCCGAAAAGCTTGGCGTGCTTTACGCCGAGAACCATGGTTTGCAAATCGACAGCGAAGAGACGTTTAGGAAGACAGTCACCGAGAATCTTCCGCCTCAGCCTAACTCCTACCAGGAAATCAGGCAGATGAATATGGGCAAAATCAACCCCGACATCGAAGAACAGCAGGAAATGGAAATCGGCCCGAACCGATGCGCAGTGAGATAGTTGAAGAAAGGAGTACCTTACGAAGAGGGTACTCCTTTTTAATAACAAGGCTTTTTCCATAAGCATCATGCAATCAGGACGTTTACGGAAAAAGCTTTGAATTAATTTGAATTGAAATCATCGATTAAAAGGAGGATACTATGACCAAATTGACGATCATCCAGCAAAACGACACTCATGGAAGCATGGATTTTCATCACGAACTATTCTGGAAAGAAAACCAGGCCGAACTCCGGAAAATAGGCGGTTTCCCGAGGATTTCAAAGTACATCCAGGAATTGAAATCGCAAAATGACAATGTCTTAGTCCTTGATGGCGGCGATCTCTTTCATGGGACACTCCCTCTGGTTGCTTCAAAAGGCGAAGCGCTGATTCCGGCATTGCAAAAGATGGCACTGGATGGCTGGGTTCCGGGAAATTGGGATTTCGCCTACGGAAAAGAGCAATTATCTTCCCTGGCGGATGCTCTGCCTTTCCCTGCTGTTGCTTGTAACGTAAAGGATCAGGATTCCAATCAATCCTTTTTAAAGCCTTATATGATTAAAGAATTGAATGGCGTCAAGATAGGAGTCATTGGACTGACTTATCCATATGTCGAGGAGACCATGCCTGAAAGCTTTTCTAAAGGCCTTTCGTTCACAAAAGGGGTGGAAGAGGCCAGTAGTTGTGTAGAAGAGTTAAAAGACAAGGTGGATCTGATTGTGCTGCTGAGCCATATGGGTCTCCCGCTCGATGTTGAACTGGCAACCATGGTAGATGGTATTGATCTCATTTTATCCGGTCACAGCCATGACCGGATTGAACAACCAATCACCGTGAATGGTGCACTGGTCGTTCAGGCTGGATCCAGTGCTTCTTTTCTGGGAAAGCTGGATATCCAGCTTGAAGGGGGAAAAATAGAGGATTATCAGTATGAACTGGTAACAATCGATGAGAGCTTTCCTGTGGATGAGGAAATGGAAGGTATCATTGCCGGTATCCTCGAGCCTTACAGGAAGGAGCGGGAAAATGTCGTAGGCAGGACGGAGTCGATTTTACACAGGATGACCCTGAACGAAGCACCGATGGACCAGCTGATCACCGACGCTTATCTGCATGTATTAGATGACTGCGATTTGGCGTTTTCCCATGGTTGGCGTTATGGTACACCTGTTCAGCCAGGGGACATAACCGAATACGATCTGCATACCATCATCCCGACAAATCCTGAAATGTTCACGCTGAAGATGAGTGGTGAACAGCTGATGAATGCCCTCGAGAAGAATCTGGAGATGGTATTCTCCAGGGATCCTTTCAAGCAAAAGGGCGGATATATACTGAGATCCTCTGGCCTGTTCATGGCATTCAAGCCGTACAACCCCGAAGGCAACAGAATCCAGAAGCTGCTCGTTGGCGGCAAGGAACTCGACCTGAAAAAGAAATACAAAATCGCCGGCGGCGGGAAACAGCTGTTCAAAGGTGCAGAAAGCAATAAAACCTATCACGGCGTCCAGGCGGTCGATGTTATTAAGCAATACCTAAATGAAAACGGAGCATTCAAAGCCGAAGGAGAACCGAAAATCCTGAGCATCTAGACCGCTTTTGTTTAATGGACAATTCACGGACGTTGCAGGGTCAATATGTCCAAGAAAGAGATTTTAATGGACATTTCGCGGACGCGGCAGGGGCAAAATGTCCAAGAAAGAAGATTTAATGGACAATTCGCTGGCCATGCGGCATCAAAATGTCCAAGAAAGAGGGTTTAATGGACATTTCGAGGGCGGAGCGGCATCAAAATGTCCAAGAAAGAGAAATTAATGGACATTTCGAGGGCGTGGCAGGATNAAAATGTCCAAAAAAGAGGGTTTAATGGACATTTCGAGGGCGGAGCGGCATCAAAATGTCCAAGAAAGAGGGTTTAATGGACATTTCGAAGGCGTTGCAGGATCAAAATGTCCAAGAAAGAGGGTTTAATGGACATTTCGAAGGCGGAGCGGCATCAAAATGTCCAAGAAAGAGGGTTTAATGGACAATTCGCTGGCCATGCGGCAACAAAATGTCCATTAAAGAAGAAGCACCTTCAGTAAAACATCAAAAAAGTCACGGTCTATGCCGTGACTTTTCCTATTTAACCCCTGTGAGTTCCTTCATCATTTTCTCATCCATCGGTCCGACGATTTTCTTGGTGATCACGCCGTTTTCATCGAGGATGTAGCTGGTTGGGATGGTGAATGCCTGATAGGTTGTTCCTGCGGTTCCTTCCTCATCCAAAGGAATGGTAAAGGTTAAACCGTATTCATCAACAAATTTCTGGACTTCATCTACACCTTTATCCATGCTCGTCAGATTGACTGCGAGGATTTCAACGCCTTGATCGTGGTAGTCTTCATAGAAATTTTGCATATGGGGCATTTCAGCCTTGCATGGAGGACACCATGTTGCCCAGAAGTTCAAGATCACCCTTTTGCCGCGGTAATCCGACAGTTTGATTGTCTCTCCCTCCAGGGTCTTCAATTCCAGCTCAGGTGCCTCTGCGCCTTCTTTCAAAGAAGACAGCTTGGCACCCGGGATATCCTCAGTAGTTTCGACCGATTCTTCCGAAGGGGCTGTTGTTTTCTTTTCGCCTTCAGTCGAGCCTGGTTTCCAGATGTTCACGACCAAAATGACGACAGCCAGTGCCAATATCGCGAATGATAAAAGATTTTTGTTCAATGCGGTGATTCCTCCTTATTAAAACGCTGAAATACTAGCAGATAAATTCCAAGTGCAAAGATCAGCAGGTTTTCTGCTGAAAGCAAATTCGAAAAAAGACTGAGAACGAGTGCTTCTAGCATCAAGAATAATATAGCATATTCCTTCGATAGCTCCACTCTTTTAAAATAAAACGCTGCAAAGATTACCGCCAGGAGTGCCTGTATGCCAGCAGCTAGGAACTCCTCTGAAAATGCGAATAGCCCGGTCCAATAGAGCAAAAAGAAAAGGAAATAAGCCCGCAGATATTCCTTCACATTGACCGTGTTGTCCTTTTTCCTTTCAACCCAAAATAAATAGGCTGCAATGCCTGCGAAACCAAGGGTCTGGCCTTCTGTGCCACCGTTAAAATAAAGGAGGGAGAAGGGGGTATCAATGAACATCTTGAAATTGAAAACGGCATAGCTTAACTTATAGATGGCTATGTAAATGAAGAAGCTGTTCCAATACCAATCACCAATGCTCTTTTTTTCCCTGGCCCGGTAGATCAGGGCCCCGATAAATATGGCAGCAAACGCGGCAAGCAAGTCTGCCGGCAGCGTGAATCTGCCAATCGTTATATAATTCAAGCAACATCACCTTTTTTGGGCTGGTCTGGCGTGAATTCAATCTGATAGCGGATGTCGATGCTTCCAATGACAGATTGGATCATGCCGCAATTTTTCAGGACAAGGGCGGACATCTTCTCAGCTTGTTTCTCCTTATCCAATGAATCAGTCTGGACGGCAGCCTCGAATGTCAATCGTTCAATCCGGTTTGCTTCATCCGGGTTCCTGACTGCTGATACGTTTACGTCGATTCTTTTATAGTCTATTCTCTTTTTGACAAGAATATTTGCCAGCACCGCAGTACTGCAGCCGGTCAATGAGGATACAAACAGTTCCATAGGCCTGTATCCAAGTTCTGCATTCGGAGATATCGGCAGGAAACCATATTCCATTTCTCCGATCAGTTTCTCATTATAATAAGTAAATTGCATGTAAATCGCTCCTTTGAATTCGAAAACTACTTTTACAGTCCAGTATGTAATCGTATTGTTAAGGATTGATTAAGAAACGTCATGGAGAGGGAGCCTGATCCAAAATGAGTGATTATGCCCATCTGTATCAAGTCCTATTTGCCCCTGGTGAGCGTCGATGATACTCTTTGCGATCGCCAGTCCGAGACCGGCCCCTTCCGCTTTTGTGCTTCGGGATTCTTCAAGCCTGTAAAAACGTTCGAAAATAAGCTCTTTATTTTCCGAATCGATATAAGCACCTTCATGGGAAAAAGTTACTCTATAGTCTGCACCATCACGACGTCCCTGTATGGATAGGTGTCCGCCGGTGTCATAATCGATGATATTTTGCAGCAGATTCGAGAGGACTTGCTTCAAGCCATCTTTATGGCCCAGGACGGGACCGTTTTCGATCTGCTGGTT
Source organism: Mesobacillus thioparans (assembly GCF_965138835.1). NCBI lineage: Bacteria > Bacillati > Bacillota > Bacilli > Caryophanales > Bacillaceae > Mesobacillus > Mesobacillus thioparans. Next base: position 32,399 of record NZ_CBCSFH010000006.1, on the reverse strand, counting down.
GAATGTCTCGAACCTGCTCGACAGCTTCAGGTGGAACGCTGCAAGCGATTCAGCCAATACTTGTTTCATATCGATTGCCTCAAATTGCTTTTCGGGAAGATGGGACTCCTGACTCCACGCATCTAGCTCAGCGATCAAATCGACAATCCTTGTAATTCGTCTGGACTCATCGAGAAGGGAACCGAACAGTTCCTGATCGCCTTCCAAGACACCATTTTGAAGGGCCTCAAGATACCCATTGATATTCGTCAGCGGCGTCCTTAATTCATGGGCGATATCCCTTAACATTTCTTCGCGCCTTTTTTGGACAAGCGAAAGGGTTTCGGTCATGCTGTTGAAGTTTTTGACCAGTTCCCCGAGTTCCCCGCTTGCCGGCACATCAATCTTCGAAGGAATCGTACCTGCTTTCACCTGGTTAGCCGCGGCCGCCATTGCTTTAACGGGTTTGACGATTCTTTTCACGGAAAAGTAATGCAAAAGACCTGCCGCGATAAAAGCGATGACACTCACTTTGATCAGGAATGAATTCAGTGTTTCAACGAGCTGCTGGCCGGTCACCTGTTCATGATTGACGAGGAAGCAGGCATAATCTTTCACCGATATCCCGGCCAGCATGATGACAAGAAGGATGACGACGCTGTTGACCGCAACCAGCTTGGATACTAACAAGTTCGCGATGCTTTTAATTCGCCGCAAATTTATACCCCATTCCTCTTACTGTCTGAATATAATCCTTCGGCGTTTTTTCTTTGATTTTTTCACGGAGATTCTTGATATGGACATCGATTGTCCGCTCCGTCACGGCCTTTTCATTATTTTCATAGATGGTATCAAGTATTTGCGTCCGCGAAAGGATCTGTCCAGGATGCTGCATGAACATATGGAGAAGCCTGAATTCAAAATTGGTCAAATCCAGTGGTTCGCCATCAACCAATGCCTGTCCTTTTGCCGGTTTGAGGGTCAGCCCGGTAAAGGTCAGCTTCCCGCATCTGCTTGCCGTCCTTCTCAGCACTGCTTGAATCCGAACCATAAGCTCAGCCGGACTGAATGGTTTTACCACATAATCATCAGCGCCAAGATTGAACCCCTCGATCCGGCTCTTTTCAGAAGCCTTTGCAGTCAGCATGATGACAGGCATCATGCTTTCCAGATCGTTCCGCAGCCAGCGGCATATTTCTTCACCGCTTTTGCCAGGAAGCATCAGGTCAAGGATAAGGATGCAGGGATCATATTTTTCAATCATTTCCTGGGCGTCAATTCCATTGTCCGCTTCGAGAACCTCATAGCCCTCATTCGTTAAATAGATTTTGACAAGCGTCCTTATTTTCGGATCGTCTTCAACTACCAATACACTTTTGCCGATCAGTTCTTTCTTCACAAAAATAGGTCACTCCTTCAGGCATTAAAATGGATCCTGTTATGATCAGAATTGGAATAAACTGTATGCTGACAGCCATGCACTGATTTTCTGCATCTGGCCCGACAGAACGAGAAAGCCCATGCCTACCATGATCATACCATTTACAAAAGCGAGCTTTGATAAGTATTTATTGATCTTCTTGATGGCTTTCAGTGAGTAGGAAATGACGAAAGAAATGACCAGGAAAGGCACAGCCATTCCAAGAGAGTAAGAGGTCAGCAGATACATTCCCTGATATAAAGTATCGGACGAGCTTGCCAGCAGCAGGATTGAGGATAGAGCCAACCCGACACACGGTGACCATCCGCTCGCAAACGCCATGCCAAGGAATACAGAACTGAAAACGCCTTTCGATTTCGTTTCGGAATGAACCTTTTTTTCCATCATCAAGAATTTTATATTCAGCAAGCCGGCCATCTGCAAGCCGAAAATGATGATCAGCAAACCGGCAATCTGCATAACGATCGTTCTGTAATTGGCGAAAACCTGTCCGAGGAACGATGCCGAAGCTCCCATGATCGTGAAAATCAGGCTAAAGCCAATGATGAATCCGAATGAACGGGTAAAAAGCGTAGCCCGATCGACAGCGACCTTTGACCCCTCAATCTTACCTCCTGTCAAATGAGTTATGTAAGCAGGTAGGAGAGGGAAAACGCAAGGGGAGAAAAACGATAGGATCCCCGCGGTAAAAGCAAAAAATAAACCTATATCTGACATATTCATGATCACTCCTTTTCTATCAACTATATTGGCTTTTCTTTGTTAAGGATTAATGAAGAAAGAACTCCTTTTATACCCCTGTTGGTATATACATGGATTTATTGTATAATGACTGAGTGTGACTTTCAATTTTTTTCTCTGTGATGCCGAAAGAAATCATAATCCCGCTCGCTTGTTAGTATACTGTCTGAATAAAAAAAATAAAACCCAGGAAGTCTCCCAGGTTTCATTCTTAAAGTTTATCTACACATCTAAACCCTGTATGGTATAATGCCAATTAATGATTCAAGTTTCGTCTGATGCCGAAATAAGTGAACAGGGATACAGTAGATAAAATGACCATTGAGGCGATTTCGAATTTAACATCGCGATAGCTAATGGAATCATCTTTGGTGAAGTACATTAAACCGAAAATGAATACTGATAATACGATGACTGTAACGGCGATATCTAATTTCTTCATTTTTTTCCCTCCAATCTATTAGTAAAGGGGTGCGATCATATTGAATCTGGAACATCTTAAGACATTCATAGCAGCGGCAAGATATGAGAGCTTCTCCCAGGCAGGTAAGATGCTGAACCTTTCCCAGCCAGCAGTCAGCCATCAGATCAGCCAGTTGGAGACCTACTATAATAAGCAGCTGTTCATCCGGGCCAACCGTAAAATAAAGCTTTCAGAGGCAGGTAAAACACTGTATGAGCATGGGCAGCAGCTCCTGGCATTAAATGAGAAACTGGAAAACCTCCTGGCTGAAGGAAATACCAGTGAAACAATCAAGATTGGCTGCAGCAATACAATTGGTGAATGCCTCATATCCAAAATGATCCAGGATATCATTAAATTGAATCCTGATATTGCAAGCCATCAGATCCAGGTCACAATCGGAACATCCGTCGAAATAACAGATTTGCTTTATGCATCCGAAATTGACCTTGCTCTTGTTGAGGGACAAGCTGGACGATATGATTTTATTTCCCATGAATTCTTTGATGATTTGCTCGTTCTTGGCGTGTCCCCGCAGCTCAGAGTCAATCCTGAAAACCAGGATCCTGCCATGCTTGAAGAGATGACGTGGCTGATCCGTGAACCAGGCTGCGCGATGAGACAGGCAACGCTGGACTTATGGAAAGGTCTGAACATCGAACCGCAATCCGTCCTTGTTTATAACAGCAACACACTCATCAAGGAAGGGGTCAAGAGTGGCCTTGGCGTCGCCGTCTTTTCAAAGCTTGCCATTTGTCCCGAGGTCCAATCCAGGCAGCTAATTGTCAGTCCGTTCAAGGACAGGGAGCGTTTCCGCCCATTCTACCTGTTGAGGAAGGATAAGCAGTTCAAGTCAGTCCTCCATGAACGAGTATGGGACCATATAAGAAATCTAGATGAAAATCCTAATGCTTCCTGTTAAAGAGGGCATTAGGATTTTTCATTGATTAAGAAATTATTAAAATAATTTCGTTATGGATAACTAAATAGGTTATCTTAATCCAGCTCCAGCGCCTAGCCCCTCGAGTCGCTTCGGTCCGCCCAATGAAGTCAAAGAACGACTTCACCGGTCGGCCCTCCAGCGCTTGTCGGGGCTGAACGAGGCGCTTGCGCTTTTTGTTCTTTGTTATTCTTTATCCTTCTTCTCTTTCGCAAGTTCAGCCTCTAGTTCGGTTTGAATAGAGAGTGACTTGTGCTGGTCAGAAGCAAGGTAATCGATGATTTGCTGTCTTTGTTCATCGTTCATCTTTGCTCCGTTCCCCTTCATCCGGTCAACAACAGAAGTCCATGCTTCAGGGCCTTTACTGTTGTTTCTCATGATCCGTCCGATATCGTGGCACTGCAGGCAAGTGCCAAGGAAGGCTTCTTCGTTGATATCCCTTGCATCGGGGAAGATGAGGGTTGAAGCTTTCTTGATCCGGTTTGCTTCTTCTGCATTGATTTCTTTTTGGTATTTTACTAGCTGCTCTTTTGGAACATTTGACTTGATCGCGATTCCATTAGGGTTCAACCCAACTTGGATGGTGGTTCTGAAGTCTTTCTTCTTCGTCAAGTCGATCTTTGTGAGCGTCTTGTCACCCCAGTTGGATCCGAACATCATGCTGCCATCCGGACTCCAGTTCAGCCAGTGGATATTCTGGACACCCCAGATTTTCCTTACGATCTTAAAGTTGTCTTCAGGGTCCATTACAGTCAGATAGCCTGCACCATTCTGGGAAGTGTACCAGTATCCGTCCGGACCGAGATAAGGAATATTTGTTCCTGGGCCTGTTTTAATCGTCTTAAGGAGCTGTAATTTTTCTGCATCCATAATCGAGATGGATCCATCATTACGGTTGCCAGTCGCAAGAATATGAGTGTTACCCATGAAGCTTACATTAACTGGTTTAGGGATATCCCCGATTTTCTTGAGAAGCTTCTCTGATTCAGAGTCGTAAATCGCGACTTCATCATCAGCTGTATTGGAAACGGCGACAAACTTTCCATCGTTTGACATATCAAGTCCGGAGCCTGTTCCTTTTCCATAGTCCGTTTCAGTTCTTTCAAGATGTCTCATTTCACCAGTTTCGATGTCAATGACAGTGATGTAAGGTTCCGCCTGAAGGCTGACAAACAATTTCTTTCCGTCAGGGGTGACATTCATATCCCTTGGCTTTTTACCTACATCTTTAAAGACTTTAATAAGCTTGGCTTTTTCAGCATCGATCATGCCTACTGCGCCGACTGCATTCAAAGAGGTGAAGGCGTATTTTCCATCTCTTGAAAAAGTCAGGTGCTGAGGGGCTGGATCGCTGTCGAAGCCAGGGAAATCGATATTATGGTCCTCGAGTGTTTCCATGTTGATAGCGAGTACGCTTGTTCCGTAACGCTGGGTGGCAAAAGCCCATGTTTGGTCCTTATTTAAATGAACATGGTGCGGTGTGCCGGAAGTTTGAATATACTTCACCGGATTTCCGGTTTTGATATCAGCAATGGCAACACCATTACTAACTTCGTTGGATGACAGGATCCAGCCTTCGCCATCCCACTTCGTATTGGGATCTGCGTTTCCGTTCGGCTGATCTTTCCACCAGTTAGAAGAATAGTCCTCATGGAGTGGAGGAAGTTCCTTGCTGTTTTTATCATCAAGTGATGTATCCTTGACTGCGGCCTCTGAACATGCTGTAAGTGAGACGGCCAGTAAAGCGAATGCAGATAGTTTCAAGATCTTTTTCATATATGTTTTCACCTCGCTTTGAAATTTGACTAGAACCATCCAACAAGCAGGACAAGTACAAGGGCAGTTGTTGTACCCCATGTGATCCATACTCCAGGATGTGTAAGCCATTTTGTTTTGTCATCCACACGTGATATGCCCTGGGCAAGTCCGTATGGGCAGACCTTGCAAAAAGAGTTTCTTGCCTTGTAAGACAGCGCTGTGTATAGAGCCGCCGTGGAAGTGACAAGGAAGAAGTATTTATCCATTTTGAAGTTGGCGAGTGAATCCCAGACTGTCATCGGGTTATAGAAGTAACTCACAGTCGAGTAAGCCATGAAGATGCTGACAACCAAAGCGAGCAGGAATGTAACTGCTTTGCCTTTGTCACCCAGCTTCGCTTCAATTTTGTTCAAAAGCATGCTGAAGGTATTATGCGGGCATGCATACTGGCAAAAAGCCCTGTACACGATCATTGACAGTGCAAGGAAAGCCATCAGGAACAAGAATAAGAAAACGAAAAATAAATAGCCAGCTTCGTAGGATAATTGGAAGCCGAACAAGTAAAGCTTTTCATTGTCGATGTCCATCCGGAAACCGTTCCAGAACGGCAGTGTGAAAATAATGATGAAAAATGCCCATCTAGTTATTGTTTTACCCACGTAAATCCTCCTTTCCTTATCTGTAATCCTCTAAATATTCATAAACCTTGTCGATCTCTTTTTCTGTGTAAAGGTGTCCAATTGCAGGCATCGTGTTGCGGCCTTTTTTGATGACATTTTTAATGTCTTCTTCCGACATCCTGTCCGTAACACCCTTCAAGTCAGGGGCAGCACCAGTAGCATGGCAGTTCAGGCATGTTCCTGTGAAAATAAGCTCTCCCTTGTTATCCTGTGGAGCCGCCGCAGGTTCGACTGCAAGCTTTCCAGGCATGAAGATCGCATAGCCAATCGCCCAGATGGCCACAACATAAAATACAGCTACCAGGAGTTTCGGCACCTTATTGTGTTCAATTTTAATACCGGAGACAATATCCTCATCTTTGCTATCATGTTGCTGATATTCTTTTTTCATGTTTTACACCTGCCTTTAAATGCTGTTATAGGGACTCATCACCTTAAATCGCTGGGATTCAAGGCAATGAGCATTTAATGGATTTTAGTTATTGTTTGTTGATTTTGCTTCTTCACGCTCTTTCTGGTACTCTTCCAATCTTTCTTCTGTTGGCTTGAGGCCCATCAAGTAAGCGACAAGGTCATCGAGTTCCTGATTGGTCAGGTAATCGAAGGATGGCATGATAGAACCTGGGCTTGTTGATTGAGGATCAATCAAGTGCTGGCGCTGCCAGTCTTCGTTATACTTCAGGCCAACCCACATTAAATCCGGGCCAGTACGATTAGAACCTAAAAGATGTGGCAAATCATATTTGTAGTCGCCGCCCTTTGATACTGGTCCAAGGTTTTGGTTCGTATCAGCTGGCAATGCCCTGACAAATTGTGTGTGGCATGTCTGGCAGCCGTTTTGGATATAGATGTCTCTTCCTCTTGCTTCAGCAGAATCCTCTGGATAGTTGCGGAGTTCACCGCTTGCAGTCGCAGAGTTGATTTCATTGTCAAAGAGGGGAAGGATGACCGTTCCGGCTACACCGAACATCCATAAAATCAATGCAACGATTAGTACAGCTGATGGTTTACGTTCCAACGTGTTCCCTCCTCATTAAGCAGTAGCAGCTTGCTGCTGTGCTTGCTGTTTTTTCTCAAGTTTTGCAAGTTTAATAGTCTTATACATATTCCATGCCAAGAAGAACTGAGCTACATACATCATAGTTCCGCCAATTGCGCGGCCTTGTACGTATGGTTCCATCATTATTACAGTCTGCAGGAATGGCACGCCTTCGATCCATGCGAATCCCTGGACGACACCAGCGATCCATAAAGAGAATGCGAAGACAAGGAAACCGACAGTAGAGAACCAGAAGTGTGCTTCCATTGCTCTCTTGCTGAACATTTCACGTCCTACGATCTTTGGCAGGATGTAGTAGATTGCTGCGAACGATGTGAAAGAAAATGCGCCGAATGGTCCCATATGCGCATGACCGACTGTCCAGTGTGTAAATTTAATGACTGAACTTACAGATGGCAGAGCTTGCAGTGGTCCCTGCAGGCAAGCGAACAGGTAAAAAATCGTACCGGCCATCGTGAAACGAAGCGGCACGCTCGTCCTTGTCTGTGACCATGAACCTTTCATCGTTCCCCAGAAGTTAGCCAAAACGGCCCAAACCGGGATTAATAGAACGATTGATGGAATGACACCTGCTTTTGAGATCCAGCTAGGAATTGGGCCATTCATCAAATGGTGAGGACCATTCCATACATAGAAGGTAGCGATTGCCCAGAATCCGATCATGGATAGCTGGTGGCTGTAAAGCGGACGTCCTGTCAGCTTTGGCAGCAGGTAATAAATCTGTCCGACACCGACTGTTGTCATCCAGAGGCCGATTGCGTTATGTCCAAGGAACCAGCCCATCAACCCTTGCTGTACGCCACTTGGAATCCATTGTGGCGGGAAGTTTCCGACAATCCATGTCAACGGCAGCCACAGCAATGAGCCGAGGAAATACCAAAGGCTGACATAAAGCATTTTTTCTGTCCTTTGTCCAACCGTCTTGAAAAGGTTATAAGCTACAAGTCCAATTGCGACAAGAAGCTGGACGTCAACCCAGAGAGGGAATTCTCCGTACTCGATGACAGAAGTCTGTCCGAATAGCAATGCGAAGAAACCTTCCAAAATGACAATGTTATAAAATACTAGTGAAAAATTCCCCAGCTTTTCGCTATAAACGGTAGTTTTGGCGAGCTTGGGAATCATGTAGAACATCGATCCTACATAAGCCATTGATAACCACGCATAGATGACGAGCATGACGTGGGCCGAACGAATATGTCCGTAAGTTGTCCAGCGATTGTTCAACAATTCTGGCCAGATTTGTTTTGTTGCAGTAAGAAGTCCCATGCTCATGCCGATGATGATCCAGAAAACAGCAGCAATGAACCAATTCTTCGAAGAACTCCATTTTTCGTCTGTAAACATTTTGACACTCCCTTGTTCATAAAATAACCACATAAATTTCACAATTTCTTCACAATCTGCTATGTTACATGATACATCCCAATAAGAAATAAAGTTATTCAACTTTTTTATAGTGTTATCCAATTGTTTTATACTAGCTGTCTAGCTGGTAAAAATGAGCCCTTTTTAACATTTATGGCAAAAAAAAACAGAGCGAGTTTCATTCGCTCTGTTGGGGAAGTTTTAGTTTTGTTCTTCATTTTTATTATTCTTTTTACGAAGTGTATCAAGGATGAAGATAATCAGGATGGGCACTCCGATGTAATAGAAGAGATCGAAGAAAAAGCCAAGGGATTGATGGTCCATTTTTGTACCTCCTTCATTATTTGACCACATTGTAATCCGATGGTTTTTATTTTACAACCCCTTAAATATACTCTGGACGGTTTCCGGAATTTCTGTTAGAGTAATTCGATAGTGATGATGATAATATAAAAGGAGGTGTAGAAATGGCACCGGGAGCATGGATTTTACTTATCGTCATGATCGCCTTCACCGCTTCTGCTGGGATGATTTGGGCATGGAGCAAGAAAAACGGTCTATACGATGAAACTGTTAAATATAGAATGCTTGACGAAGACTAAAAAGCCTGGAGCACAATCTTTACAATCTGCTAATTTAAAGATTTTTCATGCCAGGCTTTGATTTTTTTTTTTATTTTTCCGCATTTATTTTCTTCTGATGATTTAAAAATCCTTTCAAATTGTATCTTCATTTTTATACCAAAAAACTAATTTCTTCTATATAAATAGAAACGCATAGCAAAACCGACATCCATTTTGTTTTTTTAATATATCTATGGAATCTCTTATCAACTTTTGCTGAGCGGTGCATATGATGGTTATATCCGTGTTGGCTGCGGTTTTTCTCGGCTTAATACATTCTCGGATGAAAAAAGACATAAAAAATTCATAATTACGGTTGACAATGGGATGAATATTTTATAAGATATACCCTGTGAGGTATTTAACACTGTAATCACGTTAGAAAAGATATTATATTTTTTTGCCGTCTAAAATACCCATTACCGTAATTAAAGAGAGGGAGTTAGATAATGGGAGAACAGAAAAAAACGACAATCATTTTATTCAGTGGGGATTATGACAAGGTCATGGCAGCCTACATCATTGCCAATGGCGCAGCGGCTTATGATCATGAGGTGACAATCTTCCACACCTTCTGGGGTTTGAATGCCTTAAGGAAGGATGAGCCAATCCAGGCAGACAAAGGTTTCATTGAAAAGATGTTTGCCAAGATGATGCCAAGAGGCGAGAACAAATTGGGATTATCCAAGATGAACTACGCTGGCTTCGGACCAAAAATGATCAAGGACGTCATGAAGAAGCATAATGCAATGCCGCTTCCGGATTTGATCGAAATGGCCAAGGAACAGGACGTAAAGCTTGTTGCCTGTCAAATGACTGTAGACTTATTTGGTCTTACACAAGAAGAAATTATGGAAGGTGTCGAATTTGCTGGGGTAGCAGCGTATCTGGCTGATGCGGAAAACGGCAACGTCAACCTGTTCATCTAATAGACCGGCTGTACAAGGTCATAACAGCCAATTGATACTATAATTGGAGGTCAATAAATGGAAACTGTAAAAACGAATGCAACTGTCGATGCAAAAGGCCTTGCGTGCCCGATGCCAATCGTCAGGACAAAGAAGGCAATCAATAATTTGAATCCGGGCGAGGTTTTAGAAGTGCTTGCAACGGATAAAGGTTCTAGGGCAGATATCCAGGCCTGGTCCAAGAGCTCAGGCAACCAGTACCTTGGAACGATTGAAGAAGGCGATGTTCTTAAGCACTACATCCGCAAAGGCGGTTCAGGTGAAGAGCAGGAAGAAACCAAATTCGAGAACATTGTTTCCAACGAAGAGGTTCTGAAGAAGCTTGAAGCAAACGAAGATGTTCTAGTCCTTGATGTAAGGGAACCAGCTGAATATGCCTTTGGACATATTCCAAATGCCGTCTCGATTCCTTTCGGCGATCTTGAAAACCGAATTGAAGAACTAGATAAATCGAAGACCATCCTTGTTGTCTGCCGTACAGGGAACAGAAGTGACATAGCTTCACAGACACTTGCAAGCAAAGGCTTCGATAAGGTTTGGAACGTCGTACCAGGCATGTCTGAATGGAATGGCCCAACTGAAACGAAAGTACAGTAATTATTTTTTTTAGAAAAAATCATACCCAGGGAGGTACAATAGATTATGAAAGCAATGACGTCTAAAGAAGTAACAAAGAAAGTATTCGATAAAGAACCATTATTCATCCTTGATGTCCGTAACGAGAGCGACTTCAATGACTGGAAAATCGAAGGCGAGAACTTCGAATACCTTAACATCCCATACTTCGATCTTCTGGATGGAGTAGAAGAAATCCTTGATCAAGTGCCAACTGACAAAGAAGTACTTGTTGTCTGCGCAAAAGAAGGTTCTTCAGTGATGGTCGCTGAAATGCTTGACGAAGCTGGCCGCGAAGTATCTTATCTTCAAGGCGGAATGAAAGCATGGAGCGAACACCTTGAGCCAGTTAAGGTTGGAGAGCTTAATGATGGCGGATCTATGTACCAGTTCGTCCGTATCGGCAAAGGCTGCCTATCTTATGCAGTTGTTTCAAACGGTGAAGCTGCTTTGATTGACGCTACAAGAATGACAGATGTATACCTTGACTTCGCTAAGGAGCTTGGCGTTGAAATCAAGCATGTATTCGATACTCACCTGCACGCAGACCACATTTCCGGCGGCAGGAAAATTGCCGAAGCAACAGGAGCAACATATTGGCTACCTCCAAAAGATGCTGACGAAGTAACATTCAACTATCAGCCTCTAGAAGATGGCAATAACGTTAAAATTGGTGAAACGAACATCGACATCAACGCGCTTTACACACCAGGCCACACAATCGGTTCCACTTCATTTGTGGTAGATGAAAAATATCTTCTGTCAGGAGATATACTATTCATTGACTCAATTGGACGTCCTGACCTGGCTGGTAAAGCGGAAGACTGGGTAGCAGATTTAAGAAACTCACTATACAATCGCTACAAGCAGCTTTCTGATGAACTGGTTGTTCTTCCAGCACACTTCATGATCATCGAAGAGCTGAACGAAGATGGCAGCGTATCTGAAAAATTAGGTACTCTTTTTGCAAAGAACCACGGTTTGAATATCGAAGATGAGGCTGAATTCCGCAGACTTGTAACGGAGAACCTGCCACCGCAGCCAAATGCATATCAGGAAATCCGTGAAACAAATATGGGTAAAATCAGCCCAGACGATGAAAAACAAAGAGAAATGGAAATTGGACCAAACCGCTGTGCGGTAAGATAAATCAGGCAAGGGGGGGCTTTGCTCCCCGGAAAATACAACTTTTTATACAACCAAGGAGGATTTTTACATGAACGTAGCAAAAGTATTAGACGCAAAAGGACTAGCTTGTCCAATGCCAATCGTAAAAACAAAGAAGGCAATCACTGATCTTCAATCCGGAGACGTACTTGAAATCCATACAACTGATAAAGGCGCTGTAAAAGATCTTGCAGCCTGGGCACAATCAACTGGAAACGAACTACTGAAGCACGAAGAAGAAAACGGTGTGTTCAAGTTCTGGATGAAGAAGGCCTAATTGAACGAAGGGAGAGCTTGTCTCCCTTTTCTTGTGGTTATAAAGATTATAGAGTTCAGTTATTTAAATTAAGGGGGAAACCTGATGGATTTATCATTTATTATCGTTATATTTTTAATTGGTTTTATCGGTTCTTATATATCCGGGATGGTTGGAATTGGCGGTTCAATCATTAAATACCCTATGCTATTATACATTCCGCCATTGTTCGGCCTTGCAGCATTCAGCGCCCATGAGGTTTCAGGGATCAGCGCGGTCCAGGTTTTCTTCGCGACCATCGGTGGTGTCTGGGCTTATCGTAAAGGCGGATACCTGAACAAGACATTGATCATTTACATGGGATCCTCAATCCTTGTTGGTTCCTTGATCGGAAGCTACGGTTCCCGTTTCATGTCTGAAGGCGGCATCAACCTTGTATACGGTATCCTTGCATTGATTGCAGCCGTCATGATGTTCATCCCTAAGAAAAACGTCGATGACATCCCGCTCGACCAGGTAACATTCAACAAATGGCTTGCCGCATTCTTCGCTTTGATCGTAGGTGTTGGCGCCGGTATCGTTGGTGCAGCGGGAGCATTCCTGCTGGTACCGATCATGCTCGTCGTCTTGAAAATCCCAACAAGGATGACGATCGCCACTTCACTGGCAATCACATTCATTTCATCTATCGGTTCAACAGTAGGTAAGATTGCCACTGGCCAAGTAGATTTCGTGCCAGCAATGATCATGGTTGTGGCAAGTCTGATCGCCTCACCATTAGGTGCAAACGCTGGTAAAAAAGTAAACACAAAGATTCTTCAATACATCCTCGCAGTACTAATCCTTGGTACAGCAATCAAAATCTGGATGGATATCCTTTAAAATTCATTTATCGTAAAGACTCCGCTGTGGCGGAGTCTTTTTATTTTTTTTTTGGACGAGCGTTGGTTATTTTGACAGGTTTCAAGAGGAAAGGCTCATAGTTGCCAAGAAAGCAGCGTTATTTTGACAGCTTTCATGATGAATATCTCCAATCTGTCAAAAGTCAGGTAGGGCTAAAAAAAGTTGTCATAAGCAGTAAAAACTTAAGATAAGTAGAAGTAATCTTTTAAATGGTTTATTAGGGTAATGTAGTTAAATTTTATAAAAATAACCATAGAATTAAGCCTTTCGGCACATCGGAAAACCTATTAAATAAGCATTTATCCCTATTTAGAATATACTGAATATTTTATATTATTTAGGAAATGGAAATATTCTAATAGGGAGTGAATGTATTGTTAAAAGTCCTTTCAACTTCGGCACTATCCCTTGCTTTAGCGGGCAGCGCAGTGTTTGCGGGTGTTAATGCAAATGATTACGCGGTTAAGCAGCAAAGTAAATATGAACTAAGCCTTGCTCACCATGTAGGTGCTGCTCCTGAGCTTGTTGATAGAGCGAAGGAATTAGGAATCGATATTTCAAAGGTTGATCCTGCAGAGAAAATCGCAAATAATGGTGCGAAATTCCAGCAGCCGGGCGACAATCATGTTGCATACAAGGAAGCAAATGGCGACATTCCGGTACTGGTCATTCTGGCAAAGTATAAGGATGGAGATGAACCGGTTGGCGACATGCCAGGGCAGGTTCCGCCACATTACTACGAAGACCTCATTTTCGGTAAAGAGTACAATCCGTATGAACTGGAGCAATTCAAAAAGTATGATGGCCCAGATGTTCCAAAAGACAGAACGATGCAGAATGCATATAAGGAATCAAGTTACGGAAAAACCAATCTGGTCCGCAAAGAAGATACCGACTTTGTATGGGTTGAGCTTCCTAAGGGAGCGTCTTACTACCTTGATCAGGAAGGAACATATGCTGAAGGCGGAGTGTACAAGCTTGGCAACGTAAACGGTGACGCCCATACTGGCGAATTCATCCGTGACCTGTTGAAAGCAGCAGATGATCAAGTCGATTTCTCAAAATATGCAGATGAAGATGGCGAAGTTCCAAACGTATTCGTGATCCATGAAGGTACTGGAGCTGAATACAGCCGTGACCCGGCACAGTTCTGGTCACACAAGTGGAGCTTGCTCAGCGCGCTTTACTATGGAAAATACTATGAAACTGGAAAGCCTGCAGATGTTTATGCTGGCATGAGCCAGTCAGAATGGATTGGAAAAACGGTTAAAGAAGATATGACTTATGATGGCGTAGTCGTGAACAACTACAACATCCAGCCAGGAATCGGCGGTAACGTAGCAGGTTTCGATGCAGCGACTAACACGTATAAAGAAGAAGCGAAAACAGGTCCATTCCCCGTGCAGACTGGCGTTTATGCCCATGAATTTGGACATGCTTTAGGATTGCCTGATTTCTATGACACTCTGTACTCATCAGAAGGTGTAGGAAACTACTCGATGATGGCAGGCGGTTCATGGATGCGCTATCCGGATAAAGCTGAGTACGGCGGAAACTCACCGACACACTTCGATCCATTCTCAAAGGTTTTCCTGGGATGGGCTAATCCAATCGAAGTAACACCTAAAAGTGGTGTAAAAGAAATCACTTTACCAGCTGTAAACAAAGCAACTGCTGACAACGGAATCGTCAAGATGGAAGTTCCGGGTTCGAATGGCACTGAATACTTCCTGTTTGAAAACATGCAGCAGGATGGCTTCAACAAAGGTATGGTCCGTCAGGGTAAAGATGCTCACGGTTTAGTTGCGTGGCATGTTGATGAAAATGTCATCAACCTCTACCAGACAGCCGGATTCCGTCCGAACAACGTTGAAAACTGGATGAACAAGCGCTTCCAGTACAACCAATCACAGACGGCAAGCAATGGCGATGTGGTAACTCACTACGGCCTATCTGTCCTGCAGGCAGACGGGAAATATGATCTTGAGAAGAACCTTAACCGCGGTGATGCTGGTGACTTCTTCAAGTCTGGCAGCAAGATCACTCCTGTTTCCGGGAATGTACACACAGGATCTTACTACTTCTGGAAAGGTTACGGTGCTACACCTGCTGATTCCGGTATCCATGTAACCGGCATCAAGGAAAATGCAGATGGCTCCATCACAGCGAAGTTCTTCTATAACTTTGATTCAAGTGTAAAATAAGACTTAAAGAAACCTGAGCCAGGGTGAAGTCCCTGTTCAGGTTTTTTGATTAGATGGCACAAAAATATCGAGATGACCCGGGAGGACTTTTCCACTGAACGGCAGCGGTTCTCCTTCTTCTCCGTCGATATTCACCACATGCGCTTTGTCGGAGGTTACATTCAGATAGGATGAACGTATATATTCGACCTCTTTGCTTTCTTCCAATTCTCCTTTTAAAAGGGAAGGGATGAGTGTAGCGATTTTTGGGATGGATAGCTTTTTGATGATAAATGTATGGAATTCACCGTCATTTACGTCTGCTTCAGGAGCAAGTGCCTCAAATCCGCCAACGGAATTTGTCAGGGCTGTTAGCAAAAGGTAGGTTTCTCCTTCCCATTTCCCGCCTTCGTGTTCTACACTGATTTCAATCGCTTCACCATTCAGGAAGGACTTAGCTCCTTCCATAAAATAAGCCAGTGGACCGAGCCTGGTTTTTTGTTCGGCGCTCACATTATAAGAGGCTTCTGCAATCGCTCCAACGGCAAGAACATTAGCAAAATAAGACTCATTAACCTTGCCGATATCGACAGGACGAGGATTTTGTTCCTCCAAAATTGAAATTGCTTTATAAGGGTCCAACGGGATATTGAGCGCCCTGGCAAAATCATTGATTGTCCCGAGCGGAATGATCCCAAAAGCAGGCCGGTGTTCTTGTTCGGCTAGTCCGTTGATGGCTTCATTGATTGTTCCGTCGCCGCCCATAGCTATGACTGCATCATACATACCAACGCAGGCTTCGGTCGCAAATGCAGCGGCATCGCCCTCTTTTTCCGTTTTTCTGATCTCTATTTCCTCATATTTGCTTCGCAAGGTTTCTTCTATTTTTTCTGCATAATCATTCGCTTTTTCTTTTCCTGAAGAAGGATTCAATATAATCATCGCTTTCATCCGAAACCACCTCCAAACAGTTTTGATAACCCTATTATTTACCTTTAATTCCCCGACTATAAACCGCGTCCCAAGGGCGGACAGATTGGTTACTGACTTAACGGGAGTGTAAAACAAAGAAAAACAGCGATTCAGTGAGAAACTCATTGATATTTTGTCATTATTGGAAAAAAATGAATGGAATACGTCATTTTTGCCTTCCTTTTCATGTTTACAACCGAAATGCGGAGGAGTATGATTACAACAGTTTCATATTTCTGGAACCTAAAACAGAATGAGTTTCATATTTCTAAATCGCTAAATCCGGCAGGAGCGGGGGAACCAATTTTGTGGATACGTCCACTTGGGGTGAAGCCTTATTCTTAAGGCGGGGCTATTCTGAGCCCTAATCCGACAGCTAACTTCGCAAGCGTTGCAGAAGAGGAAGATGAAGCTTGTGTGACGATGATCCAAAAGTCCACAAGGCTGATATCTTTTAGCCTCTGGGGGCTTTTTTGTTTTGCATGATTATAGATGCTCCAATTATATCAGGAGCCAATCAAGCATTAGTCCCTGCAAGAAATATTAGACGCATAATTCCTCATACTAAGGAAAGAGGGAAGGGCCATGCGCAGTAAATTGTTATTCAGTCTGGACCCGCCAAAAGTGCTTGTCTTCGGGTTCGGCTTGATTATTCTGTTGGGGACATTGTTGCTTACCTTGCCATCCGCCACAGTTGATGGCAGAGGCCTCCCGTTATTGGATGCCTTGTTTACGGCAACATCCGCAACTTGTGTAACAGGCCTTGTTGTCGTCGACACAGGTGATACCTTCACCAAGTTTGGGGAAATGATCATCCTGTCGATGATCCAGATTGGCGGGCTTGGTTTCATGAGCTTTGCCACACTGCTTGCATTTATTTTAGGAAAAAGAATTTCGTTCAAAGAAAGGCTGATTATCCAGGAGTCATTGAATAACGAGACGGTCGAAGGGATTGTCAGGCTTGTCAAACGGATTTTCCTTTTTACAGCGGTAATCGAGATTGCAGGCGGAGTCATTCTATCGATGCGATTTTCACAGAATATGGCTGCAGGAAAAGCCATTTACTATGGGTTTTTTCACGCGATTTCGAACTTCAATAATGCCGGATTTGATATAATGGGTGGATACAAAGGGCTTACCGCATATACTTCAGACCCAATCGTCAATATCACGATGATCACTTTGATCAGCTTTGGCGGCATCGGCTTCATTGTCATGAACGAGCTGTATGAATATCGAAGGACTAGAAGGCTATCGCTGCATTCGAAAATCGTCCTCAGCGTATCCGGTATCCTTGTGTTCGCAGGCGCGCTGATGATTTTCATTCTTGAATACAAGAACCCATCGACCTTGAAGCCTATGTCGATGACTGGTAAAATGTTCGGGGCGCTATACCAGGCCGTAACACCAAGAACAGCAGGGTCCAACACCCTGAATATCCCGGACCTTAAACAGTCCACCTTATTTTTGATCATTTTCCTGATGTTCATAGGTGCATCGCCAGGTTCCACCGGCGGAGGCATCAAGACTACTACCTTCGCCATCCTGTTAGGCGCAGTCAAGTCGCAGATTCGCGGCCGCGAAGATGTCACCTTTTTTGGCAGACGAGTGGACTACAGCATTATTTCGAAAGCACTGACGGTTACGCTGATTGCGCTATTTTTAGTAGGTTCGATTACAATGGTTTTGACGATTACGGAACCAGGGAAAGACTTTTTGATGCTCTTTTTTGAGGCTGTATCGGCCTTTTCAACTGTCGGCCTATCGATGGGCTTGACGCCTGAACTGTCATCATATGGAAAAATCCTGATTCTTATAACGATGTTTGCGGGCCGGGTTGGTCCATTGACACTTGCGTTTGCAGTGGCAAGAAAAAGAAAAGAAACTCATTATCGGCATCCAGCTGGAAAAGTGATGATTGGGTAGGAGGATAATAATTATGGCAAAGCAATATGCAGTAATCGGGATGGGGCGCTTCGGATCAAGTGTTGCCACCACCCTTTATCATGAAGGACACGAAGTACTGGCGATTGATAAAAGTGAGCAGCATATCGAAGACTATAAAGAGTTTGTAACACATGCAGTAATCGGGGATTCGACTGATGAGCAGACATTGAGGGCTGTTGGCATCAGGAATTTTGAGACCGTCATTGTTGCCATAGGAGACGACATCCAGGCAAGTATCCTCACCGTCCTGATTTTAAAAGAGATGGGCGTATCGAATGTCGTGGCCAAAGCACTTAATAAACACCATGCACAGGTATTGTTCAAGGTTGGCGCGGACAAAGTCATCTTCCCTGAACGGGACATGGGTGAACGGGTTGCCCATCAGCTGATGGCATCCCCGAATGTCTTGAATTTCATCGAGCTTTCAGATGACTACAGCATCGAGGAAATCAAGCTGCCTATGAGCATGGCCGGCAAAAACCTGATCGAAATCAATCTGCGTGCCAAATACAATATCACCGTAATCGGCGTCAAGACCGCAAACAAAGTCGATATTTCACCAGACCCGGAGAAGACGCTGCGAGCAGAAGACATCCTGATTGTCCTCGGCGAAAATGGCGACTTGAACAAATTCACGAAAATAAAATAATGACAGGAAGCAGGCTGGGAGATGACAGCCTGCTTTTTTATTTGTTTATTATTTTGAAAATTGATAAAAGATAGACTTTCTCTTCTACCATTAACAAAAATAGGCTGTGGCCGATGAAATACATATAAATTTACTGGAAAAGGGAGCAGGGCATCAAGATGAAACGAATTATGTATGTGCTTTTTATCGCAGTTTTACTCGCAGGGGGACTTGCGGGCTGTGCCAACACAGAGTTGAAGGCAAAGGAAAGGGTGAAGATTGGCATCATGTTGTCTGACGTCGGACTTGGTGACCAATCGTTTAGTGATGCGGCGTTTGCCGGACTGACAAAAGCAAGGGATGAATTGGATATTCTTTTTGATTATCGGGAGCTGCAGGAAGCAGGCAGCTATGAAAAGGGATTTACTGAGCTGGTGGAGGACGGAAATGATATTGTCATCGGACTTGGATTTATGGTTCTTGAGGATCTGGAAAAAGTTGCAAAAAAATATCCAGAACAACAGTTTATACTGGTCGATTCGGTATCAGAAATGGAAAATATCACATCGATCATTTTTAAAGAAGAACAGGGCAGCTTCCTCGCCGGCGCGGTTGCCGGGATGACCACCAAATCAAAGGTTGTCGGATTTGTGGGCGGTGCGGATGTGCCGCTGATCCGCAAATTCAAATCGGGATTTGAGCAGGGTGTGAAAGCAGTCAAGCCGGATGCTGAGATAAAGGTTGCCTACTCTGAGGATTTTGGCAATGCAGACCTTGGAGGGAAGATTGCTGCGGGAATGATCGATGAAGGTGCAGATGTTCTTTATGCTGCGGCAGGTTTTACGGGAGTAGGTGTATTGAAGGAAGCGCAAGCCAGGAAAAAGTTTGCGATTGGTGTAGATAGCGACCAATACTTTTTTGCCGAAAAGGCCATTATTACTTCCATGCTGAAGAATGTGGATATCGCACTTTATGAAGCAGTTAAGGAGTTCCAATCCGAGAAGAAGCTTAAATCAAGGCAAATCGAACTGGGCATTAATGAACAGGGTGTCGGGCTTGCACCAATCCGGGTCATTAAGCTGAGTCCAGAACAGGAAAAAACCTTGAAAGACTTGGAAGATAAATTATCAACAAATGGAGTTTCAATTCAGCTAGATTAACAGCTGCAACTGGGGGAACCGACATGACAATCAAAAAGAAATTACTATTGAATTTATTGCTCGCCATTGGCTTATCAATTGTGATGATTTCTTTTATCATTTACAGAATGCTGATGGTCCAGACATCCAATCAAGATTATGTTCAGGTACTGCTGACCGTTCAGAACCTGGAGGCTGAAACATCGGCAACCCAACAATCGCTTAGCAATTTTTCCTTCAGTCCGACCGAAGGGAACAGGCAGGATGCATTAGCGAAAATGGAGAAGACCTCTAAAATTTTTGCTCAGGCAGAGGGATTGATTCAGCAGGAAAACAGCAAGAAAGTGTTGGACAAAGCTTTTGAAAAGTTCAATGCACTCAAGTCCGAAGCGGAGAAAGCACTTGATGATAAAATCAGTGCAGAAGTGAAGCGGCAATCGCTGCGCAGTGAGGGGATCCTGAATGATCTGTATCTCTTGAATATCCAGGTGAATGATTATTACGATTATCTTCAGAAGGATTTGAAGAACCAGATTCAATTCATTATCCTTTCGGCAATCATCGGCAGCATACTGCTTGTTCTTGTTGCCGGGGGAATCGGGATCAGGCTGACGAGCTCGATCACAAGGCCGTTGAAGCAGATTGCCATCAATGCCCAGGAAATCGCCAAGGGTAACTTAATGATTGAAAAAGTCCCATATAAGCATAAGGACGAGCTGGGGACCTTGAATGAGTCCTTCGACATGATGGCGGCTCAATTGACGTCCTTGCTGCAAAAAGTGAACAGGGCCAGCAAGGAAGTAGAAGATTTTGCAGAGGGAATCGAACAGGAAAATGTAGCGCTTACCGAGATTTCGAATCAGGTCGCTGTTTCGACGGATGAGCTATCAGCAGGTGCCCAAACCGTCTCGGAAGATCTCCAGCAATCCGTTGAGCTGATTGACGAAATGGATAAAGAAATCATGCTGAACTTGGACTACAGCCAGGAGTCTTCCTCATATAGCCAGGAAGCGGTGGAAGCGATTGGTGAAGGCAGAAAGGCAATTGAGGGGCAAAAAGTATTGATTACAGAAAACAAAGCGGCTTCCTATTCCATCCAGACAGCAACGGGCAAGTTTGTTGGTTATGCTGCAAAAATCGAAGACATGGCCAAATC
Source organism: Mesobacillus thioparans (assembly GCF_965138835.1). Classification (NCBI taxonomy): domain Bacteria; kingdom Bacillati; phylum Bacillota; class Bacilli; order Caryophanales; family Bacillaceae; genus Mesobacillus; species Mesobacillus thioparans. The sequence goes on along the minus strand of NZ_CBCSFH010000006.1, from coordinate 11,412 downwards.
CGTTTCGGCAATCGCAGCCCAGACCAATCTGCTTGCATTGAATGCAGCAATCGAAGCGGCAAGGGCTGGAGAGGCTGGAAAAGGATTTGCGGTCGTTGCATCAGAAGTCAGGAAGCTGGCTGAAGAGTCAAACCTGGCCACAACGCAAATTTTCGATATGGTCAACCTATTGAAGTCGGGTCTCGACGAAATCGGGGAAGCGGTGAACAAAGGCGGCGTCATCGCTGATGAGCAAATGGAATCGATGAACCTGACAATGTCAGCTTTTGAAAATATAGAAGCCAGAGTCAGCGGCATCTCGGAAAAAATCGTGCAGCTTGTGAAAGGAACGGAAGCCTCCAAGGAGCTGGGAGCAAAGGTCCTGCACAATGTTGAATCCATCAGTGCTGTCGTCGAAGAAACAGCAGCTGGAAGCGAAGAAATTTCAGCTTCCACAACGGAACAATTAACGGCATTCGGCAACCTTTCGAAAAAGGTAACAGAGTTGAGGAAACTGACCAACGAATTGAACGAATCAGTTTCTATTTTTAAGTTTAATAAATGATTTTAAGAGTATCATGGCCTGGAGCTGTGATACTTTTTTTATGGGGATGAAAAGCGAAGAATTAATTGCAAAATCGGTACTTGGTCGAATTAATTGAAAAAGTGGTCGGAATATCGGGGAATGTGGCCGAAATAATCAAAAATGTGATCGAATAAATGAAAAAATCGCCAGAATATTGAATTATGGAGCAAATCAAAGCCTGAGAAATGGCAGAAATAATGGTGAATGCTGCCCAAAGACGATATAATTCCTTGAATTTGACATGCAGTTTCAAATATATGAGTCTATAATAAAATAAAAGAAATAAGAATTATAGAAAGCGACTGCATACGGCTAAAAACAGAAGAGAAGGTGAAGTTTTGAAACAAAGAGATTTATTCCTGGCATTTTTTCGCGTGGGAATCCTTGGTTATGGCGGCGGGCCGTCATCGATTCCGCTTGTACATAAGGAAGTGGTAGATAAATATAAATGGATGGACTCTGATGAGTTCGGTGATATTCTTGCTTTGGGAAATGCGCTCCCTGGTCCGATCGCGACGAAGATGGCAGGCTATATCGGCTATCGAGTGGGCGGAGTCGTGGGAATGATCAATGCCCTGGCCGCAACGATGGTCCCGACAATCGTCCTGATGATTTTCCTGCTTACTGCCCTGAATTCATTCAAAGATCAGCCCTGGGTAAAAGGAATGGCCGATGCTGTCGTACCGGTCGTTGCCGTCATGCTCGCTGTCCTGACCTGGGACTTCATCAAGAAATCGGGGAAATCGAAGCTTGGCTGGGCTTGGACAGCTGTTGCGCTGATTGCCAGCCTGGTGCTGCTCCAAATCCTGAATGTACATCCTGCAATTTTAATTTTCATCCTGCTGCTTGGGGCTTTATTAAAAAAAGACTCTTCACCATCTGAACAAAAACAAATGGGAGGGGAGCAAAAATGATCTATTTCCAGATATTTTTAGCGTTTTTCATTCCCGGTATTTTAGGCTACGGCGGCGGTCCTGCCTCGATCCCGTTGATTGAAAATGAAGTCGTCGACCGATATGACTGGATGACGGTCAATGAATTCAGTGAAGTACTCGCGATGGGCAATGCACTCCCGGGACCGATCGCGACGAAGATGGCCGGGTATATTGGCTATTCAGAAGGAGGAATCCTCGGCGCCATTGTCGGTGTGTTTGCAGCCGTGGCACCATCGCTGATCCTGATGATCGGTCTGCTGGGACTGCTGATGAAATACAAGGATTCCCCTCGTGTCAAAAGGCTGACAATCATCGTCCGTCCTGTGATTGCCGTGCTCCTTGGAGTCATGACCTATGATTTCTTTTTCTCCTCCTATGAAGGTGTCGGCATGACACAGACCATCCTGATCGGCGGAATCAGCTTCGTCCTGATGGAGAAACTGAAGGTGCACCCGGCCTATGTGATCGCTGGTGCGCTCGTCTATGGAGCCCTTGTTTTAGCTTAAACAAGGGTTTTTCTTTTGAAAATAAATTCTCTTACAGCCACAACGGTGTAAACGATTTCAATGGAAATCATTGAAAAAAACTTTGTTGACAAATATATCAGATAGTTTTAATATTTCAATTATCGAAACGAACTTAATAAGTTACTTATCAAGAGAGACTGAGGGATTAGGCCCGATGACGTCCGGCAACCTCCTTTATGGAAAGGTGCCACTTCCTGCAGAATGGTTTCATTCTGAAAGATAAGTCGTATAGATATTTACGATGCCTCTTTCTTTGAATGAAAGAGGCTTTTTTTATTGAGAGAAAACGGGGGTGCAAAAATGATTGAAGTGAAGAGCCTGGTCAAGGTATATGAAACGAAAAAGGGATCGGTGACAGGTGTTGAAGATGTTTCGTTAAAAGTAGAAAAGGGCGAAATTTACGGGATTGTCGGATATAGCGGAGCAGGCAAGAGTTCTTTGCTGAGATGCCTTAATCTCCTAGAGAAGCCCACATCGGGAGAGATTTATATTGATGGCGTGGAGCTCACCTCTTTAAGCAAGGGCGAGCTAAGGAAAGCCCGTTTGAAAATTGGGATGATTTTTCAACATTTCCATCTTGTAAGCGCAAAGACAGTCAGTGAAAATATCGCTTTTGCGCTAAAAGCTGCCGGCACTGCGAAAACAGAGATAAATGAGAGAGTGCTAGAGCTTTTACATATGGTGGGGCTTTCCGACAAGAAAGACGTCTATCCTGCCCAGTTGTCCGGCGGCCAGAAACAGCGTGTTGGCATAGCCAGAGCGCTGGCGAATAATCCATCAGTCCTGCTATGCGATGAAGCAACCTCCGCTCTTGACCCAAGCACGACCCGCTCTATTTTATCTCTACTTAAAAAGATTAATAGAGAGTTAGGAATCACAATCGTGCTTATAACGCATGAAATGGAAGTGGTCAAGACGATTTGCGACCGGATGGCCGTGATGCAGGATGGAAAAATCATCGAAGAGGGAAATGTCTACGATATTTTTGCCAATCCACAGGAGCCGCTGACAAAGGATTTCGTCAACTCCATCCTTCAATTCGAATTGCCGGAAAGACTGAGGAAGGAGCGGGAAGGTAAATTGATCAAGATCTATTTCCAGGGCGAGATTGCCGAGCAGGGTGTCATCTCGGATGTATTCCAAAAATTCAAGGTGAGGGGAAACATCCTCCACGGAAAAATCGAGTATATCCAGGAGATCCCACTAGGGATTTTCATTATGGAAGTTTCGGGCGAGACCCTTGAAATCGACAGGGCCATTGACTATATCGCATCAAGGACAAGAAATCTGGAGGTGATTGAAGATGCTGCTTGATAACCTGGTCGCACTGCTGCCGGAACTGAATAAGGCATTCTTTGAAACAATCTATATGGTCGGCATCTCCATCCTTGTTTCGATCATTGTTGGGCTGCCGACAGGGGTTCTTCTTTTTGTCACCGATAAAGGCCTGTTCCTTGAAAACCAGCTTTTTAAAAATATTGCCGGTTTCATCGTCAATATGATCCGGTCGGTTCCGTTCATCATCCTGTTGATCGCCCTGCTGCCGCTTGCGAATTTAATCGCCGGCACGACAATCGGGCCGACAGCCGCATCCGTTTCATTGTCTGTTGCGGCGATTCCGTTCTTTGCGAGAATCGTCGAGCAAAGCTTGCGCGAAATCGATAAAGGGGTCATCGAGGCAGCGGTGGCCACCGGAGCTACTCCGTGGATGATCATCAAGGATGTCCTGATTCCGGAGGCGAAGCCGGGAATCGTCCAGGGTGTCACCATCACGATCATCAGCCTTGTGGCCTACTCGGCAATGGCGGGGATTGTTGGCGGCGGCGGAGTCGGTGACCTGGCAATCCGTTTCGGTTATTACCGTTACGACAATACCATCATGATTACAACAGTGATTATCCTGATATGCCTTGTCCAGCTGATCCAGTTTGGCGGCGACAGGATTGCTAAATTAGTAGACAAAAGATAAAAATTGGGGGTTATTAAAATGAAGAAATTATTGTTCTCTTTACTGTTACTTTTATCAATCGGGTTGTTGGCTGCATGCGGCAGTGACTCAGCCTCAGGCAGCGATGCGAAGGCTGACAAAAAGCAAGTTACATTCGGAGCGACATCAGGGCCATACAGCGATATGGTCACAAAAGGCATCAAGCCTCTGCTTGAGAAAAAAGGGTATGAAGTGAAAGTGGTCGAATTCAGCGATTACATCCAGCCAAACCTGGCTCTGTCAAAAGGGGATCTTGACGCGAACCTGTTCCAGCACAAGGTGTACATGGAAAACTTCGCAAAAGAACACGATCTTGAGCTGTCTGAAGTGATTGTCGTCCCAACAGCGCCAATGGGGATTTACTCAAAGAAGTTCGATTCACTGGATGAAGTCGCAGAGGGTTCGGCCATCGCGATTCCAAACGATCCAACCAATGCAGCGCGTGCCTTCCTGATCCTTGAGGATGCCGGCCTGATCAAGCTTGATCCTAATGCTGATCCGCTAACTGTTTCTGAAAAAGATGTTAAAGATAATGTCAAGAACCTGCAGTTCAAGCCAATCGAAGCAGCACAGCTTCCAAGAGCCGTCGAAAGCGTTGACCTGTCGGCTGTACCCGGCAACTTCGCCCTCGCAGCAAAAATGGATCTGTTGACTGCGCTTCAGCTTGAAAACATGCCTGATCAGTATCGCAATCGTGTCGTCATTAACACCAAGGACCAGGATGCCCAATTTACAAAGGACATCAAGGAAGTCGTCGAGTCTGATGAGTTTGAAAAAATCATCGATAATGATTTCAAAGGTTTTGGAAAGCCAGAGTGGATGGAGTAAGAGTGTGAAATAAGGAAGTCCCAGCAGCCGATGCTCCTGGGACTTTTCCTTTTTTATAGCTTTCCCCCCTATAAATTGGGTAAAATATTGAAGAGGCTCTTTTCCAGAATTCACATACAAGATGGGGAACAGAAGCGAGCTTCAGAACTACACAAGTTTCAATCAAACAGTAACAGAGGGAGATATATGGATAAACGAAATAACAGATCTAGACATTTGGCAGCTATTTCACTGGCGATTATGGGTGCGGGTTTCCTCGCGATGATTCCTTTTCAGGATTCGCTGATCGGGAAATTGCTGATGGGCGGTTTTGAGGCCGGTCTTGTCGGCGGACTCGCTGACTGGTTTGCTGTGACGGCGCTGTTCAGGCATCCGCTCGGCATCCCGATTCCGCATACGGCACTTTTGCCGAAAAACCGTGATAAAGTAACGCGCGCATTAATCAATATGCTTGAGAATGACTGGCTCACGAAAGAAAGCATCATGGAAAAGTTCAAGCAGATTCATATTTTGGATAAAATTTTTGAGACGGTCGAGAAGGAGCTTCACTCTGAATCTGTGAAAAACAGTATCCAGGCGTTCAGTCTGGATGTCGCAAGGAAAGTGGATGTTGAAAGATTTGCTCCAGCCATCGAACAAGAAATCAAGGGCTTCCTTTTATCGGCGGATTCTTCCGAGTTACTACAAAAGGCTTCCGACCATATCCTGGCGAAGCAATATGATTCAGCTGCATTTGACTATGTCCTGCAAGAGACGGAAAAATGGGCGTCACAGGCTGAAGCGAAAATGGTGCTTGGCAAGCTTGGAAAGCAGGCAATCGATACAACTGAAGCGGATGGTCTCATGAAATTCGCGATTCAATCATTCAGCAATATGATCACCGAAGAAAAGGTCGGCAATATTTTGCAATCATTCATTTTAAAAAGAATGAAAAACCTGCAGCAGGATGATAACCGATACCGCCACATGATCTTGGATAAAATCCGCAAAGAGCTGGGTGGCATCAGTGAGCGTGAAGCCCTTATGACTGAAATCCAGTCCTGGAAAAATAAAATGGTCGAGGAAATGGATTTAACAGGACAGATCAAGGGAGTCCTGGCCAAGTCAAAGGATCGTGTGATTGTGCTTATCGAAAAGGACAGTTTTGTGGATGACACGATCACTCCACTTGTGAAAAAATTCATCGAGGAAATCAGAGCGGATGACGAGAAAGTAGCAGCAATCGAAAGCTGGCTGCATGCGAAAATTGCCGGGCTGATTGAAAGGAACCATTCAAAGATCGGGAAGCTTGTCAGAGAAAACCTGGATAAGCTTGATACGGAAACACTCATTGACATGATGGAAAACAATGTCGGGAAAGACCTGCAATGGATCAGGGTCAATGGCGCGGTTTGCGGCTTCCTGATCGGCCTTGGATTAACCGTCTTCAAACTCATTGTCATGTGAATGTGAGACCAATTAGAGCATCGACATGGAATGAAAAAAGCCTCCTGAGTTCACTCAGGAGGCTTGCTTATTCATTTCGTTGCTGCTTTGTTCCTAAAGATTGTTTTACGGATGAATGGGATCACCCAATGGTCCAAACCATATCGTCCTGCGTTATACCCTGCGAACAGGAGGATGAAGCCGAAGAAGATGTCTGTTGGGTTATGGGATACGGTTCCTGCAAGGAAGAAGCTGAAGTTCATGATCAATCCGAAGAACATTGCTGCTGTTGTCAGACAGCCGAGAATCAGGCCCAAACCAACCAGGAATTCACCGACAGGAACGATGAAGTTGAAGAAGTCAACATTTGGAAGTGCGAAGTTTTCCAGAAAAGATACATACCATCCATAAACAATTCCATCTGGACCTTTGACGGGGTTGGCAATGGCGTTAGTTAAATACCCTGTTGCATCAAATCCCTCTCCGGTCAATTTTCCCCATCCGGCTGTCATCCAGTTGTATCCAAGCCAGATCCGAATGATTGTCAGCAGGCCAGCTGCGACATTGTTTTCCCTTAACCAATTCGCGAACATATGAATCGCTTCCCTTCAAAATGACTGATATTTGATTACACTACACTATATTGGTTTTCTGTATTATGATGAGTGCTTGAGAACGCTGTTCACAAAATAGCAATAACATATTGTCAGGATTTTGAACGAGGAAGGATTTCAAAGCCAAGAAAAAGAGCCTGCATGACACAGGCTCTTTCAGACTTTTAAGTTAAACGGCTTTATGTGCAGTTTCCGGTTCCCTTTTTAAAACAGTCTTGCGGATGAAAGGAACCACCCAGCGGTCTAAACCGTATTTGCCAGCATTGTAGCCAGCGAACAGAAGGATGAAGCCGAAGAAGATGTCAGTTGGGTTATGAGATACAGTGCCTGCAAGGAAGAAACTGAAGTTCATCACAAGTCCGAAGAACATAGCAGCAGTAGTCAAGCAACCAAGGATCAATCCAAGACCGATCAGGAATTCACCAAGCGGAACGATGAAGTTGAACAGGTCGACATTCGGAAGTGCAAAGTTTTCAAGGAAGTTCACATACCATCCATAAACCATGTGTCCGTCTGGACCTTTCACCGGATTGGCAACCGCATTTTTCAGATAGCCAGTAGCATCGAACCCTTCACCAGTCAATTTTCCCCAACCAGCAGTCATCCAGTTATATCCGAGCCATACCCTTATGACAGTCAACAGGCCAGCAGCAATATTGTTTTCTCTTAACCATTTCGCTAACATCTAAATCGCTTCCCTTCAAAAATAAGTAAATATTGATTACACTTACAATATATCAGAATCCGAAAGAAAGATGAGAGAATTGTGAATCTGTTCACAAAACCGCAACAACAAATTGACAGAATATTGAACACGATTCTTTTTTAAAGGCTCTTTTATCAACTTTGTTGCTATTGCCTACAAAATAGGATTGTATTATCTAAGATTATTCACGCAATTAAAGCTTATTATGAGAAAAGAGCTTGCAAACTTAGTACCGACATATAAAATGACTATAATCACGTTAAAATCGGCTTTAGGATTTTAACAACAATCTTTACGATAACAGCCTTTTTAAAGGAAGAAGTGGCAACAGTGCCTTAAAAATTAAGTCAGAAAGGATGAAAGCAGATGGATCAATCAGCAAAAGGAGCTCAACAAAATCAGGGCACTGAAAAAATATGGAGCAAGGATTTCTTGTTTATATTCCTGGCAAATTTCTTTATTTTCCTGGGATTTCAAATGACATTGCCTACCATTCCGCTATTTGTCGAGCATTTGGGTGGAAATGACCAGTTGATCGGTTTTGTCGTAGGAATTTTCACGTTTTCAGCATTGCTCGTTCGGCCATTTGCCGGCCGGATGCTGGAAACGAAAGGGAGAGGGTTCATTTACCTGATAGGACTGGTCATCTTCGTGATTTCTGTCGGCTCGTTTGGGTTTGCATCCGGAATCGCCTTTCTGTTTTTCATGCGGATTATCCAGGGGGTTGGCTGGGGATTTTCGACGACAGCATCCGGTACGATCGCAACGGATTTAATTCCGCCTCGGCGCAGAGGAGAAGGAATGGGATACTTCGGGCTCTCCGGGAACGTTGCACTCGCGATGGGGCCGACGCTTGGTCTTGCCCTTGCTGCAGCGATCACATTCAAGCAGTTATTTTTAATCAGCGCCGTTCTGGGCCTTGCTGCATTCCTCCTAGCTTCGAGGATCACCTATAAAAAGGCGGAGAAAGCAGAAGAAGACACAGTGAAGCGCAGATGGGATGTATATGAAAAGTCTGCCCTGCAGCCGTCCTTCCTGTTATTGTTCATAACCATCACCTTTGGAGGCATCGCTTCATTCCTGCCGCTTTACTCAGCGCAGAAGGGAATCGCCGGGATCGAGTGGTACTTTTTCATTTTTGCGATGACCTTGATGCTGTCCAGGTCATTTGCCGGCCAGCTTTATGATAAAAAAGGACATGGTGCAGTCTTCCTGCCTGGAACACTTTTAATCCTGATTGCCATGATCCTCCTGGCCTGGCTGCCGAACAGCCTGGTGATGTTCATTGCAGCGGGCCTGTATGGATTCGGTTTTGGTTCCGTCCAGCCCGCATTGCAGGCGTGGGCTGTCCAGGATGCTCCGATGAACAGGAAAGGGATGGCGAACGCCACCTTCTTTTCCTTTTTCGATTTAGGTGTCGGTGTCGGTGCAATGGCTTTTGGCCAGATTGGCCACTGGCTTGGATATGGAAGCATCTATATCGCTTCTGCCATTTCCGTTTTTGCCTCGATCATTCTCTATATTTTGATGATGAAAAAGACCGCAAGAACCTAGACCTGCTTTCGCTTTGAAGCAGGTTCTTTTATTTGAAGAAGAGATTTTAACAGAGTAAAATACAGATATAGGTATATATTGGGTTTTAAACAGCACCCGGCGCTGGTATTTTTTTTGACTTTTAAAAAATATGGTACGGGGTATAACAGAGTATGTTCTTCATAAACCTATTAAAAAATGAAGGAGGAATTCTTATGTATTTTAAGTCGTTTTTTGATGACCAGCTTGCACATATGTCATACTTGATCGGCTGCCAGAGGACGGGCGAGGCGCTCGTCATTGACCCGGCAAGGAATATCCAGCCTTATCTGGATATTGCCAAAAAAGAAGAATTCACGATCTCTGCCGCAACTGAAACCCATATCCATGCGGATTATCTGTCAGGAGCAAGGGAGCTTGCCCACCACCATGGAGCAAAGCTGTATGTTTCCGATGAAGGGGATAAGGACTGGAAGTATCAATATGTCGACCAGTATGAGCATGAATTGCTGACTGAGGGATCGACTTTCAATGTCGGGAATATTCATTTTGAAGTGCTCCACACCCCTGGGCATACACCGGAAAGCATCTCATTCCTGCTGACGGATAAGGGCGGCGGCGCCAATGAACCGATGGGCATCTTCACGGGCGACTTCCTGTTTGTAGGCGATGTCGGCCGTCCGGATTTACTCGAAAAAGCGGCAGGCATCAAGGATACCTCGATGGCAGGAGCCCGCCAGATGTTCGAATCCCTCCGGAAAGTGGAAAAGCTGTCTGACTTCCTGCAAGTATGGCCAGCACACGGAGCAGGAAGCGCATGCGGAAAATCCCTTGGCGCTGTCCCGATGTCGACTCTGGGTTATGAGAAAAAATTCAACTGGGCTTTCCAGATCAAAGAAGAGGATCAATTTGTTGAGGAGCTGCTAGCCGGACAGCCGGAGCCTCCGAAATACTTCGCCCAGATGAAAAAGCTGAACAAAGAAGGCCCTGAATTGCTCAGACGCGAGGAAACCCCTAAAGTGGCACTGTCCGACACAGGAGATGCTGCAGTGGTAGATACCCGGCCGGCAAGTGAATTCGCTAACGGGCATGCTGAAGGAACAATCAACATTCCGTACAATAAATCCTTCACAAACTGGGCAGGCTGGCTGTTAAGCTATAACCAGGACATCGTATTGATCGCAGATCCGGAAAAACTGCCGGAAGTAAAAAAATCCCTGCAGTCAATCGGGCTGGATCAGGTAACAGGGTATGTCGATCCGAAAGAGCTCGGCGGAAGCCACGAGGAATACAAATCAGTAACCGCCAGTGAGGCAAAAGAACTGATGGAAGACGAAAACTACTTCGTCATCGACGTCCGCAACCAGAGCGAATGGGACAGCGGCCACATCCCCGGTGCCCATCATATGATGCTCGGCAACCTGACCGACAAACTTGACGAAGTACCAAAAGACAAGAAAATCATCGCCCATTGCCAGTCAGGCGCACGCTCCGCAATCGGAACAAGCCTGCTTCTGAAAAACGGCTTCAAGGACGTACTCAACCTCGAAGGCGGCTTCTCCGCATGGGAAAAAGAAGGATTACCTGTTAAAAAGGATTAAGACTAGAGCCAGCTCAATTTATTTATGAGCTGGCTTTATTATTTAGGTTTATGGTGTCCTGACTTGTAATGTTGCATCATGAGCGGTCATCATTTTCACCTTTATAAGGGGCACCGATACCCTTATGTAGTAAACTTCACCTCTATAAGGGCACCATTCAAGAGGAAAGATACCCTTATGCAAGCAACTCCACCTCTATAAGGGCATCATTCAAGAGGAAAGATACCCTTATGCAAGCAACTTCGCCTCTTAAAGGGCACCATTCAGGAGGAAAGATACCCTTNTGCAAGCAACTTCGCCTCTTAAAGGGCACCATTCAAGCAGAAAGATACCCTTATGCAAGCAACTTCGCCTCTATAAGGGCATCATTCAAGTGGAAAGGTACCCTTATGTAGTCAAATTCATCTCTATAAGGGTACCAATCAAGCGGAAAGATACCCTTATGCAAGCAACTCCACCTCTATAAGGGCATCATTCAAGCGGAAAGGTACCCTTATGTAGTCAACTTCATCTCTATAAGGGTACCAATCAAGCGGAAAGATACCCTTATAGAAGCAACTTCGCTTCATAAGGGCACCATTCAAGAGGAAAGATACCCTTATAGAAGCAACTTCGCCTCTATAAGGGCATCATTCAAGNGGAAAGNTACCCTTATGTAGTCAACTTCATCTCTATAAGGGTACCAATCAAG